>NZ_CP064701.1:0-905000 GCF_023101065.1 Bradyrhizobium sp. 172
ATGAGCGTGATTGACGAACCGCAGCAAGAACAGACCGCCGCCGTCCCGCAGGGCCATCCGCGCATCCTGGCGCTGGCGAATCAGAAGGGCGGCGTGGGAAAAACAACCACGGCGATCAATCTCGGCACGGCGCTCGCTGCGATCGGCGAGCGCGTCCTGATCGTCGATCTCGATCCGCAGGGCAATGCCTCGACCGGACTCGGCATCGATCGCCGCAACCGCTCCTGCTCGACCTATGACGTTCTGATCGGCGAGGCGAGCCTGCGGGAAGCGGTGGTGTCGACGGCAGTGCCGCGGCTGCATATCGCGCCCTCGACCATGGATCTCTCCGGCCTTGAGCTCGAGCTCGGCACCACGCCGGGTCGTGCGTACAAGCTGCGCGATGCGATCAGCGCGCTCAACAACAACGTCTCGCCCGACGCCGATTACACTTACGTGCTGATCGACTGTCCGCCCTCGCTCAACTTGATCACCGTGAACGCGATGGCGGCTTCCGACGCAATCCTGGTGCCGCTCCAGTGCGAGTTCTTCGCGCTCGAAGGTCTGTCGCAATTGCTGCAGACGGTGGAGCAGGTGCGCTCGACGCTCAATCCGAGCCTGTCGATCCACGGCATCGTGCTGACCATGTTCGACTCGCGCAACAATCTCTCGAACCAGGTCGTTGCCGACGTCCGGCAGTTCATGGGCGAGAAGGTCTACAAGACCATGATCCCGCGCAACGTGCGCATCTCGGAGGCGCCGTCCTACGGCAAGCCGGTGCTCGTCTACGATCTCAAATGCGTCGGCAGCGAAGCTTATCTGCGGCTCGCCACCGAAGTGATCCAGCGCGAGCGCGAGCTGCGGACGACGCATTGAAGCGGCGTTGATGCTACGAGTTACGAGTTTCGACAATTCAGTTCTGGAGTGCAGCGTGAATCCAAGGGAGCTGGCGATGGCCGACGAAGCGCGTTCGCGACTGGGCCGGGGTCTTGCGAGTCTGATCGGTGACGTCGGCGGCGAGGCTCAGCATGTCGATCGGCCGCGCGCGCAACGCAAGGTGCCGATCGAGTTCATCAAGCCCAATCCGCGCAACCCGCGCCGCACCTTTTCGGAGAGCGAGCTCAGGGAGCTCAGCGATTCGATCAGGCAGCATGGCGTGATCCAGCCGATCGTGGTGCGCCCGGTGAAGGGTGCGCAGGACCGCTTCGAGATCATCGCCGGCGAACGGCGCTGGCGCGCCTCGCAAATGGCCGGCCTGCACGAAGTGCCGATCGTCCCCGTCGACATCAGCGACAGCGATGCGCTGGAGTTCGCGATCGTCGAGAACGTGCAACGCGAAGACCTCAACCCGATGGAAGAGGCGCTTGGGTATCACGCGCTCGCCAACGAGTTCAAACGCAGCCAGGACGACATCGCCAAAGTCGTCGGCAAGAGCCGCAGCCACATCGCCAACATGATGCGGCTGACGAAGCTTCCCGCCGAGGTGCAAACCCTGATCACGACCGGCGAGCTGACCGCGGGTCATGCCCGCGCGCTGATCGGCGTGCCTGATCCGCTCGCTGCCGCCAAGCGCATCGTCGAGGAGGGCCTCAACGTCCGCCAGGCCGAGGCGTTGGCGCATGAAGAGGGCGTGCCGGAGCGCAAGCCGCAGAAGGCGCGCACGGGGGCGAAGGAAAAGGACCCTGACACGGTCGACCTCGAAAAGCGCGTCAGCGACGCGCTCGGGCTCAAGGTCACGGTGAGCCACCGCGACCCCGGCGGCTCGGTCCAGATCAACTACCGCAACCTCGATCAGCTCGACGAGGTGATGCGGCGGCTGGCGAAGGGCGCGCTGTAGCCGCTTGGTGTCGTCCTGGCGAAAGCCAGGACCTCATGCCGATCCACACGTCATTGCGAGCGCAGCGAAGCCATCCAGAATCTTTCCGCGGAGAGATTCTGGATTGCTTCGTCGCAAGGGCTCCTCGCAATGACGAGGGGACAGTGCGGGAAGCTCAGCTCCGCCGCTTCGCGTTTGCGGCGATCGCCATCAGCGTGCGCTGGGCGATGGCGGCGGCGAGGGTGGATTGCTTGCGGGTATCGAGCGCGGCGGTCGCGAGCTGCTCGATGATGACGGCGAGCCGCGCCACGCTGAAATTGCGCAATGCGGTTTCGACCGCGGGCTTCCGCGAAAAATGCAGGCGCGGATAGCCGCTGTCGAGCACCGCGGATGCGGGCGTGCCGTCGGCGATTGCGAGCGCCGATTTGTGCAGCCACGCCGCCTGACGCTGCGCCGCGGAGATGATCACGCCGGGGTAGGTGCCGGCGATCATGGCTTTGGCAAACTCGTTCTCGACGATCTCGGGCCGGCCGGCGAAGGCGCCATCGACGATCGGATCGAGTTTCAGTTCCGACGCATCGGCGACGACAGCCATCACGTCATCCAGCGTGATCTCGCCCTTGCCATGGGCATAGAGCGTGAGCTTGCGCAGCTCGTTGCGGGAGGCCTGGCGATCGCCGCCGAGGAACGACATCAGCGCCGCGCGGGCATCTTGCGCGATGCGCAAATTGGCGATGCGGAGCTCGTCTTCCATGAGCTTGGCGAGATCGCGCTCGGTATCGGGATAGCAGGCGATCGCGACGGCCGTCTTGGCGCGTTCGCAGGCCTTGCGCAGTGGCGATTCCGGACGCAGCTCGCCGGCCTCGATCACGATGCGGCAATCCCTGACGCCCATTTCCGCCAGCGTGTCGATAGCACTGGCAAAGCTGCGCGAGCCGGCGCGCACGCGGATGGCGCGGCGGCCGCCGAACAGCGGCACCGTCATGGCCTCGTCGACGAGGCGCGACGGCTCGGCGGAGAGCTCGTCGCCATCGACCTTGACCAGCGAGAAGGGATCATTGGGATCGTCGACGGACGAGGCGATCAGCGCATCCGCGCGTTCGCGGACCAGGCCGGCGTCGGGACCATAGAGCAGGATGATCGGACGGCCCGCATCGGGGCGGGCGAGAAAGGCGTCGATCTCTTTTCCGCGCAGCGCGACCATGTTGCCTGGGACTCGTCATTCCGGGCGAACCGGGGTGACGGGATGAATTAAGTGCCCGCGGTGAAGAACGAGGCGAGTCGAGTCGTGATGTTCTCGGCGATCTCGTTGGCAGCACGATCCTCGGCATCACGTACCGCGCGGTTGCGGCTGAAACGCTGATAGGAGCCGGGCATGTCGTAGGACACGCGGGAGAACGTGGTGCCTGTCATCACCGACTTGCCGCTGACGACCTCGATCAGATTGTACTGGGCGTCGAGGCCGTAGTTTTCGCTGCTGGGCAGGCCGGTGTTGGGATCGACGATCAGCGACGTCTTGCTGCTTGCGAAGCGGATCTCGAGGCGGTGGGTTGGCGGCATGCCAGTGGCGCTGCCATAGAGCTTGAAGGCCAGCGCGTTGCGGACCTCGACGCCGACCCGGGCCTCGCGTGAGGCATTGGCTTTGGCGATCGGGGGTAGATCGACCCCCATCAGCTTCTCGCGCAGACCGGGGGTGCCGTCGGTGTGCTCGGCATACATCGGGTGGAAGCAGCCGGCCGTCATGGCCGCCAGTGCGGCGACCGCCAGCAAGCGGGCTGCGATGCGGATCCTAGCCGACAACATTCACGATCCTCTTGGGGACGATAATCACCTTGCGGACGGGTTTGCCATCCAAGGCCAGTTTTACCGCATCGAGGGCCAAAACGGCAGCCTCGATTTCCGGATTCTCGGCCGCTGTTGCAACTGTGACCTCGCCCCGCTTCTTACCGTTGACCTGGACCACCAGGGTCACACTGTCTTCAACCAGCAAATCGCGTTCGATTTGGGGCCAATTGGCCTCGGAAACCAGCCCGCTATGGCCCAGAACCTGCCAACACTCCTCGGCCAAATGCGGCATCATCGGGGAGAACAGCTGGACCAGGATCTGGCTGGCCTCCCGGATCGCCCAGGCCAAATCTGGAGCCGGCTGGCCGGGACGTTGCAAGATCTCCGCAAACGCATTGGTGAATTCGCGGATATGGGCGAGGCAGACGTTGAAGTGCAGTCGCTCGATTCCGGTGGTGACCTTGTCCAGCGCGCCATGGGCAGCCTTGCGCAAGGCGGTGGCGTCCGGGCCGAAGCTGGCCGGCCGGGCCGTCGGCGCGCCCTTGCCGGGTTCCACAGAATCGTTCACCAGCCGCCACAGCCGCTGCACGAAGCGCGAGGCGCCCTGGACGCGCTCGTCGCTCCAGATCACGTCGCGCTCGGGCGGGGAGTCCGACAGCATGAACCAGCGGGCGACGTCGGCGCCATAGGTCTCGATGATGTCGTCGGGATCGACCGTGTTCTTCTTCGACTTCGACATCTTCTCGATCGGGCCGATCTGGATGTCTTCGCCTGACGTTAGCAGCGTGGCGCGGCGGCCGTTGGCGCCGGTCTCGACCTTCACCTCGACCGGCTGGACGTAGGTGCCGTCGGCCTTCTGGTAGGTCTCGTGCACTACCATGCCCTGCGTGAACATGCCCGCGAACGGCTCGTCCAGGGCGATGTGCCCGGTCGCCTTCATCGCGCGGGTGAAGAAGCGGCTGTAGAGCAGATGCAGGATCGCGTGCTCGACGCCGCCGATATACTGGTCGACCGGCAGCATCCGGTTGGCGACCTCTGGCGTCGTCGGAGCGTTCTCGTTCCAGGGATCGGTGAAACGCGCAAAGTACCAGGACGAATCGACGAAGGTGTCCATGGTGTCAGTTTCGCGGCTAGCCTTGCCGCCGCATTGCGGACAGGTGACGTGCTTCCAGGTCGGATGATGATCGAGCGCGTTGCCCGGCTTGTCGAAGGTCGCATCGTCCGGCAGTTCGACGGGCAGATCGGCATCCGGCACCGGCACGACGTCGCATTTCGGGCAATGGATGACGGGGATCGGGCAGCCCCAATAGCGCTGGCGCGAAATGCCCCAGTCGCGCAGGCGGAAATTGACCTGGCGCTCGCCGACCGGCGCGTTGCCGCGCAGCTCGCTCTCGAGACGCTTCGCCACCTCGTCCTTGGCCTGATCGATGGTCATGCCGTCAAGGAAACGCGAATTGATCATGCGGCCGTCACCGTCATAGGCGGTATCGGTGATGACGAATGATTTCGGATCCTGGCCCTCGGGGCACACCACCGGCGTGTTGCCGAGAGCGTACTTGTTGACGAAGTCGAGGTCGCGCTGGTCGTGTGCGGGACAGCCGAAAATGGCGCCGGTGCCGTATTCCATCAGCACGAAGTTGGCGACATAGACCGGCAGCTTCCAGCTCGGATCGAACGGGTGGACCGCGCGGATGCCGGTATCGAATCCCTGCTTCTCGGCGGTGTCGATGATCTCCTGCGCCGTGCCCATCCGCTTGATCTCGCCGATGAACTCGGCAAGCTTCGGATTCTTAGCCGCGGCTGCCTGCGCCAACGGATGATCGGCCGAGATCGCCATGAACTTCGCGCCGAACAGCGTGTCGGGGCGTGTCGTAAAAATCTTCAGCTCGCTCTCGCCGGCCGGCGTCGTCGTCGCGTCGAGCGCGAAGCGGATCAGCAGGCCCTCGGACCGGCCGATCCAGTTGCGCTGCATCAGCCGCACCTTGTCGGGCCAGCGGTCCAGCGTATCCAGTGCAGACAGCAGCTCCTGCGAGTACTTCGTGATCTTGAAGACCCACTGGTTCATTTCCCGTTGCTCGACAACGGCACCCGAACGCCAGCCCTTCCCGTCGATCACCTGCTCGTTGGCGAGCACGGTCATGTCGACGGGGTCCCAGTTCACCTTGCGCTTCTCGCGCTCGGCGAGGCCTTCGCGCAGGAAGTCCAGAAACATCTTCTGCTGGTGCTTGTAATAGGAGGGATCGCAGGTCGCGATCTCGCGGCTCCAGTCCAGCGACAGTCCGATCGAACGGAGCTGCTTCTTCATCGCGGCGATGTTGGCGTAGGTCCAGGCCTTCGGTGCGACCTTGCGCTCGATCGCGGCGTTCTCGGCCGGCAGGCCGAAAGCGTCCCAGCCCATCGGGTGCAGCACGTTGAAACCCTTGGCTCGCATGAAGCGGGCCAGTACGTCGCCAAGCGTGTAATTGCGGACATGGCCGATATGGATGCGCCCCGACGGGTAGGGGAACATCTCAAGCACATAGTATTTCGGCCGCGGATCGTCGTTTTTGGAGACGAAGATCGCCTGTTGGTCCCAGGCGGCTTGCCAGCGCGGTTCGGCGTCGCGGGCGTTGTAGCGTTCGGAGGTCATGGAATCGTTGGGTTTTCGTGGATCTGGCCGTCTAAAGACGGCGGACTAGGCCATAGAAGTCCTCGGGGGGTCAATGGGTTGCCGCTGGCGGCGCGGCGCCGCAAGGCTGCTCCGCAAAAATACGGAGAGTCCTGTTCGGCTCGCCGGGCCTGGTCACCGAGAGCGAGGTCGATCGCGTCCGGGCTGCGGGTTAGCCCTCAGCCCGCCATCATCATTTCCGCCGCGCCGTTGTCGATCACCGTGATGCCATGCTCGACGACGTTGTTGCGACCGCGGTGCTTGGCGGCGTAGAGCGCGGCGTCGGCGGCTTCGATCAAATCGCCCGGACGCAAGCTCTCGTTGGGCTTGGTCGCGGCAACGCCGATCGAGACGGTGACGATCATGTGGTCGGAGGTGATGTGCGGCAGGCCCAGCTTCAGCACGGCCGCACGCGCCTGTTCGCCAATTTCGACGGCGCGCGCCACGTCGGTGTTCGGCAGCAACAGGCAGAATTCCTCGCCGCCGTAGCGGGCCGCGAAGCCCATCGTGTCGGCGGCGATGCCGGACAGCGATTCGCCGAGCCTGGTCAGGCAAGAATCGCCTTCGAGATGGCCGTAGGTGTCGTTGAACAGCTTGAAATGGTCGACGTCGATCATCAACAGCGCGAGGTCGCTGCCATATTGCTGCGCGCGCATCCATTCGAAATCGAGGCGGCTCTGGAAGCCGCGGCGGTTGGCAAGCCCCGACAACATGTCGATCGAGGCCATCACCGTGAGTCGGTCATTGCTCGCCATCAGCTCGCGTTCGCGCTGGCTGAGCTGTGCGGCCATCGCGTTGAACGCGCGGGCGAGCGGCACGAACTCGGCCGGCAGGCGATTGCGCGCGGCACGCGCCGACAGATCGCCCTCGCCCAGACGCTTGGCCATGTCGGCGAGCATCCTGATCGGCTTGATCACCAGTTTCTCGGCTGCGATCAGCGCGCCGAGCAGCACGAATACGACGACGAAACCGAGCTGGAGATAGGCGGTGCGGATGTCGCGGCTCACGGCCGCGGACACCTTGTCCTCGTCGATGCTGGCGATCAGGCGGGCATTGGTTCCGGCGATGCGGATATAGCTGACCGCGCGGCGGGAGCCGTCGGCAGCGAGGAAAGAGAGTGAACCTTCGTCCTGGTCAGACCTCAGCGCCTTGTCGGCGATCGCGGACATCAGCGGCATGTTGTCGAGCGGACGGCCGATCGCACTATGCTGGTCGGCCGGTGCCGCCAGCACGGTGCCGGTGCTGTCGACCAGCACGGCCGTGATGCCGGCGCGCCCCCCCAGATTGCTCATGACCTTCGACATCCAGTCGAGGTTGACGGTGGCGAGCACGACGGCATCCGCTACGCCGCTGAAGGCGGACACCGGGTAAACCGCCATGACGGTCGGTGTCAGCACCGGGCGCGACAGGATGAAGTCGCTCAGGACGAAGCGGCCGGTTTCCTGCGCCTGCTGGAAATACGGCCGGTCACTGAGGTCCAGGCCGACATACATGTTGTTGGTGGCGCACTGGATGCGCCCGTCCTGGCCGGCGATCAGAAGCGTGCGGATCCAGGGAAGGTTCGACGGCAGGCTCGCGCGCAGCACGTCACAGCTCTTGCTGATGCCGCCGGCGGAGGCGCGGATGAAAGCTTCCGATTTCAGGATGGTCTCGACCGACGAGATCACCTCGCGCTGCGCATCGGCGCTGTGTCTTGCAACGGTGGTGAATTCGGCTGTGGCCTGTGCGATCTGCCGTGTGCGCGTGTCTTCCAGCGATCGGATGCGTTCGAACATCAAAGGCGTCACCAGAATCACCGCGAGCAACGCAAGCCGCGCCCGGATTCCGAGAACCTGCTTGAGTTTCGCTCGTTTGCGCTTGAAACTGACGTTTGACATCTTCGCTGCCCACCCCGCGGCTAAGGTAAAGCGAGGGGTTCAAAAACTCTTTCTTGAACTCGGTAAAATTAGAACTAGCTCCGCAACAACCAGCTCCGATGCGACATCATGACTGAAGCCAACGCCGCGCCGCTAACCGGCCATTCACCAAACGCGCTCGCCGCGGTCGAAGCCGAAATCGCGCGCGCCTGCAAGGATGCGCGGCGCGAGCGTGCCTCCGTGACGCTGATCGCGGTGTCGAAAACTTTCGCCGCGGATGCAATTACCCCGGTCATCGGCGCCGGGCAGCGCGTATTCGGGGAGAATCGCGTGCAGGAGGCCAAAGGCAAGTGGCCCGCGTTAACTTCTGTTTACCCCGATATCGCGCTGCATCTGATCGGCCCGCTGCAATCCAACAAGGCGAAAGAGGCAGTCGCGCTGTTCGATGCCATCCATTCGGTCGATCGCCCGAGCATTTGCCAGGCGTTAGCCAAGGAAATCGAATCCCAGAACAAGCACCCGGAATTGTTCGTGCAGATCAATATCGGTGAGGAGCCGCAGAAGGCGGGCATCGCGCCCGGCGAGGCCGATGCTTTCATCGCGAGCTGCCGCGACACCTACGGGCTGACGATCTCGGGGTTGATGTGCATCCCGCCGGTAGACGAGCCGCCGGCGGCGCATTTCGCGCTGACCGCCAAGGTCGCCGCGCGCAATGGATTGAAGAAGCTCTCGATGGGCATGAGCGCGGATTATGCGACCGCGATCATGCTCGGCGCCACCCATGTGCGCGTGGGCAGTGCGATCTTCGGGCGCCGGTGAGAGCCGTTAGCGACGGCAGAGCGCCATACGAACTCTCGATTTCGTCATTGCGAGCACAGCGAAGCAATCCAGAGTCCCTCCGCGGAAAGATTCTGGATTGCTTCGCTGCGCTCGCAATGACGGTGGTGTATGTGGGGCCTATTCAAACCCCACTGCCACCTTCCCCAGCGCGCCAAAGTCCGCGACAAACCGATCACCCGCCTGGATCGGAAGCGGCGGATGGCACGTGCCCGTGGTCACTACCTCCCCTGCCCGCAAGATGATGCCGAGGCCACGCAGCTCGTTGGCCAGCCAGGCCAGGGCAATGCGGGGATCGCCGAGCACGTTCTTGCCGTGGCCGAGATAGCGCTGGCCGCGTAGCGTGATCTGCGGCCGCTCTTCGACGAGATCCATGGCACGCCAGTTCGCATTCGTCGCTGCGCCCAGCACGAACAGATGCGCACAGGCGTTGTCGGCGATGAGCTGCGCCTCGCCGGCGCTGGCGAAATCGGCAAAGCGCGAATCGGGAATCTCGATCGCGGGATGCAAGCTGTCCACGGCGGCGAGCACCTCGTCGACAGTATATGGCGCCGCGCGCGGCGGCAGATCGCGCCCCATGCCGAAAGCGAACTCCGGTTCGCCGACGCGCATCGCGTTGCCCTTCATCGAGGCGGTGCCGCCATCGGCGATCACGGTGTCGCTCATGATCCGACCGGCCAACGGTCCCGCGACATTGATGTGCTTCTGTCCGGACTCGCTCGTTGCCGCGATCTTCCAGCCGAACAAAGTCCCGCTGAGCGCAGCCTGCACGGCGTAAGCCTCGGTGCGGTTCTGAGGCCGCAACTCTGGCTCCAGCGCGTCAAGCTTGGTGCCGTCGCGCCAATGTTTAACCAGGACCTGCGAAGCGGCGGCGATCTGATCCTTGTCGAGCATGTGTCCTCATCCGATGATGATTTTTGTTTTTGGTCCAAGCCGCCGCAGCAATTGTCGCATCGCCGCTTCGGTCATCGAGACGCAGCCTGCGGTGGGGCCGAAATTGTCGCGGGCCAGATGCAAGAACACCGCGCTGCCCCGGCCGGCGATCCGCGGCCTCGTATTGTGGTCGATTTCGATGATGAAGTCATAGAGATGGTCGGCCCGCTTGAGCCGGTCGCCGCCCTGCCCCTGGCGGAGGCGGATTCCCTGATTGTAATGACGGTCCTTGGGATCCTCGCACCAGGCGTCCTCGCCGGTGATGATCCGGGCCGGCAGGAAGGTCTGCGGGCGGCTGTGCCGGTCGCCCCGCCACCACAATCGCCTCGGACGGAAGCTGCCCCGCGGGGTGCCGCCATCGCCCTCGCGCTTGTTCGCCAGAATGCCGCCGCGTCCGAGCGCCACCGGAATCGTCAGCGCTCCGGCGGTCAGCCAGCCCCGGCGCGGCTTCCCGGCGGCAGGCTTAACGCGGATCACCGAGAGCGGCCCGGCGCTCCGGTTCATGGTGTAACTAGCTGAAGCAGCTTTATTTTTCATGTGAACGTGCGATGTCGAATTCATTACAGGACATTCATCAAAACGGCCTGCTATTCTAGGTTAGAGTGGTTCTGGCTTGTGAATCGGTAACAGCCCACTACTTCAAGACGAACAACAATAATAACGGCGACCCCTAAACTTCCCTCTCGGCTGGGTGCAGCATGGATGCGCGCCGCGCCGGACCCCAAAAGGATGACCCCCTATGGCCAATGCCCGCAAGATCCTGATCGTGGATGACGATACCGATCTGCGCGATACGTTGGTGGAGCAATTGTCGCTGCACGAAGAATTTGAAGCCTCCGCGGTCGATACCGGCGCCAAGGGCGCGAGTGCCGCGAAGGCCAATGCCCCCGATCTCGTCCTGATGGATGTTGGCCTGCCCGACACCGATGGCCGCGAAGTGGTCCGTTCCTTACGCAAGGGCGGGTTCAAGGCTCCGATCATCATGCTCACCGGGCATGACACCGATTCCGACACGATTTTGGGGCTGGAATCCGGCGCCAACGACTATGTCGCAAAACCCTTCCGCTTCGCCGTACTGCTGGCGCGCATCCGCGCCCAGCTCCGGCAGCACGAAGCCAGCGAGGACGCAGTGTTCTCGGTCGGCCCCTACTCTTTCCGGCCCGGCTCCAAGATGCTGACCGCCGCCAATGCGCGCAAGGTCCGGCTGACGGAGAAGGAAACCGCCATCCTCCGCTTCCTCTACCGGGCCGGCCAGATGCCGGTCTCGCGCGAGACCCTGCTCCAGGAGGTCTGGGGCTACAATTCCGGCGTCACCACCCACACGCTGGAAACCCACATTTACCGGCTTCGCCAGAAGATCGAGAAGGACGCCGCGAACCCGGAAATCCTGGTCACGGAAGCCGGTGGCTACAAGCTGGTGCCGTGATACGCTTCAGGGGCGTGCGAATCGTTTTAGATTGCGTGCCCTTGAGCCCCGGACCTGAATGTCAATCGACGATGATGTAGCGCTTCTCGAGCGTGTCCCGACACTGCGCCTGTTGGGAGACGCTTCGTTGCGCATGCTGGCGATCGGCTCCGAGCAGCGTGACTTCGTCCGCGGCGACGTCTTGTTCAATCTCGGCGACGATGCCGATGCCGGCTTCGTGGTCCAGCGCGGCGCCTTCCGGGTCGACGACGGCGCCGGTGCGGAGATGATCGCAAGTCCCGGTGCGTTGATCGGCGAGCTCGCGCTGATCGTGCCGATGAAGCGGCCGTCGAGCGCGATCGCGATCGAGCACGCCTCCGTCATCCGCGTCGCGCGCAGCCTGTTTCAGCGTGTGCTCGAAAGCGACCCCGCCGCCGCCGTCCGCCTGCGCGACGAATTCGCGGTGCGCTCCAGCCAGATCGCCAGCGATATATTGATGGCGGGTGCGAAGCTGACGTCGTGATGTCGTCCTGGCGAAGGCCAGGACCCGTCATCCCAAATGTTTCTGGCTTGGTGCGATTGCCGATGTCCTCGCGCAACAACGAAGATTGGTGTAATGGGCCTGGCTTTCGCCAGAGCGACATTAAACCTCGAGCGTCACCGTCACCGGCACATGATCCGACGGACGCTCCCAGCTCCGCGCATCGCGCAAAATCTTGAAATCACTCACCGCATCTTTCAGCGCGCGCGAGACCCAGATGTGGTCGAGCCTGCGGCCGCGGTCGCCGACAGTCCAATCGGCGGAGCGGTAGCTCCACCACGTGTAGACCTTTTCCGACATCGGAATGCGATCGCGCGCGACATCGACCCATTCGCCGGCGGCGAGCGCGGCTTGCAGCTTCTCGGTTTCGATGGGCGTGTGCGACACCACTTTCAGAAGCTGCTTGTGCGACCAGACGTCATTCTCATGCGGGGCAACGTTGAGATCGCCGACCAGGATGTGGCGATCCTCGCCGCGCGGATGCAACGGCTCGCACGCCTTCATCTCGTCGAGGAAGCGGAGCTTGTGATCGAATTTCTCGTTCAGCGCGGGATCGGGAATGTCGCCGCCGGCGGGCACGTAGAAATTATGCACCACCAGGGGTTTCGCGATCCCGGCCCTCTCACCGAACGACACCGAGATGTGGCGTGAATCCACCTTGTCGCAGAAGGTGCGGATGTCCTTCGACTCGAACGGAATCTTCGAGACGATGGCGACGCCGTGATAACCCTTCTGGCCGTTCAACGCGACATGCTCGTAGCCGAGCCGCTTGAAGCGCTTCAGCGGAAAAGCGTCGTCGATGCACTTGGTCTCCTGGAGACACAGCACGTCCGGCCGCGCGCTCTTGAGAAATTTTGCGACCAGATCGATGCGCAGCCGCACCGAATTGATGTTCCAGGTTGTCAGGGAAAAACGCATGAGATTGATCTAACAAACTCCATCCGTCATGGCCGGGCTTGACCCGGCCATCCACGCCTTTTTGTAGGTCCAGATTGTAGGTCCAGAACGTGGATGCCCGGGACAAGCCCGGGCATGTCGATCATCGCAGCAGCGAGTAAGTCTCAGCCCGGCGACGGGCCGTAATTGGTAAAATCGATCTTGAACATGCCGGGATCGAGCTTCTTGCTCGTATCCAGATTATAGACCGCGATCGTGGTGTCGTAGCCCTGCGGGTCGGTGACGGTCCACTGCTTCAACTGGCCGTCCTTGGCGCCGAACATCAGCAAGAGGCGACTGGTGCCGACCAGCGCCTGCTTCTCCTCGATGGTGACGCTGACGAAGACGTCGTCGGCCGAGACGTTGACGACGTTGGTGTCCTTCATCAGGTCGATGCGGTCGGACAGCAGGAAACGCAGCGGTGTCTGTGACAGCGGATAGACGTCCTGCGTCGCGAGCTTGCGGTCGCGCACCACCAGCGACGATCCGTCGGCGACGATGTCGATCGGGCTCGGCGCGTCATATTCGAAGCGCACCTTGCCCGGCTTCTGGATGTAGAAGTCGCCTTGCGTCTTGCTGCCGTCGGGGCCGACCTGGACGAAATTCCCGACCAGCGTCGACAATGACGACAAATAGGCGCTGACCTTGGCGGCCTGGGCCTTCTGGTTCGCATCGAAGGTCTGGAAGATGCTGCTCGGCACGTTGCGGCGTGGATCCGGAATCACCGGATTGGGCGGCGTCTGGGTCGCGCCGGTGACCGCGGGCCCTCCAACGGCCGGACCGCCGTCGCGGCCCTTCGGTGCAGGCTTCGGCACGGGAACGGTCTGCGCGAACGACGCCGTGATCACCATCGCGGCGGTGACGAGAATTACGCCGGCCATGCGCGCGCTCCGCGCGGCGACAATGGCAGCGAATCGAATGTCCGGATGTCTGATCAACGCGTCGTC
Organism: Bradyrhizobium sp. 172; assembly: GCF_023101065.1. Lineage (NCBI taxonomy): Bacteria > Pseudomonadati > Pseudomonadota > Alphaproteobacteria > Hyphomicrobiales > Nitrobacteraceae > Bradyrhizobium > Bradyrhizobium sp. 172. The sequence goes on from NZ_CP064701.1 coordinate 13,683, forward strand.
CTGTGTGGCTGGGCGCCCTTTTAGCGTGATTTCGGCCAAAAGCAGATAACGTTTTTGCGTGAATGATGGTTTGAGGCGGCTCGCCTCACATATGGCTGTCTTCTTCCTCGACCAGGATCTCGCGCTTGCCGGCGTGGTTGGCGGGTCCGACGATGCCCTCCAGTTCCATGCGCTCCATCAGCGATGCGGCGCGGTTATAGCCGATCTGCAGGCGGCGCTGGATATAGCTGGTAGAGGCCTTACGGTCGCGTTTGACGATCGCAACAGCCTGCGAGAACAAATCGCCGCCGCCATCCGCGCCCATGGCGGACGCGTCGAACACCGCGCCGTCCTCGTCTTCGCTGGGTTCTTCGGCCGTGACGGCTTCGAGATATTCCGGCTGTCCCTGCGTCTTGAGGTGGCGCACCACCTTCTCGACTTCCTCGTCCGACGCGAAAGGTCCGTGCACGCGGCTGATGCGACCGCCCCCGGCCATGTAGAGCATGTCGCCCTGGCCGAGCAGCTGCTCGGCACCCATCTCGCCGAGAATCGTGCGGCTGTCGATCTTGGACGTCACCTGGAAGGCGATGCGGGTTGGGAAGTTCGCCTTGATGGTACCGGTGATGACGTCGACCGATGGACGCTGCGTTGCGAGGATCACGTGCAGGCCGGCGGCGCGCGCCATCTGCGCGAGGCGCTGCACCGCGCCTTCGATGTCCTTGCCGGCAACCATCATCAGGTCGGCCATTTCGTCGACGATGATGACGATGTAGGGCAGCGGGTCGAGCGAGAGCTTCTCTTCCTCGTAGATCGCCTTGCCGGTTTCCTTGTCGAAGCCGGTGTGCACCGTGCGCGTCGGCTCTTCGCCCTTGGCCTTCAATTCGAGCAAGCGCGTGTTGTAACCGTCGATGTTGCGCACACCGAGCTTGGCCATGTTCTTGTAGCGCTCTTCCATCTCGCGCACGGCCCATTTCAGCGCGACCACCGCCTTCTTCGGGTCGGTCACGACGGGCGTGAGCAGATGGGGAATGCCGTCATAGACGGAGAGTTCGAGCATCTTCGGATCGACCATGATCAGGCGGCACTGGTCCGGGCGCAGCCGATAGACCAAGCTGAGGATCATGGTGTTGATGGCGACCGACTTGCCGGAGCCGGTGGTACCGGCGATCAGCATGTGCGGCGTGCGTGCGAGGTCGATGATGACGGGATCACCGCCGATGGTCTTGCCGAGGCAGAGCGGCAGTTTCGCAACCGAATCGACAGTCTCCTTGGCGACCAGCAGCTCGCGCAGATAGACCTTTTCGCGATGCGCGTTCGGCAGCTCGATGCCGATGGCGTTGCGGCCCGGCACGACGGCGACGCGCGCCGAGAGCGCGCTCATCGAACGGGCGATGTCGTCGGAAAGTCCGATCACGCGCGACGATTTGATCCCCGGCGCCGGCTCCAGCTCGTACAGCGTGACCACGGGACCCGGATGGGCCTTCACGATCTCGCCGCGAACGCCGAAATCCTGCAGCACGCCTTCGAGCGCGCGCGAATTGGTTTCCAGCTCGGCCTTGCTGAGCGGCTGGCGATCGCCGGCCTTGGGCGCGGCCAGCACCGACACGGACGGAAGCTCGAACTTGTCGGAAGATTTCTTGGAAGCAGCCTTTGGAGCAGCCTTCTTGCGCGGCGCGCGCGCGGCGGGCTCCTCCTCCTCTTCCTCCTCGTGGTCTTCTTCGTGCTCGTCCTCGTCGTGCTCGTCTTCGGACTGCGGCGAGATCGGCGGCGCGGCGCGGCCGCCACCGAGCTTCGGCTCCTGACGGCTGAAGGCAACGGCCTTGGTCTTCGGTCCGCTCGAGACCAGCGAGCGGTAGGCCGCGCCAAGCAACCAGATCAGTCGTGCCTTCGTGCTCATCAAGGCGTGGAACAGCCAGCCCAGCGATACCGAACCGCGATCGCTCTCCTCGTCCAGGTCGAGCGGCTTGTCATCGTCCTCGATCTCAGCGAGTTCGTCGTCATGCTCGCGTGCGCCGAGGCCGCAGGCGATCAGGAAGGTCGCCGCCATCGCGGCGAACAGGATCGTGCCGAGCACGATGCGATAGATCATGCCCGGCGGTCCGAAGATCACCGCGGGCGCGCGAACCAGGGCATCGCCGACCACGCCGCCGAGGCCTGTCGGCAGCGGCCAGGCGCCGCCATGTGGCCAGCAGCTGACGAAGCCCGCCGCGATCACCGTGCAGAGAATCCAGCAGCCGAGCCGCAGCGCCTCGCGGTCGAACGGGCGATGGGTCAGCATGCGCCAGCCCCAGACCGCGACGGTCAGGACCAGCATGATCGCGCCGAGCCCGAGGATCTGCATCGCAAGGTCGGCGCCGATCGCGCCGGCATAGCCGAGAATATTGCGGATCGGCCGCGACGTTGCGTGGCTGAGGCTGGGATCCTGCACTGACCAGGTCATCAGCGCCGCCGAGGCGGCGCCCGACAATGCGATCAGGCCGAGACCGCTGAGCTCGCGCACGCGCCGCGCCAGCCCCTCGCGGATCGAGGGCGGCAGATGGCTGACCAAGGGAATGACACGTTCGATTGTCGACATGCTCATGGGCCCCGCCTAACCCAGAGTCTCGACCAGGCGGTGCAGCGCCTGCGCCGTGGTCTCGCCATCCTGCACAAGCGCAAGGCGAATGTAGCCTGCGCCGGGATTGAAGCCGTCGGGCTGGAGCCGCGCCAGATAGCTGCCGGGCACCACGCGCACGCCTGCTTCCTTGAAGAGTTTCAGGCACACAGACACATCGTCGCCGATTTCGGACGTGTTGAGCCAGACGCAGAAGCCGGCATCGGGCCGGCGATAGCCGTAACGATTGCCGATGATCTGGTCGGCGAGATCGAACTTGATGCGGTAGAGCCTGCGGTTCTCCTCGACATGCGCCTCGTCGCCGTAAGCAACGGTCGCGACATGCTGCAACGGGACCGGCACCTGCGGCGCCGCGATGTTGCGCAATTCGAGGAACATGCCGATGAGTTTTTTGTCGCCGGCGGCGAAGCCGACGCGCAGGCCCGGCAGGTTCGAGCGCTTGGACAGCGACTGGAACGCGACCACGCGGGTGAAATCAGGGCCAGCGCATTCGAGCGCGCTGCCGGGCGCTTCGCGGGTGTAGATCTCCGAATAGCACTCGTCGCTGAGGATCACGAAGCCGTAGCGGTCGGCGAGCTGCTTCAGGCGAATGAAATAATCGCGCGAGGCCACCGATCCCTGCGGGTTGGCGGGCGAGGCCAGATAGAACGCCACCGTGCGCGCCAGCGTCGCCTCGTCGATGGCGTCGAGATCGGGCAGGAAGCCGTTCTCGGCGGTGGTCGGCAGGTAGACCGGCTCGCAAGCAGCGGCGCGGGCGCCGGCGCCATAGACCGGATAGAACGGGTTCGGCATCAGGATCGCGGGCTTGCCGGGACGCGGGCCGACATAGCGCGCAGCCGCGATGGCGGCGAGGAACAGCCCCTCTCGGCTGCCATTGAGGACGAGAATCTCGCTCTCGGGATTGAGCGGTCGCGGCAGCTTGAAACGCGACGACAGCCAGGCGGCCGCGGCCAAGCGGAACGGGTCGGTGCCCTTGTTCGCGGGGTAACGGCCGAAATCGGCGATGTGCTTGGCCAGTACCGGGCCGACGAAATCAGGCACCGGATGCTGCGGCTCGCCGACGGCAAGCGAAATCAAAGGCTTGCCGGGCTGATGCGGTGCCAGCAGCTCGTTCAGCCGGACGAAGGGAGAGCGTTCGCTATCGGAGCTTCCACTGTCCTGCGGCGCACGGGATGAAGCGGTCATAGCCATTCTGGACGCCAGCACTCTTGGAACAGCCGGTCGCAGCACGGCGCCGACGGGAAGCGGTTCAGTTCACCATAGATAGGGCGAGGTTAAGACGCGATTAACCATCGGTCGCCGCCTCGGTCCAGAGCAGGAATAATGAGGCCACGGGCGGCTCTCGGAGCTGGTCATGCCATTGCGAGGGGGTGGACGTCTTGGCGATGTCATGGCCGGGCCTGTCCCGGCCACCCACGGCCTTTCCGACGGCGTCCAAGAACGTGGATGCCGGGACAAGCCCGGGCATGACGGCTTATGACGGCTTTGGCGGATAGGCGTGCCCCGGCAGCTTCTCGAATGTCGCCATGCCCGCGGGGATCGCGTGGAAGTCCTGCTTGTCGCAGGTGTAGATCGCCATCTGCGGATGGAACTGCGCAGGTTCGTCCAGCGTGCCGACCTTCAGGATCGCCGCCGGCAGGCCGGGAACCTTGGTCACCAGATGGGTCCCGCATTGAGCGCAGAATTCGCGCGTGACGGCGCGTTCGAGGTCCTTGCGCGCGAATTGCTTGGGTTGCCCGGTGATGTAGCTGAAGCCAGCCGCCGGCATCGCGATGAAGGTGTTGGGCGCGCCGCCCGAGATGTACTGGCACTCGCGGCAATGACACTGCGCCTGCATCATCGGGTCGCCCTCGGCGACATAGCGCACTTCGCCGCAATAGCATCCGCCTTCCAAACGCATGACGACCTCCCGATTGTTGTTTCTTGTGGTCGATATTTCTGCGCGGGCGGTGTGGAATGGCAATCTTTTTCTTTCGCCTGGACGGACCAAGACAGACCTCCTGCAGCCGGTTCGTGCATCTATCTCTTGGCAAGTCCGCAGCCGTTGAATCCCCGGCCGCGCCAGCACCCGCTGCTCATGCACTCGGCTTCCAGCCGTGGACAAGCGGTTGAAGCGCAATCCGCGCGGCCACCCATACCGACGCATGCCGTGGCGCACCTGCTTCGCATGAACGAACAGCTCATGCCGCTTCCGGTCTGCCGCGGTTGCCCTGCTCCGGCCTGATCTGGCGGCAGCACGGCCGTCTTGTCCTCGCGCTTGGGCGCCCGCTTCGAATCAGGTTGGCCCGGACTTGCAGCGGGGCTCTGTGTCGTCAGCTTGGAGAGTTCCATCCGACACGGTCGGCTGGTATCGGTGCGGACGCCGGCGCCGGTGGTTCCTTTCAGCTCGAGTGCGAGCTTGTACTGATAGGGCGCGCCGGCTGTGCGGCGCAGCGGATCCTTCTCGCCAATCAGCCCGTTGACGGTGACAGTCGCGCTGCCATCCGCTTCGATCTTCCCGTCATAGATTGTGGCACCGGGCTTGCCCTCTTCCCCGGAGAGAGTGTGCAGCACGCCATCCTTGACGCGCAGGGCATACTGGAAATAGGCCTCGGGAAATGGGGGCTTGTTCTCGCAAGTCTCCTTCGCGATCCAGGTTCCATCGAATGCGGTTACGCGCTTGGCGGTGTCTGATGGTTTCGCCAAGGTCTCGACGCGCGATTTCGCCAGATCTGCGAACGCGCAGGCCGGGAAGCGTGCGAGGTGATCCTTGAATGCCGCGAGCGTTCCCAGCGCTTCCGCGCTACGCCAATGGTCTCCGGCCTCCGCGCAGGGATCGACCTGAGGCGTCGCAGGCGACAACGCCGCCGTCTCGGGCTTGCCGTTCAGGTAGAACTCGCCGAAGAACGACAGCGACAGCTCCGGTACTTGCGAGCCTTTGGAGCGCTGGTAGACGCCGGCGCTGATCGTCTGAAATACCGTGTTGACGTTGCCCTTGTCGCCGATGTGCTCCAGGAACGCGCTGGTGTAGGGGCTGTTGCGGCCGCTGCCGTCGTCGGCGGTCCGGCCGGCCTGTGTCGCGTAGGAAATGATGGTGCCCTCGGGACTTTCCATCTTGGCAAGGCCGCGTGAGACGGTGACGCCACGGCCCTGTCCGACGTTTCGCCGCAACTCGTCGGCAAATGGATTGTCGCGGCAGGCGTCGAGCACGAGGATGCGCAGGTTCTTGGCCTGCTGCAGATCCGCCAGGATCTCGTCGGCGCGCACCAGACGGCGCAGATCGACCTCGTCGCGAACGACGGCATCGACAGGCACCAGATAGTTGACGCCGGCGAACTGGAGCGCGTGCCCACTGTAATAGAACAGGGCGACATCGGCGCCGCGGGCCTCACGCGCGAAGCGAAGAATGGTGTCCTGCATGGCGGACTGGTCGAGGTCGGTCGTGACAACAGGATCGAACCCCGATCGCTTGAGGGCCGCGCCGACATCGGCCGCATCGTTGGTCGGATTGGCGAGCGGGGGAACGTTTCGGTAAGCGCCGTTGCCAATCACCAGCGCGACGCGCTTGTCCGCGCGGGCATCGAGGCTCGACAAAGCGAGCAACAGGAAACACCAGACTAGGCAATAGGGCAGACGCATGAAATCCTGCTCCAAACGGGGAGCATGATATTCAGCAAGCTCGCAGCAATGCAATTTAACTTATGACGGCCCAGCGGCACGGGACCAAAAAGAAAGGGGCTCCAACTTGCGCTGGAGCCCCTCAACGGTCGGGACATTGCCGGGTATGTGCCCCAAACCGTAGTTGTGAGCGCGACCTCCGAGGAGGCCGCGCCCGGGAGGAGACTTACATGTTGTAGGCGCGCTCTGTGTGCTCGGTGATGTCGAGGCCTTCACGCTCGCTCTCGACATTGGCGCGGAGGCCAACGATCACATCGACGACCTTGTAGAGAATCGCCGAACCGATGCCCGACCACACCAGCGTGGTGCCGACGCCCCAGACCTGGGAGATCATCTGCGCCGCGAAGTCGTAATCGGCAACCTTCGGCGGGATCGCGGTGTAGTCGATGATGCCCGCACCACCCAGCGCCGGATTGACGAGGATGCCGGTGCCGAGGGCGCCGATGATGCCGCCGACGCAGTGCACGCCGAACACATCGAGGGAGTCGTCGTAGCCGAGCGCGTTCTTCACGACGGTGCAGAAGAACAGGCAGACCACGCCGACCACGAGGCCGAGGACGATCGCACCCATCACGCCGGAGAAGCCGGCGGCAGGCGTGACGGCCACGAGGCCCGCGACAGCGCCGGAGATGACGCCGAGCACCGACGGGTGACCCTTGATGATCCACTCCGCGAACATCCACGACAGCGCGGCGGCTGCGGTGGCGACGAAGGAGTTGGTCATGGCGAGGGCTGCGCCGCCGTTGGCTTCGAGGTTGGAGCCGGCGTTGAAGCCGAACCAGCCGACCCAGAGCAGCGAGGCGCCGATCATCGACATCGTCAGCGAGTGCGGAGCCATCAGCTCCTTGCCGTAGCCGACGCGCTTGCCGATCAGCAGGGCGCCGACGAGGCCTGCGATGCCGGCGTTGATGTGCACCACGGTGCCGCCCGCAAAGTCGATCGCGCCCTTCTTGAAGATCCAGCCTGCGTCGGCGTTGATCTCATCGAGCTTGGCCTGCGCTGCGGTCTTCGCCGCGCCATCAGCCGCAGCAGCCAGAGCCTTGGCTGCGTCCTGGATCATGTCCGGGCCGGGCCAGTACCAGACCATGTGCGCGATCGGGAAGTAGATCAGCGTGACCCAGAGCGGGACGAAGAGCGCGAGCGCCGCGAACTTCATGCGTTCGGCGAAGGCGCCGACGATGAGGGCGGGCGTGATCGCCGCGAAGGTCATCTGGAAGCACATATAGATGAGCTCCGAGATGTTGGCGTCGACCGAGAAGGTCGCGGCCTTCGAGTCGGTGGTGACGCCCATCATGAAGGCCTTGGAGAAGCCGCCGATGAAGTCGGAACCGCCGGTGAAGGTGAGGCTGTAGCCGTACACGGCCCAGATCACGGTGACGACGCAGACGGTGTAGAACACCTGCATCAGGACGGAGAGCATGTTCTTGGAACGGACGAGGCCGCCGTAGAACAGCGCGAGGCCGGGGATCGTCATCAACAGCACGAGCACTGTCGATGTCAGCATCCAGGCGTTGTCTCCCTTGTTGACCGTTGGCTCGGCGTAGGCTGCGGTCGCAGCGAACAGGCCGACTGCGAGAGCCGCCAATCCCGCGCCATAGGGACGCTTAAACGTCATTTCATTTACTCCTGATTGAATTTTGATTGAGCGCGAAATCAAAGGGCCGCAGCATCGGCCTCGCCGGTGCGGATGCGAACCGCATGGTCGAGATTGATGACGAAGATCTTGCCGTCGCCGATCTGTCCGGTTTTCGCGGCGGTCGTGATGGCGTCGATGGTCTTGTCGACCTGGTCGGAGGCGACAGCGACCTCGATCTTGATCTTGGGCAGGAAGCTCACGGCATATTCGGCGCCGCGATAGATTTCCGTATGGCCCTTCTGGCGGCCATATCCCTTGACTTCCGTCACCGTGAGACCGTGAACGCCGATGGCGGTCAGGGCGTCACGGACTTCTTCCAGCTTGAATGGCTTAATAATCGCCATAACAATTTTCATGGGTCCTATCCCCGCTTGGGCCCGGTCCGGACGTGGCCGGGCGCTTCTCGACTGGTTCGCCACGAGGGAGAAAGTTCACTACGCGGGCACAGCCAGGACCCTTAGAATCAAATGCCGTGCCAGATCGGGCGTGTTGCCTAACGGACTATGAAAACGGGTGTTTTCGCGTTTGACGCGTAGTGCCGTGCAGTGCGCCATTACGCCGCGCTCAATACCTGACCATGCCTGATTAAAATACAGGCACGACAGGCTGTCGACACATTGGTGCTCACACGTAGGGCAGCAGAAAGGTATTTCCGTAAGGCGCGCGCCTATTGCAGGGCTTGTCGTGCCGCGAAATATCGGGCCCGTCGCACTTGTGCTCACGGAATGCGCGCAACCGGCCAACCTGCTTGAGCGGGCGAGGCTTGCCGGACGGGTCCCCGGCAGGGACCGTCAGGCGGCGCTGCGTTCCGCGAAGACCCGGTCGATCAGGCCCCAGTCGACCGCCTGCTGCGCGGTCATGAAATGGTCGCGGTCCAAGGTCCGTTCCACGTCCGGTTCGGGGCGCCCGCAATGCTGGGCATAGAGCCGGATGATGCGCCGCTTGGTTTCCTGCATTTCGGTGGCGTGGATCAGGATGTCGGACGCCTGGCCCTGAAAGCCGCCGAGCGGCTGATGCACGTGAAGGCTCGCATTGGGCAGGGCGGCGCGGTGACCGGGCTCGCCGGCCATCAGCAGAAACGAGCCCATCGAGCGCGCGGTGCCCATGCACAGCGTATGCACCGGCGCCTTGATGAATTGCATGGTGTCGTACATCGCAAGGCCGCTGGTGACCACGCCGCCATAGGAATTGATGTAGAGATTGATCGGCTTGTTCGGATTCTCCGCCTCCAGAAACAGGAGCTGCGCGCAGACCAGTCCGGACATCGCATCATTGACCTCGCCATTGAGGAAGATGATGCGCTCGCGCAACAGGCGCGAATAGATGTCGAAGGATCGCTCGCCGCGGGCGGATTGTTCGACGACCATAGGGACGAGCTGAAGCATGTCGCGCATCGGCGACCTCCATTTTCTGCGGGTGATGAAGTGGTGTTGGTGTCAGGCGGCCGCGCGCATCAGGCAGCCATTGCTGTTGGCCGGCTGCGGCAGCTTCATACGGATCTCGCAGGCTTGCTGGATGATGCGAAAGCGGGTGCCGCCATCCTCGTTCGGCTCGATCCGGAAGATGACATGGCTTTCGCGAAACGGCGGTTCGGAATCGCGCAGCCGGTAGCGCACCTCCTGGCCCGGGATCGCTGATTCCGGCTCGGCGCCCGCAAGATCGCAATCCGGCAACCAGCGCTCGCGCAAAGCCGGAATGGTCACCGCGCGCCAGACCTTGGCCGGCGGCGCATCGAATTCATATTCGAGCACCAGGTCTGTTTTGAGCGCCAAGTCTGCGTCGGAGGGATCAGGCTTCACGGCGTCGCTCATTGATCCATCTCCTTCAAGAGATCGGCGAGGGCATCCATGCGTTTCGGCCAATAGGCGCGGTAGCGCGCAAGCCAGGCCCCGATCGCGGAGATTCCTTCGGGATCGACTTCGTAATTCACAAAGCGGCCCTGCCGCTGTTCGCGCACCAGGCCCGCGCCGCGCAGCACCGCGAGATGCTGCGACATCGCCGGTTGGCTGATCTCCAATCCGTCGCGCAAGGCGCTGGCATTCAGGCTTCCGCCGGCAAGCTTCTCAAAGACCTTGCGGCGGGTCGGGTCGGCCAGCGCTTTGAAGATGTCGGCTTCGATCATGGCGACACATAAGCATACGCTTATGTGTTGCGCAAGCCCAATTACTGCAGCGCCTCGCCGTGCTGCGAAATATCCAGCCCCTCGAGTTCGTGCTCGCGGGAGACCCGCAACGGCACGAACAGACCGACCAGCTTGAGCAGGACGAAGCTCATGCCTGCCGACCAGACGAAGGTGACGGCGACCCCGTAGAGCTGGATAAGAAGCTGCTGCGGATGGCCTTCGAGCAGGCCGGCGGTGCCGCCGATCGCGCTCGTTGCGAACACGCCGGCCAGCAGGGTCCCGGTCATCCCGCCGATGCCGTGGACGCCGAACACGTCGAGCGAATCGTCATAGTCGAAGCGGTGCTTCAGCCAGGTGCAGGCCCAGTAGCAGACGAGGCCTGCGATCACGCCGATGACGATGCCGTGCCAGGGCGCCACGAATCCCGAGGCCGGCGTGATGGTGCCGAGGCCGGCCACCGCGCCGGAGATCATGCCGAGCACGGACGGCTTGCGCCGCGTCGACCATTCGATCGCGCCCCAGGTCAGCGCGCCGGAGCAGGCTGCGAGATGGGTCGCGATGATCGCCATCACCGCGCGAGAATTGGCTGCGCCCGCCGAGCCGCCGTTGAAGCCGAACCAGCCGACCCACAACAGGCCGGTGCCCATCACCGCGAGCGACAGATCGAATGGCGAGAGATTTTCCGTGCCGTAGCCATGACGGCGTCCCATCACCTTCGCCGCGACGAGGCCGGCGGTGCCGGCCGACAGATGCACCACGAGGCCGCCGGCGAAATCCAGCACGCCCATTCCGGCGAGGAAGCCGCCGCCCCACACCCAATGCGCGAGTGGAATGTAGACGAAGATGAACCAGGCCACGGAAAAGAGGAGATAAGCGGAGAACCGCATCCGGTCGGCCACCGCGCCCGCGACCAGCGCCACCGTGATGATCGCAAACGTCATCTGGTACAGCATGAACAGCGCTTCCGGGATCGTCTTCGCCGCCGGGTTGACGCTGTCCATGGTCATACCGGAGAGAAACCAGCGGTCGAGCGTGCCGATCCACGGGCCGTCGCCGACGAAGCACAACGAATAGCCGAACGCGACCCAGAGAATGGAGATGATCGTCACTGCGGCGAGGCTCTGCGCCATGGTGGCGAGGACGTTCTTCTTGCGCACCATGCCGGAATAGAACAGCGCGAGCCCCGGGATCGTCATCATCAGCACCAGCGCGGTGGCGACGATCATCCAGGCGGTGTCGGCAGTGTTGATCTCGGAGCCCGCGGCACGCGCCGGCGAAGCCATGATCGACCCAAGCCCGATCGGCGCGGCGATAGCAGCCGCGCGGCGCAACAATCCCGCCATGTCGTTTCCCCCAGCTATTGATTGTGTCGCACGCCGTGGCGCCGTTGCCCGGTGCGATCGAAGAAGAGCGTTGTCGAGCGAAGCGGTTACCGGTTCGCGAAAAGAAAACGCGTCAAAGCAAAAATCTAGAGCGCGTCGCTGTCGGTCTCGCCGGTGCGAATGCGGGTCGCGTGATCGATCGGCGTGACGAAGATCTTGCCGTCGCCGATCTGGCCGGTGCGCGCGGTCGCGGTGATGACCGCGACGGCCTTCTCGGCGATATCGGAGGCAACCGCGATCTCGATCCGCAGCTTCGGCAGGAAATTCACGACATATTCGGCGCCGCGATAGATCTCGGTGTGGCCCTTTTGGCGGCCATAGCCCTTCACTTCGGTCACGGTCATGCCGTGGACGCCGATCGCCGTCAGGGCCTGACGGACCTCATCGAGCTTGAAGGGTTTGATGATCGCGACGACGAGTTTCATGGTCAGGCCTATTCCCCGGGATGCGCCGCGCCGTATGTCCCCGGCGCAGCGTCAATCTGGCATCTTTCCGGGCAAATGGCATAAAAAACTTGCAGATTGAAGCGGAAAATCGTTGGGCCATGTGAACGGCCGCCTCTGTACAGGGCAGCCGTTCATCCTCCACAATGCGTTTTTGGCATGGATGCGATGAACCCAAGCGTCGCGGCCGGTACAAAACTATGTTCGAGGGGGACGCTTCATGGCGAGTTGGTTCTACGCATCCGAGGGCAAGCAGCAGGGGCCCTATCCGGAAGGGCAATTCCGTGACCTCGTCGCCCAGGGAGTCGTGCGTCCGGATACGCTGGTGTGGTCGGACGGCATGGCCGGCTGGCAGAAGGCGGCCGAAATCCCCGGCCTGATCGGCGGGGGCGGTGCGCCCCCGATGATGCCGGCTGGCGGCCCGCCGATGATGGGCTCCGGGGGCTACGGCGGCGGTGGCGCCGGAGGATCGCTGGCGGTCGATTTCGGCATCCTCGAGTTCACCTGGCGCAGCATCGTGATGCTGATCGGCATGTGCTTCATCATCCCGGTGCCGTGGGTGTTCGTCTGGTACACGAAATGGATCGTGTCCTGCGTGAAGGTCCCCGGGCGGCCCAATCTCAGCTTCACCGGCAATGCGATGGCGCTGGTGCCCTGGTATTTCGGCTTCATCGTTCTGGCGGTCGTGATCGGCTACATCGGCGTTCCCTTGCTGAGCAATTTGCTGTTCATCGCCCAGCTCGTTCTGTACTGGCTCCTGATCAAATGGATGGTCGCGAATCTCGCCTCCAATGGGCAGCCGCTCGGCCTGAGCTTCACCGGCACGGTTTGGGCCTATGTCGGCTGGAGCCTGCTGTTCGCGATTTCCATCATCACCATCATCGGCTGGGCCTGGGTCGCCGCGGCTCAGATGCGCTGGTTCTGCCGCAGCATCGAAGGCACGCGGCGCGAGATCGTGTTCAACGGCAGCGGTCTCGGGATTCTCTGGCGGGGCATCGTGGCCGCATTCCTGTGCGGCTTCATCATCCCGATCCCGTGGGTCTATCGCTGGATCATGAACTGGTTCGCGTCGGAGACGGTTCTGGCTCCGCGGGGATCGCTCCGGGCCTGACCTCGAAAGGCACAAGCGCGATCGATCGTGCTTGTGCCTCTTAGGCTCTCCGTTCGCGCACCGAGCCTTCCTGCGCGACGGAGGCCACCAGCGTGCCGTCAGGCTTGAAGATCGAGCCGCGGGTCAAGCCGCGGCCGCTTCGCGCGCTCGGCGAATCCTGTGCGTAGAGCAGCCATTCGTCGGCGCGGAACGGGCGGTGAAACCACATCGCGTGGTCGAGGCTCGCGGGCATCATGCGCTTGTCGAACAGGGTGCGGCCGTAGCGCGCCATAATCGCATCGAGCAGCGAGAAGTCCGACGCATAGGCCAGCGCGCACATGTGCAGCGCCGGATCGTCCGGCAGCGTTGCCGCGGTCTTGATCCAGACATGGATGCGGCCGTCCTCGATCCTCTCACCGAAATAACGGCCGAGCTCGACCGGGCGCAGCTCGATCGGACGGTCGGATTCATAATAGCGGCGGATGAACTCCGGCATCTCCTTGAACATCGGCTGCTTCGCGACTTCCTCCGCCGTCAGCTTTTCCGGCGGCGGCACGTCGGGCATCTTGTCCTGATGATCGAACGCGCTCTCTTCCTCCGCGTGGAACGACACCATGATCGAGAAGATCGCGTTGCCATGCTGGATCGCGGTGACGCGTCGCGTCGAGTAGCTCTTGCCGTCGCGCAGGCGCTCGACCTGATAGATGATCGGGATCTGCGGATCGCCCGGCAGGATGAAATAGCAATGCAGCGAATGCGGCAGCCTGCCCTCGACGGTGCGGCACGCTGCAACCATCGCCTGTCCGATCACCTGGCCGCCGAACACCCGCTGCCAGCTGGTCTTCGGACTGTTGCCGCGGAACAGATTCACCTCGAGTTGTTCGAGGTCGAGGATCGAGATGAGGTCGATCAGGCTCTTGGACATGGATTTCAGCTTTCGCCTTGCCGCCCCGGGGTTCGCTGCTCCGGATCGACACAATGGGGGCTATCCGCCCTTGTTTCACCGCACTGTTTCGCCCACCTCAAGTCTGCTAGCAAGGCCAGGATTTAGCCGGGAATTGGGTATGTCGGTACAGGGTAGCATTGTCATCGGTGGCGGCGCGTTTGCGGGCCTGGCGCTGGCCCTGGCGCTGCGCCAGGGGCTCGGCCCCGAGATCCCCGTCATCGTCGCCGACCCCGCGCTCTCCACACGTCCGAGCCGGGACCCGCGCGCGACCGCGATCGTGGCCGCCTGCCGCCGCCTGTTCGAGGCGATCGGCGCCTGGGACGACGTCAGGGGCGAGGCGCAGCCGATCCTCGACATGATTGTCACCGATTCCAAGCTGGAAGACGCCACCCGTCCGGCGTTCCTCAACTTTGCCGGCGACGTCGCGCCGGGTGAGCCCTTCGCGCATATGGTCGAGAACCGCCGCCTCATTGATGCGCTGGTGGTGCGCGCCGAGGCCGAGGGCATCGATCTCCGCGCGACCACAGTGTCGTCTTACGACGCGCGGGCCGAAGGTATCGACGTGACGCTCGGTGATGGCAGCGTGATTGCAGCGAGCCTCCTGGTTGCGGCCGACGGTGCGAAGTCGAAACTGCGCGAGCGCGCCGGCATCGCCACCCACGGCTGGGAATATGATCAATCCGGCATCGTCGTCACTGTCGGCCATGAGCGCGATCACGAAGGCCGCGCCGAAGAGCATTTTCTGCCGGCGGGTCCGTTTGCTATCCTGCCGCTTTCGGGCAAGCGCTCCTCGCTGGTATGGACCGAGCGCCGCAGCGAAGCCGCGCGTATCGTTGCGTTGAGCGATGGGGAATTTCACGGCGAGCTCGAGCAGCGCTTCGGCCTGCATCTCGGCGAGGTGAAGGCGCTCGACAAGCCGCGCGCGTTTCCGCTGTCCTATTTCGTCGCACGCTCCTTCATTGCCCAGCGCCTCGCGCTGGTCGGCGATTCCGCCCACGTCATCCACCCAATCGCGGGCCAGGGTCTCAACATGGGGCTGAAGGACGTCGCCGCGCTGGCCGAGGTCGTGGTCGATGCCGCGCGGCTCGGCATGGATATCGGCGGCGTCGACGTGCTCGAACGTTATCAGCGCTGGCGCCGCTTCGACACCATGGCCATGGGCGTTGCCACCAACTCGCTGAACTTCCTGTTCTCCAACCAGTCCACCTTGCTGCGCACCGTCCGCGACATCGGCCTCGGCCTCGTCGATCGCGCCCCGCCGCTGAAGAATCTTTTTATCCGCCAAGCCGCGGGTTTGACCGGTGAGATACCGCGGCTGTTGAAGGGCGAGGCGCTGTAGGATTTTCGGTAGCCCGGATGGAGCGCAGCGTATTCCGGGGCCGCTGCGTCATACGAGGAACCCCGGATTTCGCTGCGCTCCATCCGGGCTACAAGTCTCTCATCGGGCCACAAGTCCCTCAATCGATCTTGCGGGCCTCTTCCGGCAGCATGATCGGGATGCCATCGCGGATCGGATAGGCGAGCTTGGCGCTGCGCGAAATCAGCTCCTGCTTTGCAGCATCGAACTCCAGCGGACCCTTGGTCAGCGGGCAGACCAGAATCTCCAGCAATTTGGGATCGACGCTGGCTTCGGGGCGTTCGGTGGGCGCGTTCATGGGGGTCTCCGACGGTCGGTTGCCTCTAGCATAAAAAATCGTAGCAGCCCATCGCGTCGCCTCAAGCGGCAACCATCCGCAGAATCTCGTCGAGCAGGCCCTCAAGCCGCGCGGCCGGCGCTGGCGGGCCCGACAGGGCGAAGCCGAGAAACGTCCAGTACAGGATTTGCGCGCGGGCTCGCGCTGTCGCCGCCTCGAACCCGCGCTTCCTCAGCAGCTCCTCGATATAGTCGAGCCTGCGCCGGTCGATGGCACGCACCGCCGTTTGTGCCGCCGCATCGAAGGCCGCCCAGTTCCGCACCGCGCGCTCGAGGTCGAGCCGCGCGCCAAAAGTCCTGCGCAGCAGCGCTTTCAGCGGCTCGTCGCTGTCCGCCTCGACATCGGCGATGATCTGCTCGGCCGCGATCTCGCGCCAGCGCTTCAAGAGAGCAGCATGGAATGCGCCGAGATCGGCGAAATGCCAATAGAAGCTGCCGCGCGAGACCCCCATGGCTTTTGCCAGCGGATCGGCCTTCAGCGCGGTGAAGCCGTCTCGCGCGAGCGCCTTCAGTCCCTGTTTGATCCAGTCGTCGGCGGTCAGCTGTTCGGCCATGTCGGGTTCCGGATGCAAACATACACTAGTGTATTGACAGCCGGCAGGCCAGCGCCTATCCCACCATACATAACTGTATGGACCATATTTGCAGGGAGCTTTGACGATGCGTGATCTCTTGCTCCAGTGCGCCGGGGTCTTGACCATTGCCGTGGCCCTCATTCATGGCATTCTCGGCGAGACCAAGGTCTTTGCCCGCGCCCGCATCGAGCCGGAGCGGCTCCGCACCCTGATCCGCCTGGTCTGGCAGGCCTCGACCGTCGCCTGGATCGGCGGCGGTGTGCTCCTGATCGCGGCGCCCTGGATGCAATCGGAGCCAGCGCGTCACTGGATCGTCGTCACCATGGCCGGTGTGTTCGGCTTCTCCGCTCTCGCCAACGCATGGGCCACAAGCGGCCGGCATTTTGGATGGATGGCGCTCACCGCCGTCGTCGTCATGGCGGTTGCTGGCTACTGAGCTTGCGCGTCGGGATCAGCCTGCTGTCAAACCGTGAGACGTAAGGCCGCAGTGTCGTCTCAAATGCGCGCTGCATACGGAGAGCGCTGAACTTTTTCGGATCGTTAGAATAACTCTAAAGCGAACTGGCCGCGAACCGCATTGACTTCATCATGTGCTTTGCTTCCTTCGGTCCCGCTTCGCCTGCCGGCGCAGCGCCCACGACAGAAGAGGAGACGTTCGTGAAGGTTATTCGTGTTGTTGCCGTTGCATTGACGATCGGGATTGGCATGGGATCGGCAGCCTTGGCCGATGGTTTCAAGGACTGCACCAAGCTCGACAAGGCGTCGTGGAAGCCGGCGAGCGACGCCGAAGCCAAGGCCAAGGCGCTCGGCTACGAGGTGCGGCGCTCCAAGATCGAAGGCTCGTGCTACGAGGTCTACGGCGTCAAGGAAGGCAAGCTTTACGAGCTGTTCTACAGCCCAGAAGATCTCAGCCTGAAGCACACGATTGCGAAGTAGACCGCGCGAAGTGTCTGCGCAATGCTACGCCTGAGGGTGGTCCTCGCTTGATCGAAGAAACGGTGCCGCACGCTCGCGGGGGGTCCGACCGGACCCCCGCGGATCGAACCGCCGCGCGGACAGTCGCGGTCTGGGACCTCCCGCTGCGGCTCTGGCACTGGGCGCTCGCGGCTTGCGTTCTGGCCGCGTGGTTCACGCCGACCGTCTATGACCGACTTCACCGCATCGTCGGTTATGCCGTACTCGGCCTTCTTGCGTTCCGTCTGGTCTGGGGTTTTTGGGGAAGCCGCTATTCGCGCTTTCGCATGGTCGGCGTCAGGCTTCGGGCCGCGCCGGGTTATCTCTGGAATCTGCGCCGCGGCATCACCGGCCGCTATATCGGTCTCAATCCAGCCGGCACGTTGATGCTGGTGGCGCTGCTGGTCTCGCTGGCGGTCTCGACGATCACGGGCGCGATGTCGGTGACCGTGACCTTTTTCGGTGTCTGGTGGGTCGAGGACACTCACCATTATTCATCCGACGCGGTCATCGTCCTGATCGTGCTGCACGTCTTGGGCGTGCTGATGATGGGGCGTCTTCAGCGCGAGAATCTGATCAGCGCGATGATCACTGGACGTAAGCGCATCCGTCATCACCTCTAGAGCACTATTGGTTCTGATTGTGTCAGAACCGAAGCTTCGGTTCGGCGCGTCTCCTCCCCCGCCAATCGGTGTCGCCTTCCTCCGCTCCAGGCCTCGCTGCCGGTTCCAGAGTGCTCTCGGTTGGCTCTACGACCGGTGGCGCGCATTGTCCTGCGCGGGCGCCCGCCAGATTTCAAATTGCACTGACCACGTTAAGCAACCAATAAGCATGCAATCAGGCGTTGCACAAAATTAACGCGAAGGCGGATTAGCACGGACACTATCGGCAATATCCACGATGGAGCGGCTGGGATGTTTCGGGTTTTCGCTTGCCTTGCCGTCGAGCACGATTGGCGGCTTGTCCTGCTCGCCGGTCTGGTCTGCTTGCTCGCGAGTAGCGTCGCGGTCAGTATCTTTCATCGTGCGATCGTGGCGCCCGCAAGAACGCGGTTGATCTGGATCGGGATTGCCGGCGCTGCCATCGGATATGGGATCTGGGCAACGCATTTCGTCGCGATGCTCGCCTACGAACCCGGCGTTACGACCGGTTACGGCATCGTACTGACGGCGCTTTCGCTTGCTACGGCAATGCTGTTGACGTCGGGCGGCTTCGGCATTGCGGCCGGCTATTCCGGCCGGTGGCGCGCCGCGGCAGGCGGTGTCGTCATTGGCGGCGGCATCGCCAGCATGCACTATCTCGGAATGTGGGCACTTGAAGTGCCGGGCCGCGTCACCTGGTCGCTGGATCTGGTGTTTGCCTCGGTCATTCTGGGCATGTGCCTCGGCTGTGCCGCCCTCGTTGTTGCAGTCAGGTACAAGAACTCCTGGGGCGCACTGTTGGCGGCAGTCCTGCTGACCCTTGCTATCGTCTCGCATCACTTCACGGCGATGGGTGCCGTGCAGATCGTTCCAGATCCGACGCGTTCAACCGACAGTCTGTCGCTTTCGCCGACTTTCCTCGCTCTTGCCATCGCCGGCGTGGCACTATCTGTACTTGGGATGAGCCTGATCGGCGTACTCGCCGACCGCCGCCTGGCAAGTAGAACCAGCAAATTCGAGGAGATCATCAGCCAGCTTTCGATCGCCCGGCAGCAGCTCGAAGGCTCGCAGAGAGAGTTGCAGGATCAGACGCTCAGGCTGGACACCGCGATCAACCACATGGTTGAGGGCCTTTGCATGTTTGACGCCAAGAAGCGGCTTGTCGTCTGCAACGAGCGCTACGCCCGACTCTATCGGCTGCCGCCGGAACTGCTGCGGACGGGGACGTCGCACACCGACATCATCAGGCATCGCATCGTGAACGGAATCCTCAAGGGCGATCTCAGCGAGGGGGCTGCCGAGCAATTCATCTCGAAGCTGGCCGCGCTGCCGTTCGATGCGGTCTCAAGCAGGATCGACGAGTTTGCCGACGGTCGGTTGATCTGCGTGACGCGGCAGCCAATGGCCGGTGGCGGATGGGTTGCCACACATCTCGATGTGACCGAGCAGCGCCGGTCTGAGGCCAAAATCACTCATATGGCGCAACATGACGCGTTGACCGATCTGCCCAACCGCGTGCTGCTCAGGGAGCGGATGGAGCATGCCATCGCAGTTACTCGCAACGGTGGCGTCGACTTGGCCGTGCTCATGCTCGACCTCGACCGCTTCAAGGAAGTCAACGACACGCTTGGACATCCGGCGGGGGATTCCCTGCTCCGCGCCGTCGCCGCGCGCCTGCGCGAATGCACCACCGAAACCGCGTTGATCGCTCGACTGGGCGGCGACGAGTTCGCAGTGATCGATTACGTCACCAATCCAGCCGTGGAGGCTGCCGGCCTGGCCGAGAGCATCGGAAGGGCGCTTTGCGAGCCCTTCGATCTCGGCGATCACCGGGTCACGGTCGGCACCAGCATCGGAATCGCCATCGCGCCGCGCGATGGCAGCGATTCCGACGTGATCATGAAGAGCGCGGATCTCGCCCTCTACTCCGCCAAAAGTGGCGGACGTGGCGCATACCGCTTCTTCGAGCCGGAACTCGACGAGCTCATGCACGCGCGACGCAACCTGGAGCACGATATGCGGGATGCCCTTGCCGATCGTCAGTTCGAGCTCCACTATCAGCCGTTCGTCAGCGCCGCTACCGGCGAGACCCGCGGCTTCGAGGCCCTGCTCCGCTGGCATCACCCACAGCGAGGACTGGTCACGCCGAGCGAATTCATCCCGCTTGCGGAGGAGACAGGCCTTATCGTGCCGCTGGGAGAATGGGTCTTGCGGACCGCCTGTGCGGAAGCCGCCAATTGGCCTGCGCATGTCAGGATCGCTATCAACCTATCTCCCGCTCAATTCAGGAGCAAGGAACTCGTTGCTGTCATTGTCGGCGCGCTGGCGAGTTCGGGAGTGGCGCCACACAGGCTCGAGCTCGAGGTCACCGAGACGGTGATCATGCACGATAGCGAGGCTGCTTTCGCGGTGCTCGGACAATTGCGCGAGCTTGGCGTGCGAGTTGCCCTGGACGATTTCGGCACCGGCTATTCGTCTCTGAGCTTTCTGCAGAGATTCCCGTTCGACAAAATCAAGATCGACCGCAGTTTCGTCAGCGAACTATCCAGCCCGAGCGCAGAGGCGCACCATCTTGCGCGGGCAGTGGTTCGTTTTGCTGTCAGCCTCGGCAAGATAACGACCGCCGAAGGCGTCGAAACGAAAGAGCAGCTGGACATCCTCCGTGAGGAAGGCTGCGTCGAAACACAAGGCTACTATTTCAGCCGGCCGATGCCTGCATCCAGCATCACCAGCATGCTGCGGCGAGGTGCCGAAGCGGCCTACCACGCTGCATGAGCATTCCTACCCTCACTGCAGCGGCGGATCGCCGCTGGTGCGCTTCTTCGCGAGGTCCATCTCGGTCACCGCGATCAAAATTTCGGCGCGGGTCTTCAGGTCGGGCGCTTCCAGCATCGCCTGCTTCTCGGCCACGCCATAGGGCGACATCATCGCCAGCGCGTTGACGAGTGCTTCGTTGGGAGCGGTCTCGACGCCCTCCCAGTCAACCTTGAGGTTGTTGGCCTTCAGAAAGTCCGCCAGCACCGTCAGCAGTGCTTCGCGATCGACCTCCTCCTCGCCCATGCGCGGCGTGAAGTCGTCGACGAAGGCAAAGAAATCCACCTTGCACTGCCGGTAGGCGGTGAGAACCTCAAGCTCCTCGACGACCTTGAAGCGCGAGACACCGGTGAGCTCGAGGATGTAGCGGCCGTCGCCGGATTCCGCGAGCTGGGTGATGCGGCCGACACAGCCGACACGGAACAGCGCCGGCTTGTCGGAATTCTTGGGCGAATGCGCGATGTCGGGCTGGATCATGCCGATCAAGCGATGGCCGTCGCGAAAGGCATCGTCGATCATCGCGAGGTAGCGCGGCTCGAAGATGTTGAGCGGCATCTGCCCGCGCGGCAGCAGCAGCGCGCCCGGCAGCGGAAACACCGGAAGGATCTCCGGAAGGTCGGCCGGCCCGCGATATTCGATGTTGATCGGCATCTGCCGGGTCCCCTGGCCTTGCCAGCGCGCGTCAGGAAAACAGGATGATCGACAAGCGCTTGCGTCCCTCGACGGTTGCATCGTCCGTGCCGCCCCAGGCCTCGAAGAACTGTACCAGCTGCTTGCGGGCGCCGTCGTCGTTCCATTTGCGGTCGCGCTTGACGATCGCGAGCAGCTGCTCGGTGGCCGCTGCCCGGTTGCCTTGCGCGTTGAGCGCGATCGCGAGGTCGAATCGGGCCTGATGATCGAGCGGGTTTGCGGCGACTTTCTGTTCCAGCTCGGCGACGGGCCCGAGCTGTTCCGCCTGCTCGGCCAGATCGATCGCGGTCTGCACGGCTTTCACAGCCGGGTCGTTGCGCTTGGATTCCGGGACCATGGCGAGCGTCTGCTTGGCCTGCTCCATCGCGCCGGAGACGGCGTAGCATTTCGCGAGCCCGGCGAGGGCCGCAATGTTGGTCGATTCGAGCTGCAACACCTCCGCGTAGATCTGGGCGGCCGCGGCGGCATCGCCCTCTGCGAGCACGGCCTCGGCTTCCTGGAGGATCTCCGCGATATTCGGCTCACCCGGCGCGGTCACGCCCTTGGTCAGCTTCTCGATGAAGGCGTTGAGCTGGCTCTCCGGGACCGCACCCATGAAGCCGTCGGCCGGCTGGCCGTTGACGAAGGCGATCACCGCCGGAATCGACTGGATGCCCATCTGGCCCGGGATCGCCGGGTGCTGGTCGATGTTCATCTTGACCAGCTTGACCTTGCCCTTGGCGGCCTTGACCGCTTTTTCCAGCAAGGGCGTGAGCTGCTTGCAGGGGCCACACCACTCCGCCCAGAAGTCGATCAGCACCGGCTGGCGCTTCGATTCCTCGATGACGTCCTTCACGAAGGTCTGGGTAGTCGTGTCCTTGATCAGATCGGCGGCAGCCGGGCCCGCTGCTCCGTTACCCTGGTCGATGATCGTCACGGGATCCCCTCGTCTGATGTCTGGAATTGGCGGGTCTTTAGCACGTCGCCAATTCATATGCTTCGCTGTTGGCCCTAAATTGGGCCGGGACGGCCGAATTTCAATCCGTGTGGGCCGATTCGCCGGTTCCGGAGCCTTTTTTGGGGCATTTGGCCGCGTTCGGGTCCATATCGGGCCTCCGATTGCGCATCTATGCCGCCGGTAGCTGTTGCATTCCCCTCCCGCTTTTGGCATACGACAGCCGTTGCCGGCGCAGTCATGCGACCGACACAGGATGCGGGTGTAGCTCAGTGGTAGAGCACGACCTTGCCAAGGTCGGGGTCGAGGGTTCGAGCCCCTTCGCCCGCTCCAATTTTCTCCCAAAGCATCCAGTGAGCCGGATGGGCACGTGGTTTTCCACGCCTCTGGCGGCCGTTTGGGTCTCGAATGACAATTCTGGTCACAGGCAGCGCGGGCCATCTCGGCGAGGGTCTTCTCCGCACGCTCCGCGGGCGCGATTCGTCTGTGCGTGGGATCGACCTGAAGCCATCGCCCTTCACCGATGCCGTGGGCTCGATCGTCGATTCCGACTTCGTCCGGGCCCAGATGGACGGCGTCACCGCGGTGATCCACACCGCGACCCTGCACAAGCCGCATGTGGCGACCCACAGCAAGCAAGACTTTGTCGACACCAACGTCACCGGCACGCTCAACCTGCTTGAAGCGGCCGTGGCCGCCGGCGTGCGCAGTTTTGTCTTCACCAGTACCACCAGCGCGTTTGGCTCGCAGCTTCGCCCCGAGGCGGGCCAAGCCGCGGTGTGGGTCACCGAGGACCTGCCGCCGATTCCGAAGAACATCTACGGCACGACCAAGCTGATGGCCGAAAATCTCTGCGAGCTGTTCTGTCGCGAGCGCGGCCTGCCTGTCGTGGTCTTGAGGACCTCGCGCTTCTTCCTGGAAGACGATGACGATCCGGCGATGCGGTCGGCTTACGCGCCGGAGAATGCGCAGGCCAACGAGCTGCTCTATCGCCGGCTGGATATCGCGGACGCGGTGAGCGCCCATCTGCTCGCCGCCGAGCGCGCGCCGGACATCGGGTTTGCCCGCTACATCCTGTCGGCCACGAGCCCGTTCGAGCAGCGCCATCTCGCCGCACTGGCGCGCGACGCGGCCGGTGTGGTGCACGAGCTCTGTCCGGATTGTGCGGAGCTCTATGCGGCGCGAGACTGGCGGCTGTTCCCCGCGATTGACCGCGTCTATGTCAACGAGCGCGCGCGGCACGAACTCGGCTGGCGGCCCGAATTCGACTTTGCGCATGTCCTGAAATGCCTTCGCGATGACCGCGATTTTCGCAGCACGCTGGCGCGCGATGTCGGGTCGAAAGGCTATCATGAGACGATTTTCGACGATGGTCCTTACCCCGTCGCCCCGTAGCCGCCACCTTTGCTAATTCGCTCGATTCGTCAGATGTCTACCCGGAGTCACCGGCAGCAAGATGGCCGGAGCCGTTCTACTTTGCATGGGGTTGTTTTCGCGTTTTTTTGTTCCAGACCTCCTGCTGCCTGCAAATTAGCCGCGCATGATCTCGATTCTGCGCTGCAGCGAGAGCGTTGTCGTCGCGGCATTCGCGATCATTGCCTTTCCGTCTCAATTTTTACTGAGCGCTATCGCAGCGCACGCGGCGCGCTTCTCACCGCTCGCAGATGTGCTAACCTTCTGCGTCTGTCCTCTCGACAGAGTCCGAACTTCGCCTCTCGATAGCAAATTAAAATAAATGTGCAGCCCTGATGGCTGCCTTAGGGGAGTGACGCGATGAAATTCCATCGATCCGTCTTTCAATCCGTCCTGGCGCTTGCAGCGGTTGCCCTTCTCGCGGGGACAAGCGTCGGTCACGCGCAGCAGCAGGACAAGAACAAGCCGCTGAAGAAATACGAATCCGGCACCAAGGAGTTCTGGACCCATCCGCCGGACGACTGGTTTCTCGGCGACGAGACCGAGGCGCAGAAGGGCCTGGCGCCGCCGTCGGGTCCGCCCACCGGCGCGTCCGACGCCGAGCTCGCCAATATCGTCAAGAAGGTCAAGCTGCCGCCGGGCTTCAAGATGGAGGTCTACGCCTCCGGCGTGCTGGCCGCGCGGCAGATGGCCTGGGGTGACAAGGGCACGCTGTTCGTCGGCTCATTCGGCCTCGGCAACGTCTATGCGATTAAGGACAACAACGGAAAGAAAGAGGTCAAGACGATCCTCAAGGGCCTGAACATGCCCACGGGTCTGGCCGTCAAGGACGGTGCCCTCTACGTCATCGCGGTCGACAAGCTGATCCGCTACGACGACATCGAAAACAAGCTCGACAATCCCGGCGAGGGCAAGGTCGTCTATGACGACATGCCGTCCTATGCCGCGCATGGCTGGAAATACATCGCGGTCGACAAGGAAGGCTGGTTCTACATTCCGTTCGGACCGCCCTTCAACATCGGCATTCCCCCGACCAGCGTGTCGCAGATCCGCCGGGTCGATCCCAAGACCGGCAATGCGGAAATCTATGCGCTCGGCGTTCGCAACTCGGTCGGGGGCGACGTCGATCCGCGCACCGGCAAGTTCTGGTTCACCGAGAATGCCCGCGACTGGATCAGCGACGATCTGCCCTCAGACAAGCTGAACATGATCAGCAAGATCGGCGAGCACTTCGGTTATCCCTACTGTCACCAGGGTGATCTGCCGGATACCAAGTTCGCGATGGGCCACAAATGCTCCGAGTTCACGCCGCCCGTGCTGAACCTCGGCGCTCACGTCGCTCCGCTGGGCATGAAGTTCTATACCGGCGACCAATTCCCGGCCGAGTACAAGAACAACATCTTGATCGCCGAGCACGGCTCCTGGAATCGTCACAAGTACCAGGGCGGCCGCATCATGCGCGTGATCGTCGGTCCCGACGGCAAGAACGCCAAGCAGGAGGTGTTCGCCTCCGGCTGGATCGAGGGCGACCAAGGCTATCTCGGCCGTCCCGACGACATCATTCTCGCCAAGGACGGCTCGATCCTGGTCGCCGACGACTGGGCCGGCGCGATCTACCGCATCAGCTACAGCAAGAAGTAGCGTAAGACGACGCGAGGCTGCGGTGCCGAGAGGGCGCCGCAGCCTTTCTCATTTCAATTTCGCACGCTGTCGTTTCCGATCGCGCACCGCTTGCGCGCAAGTCCGGAACCCTTGGCCACGAACGCGGGTTATCGAATTCTCAGATGCGTCATTGCGCATCATAGCTCGCGCTTCTTCGCCCCGGAATGACGCGTTCGATAGATCGGAATTCCAATCATGCGCCGGCAGTTCATCTCGCACGCAATCAGCGCGGTCGCGCTCCTCGCGCTCGGTTCTCTCCCCACGAGCGCCGCCGACAATGCCGCGATCAAGGAGAAGGCCGCCGTCTGCGCCGGCTGTCACGGCGAGAACGGCATCTCGCAGACCGAGAACATTCCTTCGCTCGCGGGCCAGCCCGATCAATTTCTGCAATGGCAGCTCGTGTTTTTCCGCGCCGGCTCGCGCAAGAACGACCAGATGCAACCCATCGCCGAGGAAATCACCAACGAGGACGTCCGCAATCTCGGCGCCTATTTCGCCGCGCTGACGCCGCCCACAGCGGCGGAGGACAAGGATCCGGACCTGTCGAAAAAGGGCGCCCAAGTTGCCGCCGGCCGCCGCTGCGCCTCATGTCATACGGATAGCTTTGCCGGCACCAAGGCCGTCGCGCGGCTGGCGGGCCAGCGCGAGGAATACCTGGTCAAGGCGCTGCACGACTACAAGAGCAGCCAGCGCGTCGGCGGCGGTGGCGCTGCGATGGCCGATGTCGCCTATCACATGAGCGATGAGGAAATCACCGCCGTCTCGCACTATCTCGCGTATTTCAAATAGCGGAAGCTGCGGCTACCCCACCCGCTGCTTCTCATACGCTTTCAAATGCGTGTAGGCGATGCGCAGCTTCGGCACCGGCACCTTGGCGGCATCGGCGCGAGCGATGAGGTCGCCGATGACGTGATCGGCCTCGACCGGCAGGCCCGCCTTGACGTCGCGGAACATCGAGGCCGTCATCGGTGAACCCTCGGTGGTGAGGTTGCCCTTCACGCGCTCGAAGAACGGCCCGCCCGGCGTGTAGCCCGACGCGGTGGCGATCGCGCTGGTCTCGTCCAGCATGCCGAGCAGGAAATCCCTGCCGCCGGGAGCGGCGAGAATATTGCCGACGGAGGTGCGCATCAGGCTGGTGGACGCGGCCAGCGAGGACAGGAACACCCACTTTTCCCACATGTCTTGCATGATGTTCTGGCTGGCGGTGGCCCCAGCGATGCCGCTCTTGAAGGCCTCGTCGATCGCCTTGACGCGATCCGACAGCTCGCCGTCGCGCTCGCCGTAATTGATCGACTGCATCGGCTGGAGCTGCACCACCTCGCGCTTCTCGTTGAGCGTCGCGGCGATGGCGCAGAGGCCCCCGAGCACGCGCTCCTTGCCGAACTTGTCGTCGAGGATATCGAGATGCTTCATGCCGTTGAGCATCGGGATGATCGCCGTATTGGGCCCGACTGCTGCCGCGAACGACTTGATGGCGTCGTCGAGGTCGAAGGCCTTGCAGCTCAGCAGCACGACGTCGAACTTGTCCTTGAGCGCGTCGGCCTGAATGGTCGGCGGATTTTTCAAGGTCACGTCGCCGTTCGGGCTTTTGATGACGAGGCCGGCGCTCGCGAGCTCGCTGGCGCGCCGCGGCCGGACCAGGAAGGTGACGTCGCGGCCGGCCTGCAACAGCCTGCCACCAAAATAGCCGCCGATGGCGCCAGCGCCGACCACGAGGATACGCATGGGATTGTCCTTGTTGTTGGTTCTTTTTCGTCGTCTTGGCGAAAGCCAGGACCCATTACCCCGACTGCCTCTTGTCGGACAAGTCGGAGCCCCCGCCTATCGCCAAACGCGATCCGGTGGTTATGGGTCCTGGCTTTCGCCAAGATGACGTCGAGGACATTGTTCGGTTTCCCTGCTTCGAGAAAATCACTTCCCCGACACCATCTCCTCGACCTCGCGCAACTGCTCCTTGCCGAAGAACATCTCGTTGCCGACGAAGAAGGTCGGCGAGCCGAACGCGCCCCGCGCGACAGCTTCCTCGGTGTTCTTGATCAGTCTGCCCTTCACCTCCGGTTCCCCGGCGCGAGCGAACAGCTTTTGCGCGTCGAGGCCGGAGGACGCCAGCGCCTTCGCGGCGATTTCCGGATCGTCCATCTTCTTCGGCTCGCCCCACATGTGATGGAAGGCGGCTTCGACATATGCTTCGAACACGCCCTCGAGCTGCGCCGCGATCGCTGCGCGCATCAGGTTCAGCGTGTTGACGGGGAAGAACGGATTCATGACATAGGGCTGCACCTGGAAGCGCTTGACGAAGCGCTCGGTCTCGACCGCGTGGAATTCGCGCTTGTTCTTGATGCCGGCAAGCGTCTCGGCGGGGGACTTGTTGTTGGTCGATTTGAAGATGCCGCCGAGCAGGATCGGCACATATTCGAATTTGACGCCGATGCGCTGCTCGATGGCGGGGATCGCGAGATGGCTGAGATAGGCGTTCGGACTGCCGAAATCGAACAGGAATTGCGGGGCTGTGCGGGTCAAAATCATGCTCCCTGACGTCGCTTTTTTCGCATTGTGGCGCAGCGCGCGCCGCGGGTCTACCGTTTAATGACGGTCATAATCTCTTGATGATTTGGTCAGGTCAGGCGCCGGATCGTCCGCTTGCGCCACACCAGAAGGTAATAGCCCATCTGCAAAAGGAACATGGCGCAGAACACGATCGGATAGGCGGCCCACACACCCTGAAGGCCAATCGTGCGGCTCAGGATCACTGCGGATGGCAGCTCGATCGCCATAATGGCGAAGACCGCGAGCAGCATTGGCGTCAGTGCCACGCCGGCAGCGCGCATCGCGCCGGAAAATACCGTCGCCAGGCCGAACGGCACCGAGCTCCACAGTGCGATGTTGAGCAAGCTCTTCGCCAGCTCGAGCACGGTGTCATCAGTGATGAAGATGCCGAGCACGGCGCGCGGCGCGAGATAGATCAGCGCCACCAGTCCGCCCGTCAGGACGATGTTGAACGCAAGTCCGGTGCGCACGATGCCGTCGAGCCCCGCTCTGTCGCCGCGGCCGACCGCTTGGGCGCCGAGGATGGAGACTGCTATCGAAATCGACATCGCCGTGAACTGCGTGTAGCCCATCACCTGGTTGACCGCGCCATAGGCTGCGGTGGCGTTCGAGCCGAAGCCGTTGACGAGGCCGAGCAGCACCAGCTCGGCGATCGCCATCACCACCATGCCGATCGCGCTCGGCAGTCCAATGCCGAGGATCTGTCCCAGCACCACACGATTGAGCCGCAGATGGCGCAGCAGTGCAGCGTCCGGTGCCAAGGCATGTTTTCTCCGCAGCAGATAGGCCGCCAGCGCGACCAGCGTCAGCGCGTTGGCGATCGCTGCCGCCCAGGCCGGGCTGGTGATGCCGGCCGCCGGCAATCCGAACGACCCGCGGATCAGCATCGGCGTCAGGATCAAGCCGATCGCGGTCGACAAGGCCAGCGCCAGCAAAGGCGTCAGCGCGTCACCGACGCCGCGGATCATCGCCGTCATCAGCAGGAAGACGAAGCCGAGCGGCATGGTGAGCAGCATGATGCGGGCATAGGCGCTAGCCTGTCGAGAATGTCTGCGGGCGTTGCGAGCATCATCATCAATTGCCGGCTGAAGATGCCGCCGATCAGTGCAATTGCAATCGAGAGCAGCAGGCCGATTGCGAGCGTCGTGCCGACGATGAGCTTGATCCGGCCCTGCTCGCCCGCACCATAGGCCTGGCCGATCAGCACCGTGGCGCCGGTGCTCAGCCCCATGACGAAGGCGAAAAGGAAGAACATCACCGGAAAGAACACCGAGACCGATGCAAGCGCGTCGATCCCGATCATCTGGCCGAGATAGACGTTGCTGACGGTGCCGAACAGTGATTGCAGCGCGTTGCTCAGCATCAACGGCGCGAGGAAGCGCAGAAAACTTTTCCAGAGCGGCTTGGCTGCGGACATGGATTGGCCTTTCAGGGCCTGCGAAACCGTCGCCACGCGCAATGCGCGTGGCCTGGCCGTCGATGGGGTTGTGAGAAGGCGCGCACCTAAGCGCGGTCGCTGTAGGCGAGCTTGACAATGTGGTCGCGGATGTCGGCGGGCCAATCTGCGATCAGTCCGGTGAAACGCCGCCGATCATCCGCAAACAGCGCGCGCGATGCTTCCTCGAACTGCGGCAGATTGCCGGCCATGGTCGACATGAAGTGATAGGCCGCATCGCGCGCCTGCCGCTCGCGGTCCTTGTCGCCGCTGGCACGCCGCGCCTCTTCGACAAGTTTCCGTAGTGCGACCGAGGCGCCGCCTGCTTGCGCGCTGAGCCACTCCCAGTGCCGCGGCAGCAGCGTCACCTCGCGCGCGACCACGCCGAGCTTCGGCCGGCCGCGACCGCGCGGCTCGCTCGGCGATGCGGTGTCCTCAACCGGGGGCGGCACAAGCTTCGCCAGCCGCGCCAGCACCTCCCGGTCTCCGCCGCGCAGATCGAAGTCGATCGATCTGCCCGTGGCGTCCTCGAAGATGATGATGGGCTCGTCCGGCCGCTCCGTCATCCTCTTGATGACCAGCGCGACCTCTCCTGCTGGCCCGGAGACCAGACGGCGATGCCCTTGGAAAGCGGTGAAAGTCTTCTGCATTGGAATCATTGCCATATTGGTCGCGATGGCAGCTTTAATACCCGGGTAAATTGCTAAGGTCAATATACCCGGGTTAAAATACTCGACCGGATGGCTCGACATTGCGTTCCCGGGCTGGCACGAACGCGCGGCCGATCGAACCATGCCTAGCCCCGGGGACCACGCGATGCTGACCGTTCATCACCTCAACAATTCCCGCTCGCAGCGCGTGCTGTGGCTGCTCGAAGAGTTGGGCGTGCCTTACGAGATCGTGCGCTATCAGCGCCAGCCGGACATGCGCGCGCCGAAGGAGCTCCGCGCCATCCATCCACTCGGCAAGTCGCCCGTTATCACGGACAACGGCAACACCATCGCCGAATCCGGCGCGATCATCGAATATCTCATCGCCACCTATGGCAACGGCCGGCTGGTCCCGCCGCCGAACACGCCGGAGCGGCTGCGCTTCACCTACTGGCTGCACTATGCGGAAGGCTCGGCGATGCAGCCGCTGCTGCTCAAGCTGCTGTTCACGCTGATGCCGAAGCGCGCGCCGGCGTTGCTCCGCCCGCTGGTGCGCAAGGTCTCGAACCAGGCGCTTACTGCGCTGGTCAATCCGCAGCTGAAGCAGCACATGGACTATTGGGAAGGCGAGCTCGGCAAGAGCGAGTGGTTCGCCGGCAACGAGTTCACCGCCGCCGACATTCAGATGAGCTTTCCGCTTGAGGCAGCCCAGGCGCGCGGCGGGCTGGAGCTCGGCCATCCCAACGCGATGGCGTTCCTGGAGCGCATTCATGCACGGCCGGCGTACAGCCGCGCCCTCGAAAAGGGCGGGCCGTATCAGGTCGGTCGATAGTTAGCTTTCATCAGTCCGCGTGCAGCACGCGCCCGCGCGTCTCCGGGAGCGCGAAGGCGGCGATGAAGAACAGCGCGTAAGCCACCACCGCGAAGATGGCGATCGCATTCGCAAGCGACGTCGTCGCCGATAGCGCTCCGACCAGGAACGGAAACAGCGCGCCGATGCCGCGGCCGAAATTGTAGCAAAAGCCCTGGCCCGAGCCGCGCAGTCGCGTTGGATAAAGCTCGGTCAGGAACGCGCCGACGCCGGAGAAATAGCCCGAGGCGAAAAAGCCGAGCGGGAAGCCGAGCACCCACAGGACCTCGTTGGTGAGCGGCAGCTGCGTGTAGAGCAGCACAACCGCTATCGCGCCGATCGAGAAGGTCAGAAAGAGATTGCGCCGTCCGATCCGG
Source organism: Bradyrhizobium sp. 172 (assembly GCF_023101065.1). NCBI lineage: Bacteria > Pseudomonadati > Pseudomonadota > Alphaproteobacteria > Hyphomicrobiales > Nitrobacteraceae > Bradyrhizobium > Bradyrhizobium sp. 172. The sequence continues at coordinate 44,787 of NZ_CP064701.1, forward strand.
TCGGCGAGCCACGCGCCGGTGAGATAGCCGATGAAGGAGCCGATGATCAGCGTCGAGAGATAGCCGGTCGAGCCGACGATCGACAGATGCCGCTCCTTGGTCAAGAACTGCGGCACCCAGAAGGTGACGGCGTAATAACCGCCCTGGCAGCCCGTGGCCATCAGCGACGCCAGGATCGTGGTCTTCAGGATCGGGCCCGAGAAAATCTCCCAGAGCGCCGGGCGATTGCCGCTCGCGGCCTGCTTGGCGCGGGCCTCAGCCGCGATCTCCGGCTCGGTCACCGAGCGGCGGATGTAGAACACCAGCAGCGCGGGCAACGCGCCGATCACGAACATCCAGCGCCACGCTGTCTCCGCCGGCAAAGCCGAGAACAGGATCGCCTGCGACAGCACCGCGAGGCCCCAGCCGACGGCCCAGCCCGACTGCACCGAGCCGACTGCACGCCCGCGATATTGCGGCCGGATCGCTTCACCCATCAGCACGGCGCCCGCCGCCCACTCCCCGCCGAAGCCGAGGCCCAGCACCGCGCGTGCGATCAGGAGCTGTTCGAAATTCTGCACGACCGCGCAGACCAGCGAGAAGAACGAGAACCAGATGATGGTGATCTGGAGCGTTCTGACCCGGCCGATATGGTCGGAGAGATAGCCGCCGAGCCAGCCGCCGATCGCGGAGGCCAGCAGCGTCACGGTGCCGGCGAGCCCGGCCGACCCCGCATCGACCTTCCACAGCGCGATGATGGTGCCGATCACCAGCGGATAGATCATGAAGTCCATGCCGTCGAGCGCCCAGCCTGCGGCGCACGCCCAGAACGTCCGCCGCTCCGGCGCGTTCATGTCGCGATAGAAGGCAAGAAGGCTGGTGTCCTCGATCTCGGCGCGTTCGATGCGCTGGTTCGGATCAACGGTGGTCATGCGCGATTCCCGACAGTGTTTTCTTTGGCAGTTTCTCTGGCCTGGCGGTGGTAGCACGCGCGGGGGCGCGCGCAAGCCGGCCGCCGGCCTTCGCGCCATGCAAGTACAGAGTTACTGCCCCGCTGCTTCCGCGCCCCGGGTGCGTGGATCGGGCGCGCCGAGCGGCCCGTTGGCGGTCACCGCGATCGAATTCGCCGATGTCTGCCCCATCGGCGTGACGATGAGATGATCCATCGCCTTCAGCTCGAGCAGCACATCATCGGGAAAGCCGCTCTCGACCCGGACCTCGTCGGGCAACCATTGGTGATGCAGCCGCGGCGCGGCCACGGCAGCCGCGACGTCCATCTTGTAATCGAGGACGTTGACGATCACCTGGAGCACGGCCGAGATGATGCGGCTGCCGCCCGGCGAGCCCGTCACCAGCACCGGCTTGCCGCCCTTCAGGACGATGGTCGGCGACATCGAGGACAGCGGCCGCTTGCCCGGCCCGGGCAAATTGGCCTCGAAGCCGACGAGGCCGTAGGCATTGGAAGCGCCGACCGCTGCGGTGAAATCGTCGAGCTCGTTGTTGAGCAGCACGCCGGTGCCGTCGGCGACGAGGCCGACGCCGTAGCTGAAGTTCAGCGTATAGGTGTTGCTGACCGCGTTGCCGCTGCCGTCGACGACGGAAAAATGCGTGGTGTTGCTGCCCTCATGCGGTGAGGTCGCAGTGGAAACGAGCTGTTCCGACGGCGTGGCGCGATCCGCGGAGATGGTTGCCCGCAGCTTGGCCGCATAGTCCTTGCCGGTGAGCGTCCCGATCGGCGCGTTGACGAAGGCGGGATCGCCGAGATAGCGCGCCCGGTCCGCATAGGCGCGCTTCATGGCCTCGATCAACAGATGCAGCGAGGCCGGCGATCCCTGCTTCAGATCGGCGAGCTGAAAACCTTCGAGAATATTGAGCGTCTCCACCAGCACCACGCCGCCCGACGACGGCAGCGGCATCGACACGATGTCATAGCCGCGATAGGTGCCGCGCACCGGCGCGCGGATCACCGCTTGATAGGATTTCAAATCCGCTGGCGTCATGATGCCGCCCGCATCAGTCACGGCCTTGGCGAGTTTTTCCGCGACCGGCCCTTCATAAAAACCGCGCGGGCCCTGTACGGCGACAGTCGACAGCGTTTCGGCGAGATCGCTCTGCACCAGCCTGTCGCCTTGGCTGAGCGGCGTGCCATCAGGCCGCGAGAATATCCGGGCCGAGGAGGGCCAGCGCACCAGCCGCTTGTGCCAGCCCGGCAGCGTGTCGGCAATGTCGTCGCCGACGAGGAAGCCGTCGCGGGCGAGCACGATCGCGGGCTCGAGCAGTTGCGCCAGCGTGAACCGGCCCGAGCCACATTTTTCCAGGGCGAGCGCAAGACCCGCGACGGTGCCGGGCACGCCGACGCCGAGCGCAGAATCCCGCGACTTCGCCGCATCGGGCTTGCCGTCGGCGCCGAGGAAAATCTGCGGCGTGGTCGCAGCCGGCGCGGTCTCGCGATAATCGATCGTGATGTCTTCGTTGCGCTCGGTGGAATGAATCACCATGAAGCCGCCGCCGCCGATATTGCCGGCCCGCGGATAGGTCACGGCCATCGCAAAGCCGGTCGCGACCGCGGCATCGACGGCATTGCCGCCGCGCCGCAGGATATCGGCGCCGACCTGCGCGGAGATTTTCTCCTGCGCTACTACCATGCCGTGTTCGGCGGGAACGGCGTGCACGGTGTCGAGCGCGGGCGGCACATAGGCCCGCCGCGCATCCTGCGCGGTCGCGGTCGGAAGTCCGAACGCCAGAGTGGCAAGGAAGGCGAAAAATGTCCGCCGTGTCGAAAAAGACGACATCATCAAACTTCCGCAATGGCCATGGGCAGTTCACATGCAGCGCTGCAATGCTATACGGTTTGCCCCGACAGAGGCAAAACTGTTCGTGATGAGGATTATGGAGTGACGACGATCGCCCGGGATGCGCGGATCGCCGGCGCGCAGCGGACCTATCCGCCGCGCAGCGCCGTCGTCAGCTGGATCTTCTTCGACTGGGCCGCGCAGCCTTATTTTACGCTGATCACGACCTTCGTGTTCGCGCCCTATTTCGCCACCGGCATTGCGCCGAATCCCGCCACCGGGCAATCGTTGTGGGGCTTTGCGATGGCTGCCGCGGGCCTCGCGATTGCCTTGATGTCGCCGGTGCTGGGGGCTATCGCCGATGCGTCGGGCCGCAGGAAGCCGTGGATCGCCGGATTCGGCGCAGTGCTGGTGCTGGCATCCTGCACGCTGTGGATCGGCAAGCCCGGCGATCCCTCGATCATTCCGCCGCTGCTCACCGCGGTCGCGCTCGCCAGCGTTGGCGCGGAATTCGCCACTCTCTTCAACAATGCGATGATGCCGACGCTGGTGCCGCCGGAGCGCATCGGGCGGCTCTCCGGCACCGGCTGGGCGACGGGGTATGTCGGCGGCATCGTCAGCCTGATCATCGTGCTCGGCCTGCTCGCCGCGAACCCCGAGACCGGTCGCACGCTGCTCGGTCTCACGCCTCTGTTCGGGCTCGATCCCGTCAGTCATCAGGGCGACCGCGCCGCCGGACCGTTGACCGGGCTTTGGTTCATCGTTTTCGTGACGCCGATGTTCCTGTTCACACCGGACTATCCGGCGAAGCGTCCGGTGCGCGAGGCGCTGCACGAGGGGCTGTCGGAGCTGAAGCAATCGATCAAGGGGCTGCCGCAGCAGAAATCGCTTGCGGCGTTTCTACTCGCCAACATGATCTACACCGACGGTCTGGTGTCGCTGTTTGCCTTCGGCGGCATCTATGCCGCGGGTACGTTCGGCTGGCACACGATCCAGATCGGCACGTTTGGCATCATGCTCGCGATCGCCGGCGCGTTTGGCGCGTGGTTTGGTGGCAAGCTGGACGATCGCTTCGGGCCGAAGCGCGTGATCGCCGGCAGCATGCTGGTCCTGCTGCTGGCGCTGGCGGCGATCCTGCTGGTCGACAAGGATTCGATCCTCTTCATCAAGGTCGCGCCGCCCGCGCCCGGCGGCGGATTGTTCGCCGCCGCGTCAGAGCGCGCTTATCTGGTGCTGGGCTGCCTGATCGGTGCGGCCGGTGGTCCGCTGCAAGCGGCCTCACGTACGCTTCTGATCCGTCTCGCACCGAAGGACCGCATCGCGCAGTATTTCGGTCTGTTCGCACTGACGGGGAAAGTGACGTCCTTCATCGGCCCGCTGCTGATCGGCGTGATCACCGCGGTGACGGCGAGCCAGAAGGCCGGCATGGCCGTGCTGGTGGTGTTCTTCGTCGCGGGTCTGGCGCTGTTGATGCGGGTGCGGGAAAATTAGCGTCGTCCCGGCCTAGTGCGCAATTGCGCACGGGGACCGGGACCCATACCGCGTGATTGCTCGTTGCCGCGACACGGCCAGTACCGCACACCAAACTACTTCCTGGGCTATGGGTCCCGACCTTCGCCGGGACGACCCGTCGAGAGTTTAGTACACGACAGATCTAGTGCCTGAAGTGCCGCGTGCCGGTGAACACCATGGCGATGCCATGCTCGTCGGCGGCCTTGATCACTTCGTCGTCGCGCATGGAGCCGCCGGGCTGCACCACGGCGGTGGCGCCGGCCTCGATGCAGGCGAGCATGCCGTCGGCGAACGGGAAGAACGCATCCGACGCCACCACCGAGCCCTTGGTGAGCGGTTCGGCGAGCTTCAGCTCGGCGGCCGCATCCTGAGCCTTGCGTGCCGCGATCCGCGCTGAATCGACCCGGCTCATCTGGCCGGCGCCGATGCCGACGGTCGCGAGATCCTTGGCGTAGATGATGGTGTTGGACTTGACGTGTTTTGCGACACGGAAAGCAAACTTCAGGTCGCGCATCTCGGCATCAGTGGGCGCGCGCTTCGTGACAACCTTGAAGGTCATGTCGTCGACGACGGCGTTGTCGCGGCTCTGCACGAGGAGACCGCCCGCCACCGTCTTGGCGGTGAGGCCCGGCGCGCGCGGGTCGGGCAGGCTGCCGGCGAGCAGAAGCCGAAGGTTCTTGCGCGCGCCGATGATGGCGATCGCTTCCTCGCTAGCGTCAGGCGCGATGATCACCTCGGTGAAGATTTTCGTGATCTCGCGCGCGGTGTCAGCATCGAGTGCGCGGTTCATCGCGATGATGCCGCCGAACGCCGAGGTGGAATCGCAGGCCAGCGCCTTGCTGTAGGCGCCGACGAGGTCGGAGCCCTCCGCGACGCCGCAGGGATTGGCATGCTTGACGATGACGCAGGCTGCGGTGCGCTTGGCGTCGAACTCGCCGATGCATTCATAGGCCGCATCCGTGTCGTTGATGTTGTTGTAGGAGAGCTCCTTGCCCTGGAGCTGCCGCGCGGTCGAGACGCCCGGCCGCTTGTCGGGCGTCGCATAGAACGCCGCGGTCTGGTGCGGATTCTCGCCATAGCGCAGTGACTGGATCAGCCGGCCGCCGAAGGCACGGAAATCGGGCGCGTCGATCTCGAGCTGGCGATTGAACCAGTTCGAGATCGCGGCGTCATAGGCGGCAGTGCGCGCGTAAGCCTTGGCGGCAAGGCGCCGGCGCAACTTCAGCGTGGTTGCACCGCTGTTGGCGGCGAGCTCATCGAGCACGGCCTGATAGTCCTGCGCCTCGACCACGACGGCGACGTCGTCATGATTCTTCGCGGCGGCGCGGATCATCGCGGGGCCGCCGATGTCGATGTTCTCGATGCAATCCTCGAAGCCCGCGCCTTTGTCGACGGTCGCCTCGAACGGATAGAGATTGACGACGAGGAGATCGATCGGCGCGATCCCATGCGCCGTCATCGCATCCGCATGGTCCTTGTTGTCGCGGATCGCGAGCAGACCGCCGTGCACCTTCGGATGCAGCGTCTTCACGCGGCCATCCATCATCTCGGGGAAGCCGGTCAGCTCGGACACGTCCTTCACCTCGAGGCCGGCCGCGGCGATCGCCTTCGCGGTGCCGCCGGTCGAGATCAGCTCGACATCGTGCGCGGCAAGCGCCTTTGCGAAGTCGATCAGGCCGGTCTTGTCGGAAACGGAGAGAAGTGCGCGGGTGACGCGGCGGGGATGGTCAGTCATGAGCAAGATCCTCTGTCTGAAGGAGTAATGCCCAGGCGCGCGGCAGCTGTGTCCCGCGCTTCCCGATGGTGCTCCATCCAAGGTCGCCAGTCGCGCGAGCGAGGGCTCGATAGCAGTTTTCGGTCGCTATCACAACGACCAGATGGTGCCGAATCGCATGCGTCTACAGCGGAAGTTCCGGCTCCCGCCGTGCATTTCTGCGGGCATTCGTGACCGCCGGCGAGGCGGTGGAGCGCACAAAACTCCAGCGGATCGAGGGCGCCTGCCGCGCGTCCTGGCGGATCACGATCTGCGCGGTGCGGCGCGGGCCGTCATTGCCGGCCAGGGATACGCTGTCCTCCAGCTCCACCTTGTCGTCGAGCGCCTCGAAGGTCCAGACGTCGCGATTCGGGAGCACCAGCATGACGCCGCGGGCGTCGGACAGCCGGCTCGCCTTCACCGCCGGGTGCAGATGGAATCGCAGCGCGAAATCGGCATCCGGACCCTTGAAGCGCCCGCCTTGCGGCGGCGACAACGTGTCCTCGCCGTCGATGCGCGCGCCGTCATTGGCGATCATCAGTACGCGGCGGTGGATCGCGCCGAATTTTGTCAGGTAACCGTCATGCGACGTCGTGAGCAGGGTGCCGTTCTGCACGATTTCGCGATAGCTCTCAACCTCGACGGGGCCGCTGGTGACCGGAGCGCCGTGCAAGAGCCGCTTCATAGCCGACATCTCCACGAACTGGCATGACGAGGTGTCGTGATAGGTCAGCGTCGAATGCGCCGCCGTGCCGCGTGCGAACGGCCGCCAATTGTCGCGGCCCGTGGCCGGCATGCCGCAATTGGTGACGATGCGGCTGATGCCGGAGGAGAGTTCGAACGACAGGCAGCCGGCATGGGCGTCGTGGCTGACGCTGGCCGCCGGCGGCGGGCCCGTGTCGATGATCAAAGTGGTCTGGCCGGCATCGAGGCGCTGGAAACCGGTATGCGGCATGTTCGACATCGGCGCGCCGTGGGTGTCGTCATAGGCAAGCAGCGTCGCGAGCAGGTCCGACGGGGTCGCGCTCATGCCGTTGAACAGCGCGAAATTGCCGTCGCCGTGGCGGAAGAAGCGCAGCATCGGCATCATGCGGTCGATCGCGTTGAGCAGCGCGGGCGGCGGCGCGATGTTGCGCGCGGCAAAGGTCTGCCGCAGCGGCAACAGGTCGATCAAGAGCTCGATCAGCGCGCCCGGGTTGCGCGAGACATGGCCGCCGTCGGGCAGGATCTGCCGCTGCAATTCATCCGAGAGCTTTTTCGAGGTGCTGCGGATGTGACTTGCCTGGTTGGCAAGGCACAACGCCGCATAGCACAGCGCGATCAGCACCTGGAGCTTCGGCACTCCGTCGGGGATGTTGACCATGGTGTAGCGCAGCAAGCGGATTTCGCGCGCCAGCGCGCGCAGATACCGACGATAGAATTTGTTGTCGGTATCGTTCAGCACCAGCGGCGCCTGCGACAGCAGGGAGATCACGCGGCGGGCCAGCACGTCGGCGCGTCGCGCGACGGGACGGCGCTTGCTGGCGGGGTTGCCGATCCAGTCCTCGATCAGCGAGCGCGCATTTGCGCGCGTCAGCGCGGTGTCGGCGGCGCGCAAATGGCGCAGCCAGCCGAAGCCGAGCAGCGCAACTTCCCAATCTTCCGACGGCGGCTCGAGATCGAAGATCGAGCGGCCGTGGCAATTGACGATCTTGCCGGCGAAGACGAAGCGGCCGGCATAGATCTCGGCGGCGCGGGTCGCATCCGCGGTGCGTAGATCATGCGGCGCGATGATCAGCCGGTCGGCGCGGCCGGGCCAAACCCGCGACAGGGCGACGGAACCGCCGCTCGCGCGCGCGAGCATGTTCCGCGCGAAGCGGTTCATCACCAGCGTCGAGATACGTCTGCGTTGAGCGACCGACACGCCTTGCCTTGATGGGGGAGAGGATTCCGACGAATCCTTATTAATCCCAAAATCGGACGGCCGACACCACCTTGAACGACGCGAATCAGTGCCGTGTTTGCAAAATCCAGTGCAAAATCAGGATTTAACGAGCCGGGCCGCGAAAAATCCGTCGAGCCCGCCGAGCTTGGGATCGGCGTTCGGCAGATGGCTGGGCAGGGTGCGCAGATCGCCCTCGGCGGTAATGATCTCGCTGAGCCCCGACACCTCGGACGCATCGATCGGAACCCGGCGAAGACCGGGCTCCGCGGTCAGCAGCGCGGCGACCGCATGCTCGCCCTCTTCAGGTTCCAGCGAACAGGTGCAATAAACTAGCGTCCCACCGGGCTTGAGTAGCGAGACCGATTTTTGCAGCAGCCGCCGCTGGAGCGCGGTCATTGCGGCGATGTCGGATTCCTGCCGGAGCCAGGATACATCGGGGTGGCGGCGGATCGTCCCGGTCGATGTGCAAGGCGCATCAATGAGGATGCCGTCGAAGCCATCGGCAGGGCCGGCCCATTCCGCGGCGTCGGCGACGACGGTCTCGGCCTGCAGCGACAACCGCGTCAGATTCTCGCGCAGCCGTGCCACCCGGGCAGGCGAGCGGTCGATGGCGGTGACGTGCGCGCCGGCCTGCGCCAGTTGCGCGGTCTTGCCGCCGGGAGCGGCGCAGAGATCGGCGATGGATTTGCCCTTGATGTCGCCGAACAGCCGGGCTGGCAACGCAGCGGCGGCGTCCTGCACCCACCATTGTCCTTCGGCGAAGCCGGGAAGCATGGTCACCGCGCCGTGCAGCACCGTGCGCACCGATCCGGTCGGTAGCACTTCGCCATGGAGCCGGCTCGCCCATTGCGCGGCGTCCGACTTCACGGTCAGATCCAGCGACGGATCATGGCTGAGCGCGAGCGCCATGTCCCTTGCGACCGTCTCGCCATAATGCGCGCTCCAGCGCGCGACTATCCAGGGCGGCAGGTCCAGCGACTGCGCGGCAACCTCGTCCACCAGCGCCTTGCCCTCGCGGGCGCAGCGGCGCAGCACGGCGTTGACGAGGCCGGCATAGCGCGCGGCGCGCCGGTCGGATTGCACGAGGCGAACGGAGAGATCGACGGCCGCGTGATCGGGCACGTCCATCCAGAGGATCTGGGCGGCGCCGATCAACAGCGCGCTCTGCGCGCGCGGCGCGTCGGAGGGAATGCCCTTGTCGAGCAGGCGGGACAGCACATGGCCGAGCGTGCCGAGCCGGCGCAGCACGGTGGCGACCAGGCGGCGCATCAGCGCGCGGTCGCGGTCGGGGAGCGTCTTCAGTCCGGGATGGGCGCCGCTGCCGTCGAGCTGCTCGTCAAGTGTGCGGTGCTTGTGCAGCACGCCGTCGACGATGTCGGCGGCAATCCGCCGCGCCGCGAGACCGGGCACTTCGGATGGAGGAGCGAAACGTTGAGAAGGCATGCGGAAACAAGGTTCTGAGCAGCGGCAGTTCGCCGTAATGGGCGCATGCCTTGAGAAGGCGATCTCTGGCACGCGAATATGCCAAATGTAAGAATCGCTTCCGGGTTTTTCAGCCCTTTCGGAGCAATTTCAGGAATGCGTTATTGGGCGTCGCGCCGCGGGCCGTCCCGCGCTAGAAAGCCGCCTATGAGTGACCAGCCTCCCGTTCCCGACCGCAAGCAGCTTACGCCGGCCGCCCAGCGCGCGCTGGCCGAGGCCGAAGCGCGCCGTCAGGCTGCGGCAGCCCGAGCCAAGAACGACGGCGAGGCGGCGCCAAAGGAGTTGCAGGGCCCAAAAGGACCCGAACCGACCCGCTATGGCGATTGGGAGCGCAAGGGCATCGCTTCCGACTTCTGAAGCTTGTCTTTTGAGGCTCGCTTGCCGGACTGCCCGACTCAGCCCTAGCGTGCGCGGATGTCGCGTTTCGATCCAAGCCATCCATATCGGCCTTCATACAGCGGCTCGCCATTTGGTCGCCGGTTCTCAGGGCTGTTGCCGTGGATGTTCGTGGTTGGAATCGTGGTGGCCGTGGTGTTCACGTCCCGGCATGGGATGAACTGGCAGTTCCCTCACGTGACCGACGGTCAATCACGAGACGCCGAGATTGTGCTCCAGCAAGGCGGCCATCCCGATCGTCGCGAGCCGGTCGATGTCGTTCGCACCATTGACGGCGACACCTTTCTCGCACGCGTTCGTCAGCGCGACGGCCGCGATCTCATCGTGCGCGTTCGCCTGCGCGGCATCGACGCACCCGAGATGAAAGCATCCTGCCAGGAGGAACTGGACAAGGCCGAAGCCGCGGCCCGCGCATTGCGCGATCTGCTCGCACAGGGTGGCGTGACGATCACCAACCTCGGTGCCGACAAATATGGTCGCGTTCTCGCCGACGTCGCGACCAAACGCACGACCAATGTCTCGGCGGCGTTGCTCGCGGGCGGTTACGCGCGGAGCTACAATGGCGGCCATCGCGACGGCTGGTGCGCGCGGAGCTGGCGCTTCTGGTGACAAAAAGCCGCGTCGAACGACGCGGCTATTGCCGTGTCGTCCTGATGCCGGCGATCAGCGCGTCACGACCACCGTCGTGCCGACCGAGACGCGGCTGTAGAGATCGGTGATGTCGTCGTTGAGCATGCGGATGCAGCCATAGGAGACGAAGCCGCCGATCGAGCCCGGCACGTTGGTGCCGTGGATCGCGTATTCACCGCCGGACAGCGTCATCGCCGCGACGCCCATCGGATTGCGGGGCGAGCCGCCCGGGATGACGTCCGGGATGCTGGGCTTGTCGCGCTTCACCTCGGCGGGCGGCGCCCAGGCCGGATTGCGGTACTTGCCGTCGATGCGGGTGGTGCCGGCCCACTGCTTGCCGGACTTGCCGACGCCGACCGGGTAGCGCACGGCGTGGCCGCTATCGAGGACGAGATAGAGCCGACGCTCGTTGGTTTTGACCACGATGGTGCCCGGCGAATAGTCAGCCAGGTTCGTCCCCACCATTTCCGGCCGCGCCTGCGCCGCCGTCAACGTCAAGACCCCAGTCACGACGGTGGCGGCCAGCGCCACAGCAATCCTCATCGACATCGATTTTCCCCTTGCCCCGAACGGACCGTCCAAGATTACGCAAAACCGGCAATCGCCGGCTCGCCAAGTCCTTGTTAGGGGACATTCTTAACCGCGCCTGTTAACCGGATGGTTTCCACGCACGGCCGCCAAGGGCCAGCCAGCAGGGGGAACAAAGGAAATGTTCGAAACAAAGTAAATGACCTGAAAACAACACTTGGCGGGAAAGATGCCCGGGCGCCGGGGCGCGGCCTGACAAGTGCGTGAGGATGTGAACGGCCGTTGTTCGGGGGAGCGCTAACGCGGGGATGCGATCTCGTGTCCCGGACGCGGCGCAGCGCGAAGCGGTGCGACGCAGAGCCGGGATCTAGAAGGCCACAGAGTCTGCCGTTGCATCGGCCCCGACTCTGCAGCGCACCGCGAAGTGCGCGCTACGCTGCGTCCGGGGCACAGGACGATGTGGCTCAGACCGCCTTTTTGTTCTGACGGTTCTTGACGAGGTCGTCGACCACGCCGGGATCGGCCAGGGTCGAGGTGTCGCCCAGGCTGCCCGGTTCGTCCTCGGCGATCTTGCGTAGGATGCGGCGCATGATCTTGCCGGATCGGGTCTTGGGCAGGCCGGGCGAGAACTGGATCTGGTCGGGCGCAGCGATCGGGCCGATCTCCTTGCGCACCCAGGTGACGAGCTCCTTGCGTAGATCCTCGGTTGGCTCGATGCCGGCCATCAGGGTCACATATGCGTAAATGCCCTGACCCTTGATGTCGTGCGGGTAACCGACCACGGCGGCTTCCGAGACCTTCTCATGCGCCACCAGCGCGCTTTCGACTTCGGCGGTACCCATGCGGTGGCCGGAGACGTTGATGACGTCGTCGACGCGGCCGGTGATCCAGTAATAACCGTCCGCATCGCGCCGGCAGCCGTCGCCGGTGAAGTACTTGCCCTTGTAGGTCGAGAAATAAGTCTGCTCGAAGCGGGCGTGGTCGCCATAGACCGTGCGCATCTGGCCCGGCCATGACCGCGTCAGGCACAGATTGCCTGATGTCTCGCCGTCCAGCACGTTGCCGTCGGCGTCGACGATCTCAGGCACCACGCCGAAGAACGGCTGCGTCGCCGAGCCCGGCTTGAGCTTCGTGGCGCCGGGCAGCGGCGTGATCAAAATGCCGCCGGTCTCGGTCTGCCACCACGTATCGACGATCGGGCAGCGGTCGTCGCCGACGACGCGGTGATACCACTCCCAGGCTTCCGGATTGATCGGCTCGCCTACCGAGCCGAGCAGGCGCAGGCTGGCGCGCGAGGTCTTCTTCACGGGCGCGTCGCCGCTCCGCATCAGCGCGCGGATCGCGGTCGGCGCGGTGTAGAAGATGTTGACCTTGTGCTTGTCGATGACGTTCCAGAATCGCGAATTATCCGGGTAATTCGGCACGCCTTCGAACATCAGCGTGGTCGCGCCGTTGGCGAGCGGTCCGTAGAGAATGTAGCTGTGGCCGGTGACCCAGCCGACGTCGGCGGTGCACCAGTAGATGTCGCCGTCGTGATAGTCGAAGACGTATTGATGCGTCATCGCGGCGAACACGAGATAGCCGGCGGAGGTGTGCAGCACGCCCTTGGGTTGGCCGGTCGAGCCCGAGGTGTAGAGGATGAACAGCGGATCCTCGGCGTGCATGTGCTCGACCGGGCACTCGGTCGTCACCATCTTGGCGGCGTCGTGGTACCAGAGGTCGCGCGAGGGATTCATTTCGACCGCGCCGCCGGTGCGCTTGACCACGACGACCCAGTCGACGCCGTCTGCCTTGGCGAGCGCCGCGTCGACATTGGCCTTCAGCGGCACCTTCTTGCCGCCGCGCAGGCCCTCATCGGCGGTGATGATCACCTTGGACTGGCAGTCGTTGATGCGCTGGGCGAGGCTGTCGGGCGAGAAGCCGGCGAACACCACGGAGTGAATCGCGCCGATCCGCGCGCAGGCCAGCATCGCGTAGGCCGCCTCCGGAATCATCGGCAGGTAGATGGTGACGCGGTCGCCCTTCTTGACGTTCCGGGTGCGCAGGATGTTGGCCATCCGGCAGACCTCGTCGTGCAGCTCCTTGTAGGTGATGTGCCGGGATTGGGAGGGATCGTCGCCTTCCCAGATGATCGCGGTCTGGTTGGCGCGATTGTGGAGATGCCGGTCGATGCAATTATGGGCGACGTTGAGAACGCCGTCCTCGAACCATTTGATGGAGATGTTGCCGGGCGCGAAGGAGACGTTCTCGATCCTGGTCGGCGCGTGCATCCAGTCGATGCGCTTGGCCTGCTCCGCCCAGAAACCGTTCGGGTCCGAGATCGAGCGGGCGTACATGTCCTTGTACTTGGCCTGGTCGACCCAGGCGCGCTTCGCCCATTCTGCGGGGACGTCGTAGATCTTCTCGGACATGTTTCCCTCCACATACGGCGAGCCGAGCACGGACCACTGGCGAGCCGACTTGATCGTTGAACCGATTATGCGTCGGGCTAACCGGACCCGACAAGGTGCACAAGCTGGACCTTCGGCGAGCAGCCTGCCATGCGGAGGATCAAGCCGTTTCGTGCGACTGTCGCAGTTTTGAAACAGGGCGACGGGCGGCTTTGGGGTCTTCACCCAGATGCTCGGAATGGGCCCGCGCAGAGCGCCATGCATTCAGCAGAGGTATTTAGAAACCGCCTCTCACTGATTCGGGACTCGCAATGCGGTTCGGAACACCCTAAATGGCCAACCCGGGTCCAACGAGACCCCTTGGAACAAAAATCAGAACAGCGGCATTGACCGACAACAGACAGGGCTAAGGCATAAGACTATGATGGATCAGCAGAATCTCGGGACGATACGGCCCGCTTCAGCCGATCCTGCAGCCATCGCGCTGGCCAAAGCCCTCGGACAATGGCCGAAACCGGCCGGTTCCGGCCGTCCCAGCCCGAAGAAAGTGTTCGACGCGGCGCCGTCGACGACGGTCGAGGCCCTCGCCAAGGAACTGGGCCTGCGGCTCGGCGACCAGAACGAGCTGACCATCCGCCGCGTCAGGCGCGGCAAGGGCTATTCGTTCGTGCGGCCTAACGGCGTCCACATCCGCGATGCCCGCACCATTCGGCGGCTGCATTCGATGGCGGTGCCGCCGGCCTATCGCGAGGTGCGCTACTCGGCCGATCCGAGCACGCATCTCCAGGCAGTGGGACGCGATGCCGCGGGCCGGCTGCAATATCGCTATCACGCCGATTGGGAGAAGGTCCGCGAGCAACGCAAGGCGCATCGCCTGGAAAAGCTCGTCGGCGCGCTGCCCAAGATCCGGCGCAAGGTCTCGGCGTTCCTGTCGGGCGACGAGCCGACCCGCGAGTTCGCGCTCTCCGCCGTCATCGAATTGATCGCGCGCACCGCGATCCGCCCCGGCAACGAATCCTATGCCCGTCTCAACGGCACCCGCGGCGCCACCACGCTGCTGAAGTCCAACGTCTCGCTGGAAGACGACAGCTTCGTGCTGACCTTCAAGGCGAAGGGCGGCAAGGCGGTGCGCAAGGAGTGCGACGCGGCCAAGCTCGTGCGCGCCATCGGGATCTTGCAGGGCGTTCCCGGCAAGCGCATGTTCCAGTATCGCGATCCCTATGGCATCGTGCGCGCGGTCAGCACCACGCAGGTGAACGCGTTTCTGCGCGAGATCGCCGGCATCAAGATCTCGCTGAAGGATTTCCGCACGCTGATGGCCTCTGCCGTCGTCGTGGAATCGCTGTCGCGGATCACGCCGGCGACCAGCCAGCGCGGCCGCAAGAAGCAGGTGCTGGAGGCGATCCGCGGCGCTGCCGACCAGCTCTCCAACACGCCGGCGATCTGCCGCAAGAGCTATGTTCACGATACCATCGTCACCGCGTTCGAGGACGGCATCCTGGAACGCTTCGCCGCGACCATGAAGGGCCAGCGCTCGCAGGCCAGGCGCGAGCAGCTTTTGCAGCAGGTGGTGGCGACCGCGGCGGTCTGACCTCGGCGTCGTTACGCCTTGTTGGAAACGCCGTTGTCGGGACCGGGATCGCCGCCCGCGGCTGCCGCCGTGAGCCGTCCCAGATAGTGCGCCCATCCCGTCGCGTGGGCGGCCGCCTGTTCCTCGGTCGGCAGCCCGCTATGGGTCATGCGCAGCAATGTGCCGCCGTCGCGTTCGATCAGGTCGATCTCGATCAGGCTTGAGCCGGGCGGCACTTCCTGGCCGCCCTCCCATCCAAACGTGTAGGCGAGCCGATGCACCGGCACGACTTCGCGGAATGCGCCGCGGGCAACGCCGCCGCGGGGGCCGATGCCTTTGAGCAGATACAGCCCGCCGGGATGTGGCTCCGTGGTCGCGTCGGAACCCATCCAGCTCAAAATCTTCTCGGGGTCGGTCAGGTAGGCGAAAACGGTGGCGCGTGGGGCCGCGATCTGGGTCTCGCGTCGCACTATGAACGGTTCGGTCATCGACGATCACCCCTGGGCTGACACTGGGACATGGCGGCGCTCGAGCGGCCCGTCAAGGATTGCCCGTGACAAAGACCGCCTGCCTTCGTCATGATCGGGCCATGCACCTCTCGCCGACACTCGCCTGGCTTGTCGATGCCGCCGCCGATAGCGCCGGCGCCGACCGCCTGCTCGCGGACCTTGGCGCACATCTGGTCGCCGATGGCGTGCCGCTTGCGGCGGGCAGCCTGACGCTGGAGGTGCCACATCCGCTGATCGCGAAACGGACCTGGTTGTGGCGCGCGGAGAACGGCCGGGTGATCGAAGCGCTCGGCTTCGCACCAGGCGGCCTCGCGCCCGACCCGCCCAACGATGCCGGCCGCCGCTGGCTGCGCGACATCGCGGAGGGTGAAGTGCACGAAGATTTGGTCGGACGGCCCGACGGGCCGTTGCTCGGCTGGATCGGGCCGCGTCCGTTCACCGCGGACGAGACCGAGCAATTGCGCCAGGCCGCGCGCTTTGCCGCCACACCCCTTGCCGTACTTGCCGCGCGTGCAACGTTGCGCGCGACGCTGGATGCCTATCTCGGCAAGCGCAGTGCGGAGCGGGTGCTGGCGGCACCCCTGCGGCGCGACCTCGGCGAGACCATACAGGCCGCGCTGCTCTATGCCGATTTGCGCAACTTCACGCTCCTGTCGGAAACCAATCCGCCTGCCGAGGTCATCGCGGCGCTCGATGCCTGGTTCGATCGCATCGCCGGCGCGGTCCACGCCTTCGGCGGCGAGGTGCTGAAATTCATCGGCGACGGTGTGCTCGCGATCTTTCCGGTGGTCAGGCCGTCACCGCGCCAAGCGTCCGATGCAGCTCTGCGTGCCGCGCGCGCAGCCGAAGCCGGGATGGTGTATCTCAACGCGGAGCGCCGTGCTCAAGGTCTGCCGCCGCTCGCGTTCGGCGCGGCGCTGCATCTCGGCGAGATGCTATGGGGCAATATCGGTGCCGCCAATCGGCTGGATTTCACCGCAATCGGTCCCGCCGTCAATCTCGCCAGCCGGCTCGAAGGATTGTGCAAGCCGCTCGGCAGAACCGTGCTGGTGTCGGGCGCGCTCGCCGCGGAAACCGACATGCCTCTGATCGCGCTCGGATCGCATTCGCTGCGGGGCATCGCCGCGCCATGCGAGATATTTGCGCTGCCGGAGAAACAAGCTCCGATGTCGTAGCCCGGATGAGCGTAGCGACATGCGGGATCGCAGCAGTAGTCCCGGATATCGCTTCGCTCATCCGGGCTACAGCACCCAAGCCTACATCCCGCCCATCTTGCAGACGAGCTTCCATTCCTCGGCCGTCACCGGCTGCACCGAAAGGCGCGAATATTTCACCAGCGCCATGTCGGCGAGTTTCTTCTCGGCCTTGATCGCGGCCATCGTCACCGGAATCTTCAACGGCTTGTCGGCCTTGATGTCGACGCAGACGAATTTCTCGGTCTTGTCGGTCGGATCGGGGTAGGCTTCCTTGATAATCTCCGCGATGCCGACGATCTCCTTGCCCTCGTTGGAATGATAGAAGAACGCCTTGTCGCCCTTCTTCATGGCGACGAGGTTCTGGCGCGCGGTGTAATTGCGCACGCCGGTCCAGGCTTCGCCCTTGGCGCCTTTCGCCACCTGCTGGTCCCAGGACCACACCGATGGTTCGGATTTCACCAGCCAGTACGCCATGTTCATTCCTCCGCCTTGAAAGGTCGCGTCATGAGCCCCGAGATCGCGGCGTCGATCGTGCTTCTGCCGGTCAGGATCGATGCGACGGCTTCCGATACTGGCATTTCGATGTTTTGCGAAGCCGCGAGCTCGATCAGTACCGGCGCGGTGAATTCGCCTTCGGCAAGCTTGCCGGCGGGCGGCTGCTCGCTGCGGCCAAGCGACAGGCCGAGCGCAAAATTGCGCGATTGTGGGCTCGAGCAGGTCAGGATCAGATCGCCGAGGCCAGACAAGCCCGTGAGTGTTTCGCTGCGTGCGCCGAGCGCGCGGCCGAGGCGTGTCAGCTCGGCAAAGGCGCGGGTGGTAAGTGCGGCCTGGGCGGAAGCGCCGAGCTTGCGCCCGACCGCGATGCCGACCGCGATCGCCAGCACGTTCTTGGCGGCGCCGCCGATCTCGACGCCGCGGACATCGGTGGAGTGATAGGGCCGGAACGTCGGCGAGCCCAGCGCCTGCACCAGGTGGCTCGCCAAGGCGTCGTCCTTTGCGGCCAGCGTCACCGCCGTCGGCAGGCCACGCGCGACATCGTCGGCAAAGCTCGGGCCCGACAGGATCGCCGGCTGCGCGTGAGGCGCGGCCTCGGCGATCACGTCGGTCATGAATTTATGGGTGCCGTGCTCGATGCCCTTGGCGCAGGCAATGATCGGCACCGGCTTTTCCAGGTGCGAGGCGAGCATGTTGACAGCACCGCGCAGATGCTGCGCGGGCACTGCGATCAGCAGCATGTCCGCGCGTGCGGCGAGGGCCAGGTCGCTCGTGACGATGATCTCCGGCGCAAGCCGCACGCCCGGCAGCCGCGGATTGTCGCGGCTCGATGCGATTCGCGTCGCGTGCTCGGAATTGCGCGCACACAGCGTCACGTTCCGTCCGGCCCGCGCCGCCACCATCGCCAGCGCCGTGCCCCAGGCGCCCGCGCCGATCACCGCGACAGATCGGAACGCTGTCATTGCTAGAATCCCGCGCGTGTCTTGCCGTATCCGGCCGGTGCCGTCGCGTTCGCATCGAGCAGCCAGCGCGCGCGAGGCTGTGCTTCCATCGTGTCGGTCATGCCGAGCGCGAGACGTTCCGCGCCGGCCCAGGCGATCATTGCACCATTGTCGGTGCAGAGCGCCGGCGGCGGCATGATCAATTGTGTTCCGGCTTTCCTCGCAACGTCATGCAGCGCGCCGCGGATCGCCTGATTGGCGGCGACACCGCCGGCCGCCACCAGCGCACGCGGTGCACCGAACTGCTCGCGGAAGAGTTTCAGGCCGACGCTCAGCCGGTCGGCGGTGGAGTCGAGCACGGCGGCCTGGAAGCTCGCGCAGAGATCGTTGACGTCCTGCGGTGTGATCTCGGCCAACCGGCTTGCTTCGTTGCGCACCGCTGTCTTCAATCCCGAGAGTGAGAAGTTGGCGTCGGGGCGTCCCTGCAGCGGCCGCGGAAACGCAAATCGCGCGGCATCGCCGTTGGCTGCCGCGCGCTCGACCTGCGGGCCGCCCGGATAGGGCAGCCCCAGCATCTTCGCCACCTTGTCGAAGGCTTCGCCGATCGCATCGTCGACGGTGGTGCCGAGCCGCACATACTGTCCGACGCCGGTGACGGCAACGATCTGGGTATGGCCGCCCGAGGCGAGAAACAGGCAATAGGGAAATTCGAGTGCGTCGGTCAGGCGCGGTGTCAGCGCATGCGCTTCCAGATGGTTCACCGCGACCAGCGGCGTGTCGTGCACCATCGCGATCGCCTTCGCGGTGGTGAGCCCGACGATGACGCCGCCGATCAGTCCCGGGCCCGCGGCGGCCGCGACACCGTCGAGCTGGGCGAAGTCGATGCCGGCCTCAGTCATGGCGCGGTCGATGATGCCGTCGAGCAGGTCGACATGGGCGCGGGCCGCGATCTCCGGTACCACGCCGCCGAAACGGGCATGCTCCTCGACCTGCGACCACACGATATTGGACAGGATCTTGCCGCTGCCGTCAGGCGCACGCTCGATCACCGCCGCGGCGGTCTCGTCGCAGGTGGTTTCGATGCCCAGTACCAGCATTGGCGAATTGTTATCCAATTTGCGCCCTTCCCGCCCCCTTGCGCTCATCCGCAAAGCAGAGTTCTGGTACGTCCGGTAGCATTCCGGGGTCGGCCAACGCAATCGTCACGCGCTGCCGTTCCTCGTGAAAGCGCCACCGCCACGTGGTTCGGGAACACAAGCGATGTCCATTCTTGTCACACGGCCGCATCCCGACAATGAGGCGACGTCGGAAAATCTGCGTGCACGGGGTCATGTGGTGCTGCTCGCGCCGGTGCTCAAGTTCGAGCCGGTCGCCTTCCATGACGAGAGTGAAACGAGCTACAGCGCCGTCATTGTCACATCGGCCAATGCGATCCGTGGGGTCGCATCGCAATTACCGGACCTTGGTCTCCTGCAGCTGCCGCTGTTCGCGGTCGGCGAGCACACGGCTGCCGCCGGGCGCGATGCCGGTTTTGCCGAGGTGATCGTCGCCGGTGGCGATGCCGCTGCCCTGCGCGACAAGGTGATGCAGAGCGCGCGCGACAAGCGGCTGAAGAAAAAGAGCACGTTGCTCTATCTCGCGGGCGCGGATCTGTCGCGCGACCTCGGCGGGGAGCTGGGCGCCGAAGGCTTCATCGTCATCACGCAGACGACCTATCGCATGGCGCCAGTCAAGCTGTTGCCGCGCGATGTCTGTGAAGGCTTTGCCGCCCATGGGATCGAGGCGGTGCTGCACTACTCCCGGCGCAGCGCGCGGGCTTTCCTGGAGGCCGCGCGGGCGGAAGGTGTCGAAATCTCGGCTCTGGCGATCCCGCAGTGCTGCCTGTCCGAGCCGGTCGCCGGCGTACTGCGCGAGGCCGGTGCCTCGCAGGTTCTGGTTGCGGCGACGCCGGACGAAAATGCCTTATTTGACACCTTGGAGCGTGCTTTGCGCACCCGTTTGGCGTAAGAGGTCGGGCCGAATCCGACGCAATCGGGTCCGTTCGTTCAGGGCAGGTAAGTGTGAGGAACCGTCACGATGGCCGACGACAAGCCTGAAGACGCAGGATTGGCTCCCGAGTCCGGCCGCGCCAAGCGCATCCCGCCCACCATCGACCTCGAGGCGACGGAAGTCTCGACTCAGCCGCAGCAGGTGACGGGCGAGCCTGAGGCTGGGGCAGCGACCGAACAGGCCGCGCATGAGCAAGCCAAATCTGAAGAGGGCAAGTCTCAAGAGGAAAAGTCTCAAGAGGTAAGGTCCGAAGAAGCTATTGCCGCGCCGCAGCCCGAACCTGCCGAAGAAGAGTCTTCCGTTGCGTCCGCGTCGGTATCGCCGTCGATTTCACCCTGGGTTATCGCTGCGTTCTCCGGCGCCGTCGCAGCCGCAATCGTGATCGCGGTCGGCTGGATGCTGGGCTGGCCTGCCGTGCAGGCGCCGCCGGCTGCTCCGCAAGTGACGGGCGCAACCGTCGAGGCGCTGAGCGGGCGCGTGGCCGCGGTCGAAGCCAAGACGGGCAAGCCGGCCGCCGATCCGGCCATGGTGGCGCGGATCGATGCGCTGGAGAAATCCGCAACGAGCCTGCGCAGCGAGATCGCCAATCTGCGCGCACAATCCGACAAGACTGCCAGCGCCCTAAACGACGCGACATCGGCGCCGCGCGCTGCCGCGCCCGATCTTGCCGCTCTCAACGACCGCCTCGCTCAGCTCGAACGTGCCAGCAAGACCGAACGTGCGGAACTCGCACAGCAAAGCGAGAAGATCGCCGACGCGAAAACGATGGACGACAAGCCGCTGCGCCATGTGGTGGCGGCGGCCCTGCTCGACGTCGCCGTTCGCCATGGCGATGCCTACGAGTCGCAGCTCGCCGCCGCGCGGTCGCTGGCAGCAAAGCCGGAGATGCTGAAGCCGCTCGACACCTTTGCGTCGTCAGGCATTCCGACGCCGGTCGCCTTGAGTCGCGAGCTCCTCAACATCGTGCCAAAATTGTCGCCGCCGGCGGAAGCTCCGGCCAGCGGCACCGGAATCGTCGAGCGCCTTCAGGCGGGGGCGTCGAAACTCGTCCGCATCGAGCGTACCGACGGGGTCGGCAACGATCGCGGCGCGATCGTCGCGCGGGTGACGGCGGCTGCGTTGCGCAACGATTTCGTCGAGGCGCGGCGCGAGTTGAAAACGCTGCCCGAGGCCGATCGTGCACCGGCGCAAGCTTGGCTCGACAAGACCGATGCCCGTGACGCCGCGCTCGCCGCGTCACGCAAATTCGCCGACGCCGCCATGGCGGATCTCGTCAAGCCTGGTCAATAAAGGTTCGCGCAACAATCAGCGCGTATAGGGATCGTCATGCTTCGCATCGTCCTCTTCCTCGTTCTGATCGCACTGGCGGCGGCCGGCGCGGCCTGGGTTGCCGATCAGCCCGGCGACCTCGTCCTGACTGCGGGCGCTTTCCGCGCCACAACGACGCTTCCCCGCTTCGTGTTCTTGCTTGGTCTCTTTGCCGCGGCAGTCGTGCTGGTCTGGAGCCTGCTGACGATGGCCTGGCGCGCTCCGGGGCGTCTGCGCCGCCGTCGTCACGAAAAGCGCCATGCTCGCGGCCGCCACGCCATCACCCACGGCCTGCTTGCGATCGGCCATGGCGACACCGCGCTTGCCCGTCGCCACGCCGATACCGCGCGGCGGCTGGCTGCAAACGATCCGCTCGCGCTTCTCTTGCATGCGCAATCGGCGCAGCTCGAGGGCAATCGCGACGAGGCCCAGCGCGTCTTCCGTGCCATGGCCGAGCGCGAGGACACGCGCCTGCTCGGCCTGCGCGGCCTGTTCATCGAGGCGCAGCGCGCCGACGATGCGGTCGGCGCCGTGATGATCGCCGAGGAAGCGATCAAGCTGTCGCCGTCCTCGACCTGGGCCTCGCATGCGGTGCTCGGCTTCCGCTGCGCGCGCGGCGACTGGAGCGGCGCGCTCGCGATCCTCGATTCGAATCTGTCCGCGGGCCTGATCGACAAGCAGGCCTATCGCCGCCAGCGCGGCGTGCTGCTCGCCGCCCGCGCGCTGGAATTGGAAACAATGGACCGCGACGTCGCGCGCGAGAGCGTGATGCAGGCGGTCAAGCTCGCGCCGACCCTGGTTCCGGCCGCAGTGCTCGCTGCAAAATTCGAGAGCGAGGCGCATCAGGTGCGCCGCGCCATGAAGCTGGTGGAAACCGCCTGGCTCGCCAATCCGCATCCTGATCTTGCGGATGCCTATGCGCATGTGAAGCTCGGCGATTCCGCGCGGCAGCGCCTGCAGCGGGTCGAGACGCTTGCGGCCAAGATTTCTGCCGACAATGCTGGCTATATCGAGGGCCAGCTGGCGATCGCGCGCGCCGCGATCGATGCGTCCGAGTTTGCCCGTGCGCGCGCGGTGCTGGCGCCTTACGTCAACGATCCCACCCAGCGCGTGGCGATGCTGATGGCCGAGATCGAGCGGACCGAGCATGGTGACGGCGGCCGGGCCCGCGCCTGGACCTTGCGCGCGGTGCGCGCCCGCCATGATCCGGCCTGGACTGCGGACGGTTATGTCAGCGACCGCTGGCGTCCGGTTTCCCCGGTCACCGGCCGTCTTGACGCCTTCCAGTGGCAAACGCCAGTCGCGAGTCTTCCTTCCGACAAAGGCGCCATGATCGAATCCTCGGCCTTCGAGGAAGCGATGCTGGCGGCTCCGCCGCCGAAGCGGGTGACGGCGGCCCCGAGCGAGAGCCCGGTGGAACCGGCTGTCATGGCGCCGGATCCGGTGCCCGCTCCGCAGGACAATTCGCCGCCCCTTGAAGCCCAGGAAATCTTAAAGGAAGCCGTCGAGGAGACCGCCAAAGAAACCGTCAAGGAAGAGCCGGTCGTCACGCCTGCCGAGCCGCTCAAACCGGCCCCTGAGATCGCCGAATCATCGTCCGCGGCGGCAACGCCGGTGTTCCGGACCCGCGCCGACCTTGGCAAGCCGGCACCAGCGCCTATTCCCGCCGTCATCCCGATCGTCCGCGCGCCTGATGATCCCGGGATCGATGACGAGGGTCCGAGCGATGAATTTACGGAACAAATCGGCACGCCCAGGGACCACGCAAAGGCCCAGGCCGGCGGCTGGCGCGGATTCTGGTCTCGCTGGGGCGGGTGAGCGGCATTTGGGAGCCGGCGCCACCTTGCCAATTCGGGCCATGCCCGATATCAGGAGCGCGCGTAACGGGACCGGCCTCGCGCGGGCCCCGGCAAGGTTCGCCGCAATAGCTCAGTTGGTAGAGCACGTCATTCGTAATGACGGGGTCGGGGGTTCGAATCCCTCTTGCGGCACCAGCGCCCCAGTGTCCGGCCCGAAGACATGGGTAACGGAACGTACCTAAGACATGGGT
The DNA here is from genome assembly GCF_023101065.1 of Bradyrhizobium sp. 172. Classification (NCBI taxonomy): domain Bacteria; kingdom Pseudomonadati; phylum Pseudomonadota; class Alphaproteobacteria; order Hyphomicrobiales; family Nitrobacteraceae; genus Bradyrhizobium; species Bradyrhizobium sp. 172. Next base: position 68,291 of record NZ_CP064701.1, read on the forward strand.
GACAGCCTCGCGCCGAACGGGTGTCGAGAGGTTGCAGGCGTCTGCTTCAGGTGCAGCGCGTCTCGCGCGGCGGTTATTAGCTTGCGGTCATCATCCGTCGCCATTGCATCGATCCTCGCTATCACCGCCGGGCATGCACTATCGCTGCGGATGAATTTCAAAGAACGCGTGCAGGCGCTCGGCAGGATCGGCTTTCATTGAGTACGGCCGACGGCCTGCCTTTGATACAGCTTCGTCCAATTGGGCAAACCGTGTTGCCCGCGCTTCAAGGTGATGCTTTTGACTATCTTGGTCGAGATTTGCGGGCAGAGAGATCATGGATCGAACGTTTGCAGCAAACGCTTTTCCGGCTGTCCTTTCACCGGCTCGGGCAATAACTTCTAGATCGACATGTATGTCGGCCAAGTTATAGGCGCTGATCTTTCCCCCGACGTTATCAGCAATTCTTTCGATTGTTTCTGCGCAGGTCTGCGCGATGTCGGGCCAGCCTTTGTCGAGCGCATCGAGTCCAAAGACCGCAAGATTGGCCGTCGCGTCGGACAAGTGGTGTCCCTTTGCAGGACGATCAGCAGGAAAAAATCCTCCCACCCAAGTTATGAGTGGCTTTAGGTCATCCACAACCGTCGAGATAAATTCCTCTGCACCTGAAGGTGGATGCGCGATCTGGCGCATGAGCACTTTCAGAATCGCATCGAGGGAGTCCAGCACCCATTTGGCCAATAGGGTGCCTTGAAAATCGATACTCGACAGGCGTCGGTAATGCCCGCGGACTTCTTCCGCGGCCTCAGATAGATCGGCGAAGGGATCGTTCCATGGCCGCTCTGGATCAACCTTGATCTTTGCCGCGATGCTTTCGACCAGCGCCGGGATGCTAGCTTCAAAGCCGAGTGCGTAAGCCGGGAAAACGTGTAAACGGCGTTTACCTGCGGCGTCAGCCAATATCTCGGACGGAATTAGTTCGGAAATTTGGTCTAACGTCGATTTTAGCGACCCTACTTCGAACAAGTCGTTCTCGATTTCAAAACGGACCGCGAAAAGAATGGCTTCAAACGAGCGGAACACCGAAATCTGATCCGACTTACCGTATCCATCCACAGCAATGTCAAAGAGCGCCTCGTTCGCCTCCATTGTTGTTTCCGTAGAGCCCACATCAGTCGAGCGGTTTTGAAGCACGGCTCCGAAACTGGAAATAGCACGCAATTTTGCGTCGGGCATGTTGGCCGCAAGCACCAAACGCGCCGCGCGGTGAAGGTAAAAGCAAGCACTATAGGCCAGCGGCGCTACTCTCTGCTCTGCCGCGCCGGGCGCGACAACAGACATAGCCTGCAATGTCATCCGGCCCATTGACGAGATTGAATGTTGCACAACTCGCTCGTTCTTGGCGGCAATCGCGTCCTCTATGATGTGCAGTATGCTCTCGTAGATGGGATTCAATACGTCCGATACGTCGCTCAGGTATCCAGCAAATGGAAATTTGGGATCTACATGAAGCGTTATGCTCTTCTTTCGTAGGTCTGAGTATTCGGTAGCGATAGTTTCAAGCGCGCCGAGGGTTTCGATGGTCGCATTCGAGTCGCGGCGAGCAATGAAACGGTGCGCAAATTCCTCAAGTTGCGCAATCGAGTGTTGGAGTCCTTGAGGTAAGCGCGTGCGCACAATTGTTTGTGCGTGGAGTGTCTGATCCATCTTACTCGGCGCGCCGTTAGCAACGACTTGAATTGCGACCACCTTCTCAGCAGCTCGTCCTATCCTGCGAATCTGCGCGCTGCTGACCCGTACGATTTGTCGGATGGCCGACTCTGGTGCAAGCAGGTTAAGTGTTGAAACGTAGAAGCGGCGCAGAGCATCGAATGATATTCCAAGAAGAAGGAATTGCAGCACCAGGGACATCTTCGGATCGAGCCGGACGGACCACCGCGTCCCCAGCAAGAGCGAGAGCATCGTAGTCGCCACCAAAATCAAAAAAACGCCGAGAAGAGCACGATCCTTAGCGAACTGCTGCAAAACAGAGATAGAAAATAATTCGGCGGCGCGTTGCGCAGGAATAATTGAAAGAGACAAAACTAGCGCAAGCGCAGCGCCAATTATTTGGGCGGCGGCTAAGTGCATCTCACTTGCTTTGATATCCGTGCTGTCAGCGATGGTGTAGAAGAGCACCGAGATTATCACGGACACAATTGTCGCGAGGAGCGTTGATCCTTTGGAGGCGACTTGCTGGATCGTTCGTTGCAGGCGCAGGTCTGTAGACAGTAGCGCTTTGATGTACGTCGCATGGGCGCGACGGCGGTACCCAAGGGCGACGCGGCCGAATTTGTGCCATCGCGACTCGCTAATTGGGTCGCTCAGCTTTGTGGGTGGTTCAGAGGTTCGCCCTAGCGGACTAGAGCGGGGTGCTTCCGCACGATGACCATCCCGAGCGGCAGTTGACTGCGGGCGAGACGGTGTAGACTCGCCTTCCTTCATATGTGGAAAGACCTTATACATTAGACAATTCGAAGATCAGCGAGGACGGCCAACTATAGTTGTCGTTCGCAGCGTCCACAACTATCGCACAGAGAGCTGCCGTTCCATCGCAACGGACGCGTTCGGGATCGAGCGCCACCCTGAGTGATCGTGATCACATAAACTCGCAATCGGCTCCCCTAGTGTCCAGCTCACGCCAAACACGGGGAGATTTCATATGCGCAAGATCATTTTGGTGACCGCCATGGTGCTGGTCTCTGCCTCTGCCCAGGCCGGAGGCCCGCGCAGCCTGTCGCTGTCCGCGGTGAGCGAGCCGGCTTCGGTTCAGCAAACGACGCCGGCGCTTGCCGCCGCGCCGACGCAGGTGAGCGAAGCAGCGCCTGCCGCCGAAGCTCCGAAATATCTCGATCGCCCGCCGGCGGTGTCGCTCAATGCGCCCGCGGCGGTTGCCACACCCACGACCACGACGGCCTCAGCGCCCGCGACGACGACGCAACCCGCCGCGAAGACAACGGCCAAGGCAGACAAGCCGAAGCACAAGCGCAGCTGGACCGAAGGCCGCATCATCAGCGAGCTGCATCGCCATGGCATCTACTGGTAAGATGCCCGCTCTCAAAAGGATATGGCCGGGACAAGCCCGGCCATCACGCGAGAGTTTTGAATCTGATCGGGCGCGTTACTGCGAAACCGTCTGCACCACGCTCCCGATCGGACGCGCGCTCGAGGTCGGCACCTTTAGGTCCTTCAGCAGCGCCTCGTCATATTCCGGCAGCGACTGGAGGGTCGTCTTGGCCTTCATCTGCACGATCTTGTAGCCGCCGGCCTTCAGCCGCGCGAGCAGCGCGGGCATGGCTTCGCCGGTGTGCTTCTGGAAGTCGTGCATCAGGATGATGCCCTTGCCGAGCTTGTCGAGCCTGGTCATCACGGTCTCGATGATCTTCTCCGGCGTGGCGCCCTTCCTGAAATCGAAGGAGTCGATGTCGGTCGAGAACATCGCGACGTTTCGGGTGCCGAAATAGCTCACGATCGCCGGATTGTGCTGGAGCTGCGGGAAGCGGAAGAACGGCGCCGGGTTGGTGCCGAGCGCGTATTTCACCGCGCTAATGCCCTTTTCGACCTCGTCCTTGGCCATCTGCTCGGTCATCTTCTTGCCGTTCAGATTGACGTGCGACCAGGTGTGCGTGCCGACCGTATGGCCTTGGGCCAGCACCTGGCGCAGGATCTCCGGGTGGTAGGTCGCATGCTTGCCGACCGAGAAGAACAGGCCCTTGGCGCATTCGTCCGCGAGCGCCTTCAGTACGGCGGGCGTGTTGACCGGCCAGGGGCCGTCGTCGAACGTCAGCACGACCTCCTTGTCGGTGAGGAAGTCGAACTGCTTGAAATGATCGAAGCCGAAGCCCGGACCGCCGGTGGTGTCGATCTCGACCACGCGGGAGACGCCGAGCGCGTTGGGATTGGCGCAGGTCGATTTCTGCTGAACCGGCATCGGCGCGGGTGCGGGCGCCGAGGCGGCTGCCGCCGGCTTGGCCGCAATCGCGGCCGTGATCGCGACGTCGTCCTTGGCGGCGAGCTTCGCCTGTGCCGGCAATGGATCGGCGGCACGGGCGGCAATCGTCTTGGGAGCGGCCTGGTCGGCGCGCGAGGAATAATAAAACCAACCGCCGGCGGCAATCACGACCGCCGCAACTACACTGGCCAGCATCAGGCCCAACGCATTACGCATCGCCATTCTTTCCAATTACGCAACCAAACCGGCGGAATTTCCCGCTCGACGAGCCATTAATGCGAAGGAACAGTTAACGTGACACCAACACGACAGCGGATATGGAGGAATTTCAGCGAGGTGCGCCAGCGTGACCGAGGTCACAGAGGGTGAGCCTCCCGTGACCGTCATCACAGTCGGAACTGTTTTGCTGGAGCATGGTCAATCCCATCAACAACGGCGGGCCCGCTTCCGCGGTGCCAATGGGAGCTTCAAATGACCAACTCGCTGAACATCAAGTCCTTAAGTAGCAAGATCCGCGACGTCAGCCTGGCTCTGGGCTTTGCCGCCATCCTCTCGATCGCCTCGACCGGCTCGAGCTTCGCCTTCTCGTCCGAAGCGCAGCAGCAGTGCACCGGCGACGCTTTCCGCCTGTGCTCGTCGGAAATCCCGAACATCCCGAAGATCACGGCGTGCATGATGAAGCATCGTTCGGATCTGAGCGCCGGTTGCCGTGCGGTGATGGACAAGGATCTCGCCAAGGGCGGCGCGTCACGCAAGGTCGCTGACGCCCAGGACAGTCAATAAGAGTCGATCAGTAACAGCAACGATAGCGTCGTTGCGTCGGTTAGCTCCCCTCGCGATGTGCCCCGGCGTGATGCCGGAGCGCCGCGGCGGCGCAAGCCCGTCTGCCAATAAAGCCGTTGCGGCTTCGGGATCGTCGCTCTAGCTTCGCCCGCACATCTTCCGGGTAAGAGGCATTACGCGATGACCAGATTTCTTTGCATCATTCCATTGATCCTGTTTGCATCGACTGCGTCAGCGCAGCAGCCCGGTCACGACGCCTGCGCGCGCGACGTCACGCGCTTCTGCCGTCCGGTGATGAACAATGGCGATGGCGCCGTGCTCGCCTGCCTCAAGCAGAACCGTACGCGGCTCACCAAGGGCTGCGACAAGGTGCTGACGGATCACGGGCAGTAAGACGTCGCTACGGACTCGCAAAACCTAAGTGCTGCTTCCCGCCGCAGTGGCGACCACGGGCAGCACCTCACTTGCTGCCTGGTCCGGCGTCTCCTCTTTCCAGCGCACCGAGCCGAACGGACGCTCGAGCATGCGGCGGATCCGCACCGGATCCGGGCCGATGTGGAAATCGATCGCCTCCTGATGCAGCGCGCGTTCGGACTGGGTCGAGCGGTTGCGCTGGCGCAGATAGTCGAGCCAGGTCGGGCAATGATAGCGCTCGGTCCACAATTCGGGATCGGCGATGTCGCGCGCGATCGACCAGCCATAGGCGCCGTTGCGCTGGCGAGAGAGCTGCACGTCCTGCATCACGTTGTGAAAGGCGCGGGCGTTCTCTTGGGCGACGCGGTATTCGATCTCGACCACCAGCGGCCCGCTGCGCGCCGTGAGCGACAATTTGACTTCCGGATCGGCCAGCAGATCGGCGTCTTCGTTGCGGGCGCCGACGCGCGGCATCGTGAGCCAGATTCCGAGCACCGGCGAGATCAGCATCAGGCCGGCGGCCGTCAGCAGCGCTACCTCGACGCCGGCATAGTCGGTGAGATGGCCCCAGCCCCAGGCGCCGATCGCGATGCCGCCGGAAATCGAAGCCTGAAACGCCGCGAGCGAGCGGCCGGCGACCCAGCGCGGCGCCGAGAGCTGCACGCCGATATTGAACAGCGCGATGGCGGCCATCCAGACCGCGCCGGCGAGCACCAGCGCAGCCGCGGTCAGCACCGGCTCGGTGCTCACGGCGAGAGCGGCCATCGCAAACGCCATCGAGATGGTGCAGGCGCGGATCGCGGCTTCGCCGCTCATGCGCTTGCGCAATTCGTGGATGTTGAGCGCGCCGATCACAGCGCCCATTCCGAAGGCGCCGAGCATGATGCCGTAGGTTTGCGCGCCGCCATGCAGCAGATCACGTGCGACCAGCGGCATCAACGCCATGATGGCACCGCCAATCAGGCCCATCACCAGCGTGCGCAACAGCACGATCTTGATCGGCGGCGAATTGGTGATGTAGCGGAAGCCCGATACCATGGCGCGGTTGAGCTTCTCCCGCGGCAGGCGCGAGGGTTCGGTGTTGCGCCGCCAGAGCAGCAGCACCACCAACAGCGGCAAATAGAGGATCGCGTTACACGCGAACGCCGCGACAGCACCGAGTGCGGCGACGATGACACCGCCGACCGCAGGGCCGAAGCTGCGGGCGATGTTGTAGCTGATGCCGTTCAGCGCGACGGCTGACGGCAGTGCATCGGGCGGCACCTGCTCGCTGACCGAGGACTGCCAGGCCGGACCGAACAGTGCGTTGCCGCTGCCAACCACGAAGCAGAAGGCGAGCAGCGTTTCCGGGGAAATGAAGTTGAGCCAGGCCAGGACCGTGAGTGCGGTCGCGCCAGTCAGCGCGATCATGAGCGCGATCAGGGTGACGATACGGCGGTCATACATGTCGGCGATGGCGCCCGCCGGCATCGAGATCAGCATGATCGGCAGCATCAGGGCGGTCTGTACCAGCGCCACCTTGTCCGCCGAGGCCGCCATCTGCGTCATCGCCCAGGCGGCGCCCACGCCCTGGATCAGCAGGCCGAGATTGGAGAGCAGGCTGGCGAGCCAGATGCGCCGGAACACGGTGTACCGTAGCGGCGCCATGATGCCGTCGGCGTCAATTTTCTGACGGTTCGTCTGCTCGGTCATATCCCCTTCCAAATGGGCTGGCAGAAGTGGCGTCGGCGTGGTCTTTGGGCGATTTCGGCAAGTTCAGTGATGCCCGCGAAAGTCCTTCGCTGTCCAGTGGTTAGGCCGGTATAAGCGGTGCACAGAGATGCTTTTGCCGGGGAGGAACAGATGAAGCTGTCACGACGGATGATCTTGCAAGGTGCCGGCAGCTTGCCCTTCGCAATTGCGAGCTTGCGCACGGGCGCATTGGCTCAATCCGCACCCACTGCGCCGAGCGAGGTGCCGCCAATCCTGTTCGTCCACGGCAATGGCGACTACGACGCGCTCTGGATGACGACCTTGTGGCGGATGGAATCCAACGGCATTGCGCGCGATCGCATGCATGCGATCAATTTCAACGATCCCAATGCGCGAAGTGACGACAAGGTCGAGCAGGCGGGCCGCTCCTCGACCGAGGACCAGCGCCGCGAGCTCGCCGCCGCCATAGCCGAATTGAAGCGCAGCACCGGCGCCGCCCGCGTGGCGCTGGTCGGCAGCTCGCGCGGCGGCTATGCCATCCGCAACGTCATCAAGAACGGCGGCGCCGGCGATGTCAGCCACGCCGTGCTGTGCGGCACGCCCAATCACGGCGTGTTCGCGACTGACGACCAGCCCAACAGCGAGTTCAACGGCCGCGGCGCGTTCCTGCTCGGCCTGAACGAGGGCGAGAGTGAGGTGACGCCGGGTGTTGCCTTCCTGACCTTGCGCAGCGACGGCATGGACAAATACGCGCAGGCCGATGGCCGCTTCATCGGCAAGCCCGGCACGCCGACCGGCGTCAGCGTCGAAGGTCCGGAGTTGAAGGGGGCCACCAACCTCGTGCTGGGCGCACTCGATCATCGCGAGGTGGCGTTTCACCCCCGAGCCTTCCGCGAGATCTATAAGTTCATTGCCGGCCGCGAGCCCGCGCGAATCTCGATTGTGCCGGAGCAGAGCGTCAGGCTGAGCGGCCTCGTGACGGGCACACCGGGCGGTGCGCCGACCAATCGGCCGGTGGCCGGTGCAACCGTCGATATCTTTCGGGTTGATCCTGAAACCGGTGAGCGCAAGGGCAGCGCCGTGCACAGCGCGAAGACCGGTGCCGACGGCCGCTGGGGACCGGCGCAGGTCGAACCTTCCTGGTCGCTCGAATTCGCCCTCGCAGCGCCGGATGCGCCGACGACGCACATCTACCGCTCGCCCTTCCCGCGCTCGTCCGACGTCGTTCACCTGCGCGCCGCGCGCCCGCTCGGTCCCGCGGACAAGGACGCCGGGGCCGTCGTGATCATGTCGCGTCCGCGCGGCTATTTCGGCCTGCCGCGGGACGTGGTGCTGCTCGACGGCAAGGAGCCGGCGGACGTCAAATCGGGTGTGCCCACGGATTCGACAGCAACACTGCGCCTTCCGGCCGGCGAGGTCGGGCGTAACATCGTGGCCGAATTCAACGAAGAACGAATTGTGGCACGCGCCTGGCCTGCCTCCGAGAACAGGATTGCGATTGCCGAGCTGACTTACTAGCTAACTGCCTGCGCCACCCCTCCGGGAGAGAGCCATGAACATCGCCAGCGTGCGTCGGCCCATCGTCCCTCCGACGCCGCCGCGAGCGCCCGACGACATGTCGTTCCTCGGCCGGCTTGCCGTGATCAAGCGGAATATGATCGCGACCTGGGGGCAGCGCGCCTATGAGGAAGACGTCATTGAAGGCCGCTTCTTCTTCCGCAACAGCTTCATCCTGAACCGGCCGGATGCGATCCGGCATGTCCTGCTCAGCAATTACGAGAATTATTCGCGTACTCCGGCGGGCATCCGCATGCTTCGTCCCGTGCTCGGCGACGGTCTTCTGATTGCGGAGGGCCATTCGTGGACGTTTCAGCGCCGCACCCTCGCGCCGGCGTTCACGCCGCGTGCGACAGCAAATCTCGTTCCGCACATGACGGCGGTGCTCGACGAGACCATCGCAAAGCTCGACGGGCGAACGAGCGAGCCGGTCGATCTGCGCGAGATCATGCAGCGCATGACGCTGGAGATCGCCGGCCGCACCATGTTCTCGTTCGGCATGGACCGGCATGGTCTGACCTTGCGCAACTTCGTCATGGAGTATGGAGCCCGACTCGGACGGCCGTACTTGCTCGACATGGTGCTGCCGCTGTCCTGGCCGAGTCCGATGGATTTTGCCCGCGCCCGTTTCCGCAAGCGCTGGACCGAATTCGTCGCGATGCTGATCGCCGAGCGGCGTGAGATGGGCAAGAAAGACGGCGCGCCGCCGCGCGATCTTTTCGATCTCATGGACGAGGCGCGTGACCCTGAAACCGGCAAGGGCTTTTCGGACGAACAACTGGTCGACGAAGTCGCGACTATGATCCTCGCGGGTCACGAGACCACGGCGACCGCGCTGTTCTGGGCGCTCTATCTGCTCGCGCTCGATCCCGATACGCAGGAGGAGATCGCCTCCGAGACCCGCGGCGAGCACCTCGACAGCATGGCCGACATCGATCGGCAGAAGTTCACCCGCGCCGTGATCGAGGAGACCATGCGGCTTTATCCGCCGGCCTTCCTGATCGCCCGGGCCGCGCGCGAGAAGGACAACGCGGCCGGCGTCGCCATCGGCAAGGGCGACATCATCATGATCGCACCGTGGCTGCTGCACCGGCACGAGAAGCTGTGGGATCAGCCGAACGCGTTCATTCCAAAACGCTTCATGTCCACGGAAGCGCCCGATCGATTCGCGTATCTGCCCTTTGGCGCGGGTCCGCGCGTCTGCGTCGGCGCCCCCTTCGCGCAAGCCGAATCCGTGCTGGCGCTGGCCCGGCTGATCGGTGCGTTCCGTGTCGAGCTTGCCGATACCAGCCCTGTCATTCCGCTCGGCGTCGTCACGACCCAGCCGGACCGGTCGCCGCTGTTCCGCATCACGCGTCGGTGACAGGCGTTCGCCTGGCCGACGGCGTGATCCACTCCAGATAGAGTTGCGCCATGAGCGATATCCAGGCCCAGTTTTCCGTTCTGAAGCAGACCGCCGATGCGAAAGTGGTCGACGCGATCGCGCGCCTCATCGAGGACGGCGAAGATCACGAGCTCAACCGCGTCAATGTACTCGATTTCGCGAAGCAGCACGGTCTCGATGAAGAGCACGCGATCTCGGCATTCCTGCATTCGGCGCGGCTCGGCCTGTTCGATCTGGGCTGGAATGTGCTGTGCCCGGGCTGCGGCGGCGTGTTGGGTGCGCACTCGACCCTGAAGGCGCTCAAGCCAGACAATTATCATTGTGCGCTGTGCGCCTGCGGCTACAAGGCCTCCGTCGATGATCAGGTCGAAGTCTCCTTCACCGTCAATTCACGTGTCCGGCGCATTGCGGCGCATGATCCCGATACGCTTCCGGTGTGGGAGTACTTCAAGCAGGTGTTCTGGAGTTCCGGCGTCGACTTCAACAAGGAATCGTTTGCGACGCTCGCCAACGAGGTGACGCTGGACACGATGGAGCTCCCGGCCGGCGAGAAGGCGACCATGTCGCTGCAACTGCCGGACGATTTCATCATCATCTTCGAACCGGTGACGCACGCGGCGCATTTCATCGACGTGCAGGGCGAGCCCACCAAGGACCGTCAGCAGCTCGCCATCATGTACAACAGGGTGCAGGCGCCGACGGGAACCACGACCATGCGGCCGGGCCCGCTGCGGCTGTCGCTGGAGAACCAGGCCGGCGTACGCGTGCTGCCGTCGGTGTTCATCGCGGCCGAGGCGCTCCATCACCTCATCGGCAAGCGCAAGCCGTTCCTGACCGCCAAGCGGATGCTGTCGAACCAGACGTTTCGTGATGTGTTCAAGGCGGACAATCTCAGTCTCGACCAGCGGCTCCAGATCACCTCGCTGACCTTCCTGTTCACCGATCTGAAGGGATCGACCGCGCTCTATGAGCGCGTCGGCGATCTTGCCGCCTTCGACCTCGTGCGCGCGCATTTCCATGCGCTGCTCGAGATCATCTCCTCCGAGAAAGGCGCGGTGGTGAAGACCATCGGCGACGCCGTGATGGCGACCTTCGTCCGTCCCGAGCATGCGATCGCAGCGGGTTTGCGGATGCGCGCGGCGATGGACGAGCTCAACAAAAAGCGCGGTACTGCCGATCTCATCGTCAAGATCGGCATCCACGAAGGTCCGTGCCTCGCGGTGATGCTGAACGAGCGGCAGGATTATTTCGGCCAGACCGTCAACATCGCCGCCCGCGTGCAGAGCCTCTCGACCGCGCAGGAGATTCACATCACCGGCCCGGTGCTGGATGCGCCGGCGGTTGCCGAAGTCCTCAAGCAGCGCGAAATCAGGCCGATCCAGAAGCAGGCCGCACTGCGCGGCATCGCCGACAAGATGGTGGTGTACGAGATACCGTGACTGGTGTCGTCCCGGCGAAGGCCGGGACCATACCGCGTGATTTCCGAAACAGGCTGGATGGTCGTTACCAAAGCCTTCGCCAAACCGCAGCCTGTGGTTATGGGTCCCGGCCTTCGCCGGGACCACATGTGCGCACTTGCCTTGCCCTACTCCAAAATCACAGACTCAGATTGCCGAAACGTAATGCGACGCGCGGAACTGACGCACGTTGCGCCGGTTGAATTTCCTACTCATATAATGCTGGTAGCGGTCGCGCTCCGCGGCTTCATCGATTTCGGTAGGACCTTATGCTCGACGGCCTGCGCCAATTCATCGCCGACATTGTTGCTCCCCGTGCCCAGGACCGCGCTTTCGGTGACGGTGATTACCGGCTGGCGGCGACCGCGCTGCTGGTTCACGTGATCTCGCTGGACGGCCAGCCGACGGCTGCCGAGCAGCGCAAATTGCACAGCCTGATCGAAAGCCACTTTGGGCTCGATCGCGGCACCGCGGATCGTCTGATCGCGGATGCGACGGAGGTCGAGGGCGAGGCGGTCGACCTCTATCACTTCACCAGCATCATGATGCGCTCGCTCGACGAAGAGGGCCGCAAGCGGGTCGTCCAGATGATGTGGGAGCTGGTCTATGCCGATGGCCAGGTTACCGAGTTCGAGGATAATGTGGTCTGGCGTGCCTCCGACCTGCTCGGGATTTCGCAACGCGACCGGATCGACCTGAAGCACGCGGTCGCAGATCGTGCCGGTGGTCAGGTCAAGGACAGCGCGGTCGGCGGGTGATCACTGCCAATACCGCCAATTGGCGGTTGTGCGGACCACATGACGAAACTTTAATGTAGCCTCGGGGCTGCCCTGGTTCCGGTTTTCTCCTGTAAAAACGGGGTTTTCCTGCTTCCCCCGTTTCCCGCTCAGGTGGCTATGCGGTGGACGCCGCTTGCCTGTCGCGCACGGCCTATGCTCTCGTTCCAGCATTGCGGCGCCAAAAAAACTTCAATTCAAGAGATCTCGATCGTGACTGAGCGGGTAACGTTGATCACCGGTGCCTCGGCGGGCATCGGCACGGAGCTAGCGCGTGTGTTCGCCGCGAACGGACACCGTCTTGCGCTGACGGCGCGACGCGCGGACCGGCTCGAGGCGCTCGCAAACGAGCTCGCTGCCAAGGGTGGCAAAAAGCCGATCGTGATCGCCTGCGATCTTGAGGATGCGGATGCCGGCGAGAAGATCGCCGCCGCACTCGCTGCCGAAGGCGTCGAGCTCGATCATCTCGTCAACAATGCCGGCTTCGGCGTGTTCGGCGACGCAATTGAGCGCGACCGCGTCGAGCAGGTCGGCATAGTGGATGTCAATGTCCGGGCTCTGACGGATCTGTCGCTGCGCTTTGCCGATCAGCTGATCAGGAACAAGGGTGGCCTTCTCAACGTCGGATCGGTCGCCGGCTATCTGCCCGGCCCCGGCATGGCGGTCTATTACGCGTCCAAGGCCTATGTCATTTCCTTCACCGAGGCCTTGCGGGCGGAGCTTGCACCGCACGGCGTTCGCGTCACCGTACTTTGCCCGGGCCCGGTGCCCACCGAATTCCAGGCGCGCGCCGGCGTTGGGTCCGGACATGATACGGCCCTTCTCAATGTTCCTGCCGCTGAGGTCGCACGACAGGCCTATCGCGGCCTGATGGCCAACAAGCGGGCCGTGCTCCCCGGTCTGGGCATCAAGATTGTGCCATTCGCGCTGCGCTTCTTCCCGCGCGGCTTCATCCTGTCCGCCACCAGCCGGTTTCAGAGACAAAGACGCTAGAGGGAGCTCTCGGTCGGTCGTGGCCCGGAGCTTGCTTTCTATCGGGAGTGTGTGTGCGCAAACTCACACGAAATTAACGATCGCTTAGTTATGCTGGCGGTCAGAACCGATAGCAGTCGCAAAGACCATGTCGTTCCGGACGGACAGATTTGGTGGCGCAGATGTGGTGCCCTTCCCCAGAAGGACGCCTGATGTCGCCGCCTTCGAAACCCGGTTGCCGGTTCTGATCATCCTGCATCAGGAATCCTCGACGCCCGGCCGCGTCGGCAATGCGCTGCGCGCCCTTGGCCACCGCCTCGACATCCGCCGTCCCCGCCTCGGCGATCCGCTGCCTGAGACCCTCGACCAGCATGCCGGCGCTGTGGTCTTCGGCGGTCCGATGAGCGCCAATGATCCCGACGACTACATCCGCCGCGAGATCGACTGGATCGAAATTCCGCTCCGCGAACAGCGGCCGTTCCTCGGCATCTGCCTCGGCGCGCAGATGCTCGCGAAGCAGTTAGGAGCCCGCGTCGCGCCGCATGCCGATGCGCTGACCCAGATCGGCTACTACCCGATCCGCCCGACACCCGCGGGACACGGGCTCTGCCCGAATTGGCCGGCACGGGTCTATCACTGGCATCGCGAAGGCTTCGAGCTGCCGGTTGGCGCTGAACTGCTTGCCGAAGGCGATGATTTTCCGGTGCAGGCGTTCCGCACCGGCAACGCTTTCGGCGTGCAGTTTCATCCTGACGTGACCTACGCCATGATGCATTGCTGGACCACGCGCGGCTATGACGGTCTCAGCGCGCCCGGCGCGCGGCAGCGGCATCATCACTTCGCGGACCGTGCCGTCTACGATGCCGCGGAACGGGCCTGGCTTGATCAATTCATCGACGGCTGGCTGGCGCGTCGGCCGTTGCTGGCGCAAGCCGCCGAGTGATCGCGCCCTCCCAGGCCGTTGGCACAAGCCCTTGTCTCATCCCTTGATATGCTAGGCTCATGTCAACGAGCGCGCGCGAAACTGCGCCGGCAAACAAAGGGAGAGCACCATGGCTTACGAACACATTCTCTATGAGGTCAGCGACAAGGTCGCGACCATCACGCTCAACCGTCCCGATCGCATGAATGCGTGGACGCCGATCATGGAGCGCGACGTGCGCCATGCGATGGAAGCATCGAGCGCCGATGACAATGTCCGCGTCATCGTGATCACCGGCGCGGGCCGCGCCTTCTGCGCCGGTGCCGACATGGACGCATTGAAGGGGCTCGACCCCGATGATGTCAGGCGCGCGTCGAACCTGCCGCCCTTCGACATGAACCGGCGGCCGGACTGGCAGACGCGCCATGGCTTCTACCCGTCGATCGGAAAGCCTGTCATCGCCATGCTCAATGGCGCGACCGCCGGCATCGGCCTCGTCCACGCGCTCTATTGCGACCTGCGCTTTGCCGCCGACAACACCGTGTTCACCACCGCCTTCGCCCGGCGTGGTCTGATCGCCGAGCACGGCATCAGCTGGATGCTGCCGCGAATCGTCGGCCACGCCAACGCGATGGATCTGTTGCTCTCGGCGCGCCGCGTTTCGAGTGACGAGGCGCTGCGGATCGGGCTGGTGAACCGGCTCTGCTCGCCCGAGAAGCTGCGCGAGGAGACCTATGCCTATGCGCGCGACCTCGCCGATTTCGTCTCGCCGAGCGCGATGGCCGTGATCAAGCGGCAGCTCTACGAGGTGCCGTTCCAGACGCTGGCGGAGGCGACGATCGAAGCCAACCGGGACATGATGGTGGCGCTGAACGGCAGCGATTTCCGGGAGGGGGTCGCGAGCTTCATGGAGAAGCGGCCGCCGAGGTTTACGGGGAAGTAGGGAAGCTTAAGGGGCAGTCCGTCTTCGCCCTGCGGGCTACGCCGGACACCACGCTTCGCCCCTCGAGCTCCGCGCGGCTGCGCCACGCGTAGCCCGAAGGGCGAAGCGTGGTGGAGCCAGGCGGGATCGAACCGCCGACCTCGTCATTGCGAACGACGCGCTCTCCCAGCTGAGCTATGGCCCCTTTTGTAGGCCGCTCTGGTCAATGCGGCCGACAACCGGGCGCCATTTAAGTCCCCGCCAAGGTCAAGTCAAGGACGGGTGTAACCCGGTTTTAGCCATCCCGGCACCGACTTCCCTTGTTTGGACCGGGGGGAACCGATATCTAGCAGCAGGCGTCAATCCCGACCGCAGCCAGAATTTTCAAAAGTCAGAGTCTTCAAAAGCCATGCGTGCCGTTCTCGACATCGTCATCATCGTGCTCGACCTCTACGTCTGGCTGCTGATCGCGTCCGCGATCCTGTCCTGGCTGATCGCCTTCAACGTCGTGAACACCCGCAACCAGTTCGTTTCGGCGGTGGCGGAGTTCCTGTACCGAATCACCGAGCCGGTCCTGGCTCCGATTCGCAATTTCCTGCCCAGCCTCGGCGGCCTCGACATCTCGCCGATCATCCTGATCCTGCTCATCATGTTCATCGAGCGGGTGATCCTGTATTACATCTACCCGAACGTGATCTAAGCAAGCTGGAGCGCCCTGGGTTGCCAAAGAACCTTGTCATCAAGGAACCTTGGCGTTACGGGGCCGCAGGTATCAGCATCGCGCTGCGGGTGACGCCGCGCGGCGTCCGCGACGACATCGACGGGATCGAGCAGCTCTCCGATGGCCGCAGCGTGCTCAAGGTGCGGGTGCGCGCTATCGCAGATGGCGGCGAGGCCAACAAGGCCGTTCTGGTGCTGCTGGCGAAATCGTTGGGCGTGCCCAAGGCCAGCGTCAAACTCCTGTCGGGAGCGACCTCGCGGCTGAAGCAGATCGCGGTCGACGGCGATCCGGCGCGGCTCGGCGAAGCCCTGCGCCAGCTCGCATCAGCCAAATCGACAGACTGAGGGAACTGACATGACCGCCAAGATCATCGACGGAAAAGTCATCGCCGCAGAACTTCGCGCCCGCGTCGCCGACGAGGTCGCACGCGTCAAGCGCGAGCACAATCTGGTTCCGGGCCTTGCGGTGGTCCTGGTCGGAAGCGACCCGGCGAGCGAGGTCTATGTCCGGTCGAAACACACCCAGACCCAGGCCGCCGGCATGGCCTCGTTCGAGCACAAGCTGCCGGCCGACGTCTCGCAAGCAGATCTCCTGGCGCTGGTCGCAAAACTCAACCGCGATCCCGCCGTGCACGGTATTCTGGTGCAACTACCGCTGCCCAAGGGCCTCAATACCGAGGCGGTCGTCAATGCCATCGACCCCGCCAAGGATGTCGACGGGCTGCATCCGAACAATGCCGGCCGCCTCGCCGGCGGTTTCGAGGCGCTGTCGCCCTGCACGCCGCTCGGCTGCATCATTTTGACCAAGAGCGTGCATGCTTCGCTTGAAGGCATGAACGCCATCGTCATCGGCCGCTCCAACCTCGTCGGCCGACCGCTGGTGCAGCTGTTGCTGAACGAGAACGCCACGGTGACCATCGCGCATTCGCGCTCGCGTGACCTGCCCGGGCTCGTGAGGCGCGCAGACCTCGTCTATGCCGCCGTCGGAAAGTGCGAGATGGTGCGCGGCGACTGGCTGAAGCCGGGGGCGACCGTGATCGACGTCGGCATCAACCGGATTCCGAGGGACGACGGCAAGACGCGTCTCGTCGGCGATGTTGCCTATCAGGAAGCGCTCGCCGTGGCTGGCGCCATCACGCCGGTACCGGGCGGCGTCGGTCAGATGACAGTCGCCTGCCTGCTCGTGAACACGTTGCGCGCGGCCTGCGCGATTGCAGGGCTGCCGAAGCCGGCGGTGTAGTTCACCTCGCCCCGCAAGCGGGGCGAGGGAGCAGAGCTCAGGCCTTCTTCTTTTTCTCGCGATCGATGCCTTCGAGGATCAGCTTGTGCGCATCTTCGGGGCCGCCCCAGCGCAGGATCTTCACCCACTTGCCGGGTTCGAGATCCTTGTAGTGCTCGAAGAAGTGCTGGATCTGCTGGAGCGTGATGTCCGGCAGGTCGGAATACGACTTCACCTTGTCATAGCGCTGCGTCAGCTTCGACGACGGCACCGCAAGAATCTTCTCGTCGCCGCCGGCTTCGTCTTCCATGAACAGCACGCCGACCGGGCGCACGCTCATGACCGCGCCGGGAATGATGGCGCGGGTGTTGATGATGAGGACGTCGCAGGGATCGCCGTCGTCGGACAGCGTGTGCGGAATGAAGCCGTAGTTCCCGGGGTAACGCATCGGCGTGTAGAGGAAGCGGTCAACCACCAGCGTGCCGGCTTCCTTGTCCATCTCGTACTTGATCGGTTCGCCGCCCACGGGGACTTCGATGATGACGTTGACGTCGTGAGGGACGTTTTTCCCGATCGAGACCGCATCGATACGCATTCAAGGCTCCGTTGTTGCCGAGGTTAAATCGCACCCGGCAGCGATTTTGGCGCTGTCATACGCGGGCTTGGCCCGCTGATCCATCGCGTTTTTGTGAAATAATGAATCCGGCGATCACCGGCTCAAGGCAGCGGTATCGACGGAAGGAAAACGCTGCCGGCGGGACTTCAGCAGCTCAATTGGTCCAAGCGAAGGCAACCTTGTCGAGCGACTTCGGCCCGAAACGCTCCGAGGACCGCGCCACCATGCGGCCGCCCAAGGCGCGGTAGAACTCGGTGGCCGGATCGTTGTCCGAGAGCGCCCACACCACCATGCTCTTCAGGCCGCTCTGCATCAGGTCGCGGCGGGCCGCGGTGAACAGGCGGCGACCAAAGCCCAGGCCCTGGAATTCGGGACGCAGATAGAGCTCGTAGACCTCACCGTCGAAATGCAGGCTGCGGGCGCGGTTGCGGCCGTAATTGGCGTAGCCTGCGATCTTGTCGCCGAACACCAGCACGCTGACGCGGCTGCCCTTGCGGATCGCGCTGTCCCACCATTGCGGACCGCGGCGGTTGATCAACTTCTCCAGTTCGGCGCCGGGAATGATGCCCTGATAGGCGGAGCGCCAGGCTTCGTCATGGGTGGACGCCACCGCAGTTGCATCTGCGGCTTTGGCCGGCCGGACCTCGATCAGGGTTGTGCTCATGGACGTGATCAAACCAAGTCGCCGCGCCGGCGGCAAGACCTATCGTTAATTATCGGTTAACGTGTGGACTTTCTGCATCAGTATTTGAACCATGTTGTACCGAAAAAAGACAAGACGCCGATTCGAATGGCACCGGGGTGCTCTGCGCCGGTGCAAAACTGCTTTGCGGCAACGAATGAACGGCAATGGCAACGCAGAAAGTCTGCCGATATTGATTCGTTCCTACTAGTCTAACTGTCGCTGTTCTCGCCTCCGGCAATTCATGCGGATCCCCAACATCCTCGTGCCTTTGGCTCTGCTGGCCTTGCTGGCTGCGCCGCCGGTGTGCGCTCAGGTTTTTGGTTCGTCCGGAGCGGAGGGCGATCCGTTTCGCCGTCAGCAATGGCGCGTGCCGTCGCCGGATACCGACATCGCCGCTCATGCCCGGCTGTTTCGCCCGCCGGGTGCCGGCCCGTTCCGGCTTGCGGTGATCGCGCATGCTTCGACGCAAAATGGCTTGCGGCGCGCGCAAATGTCTCAGCCGGAATACCGCGCACTCACGGCATTCCTCATCGCGCGCGGCTTCGCCGTGCTGGTGCCCGAACGGCTCGGCCATGGTGCGACCGGTGGCCGCTATGTCGAGGACCAGGGTGGCTGCGACGAGGCGGACTACGTGCGCTCGGGCCGCGCAACGGCCGACGAAATCGCGCTCGCGCTGGACTATGTGCGAAAGCAGGATTTTATCCGCAAGGACGCCGCGATCGTGATCGGCCATTCCGCCGGCGGTTGGGGCGCGCTGGCGCTCGCGAATGCCGATCCGAAGGCGATCTCCGCCATCATCGCCATTGCGCCGGGCCGCGGCGGCCATGCCAATGACGAGCCGAACCGGATCTGCGCGCCGCATACGCTTCTCGCCGCGGCGGCTGAATTCGGCAAGGCCGCGCGCATCCCCATCACATGGCTCGTTGCCGCCAATGACAGCTACTTTGCACCGGCATTTTCGCTTGCGTTGGTCGATGCGTTTCGCGGCGGCGGTGGCAAGGTCGACTTCCGAACGACGCCGGCCGTCGGTAGCGAGGGCCACTGGATGATCGAAACCGAGGCAGGCGTCAAAGCCGCGAGTGCCGAGCTTGCGCGTGGGTTGAAGCCGGCGGCTGCCAAAAAGCCATGACGCCGTATTCCTGGTCACGCACCTGATATTGGACAATCGCTAATGCCCAAATGGCCCGACGATGACGTCATCCTGTTCGACGGCGTCTGCATCTTCTGCTCGCGCTGGGTCCGCTTCGTCGCCAAAAGGGACCCGGCGAAGCGGTTTCGCTTCACGCCGATTCAATCTGACTATGGCGCCCGGCTCGCGCGCACGTTCGGCATCGATCCCGCTGATCCCGACACCAATGCCGTGGTTCACGGCGGCGCGGTGTTCATGAAGTCGGACGCTGCGCTGACGGTGCTGTCGCAGCTCCCCGGCTGGGGCTGGGTGCGCGCGTTGTTCGCTGTGCCCAAGCCGCTACGGGACCCGCTCTACAATCTCGTCGCGCGCAACCGATACCGCATCTTCGGCAAGTATGATTCGTGCTTCGTACCGGATGCCGACTTGCGGGCGCGGGTGATCGAGTAGGACGTGGTCAGCGTTGGATTTTCTCTACAAGAGCCACAAATTCTTGCAGGTCCAAAAGGGCTCTTTGTTGAGTCGACTTGTACGTTTCGTGAAGCTTTTTTGGCAAGACAAGTTGCAACGATTTGGTGCGCATTTCGGATGTTTGATTTTCTGAAATTCCGGGCTCTAACGTCAAGAGATGCTTCGTCTTGATCCGGTTCGCTTCAGCTAACACTTGACGCCACCGATCCTTGCAGGTCGATTTTGCGCCGAGCATTACAAGGCGATTTTCTGAAAACGCTGACGAATTGTATTCCTTCGCCCCCGGGAACAGGAAATCCGGTCTATTGTTATTTTCGGTTCGCGCCCCTCTCTCGAACCTTAGCTTGCGGGCAGAAAAAATTGCAGCGAGATGATGCTCAAGAGCCGATCCGGCGCGCGACTTGCGGCGATTCTGGACGCTCAGCGAATGAAGCCTTCAACGTCAGCCTTCTTGCTGAGCATGAAACCGTCGGCCAGCCTTTTCGAGACAATGTGCCGCTCTAGGGTACGGAACAACCTTTCCTCAAATTCGATCCATGTCATGAGCGCGTGATCAGGATCGTCTCTAACACTCGTCTCGGGAGCATGCTTCCTAGCAAACTCAGAGAAGATGCCCGTTGCGGGGAATTCTGCACCAAATTTCTTTAGGAGCGCGTCGAGCCACTCATCCTCAGTAACGATAGCTTCGATTTCGATGAGCTCAAGAATATAGCGAGCCGTGAAAGAAAGTTCCTGACCGCGCTCTCGGCGAAAGTCTCGCTTATTGTCGTCGAAACGGTCTCCGGTTGCACGCAGACCGAATAGCCAAAAGAGTTGCTGCTCAATTGCGCTGCCCGCGGTGCAACTCATCGCAAGCAGTGGACCAGATTTTGGCTTGCAGAAAAACAGCGTGTCGCCAGCGCGCGCCTTCCGAACGACTTCTTCGGCAGCCGCCGGATAATATAATCGATACTCAGGCTCCCTATGGGGTTGGTTCTTTCGACTGTTGTACCATGTGCCGTCGAGTTCGAGTCGGAGCGGTAGCTCGTCATCCTCAAGTCGGATATAAGTAACGTCAATCTTCTTCTTGGTCTCGGGTGAACCAAGGAACTCGCGGAAAGCGTCAACGCCCTGATACTCGTGACCCCGCGACGTGTTGGGATCGACCTCGGTCGCGGCCAGTGTCTTGGCGGCAACTCCTATGAAATACTCTGAGAGATATCCCCGTTTCATCTTTTCGGTGTCCCGCGCAACTCGGTTGAAGGTCGATTTGAGCGAAGCCAACTTGAACATCTGTCCAAGAGCGAGTGGATGGGAATAGCCCCACGTCCCTTGAGGCTGCATTCCCAAATGATGCAACAACGCCAGCCGGCTTCCTTGAGGGCAACAAGGGCTTTGCGATCGACCTCTCTATTGCGGTTGATCTTCTTGCGCCAGAAATCTGTACGTGTCGTCGGCCATCTGAATAAGTGACAATCATGGCCGTGCCAGAAGCAACCGTGGACGAAGATTGCGGCCCGATATTTGGGAAAGACAAGATCTGGCTTACCTGGCAGGCGCTTGTCGTGCAGGACGTAGCGGAAAGCCCTTGCATGTAGCCCTCGCCGGATAATTAATTCAGGCTTCGTATTCTTCCCTCGGATGCCCGCCATCATCCGGCTTCGAACCTCGACCGATACGACGTCAGCCATAGACGAAGGCCCGGTCAGGCTCCATCGCAAAAGGCAGTTCGGGATGCTTTTGCAGCTTCCTTACGGCGCGGTTTTCGACGGCGCTGATAATATGCGGCTTCATCAACTCTGCGACCGAAGCCACTACTGGAACGACAACCGCATTTCCAAACTGTCTGTAGGCCTGCGTGTCCGAGACGGGGATACGAAAGTCCGATCCGTCAACATGCCTGAAGCCCATAAGCCTTGCACATTCGCGAGGTGTCAGACGTCGTGGCCTCTTGCGCGGCTGTGCGATCAGAACTTCCGATCCATCCTTGAAGTATCGAGCCGAAAGTGTACGGGCTACGTCATCTGGGCCAAACAGGCTATAACCAAAGCCGTTACCTTTGGCGGCATGCTTGTCTTTGTAGTTCTTGAGGTAATTCCAGAGGTGGGCCGTGAGCGTATATTTCGGATCGACGCTTTCGTGCGAATCCAGAATTGATCCAAGCTTCGGGCTATTCTCCGGAACAACAAGGCGGTCGAAATCGAAGCTACTTTCCTTCTTGAATCCTACGATGAAAATTCGCTCGCGCTTTTGTGGGACCCAGGGCGCCGAATTGATGACGCGATGATGAATCTCGTAACCAAGCTCGTTGCGTAGAACGTTGATGATGGTCGCGAATGTCCGTCCCTTGTCATGTCGCTGGAGGTTTTTCACATTCTCCAGCAGGAATGCAGAGGGTTGATGATGTGCGATAATTTGCGCGAGATCGAAAAACAACGTGCCTTGCGTGTCGCAGAGAAATCCGTGAGGTCGCCCGAGCGCGTTCTTCTTCGAGACACCTGCAATCGAAAAAGGCTGGCACGGAAAGCCTGCAAGAAGAACATCATGCGCAGGGATCATTGAAGGATCTTTCGAGTATTCCCTGATGTCCCCGGCAATGGGGTGGTCGTTCCCGAAGTTCTCGCGATAGGTAGCTTGCGAATACTTATCCCACTCGGACGTGAAAACGCACTGTCCGCCGATGGCATCGAAGCCAATTCTCAGACCCCCGATACCAGCAAATAAATCGATAAATCGGAAAGCGGCGGGCTTGAGGCGCTTCTCGGGTAATCGGGCCAAATGCTCTTGGAGCCATTTGATAGCAATCGGGGACGGTCGTGAGTCACCGTTCTCATATCGAATGACAGTGCGCTCTGTAACGCCCAGGAGATTGGCAGCTTCGGAGCGCGACAACCCCGTTTTCAGCCGAAGGGCTTCGAATTCGACCGAGTGGGGCGAGCGGGTCATATGCGAACTTTCGCTGGGACAAGAATTGGCAAGTTGTCCTTGATTCTTCCCAGAAAGCATAGTTGTTCATGGTATGTTCCGTCAAGCCAAGTCGCTAGGACGTCGCCGTCCCCAGCACTTCCCTCGCCGCCCGCTCCCCTGAGTCCCGCGCCCCATGCGCCGTCGAGAAAAAGTTCGGCGACGTCGCTTCTCCCGCAAAGAACAGCCGCCCATCGGTCGGTGCCGCCAGCACGGCGCGGTCACCGGCGTGGCCGGGCAGGGCGTGCGAGTAGGAGCCTCTCGCGAAGGGGTCGTGGGCCCAGCGCGACTCGTAGAGCGGCTTCAGCTTTCGCCTGATGTCGTTGCCGAGGAAGCCTGCGATCTCCTCGATGCTTTGGGCGGCAATGGCGCCGTCGCCCGCGTCTTCCAGTTCGCGTGCAAAGCTGCCGCCGAAAAAGCCTTCGATGCAGGGCTGGCCGAACGGGCGGATATGATAGGTGCCCATGTCAGTGCGCATCGTGGCGCCGCGCAAATTACCTTCCTTCGGGAAGGCTTCGGCATCGTCGAGCGCCAGCGTCACCTTGTCATCGACACCGAGCGGCAGGCCGGCCGCGGCGTCGACCTTGGCGGGGAGAGGTGGCGAGAAGCGGATCGCCTCATTGGCGATCAGATTGGTCGGCACGGTGACGATCACCTTGTCCGCGGTCAGCGTGCCCTGCGATGTCTCGATGCGGATGCGCTGGTCGGAATGATCGATCAGCGTGACGTTGCAGTTCAGCGCCACCGGGCATGGCGCGCCATAGGCCGCGATCAGCGCGCCGTAGCCGCGGCGGACGCGCCAGTTGAGGTCGCTGTCCTCATACGCGTCCCAGTCCAGCGTCGACATGTCCTTCAGTTCGCAGCCGTTGATGTAGGTCGAGATCGCGTCGATCATGGGATTCCAGCGATTGCCGGGCTCCAGGCTGAAGCTCGCGGGGACATCCTGGCCCTTCTGGGCGGTCTCCCACAGCCGCTGATAGAAGGCGTCCATGGCGTGCATGAAATCATCGCGCTCGGCTTTCGGAAACGCGTCGCCATAGGCGCGCTCGCGCCAGGGCGGGAGGTCCTTGTTGACCTCGAAATCGAGCTGCTTTGCAATCGCGACGAAGGAGTTGTTGTCCGCCGAATGCAGCCAACCGCAGCCGACGTCGAAGGTGACTTCGGGCGAGGCCTGCACCGTCCAGGCCCGGCCACCGAGCCGGTTACGCGCCTCGAGCACGATCACGGAGAGGCCGGAGCCTGCCAGCGCATGCGCCGCGCCGAGACCGGCGGCGCCCGCACCGATGATCGCGACGTCGACGGAGGAGGGGAGGGACATAGCGGTCAATTTCATCGTCATGCCCGGGCTTGTCCCGGGCATCCACGTCATTGACACCAGTATCGAAGACGTGGATGGCCGGGACAAGCCCGGCCATGACGCATTCGTCGTGTGTCCGAGTGGCCTTAAGCCACCGCTTCCTTGGATTTTTCCGCGCGCTTGCGCTCGTTCGGGTCGAGGTGCCGCTTGCGCAGGCGGATCGACTTCGGCGTGATCTCCACCAGCTCGTCGTCCTCGATATAGGCCAGCGCCTTTTCCAGCGTCATGCGGATCGGCGGGGTCAGGCGCACCGCTTCGTCCTTCGACGTGGTTCGGATGTTGGTGAGCTGCTTGCCCTTGAGCACGTTGATCTCGAGGTCGTTGTCGCGGGTATGCTCGCCGACGATCATGCCCTTGTAGACCTTCCAGCCCGGCTCGATCATCATCGGGCCGCGATCTTCCAGCTTGAACATGGCGTAAGCCACCGCTTCGCCCTGGTCGTTGGAGATCAGCACGCCGTTGCGGCGGCCCTGGATCTCGCCCTTGTACGGCGCGTAGCCGTGGAACAGACGGTTCATGATCGCGGTGCCGCGGGTATCGGTGAGCAGCTCGCCCTGGTAGCCGATCAGGCCGCGGGTCGGCGCGTAGAACACCAGCCGCAGACGGTTGCCGCCGGACGGCTTCATCTCGATCAGCTCGGACTTGCGCTCGCTCATCTTCTGCACGACGACACCGGAATGCTCCTCGTCGACGTCGATGACGACTTCCTCGATCGGCTCGAGGGTGGCGCCGGTGGCCTCGTCCTTCTGAAATACGACACGCGGACGCGACACCGAAAGCTCGAAGCCCTCGCGGCGCATGGTCTCGATCAGGATCGCGAGCTGCAATTCGCCACGGCCTGAAACTTCCATCGCGTCCTTGTCGGAGGCTTCGACGACCCGCAGCGCAACGTTGCCCTCGGACTCGCGCAGCAGGCGGTCGCGGATCATGCGGCTGGTGACCTTGTCGCCTTCGGTGCCGGCGAGCGGCGAGTTGTTGACGATGAAGGACATCGACACGGTCGGGGGGTCGATCGGCTGCGCCACCAGCGGGGTGTCGACCGACGGATCGCAGAAGGTGTCGGCGACGGTGCCCTTGGTCAGGCCGGCGATGGCGACGATGTCGCCTGCCTCGGCTTCGTCGAGAGGAGTGCGCTCGATGCCGCGGAAGGCGAGGATCTTGGTGATGCGGCCCTGCTCGATCGTCTTGCCGTCGGCGCCCAGCACCTTCACGGCCTGGTTCGGCTTGATCGAGCCTGAGGAAATACGGCCGGTGATGATGCGGCCGAGATAGGGGTTGGCTTCCAGAATGGTGCCGATCATGCGGAACGGGCCTTCCTCGACGGCCGGCGGCGCGACATGGCGCACGATCAGGTCGAACAGCGGCTGCATGCCGGCTTCCTGCGACCCGTCCGGGCTCTCGGCCATCCAGCCTTGCTTGGCCGACCCGTAGAGGATCGGGAAGTCGAGCTGCTCCTCGCTGGCGTCGAGCGCCGCGAACAGGTCGAACACCTCGTTGATGACTTCGGTTGCCCGCGCGTCGGGACGGTCAACCTTGTTGATCACGACGATCGGCTTCAAACCGACCTTGAGCGCCTTGGAGACCACGAATTTGGTCTGCGGCAGCGGCCCCTCGGCGGCGTCGACCAGCACCAGCGCGCCGTCCACCATGTTGAGGATGCGCTCGACCTCGCCGCCGAAATCGGCGTGGCCTGGGGTATCGACGATGTTGATGCGGGTGTCCTTCCACTGCACCGAGGCCGCCTTGGCCAGAATGGTGATGCCGCGCTCGCGCTCCAGATCGTTGGAGTCCATGGCGCGCTCAGTCACCTTCTGGTTCTCGCGATAGGTGCCGGATTGCTGGAGGAGGCGGTCGACCAGGGTCGTCTTGCCGTGGTCGACGTGGGCGATGATGGCGATGTTGCGAAGATTCATGAGTGGGCTTCTTTGCGGTCGGACAATGGGTTAAGCGCGATCTCGCCGGTCAGACCGGGACCTCTTCTCGAAACAACGCTTGAAGACTGGAAACGGGGCGCTTTCCGCCCAAAAGGGAAAGCCCGGCATATCGACCGGGCACCCTACGCGTTGCGGCGCAATATAGGCAAAAACCGCCAAAAAACAATGTGTTCTTTGGCCGTTGGTTGATTGAATTTTGTCCGGGAATTCCCGGGGGTTAGGCGAAAAGCCGGGCTCAGCCGCGCCGGCCCTTGATCGCGGCCCAGATCAGGGCGACCCCGCCCAGCCCCACGACCAGGCCTACGAACACCAGCGGTGCCACGTCGGAACCCATCCGGCCGCCCTCGATCACCGACATTCCGCCGAACAGCAATGCGCAGGCACCGGGTAGCAGCATGAGGATCCCGAAGATCGCCATGATCGCGGTCAGGCAGCCGCCGCGCTTGTTCGGCGGGGCAGGAGGCGGTCCCGGAGGGGCTGGCGGCGGCGTGTCGCTGATGCTCATGCCTGCAGGACTCCTGCGGTTGACTGCGCCGCCAGTTCGGCGCGGATGCCGTCGATCTTTCCGTTTCGGTAGAACAGATTGTAGGTGTCGAACGGGATGATCGCGCCGTTCTCGGTGACGAAATGGATGCAGCTGCGCTTGACGTTGCCGACGCAGAAATTGAAGCGATCGAGAAACTGCACGATGGTGACGCGGAATACGTTCTCGTACGTGATTCCCTGCGGCACCTCGAAGCTCGGCAGGCAGCACAGCAATTCGCAGACGCGCTCGCTCGTGTTCAGCGGTCCCGAGGACAGCGAGAACAGATCGATGAATTTCTCCCTCAGCGCCGGATGCTTCTCCGGGCTTATCGTATTGGGCAACAATGCGACGAGTTGCTCCTGCGGGATCAGCGAGGTCAGCGGCAGCACTTTCTTGCCGTTGCGCAGGCCGTAACCGATCGAGATGCTTTCGGGATTGCAGGGCAGCGGGATCATGTCCTTGTCGCCGAACACGCCGGTTTCGACCACGCGCTTGCGGATCTCCGACAGCATGATGCGATCGGTGTTCTTGTCGAAATTTTCGTTGCGGCCGGCGTCCTGCACCGGCTGCAGCGTGACGCCGCGAACGCACTTCCAGGTCAGCGCGTGGCGGACGATGTCGCCGATCTCGGCATCGTTGACACCGCGCTTGATGGTCGCCACCAGCGTGGTCGATACGCCGTAATGCTCGAGATTCTCCAGCGCCTGCTGACGGATCTTGCGCAAATCCGCGCCGCGCAGATTGATCAAAGCGTCGCGTTCGAGCGAGTCGAACTGGAGATAGACCTCGAGCCCGCGCTTGTTCTCGGCGAGCCGCGCCACGAAATCCTTTTCGCGGGCGATACGCAGGCCGTTGGTGTTGATCATGACATGGCGGATCGGGCGGGCGCGCACCGCATCGAGGATCGCGAAGAAGTCGGGATGCAGCGTCGGCTCGCCGCCGGAGATCTGCACCAAATCAGGCTCGCCCTCGCTCGCGACCAGCGCGTCCAGCATTCGCTCGACCTTGGCCAGCGGCGTGAAGCTGGTCCGCGCCGGCGAGGAATCGGCAAAGCACACCGGGCAGGTCAGATTGCAATGCTCGGTGATCTCGATCAGCGCGAGGCAGGAATGCTGCTCGTGGTCGGGGCACAGGCCGCAATCATAGGGGCAGCCGAATTCGGTATGCCGTTGAAAGGCCAGCGGCCGGTCGCCCGGCTTGATGAAATCCTTGCACAGGCGCCAATACGCGGCGTCCGTCGACACGAGCGTGGACTGGACGCCATGCTCCTTGCAGCGCTTCTCGTACCAAACCTCGTTGTCGAGGATCTGGATCTTGGCCGGCACCAGCTTCAGGCAGGTCTCGCAGAGAGATTGGGTCTGGCCCCAGAAGATATAGGGACGCGACTTACGCAACGGCGCGTTCATGCATGGGTCTCGCATTGGGCGCCCTCGCCAGCATGACGACGGCGTAGAGCAGGATGGACAGCGACAGCAGGTGAAACAGCGTGAAGGGGCCGATCAGCGTGCCGTAGGGCTTGAGGAATTCCCACAGGAAGCGCTGTGCTCCATAGTAGACGAGGACGAGGTAGAAACCATTGGTGATCACAAACGCGCTCCGGTTCAAGACCGCCACCACGTAGAGCAGCGCGAACACCCCCATCGCGGCGCTTTCGTAGAGCTGCACGGGATGGCGCGGGATGCCGTCGCCGAAATCATGGCCCCAGGGCCATGCCGTCGGCGTGCCGTAGGTGAAATCGTCGAGGCCCGCGAAAAAGCAGCCGAGCCGGCCGATCGCGATGCCGAGCGCCAGCGGCAGCGCAAAACGGGCGCCGGTTCGGACCGTGATCCCTGCGGACCATTTGTAGAGCTCGATCGCCAAGATGCCGCCGACCAGCGCTCCTTCCACGGAGCGCGCGATGCCGCTCTGGCCCGACAGCCACAGATTGGCGGAGCCGAACAGATAGGCGCCGAGCCCCGCGCCGAACACCAAAGCGGCGAGGTAGGACCGCTCAAAGGATTGCGCCGGAAACCGCAAGCCCTGTCGCGACAGCCCGTAGAGCGCCACGGCCGCAGCCAGCCACGCCGCGATGTCGAAGAGAGTGTGAAGGAAAGCCCCGCTCATGCGGGGACATTAGCCCAGGTTCCCCCGCGGCGGGATAGTGCGGCCGCTTCTTATCCCCGAAGAGGAGCGAGTCAGGCGGCTAGCCGGCCTGCCTCTCGTCGGTCGGATAGACGCCGCGCAGCACCTCCTCGAAGTGCATCTTCACGGCCTCGTTGCACAGGCAGGAGCGCAGGCGCAGGCCCTCGCGGTTGCGGACCAGGATCGATCCGCGTCGCGTGTCGAGCACGCCCTCCGCCTTGAACGACTGGAGCACGCGGCTGGCATAGCTGCGGCCGACGCCGAGCAGTGTCGCGAGTTGCTCGTGCGTCAGAGGCACGCTGCTCTCGTCGCCGGTCCGCTCCATAGCGGCCAGCATCCATTTGGCGGTGCGCTGCTCGATCGAGTGAATGGCGTTGCAGGCGGTGGACTGGAAGATCTGAGCCAGCATGCAGTCGGCGTAACGAGCGAAGACATGGCGCAACGAGGGCGAGCGCTGCTTGGCGGCCTCCAGCTTGCTGACGTGAATTCGCGCAAACGGCCCGCCGAATTTCACGCAGATCCGGGTATAGGCCGGCAGATAACCCTCGCTGACGATGCCGCCCACCGCGCCTTCGCGGCCGACCAGGATGGTCTCGACATCGCGGCCGTCCTCATTGGGAACGAGGAAGGTTGCAAGCGACGGTCCGCAGGGGAAGTGGACGACCTGGACGTCGTCGCCGGGGTTGTAGAGCAGCTCATTCGCTGCGGCGCTTTCGAGCATGACATGCGGCGCAAGCAGGGCGAAGTCGGCCGGGCTCAAGCGCCGCAGCAGATTGTTGGTCGGCCGGCTATCGATCTCGGTGGCGTTGCTGGTCCGCGCGTCCATCTTAAACTCCCATCCGCCTCCACATTTAGCGAGTTCCGACGAGGTCCTGTGTGCACAAGTAGACAGACCTAACAACTGTGATGTGGTGGTTTCGTTCCGGGAACCTCCGCGCCGGGTACAGGCGTCGTGACGCGGTATCCCAGTCAGAGAAACCTCATGCTCCAAGTTACGATGATGGCACCCGCTGTTTCCGATGGTTCAAACTGTCCCGCCGATGTGCTCATTGTCGAGGACGATCCGATCATCGCGATCGACTTCGAAGATCGCCTGCTCGGATTTGGCGTGAAGAGCGTCCGCACGGTAGGTTCAGTGGCGCAGGCGCTGACCGCAATCGCGGCGCACGCCCCCGAATTCGCCTTGCTCGACGTCGGTTTGAGTCGCGAGAACAGCTTTGCGGTCGCCGAACGGCTCGCGGCGCTGAAAATTCCCTTTGTGTTCGTCACCGGCTACGGCGCTGACGCGCGCATCCCGCCCGAATTCGCCGGCCAGCCGCGATTGCAGAAGCCGTGTTCGAGCGACGCGCTGGAGGCGGCGCTCCAGGTCCGCGCGGCGAACTAGCGATACGGCGTCAGGCCGGCTTCGGATCGAGCGTGGTTGACCACAGCGCGACGTCGGCGCGGTCGCGCAAGGTCACCGTCATCTGGCCGGAAGCGCCGTCGATCTTGACGTGACCGAAGAACTGCATGCCGGCGGATGGCGGCAGGTTCTGGTTGTCTTTCCCGGGCGCCTTGACGAAACGCACCTCCGGCCCAAACGTATTGTCGAGCGCGTTCGGACCGAATGTGCCCGCGTGAAGCGGGCCCGACACGAACTCCCAGAACGGCTCGAAATCCTGGAATTGCGCCTTGTTCGGATCGTAATAATGCGCGGCCGCGTAATGCACGTCCCCCGTGAGCCACACGGTGTTGCTGACCGGCGCCATCTTGATGAAACGCAGGATGTCGGCGATCTCGAACTCGCGGCCGCGCACCGGGCCGTCGCCCTGCGCAATGGCTTCCGATCCCCCCTTCGGCGTGTCTGACACGACGAGGCTGAGCGGCATGTCGGAGGCGATCACTTTCCAGGTCGCGCGAGAATTCAACAGGCCGCGCTTGAGCCAGGCGATCTGGTCCGGGCCGAGGAAATAGCTGGCCGGGTCGTAAACGGTTTCGAGGTTGGGGCCGTTCGGGCCGCGATAGCTGCGCTCGTCGAGCACGAACACGTCGAGATGGGGACCATAGGAGATCTGGCGATAGACGCGGCCGGGCTCGACGATGCTCTCGCGCATCGGATACATCTCGTGGAAGGCACGGCTTGCGCGGGCCGCAAGCAGTGCGATGTCGCGCTCCTTGTAGGTCGCCGGCAGCTCCTTCGACAGCGACCAGTTGTTGGTCACCTCATGGTCGTCCCACTGCACGAAGATCGGCACTTCGGCATTGAAGGCGCGAAGATTGTCGTCGGTGAAATTGTATTTGTGCGCGGCGCGGTACTCGTCCAGCGTCTCGGCGACCTTGGCCTTCTCGGGAATCGTGACGTTCTTCCAGATCTTGCCGTCCGCGAGCTTCACCTCGGACTGGATAGGGCCGTCGGCATAGATGGTGTCACCGGAGTGCAGGAAGAAATCCGGACGGTGCTTGCGCATCGCCGAGAAGGTGAACATGCCGCCGTCATCAGGGTTGATGCCCCAGCCTTGTCCTGCGACGTCGCCGCCCCAGACGAAGCTGACGTCGCGACGGTCGGCGGGTGCGGTGCGGAAGCGGCCGGTCACCGGCTCGCCCTCCACCGCGGTGTGCGAAAGATCGCGGAAGCGGACGCGATAAAAAATGTCCTGTCCGCCCGGCAGGTTTTCGATCAGCATCTTCGCGGTGAAGTCGCTGTCGGGCAGCGCCGCGATCGGCGGCAGCGCGCGGGCATCCCTGAACGACTCCGTCGTCGCCACCTCGACCAGCATCTGTGCGGGCCGGTCGGTGCGCGCCCAGACCACGCCGCTGTCGACGGTGACGTCGCCCGACTGCACGCCATGGGTCACCGCCGGCCGGTCGGCCGCGCGGGAGAGATGGGGCATTGCGACCGCGCCGAGCGCGCCGGCGCTGGTCGTCAGGAAACGGCGGCGGGAGAATTTGATGTTCATGAAGACGGTCTCGATATCGCGTGAGGCGATCGCCCAGGGCGGTCGCCATGGTGAAGCAGACGCTATATTGAGACAATGTGACGCGGCGATAACGCGCGAGCGCTTACGCGTTGCCAGCGGCCCGGAATTGGGCACCGGCGCGCTGCAGGTTCTGCGGCAGGCTGAACAGCACCGCCTTGCGGTCGGCAACCGCCGCATGGAACTGGTCGAGCGCGATGTTGAAGGCGGTGAGCGCACCTTCCTCGATCGCGCCGTGGTCGTAGCAGCGCAGCGTATCGCGCAGGATCTCGTCGGCCTCGGTCTGCATCTGATCGAGATCTTCGGTCGTTTCGCTCTTTCGAGCGGCGGTGATCATGTCGAGCAGCCGCTCGCGCAGATGGCTGTTGTTGTCGCGCTCGTCCTTCTTCAGATAGCCCGCAAACCAGGCGCCGATCGAGCCCATGGCCGAGAGCGCCATCAGGGTCCACCAGATGTAATCGCTGTATCTGTCGAGGAAGGTCTTTTCTTCGCCGTCGACGAAAGCGGCGGCGCCGGGATGCACGGGAATCACCGCATCCTTGTCGGTGTCGGGCGTTTCGATCTTCGCCGCCAGCGGGAATTCCGTCACCAATTGCTGGCGTACGGAGAAAAGCTGGCGCGTGAACGCCGCGATGGTGGTTTCGGACACTGCTTTGCGCGCCACGATGTGGTGCGAGAAGCTGATGGTCTTGACCTCGTCATCGGGACGATCGGGCGAGCCGCCGTAAGTGCCCGCGGGAATCTCGGCCGCTTCATAGACCGGATGGTTCTGGGCGATCGCATCCGCGGAATCGATCGCGAGAAAGGTCGGCGTGCCGAAATCCTTGGTGGAAGCGGCGATCGCCTCCGCCGTGATCTTGCTGTTGACGGGACCGGCCGCGAGATAGGCATCAGCCCTCTGCGCCTTGATCGCTTCGACGGCTTCGGTTGCCGGGTATTGCACGATCTCGACCTTGGCGGGATCGACACCGTATTGCTGCAGGATCACCTTGAGCAAATTGACGTTGGCCTGGGTGCGGCCGACCACGCCGACCCGATGTCCGGCGAGCTGCGCGATCTTGGTGATCTTCGCGCCCTTCTTCTTGCCCTTGCCGGACACGGACCATAGCGCCACGACGTTCTTGCGCAGGGTCGCAACCGCTTGCGCGTTCTTCGGTACGTCGACGTCGCCGCGCACAATGGCAAGATCGGCCTTGCCTTCCGCGAGCAGATTGGCGCTGGCGGTGGCGCCGTCGGTCTGGATCGGGCGCAACCGCACAGAACTCTTATGCTGCGCGAAGGCCTGGGTCAGTGCCTGCACGACCTTGACGTCATCGCTGTTGGCGGGGCCGACCGCGATCTTCAGCGTCACCGGCCGCATGGCAAAGTAATAGCCGCCGGCGAGCGCGCCAACGATCGCGAGCACCAGCGCGAGAGTCACGAGCGCCGTCTTCCGCGCCGATGATCGCGGCGAGGGCGGGGTGGGCGCTTCGGCCAGGTCCAATCCCCCGGTCATCGATCTCCCGAACATTCGCTTGAGGCTCAGTTTCATCTTGGCCGGCGGTTTACGCCTGCAAGTGTAGCAAATTTCTTGTCCGGCAGGGTTACATCTCCGTCATGGTTAGCGGATGGGGTCCAATCCCGTATGAACCCGGGGCGTCAGTGCGGTGTTAGGGTAAAGTTCCCCTGAAAGGACGGAGGCGAGGATGACAGAACGGCTCTCGGCGGAGGCACGCAGGCAGGCGCTGGGCGAACTACCTGGCTGGACCGAGGCTCAAGGACGCGAGGCGATCGGGAAAACCTTTGTCTTCAAGGATTTCAACGAGGCGTTCGGCTTCATGACCCGCGCGGCACTGGTCGCCGAGAAGATGGACCACCACCCCGAATGGCGCAATGTCTACAAAACGGTGGAGGTGGTGCTGTCGACCCATGACGCCGGCGGCGTCACCGCGCTCGACATCGAGCTCGCCAAGGCGATGAACGCCATCGCCAAGCTGACACCAGGCTGACGTCTTGCAGGGGAAGGCCGCGTCCCCATCTTGTGATCAGCACGGGATGCGGCGATCTGCCACCCAGGCTGGAACGGGGAGTTTGTCGAACATGGCTGCCGAACACAGCGTCGGTTTCGAGCCCGCCGACCGGCTCGCGGAAGATCGTGAGAGCGTGCGCCGCCGCTTCTGGCGCAAGCTGAAGCGTGTCGCCGCGCATCTGCCGTTCGCGGAGGATCTGCTCGCGGCCTATTACTGCGCGTTCGACCGCCAGACGCCACGCCATGTCCAGGCCTCGCTGCTCGGGGCGATCGCCTATTTCATCCTGCCGTTTGATTTCGTTCCCGACGTGATGCCGATCCTCGGCTTCACCGATGACGCCGCCGTACTCGCCACCGCGATCCGCATGGTTGCCAGCCACATCACGAACGAGCATCGCGAAGCCGCCCGCGCCGCGCTGAAGCGCGGGGTGGATGAGGTGGAGCCGGAAGCCGCGCAATAGCTGTCGCCGCATACTCCGCTGTCATTCCTCGCGATGGTGCGGAATCCAGCACGCCGCGGCCTTCCGATTGAACCATAACCGTCTCGGAATGCTGGATCGCCGCCTTCGCGGGCGATGACAGCTGTATGTGTGGATGACTGCTCGCTACTTCTTCTCCGCCTGCGCCTGGGCCTGGGCCTTTTCGGCGTCCCACGCCTGGAATTGCTTGAACAGCGTTTCCTTGTCCGCGTCGGACACTTTTGCGGCCGAGGGGCTCTGTCGCAGGAACGCCTCGAAGCGTTGCCGCGTCACCGGTTCGACGCCGTGGCGGTCGAGCCATTGCTGCGCCACCGGCAATCTGTTCCAGCCCGCCAGGGGCGCCGCGAGCGAGACCTCCTTCCACTTTGGATGGAAGGGCGGGTTCTGCAGCGTCGGGAATTTCGTGAAGAACGCGTCCACGTACAGTGCAAGCTTGCGGTAGCGCTCGGTGTTGGGCGCCCAGTTGTAGGCCGCGAGCACGGCCGGCACCGCGATGGTGTCCACGCTCTCGCCCTCCTTGACCAGGTTCGGATAGTCCTTGGCGGTCAGCGTCGCCGGCAGATAGTCGCTCTGGAGGGGCTTTGCATAATCCACGGTCGCAAGGTGGAAGCGGCCGTCATTGCCGAAGGTCGAAACGGACTTGTACGGTTTGCCGCCGACCACGATGACGGCGTCGATCTCGCCGGCCTTCAGTTTCTCCATCGCGATGCGCTGCTCGACATAAACGAATTTCGCCTTGATCCCGAGCCGCTCGAACACGGTGAGCGCGGTGACGAAGGTGCCGCCGTTGGGCAGATCGACGCTTACAGTTTTGCCTTCCAGATCCTTGAGTGTCGCGACCGATTTTGGCGCGATCACCTGCATCTCTTCGTTGTAGAGCTTCGTCACATAGGTGAATTGCTTCTTGATGTCCTTGGCAAAACCTTTGCGCTCGAGATAGTCGAGCGTATCCGCGCGGACGATTCCGAGATCGACGCCTTGCAGGAACAGGATGTCGGCAACGCTCTGCACCGAACCTCGGCCGACGATTGGCAACACACGAATCCTGTTGCCGTCGTCGAGCACGGAGGCGAGGTCGGCGCCGAATTGCACATAGGTGCCGCCGATCGTGCCGGTGATCAACGTCACGGTGTTGGCGTTCAGCGACTGCTTGGTCGAGGTCGAACCGAACTGGAAGATGGCTTTCAGGCTGTCAGAGACCTTGGCCGGATCATATTCGGTCTGCTCCGCGCGTGCCGCGAAGGCATAGATCATCATGATGGCGGCAAGCGCCATTCTCAAAGCATTACGCATGATATCCCCTAAAGAGTTCTAGTTCTGAAGCTGGGCGAGGCGTTGCCGCGCCTCCGCCGATCCAAGGCCTGCGGCCTTTTGGTACCAGTCGCGCGCGGCGGTCGCGTCGGCAGCAACGCGCCGCGCGTCGCTCGTGCCCAGCACCGCCGGGTCATAGGTTTGCGCGAGCAGAAATGCAGCCGTTGCATCCTGTGCATTGGCGGCCCGTTCGAGCAGCAGGCGCGCCGCGGCAATGTCGCCGACCGCCAACAGACCGTTCGCGCGCGCCATCAGCCCAGCCAGTGTGTCGGCATCGAGCGTCTTAGCGGGCGGTGGGGGCGCAAGCGGCGCCGCGACTGGCCCGGGCGCCTGGGCTTGCAGCGCGGTTTGATAGGCAGTCGCAATCGCTTCGCGGCTCGGAGCTGAGGCTGCGGGGAGATCCTGCGCGTCAGCGCTCGCCAGCCTTGTGTTGCTCAAGCGCGCCGGGTCCTTGTACGCGGTCTGAGGCCTGTCCGGCACGTTGGCCGACGCCATGGCCTGGTCCAGCTCGGCACCCGTCGGGCCGGCAGCGTCGGCGGCGAAGAGATTGCGGAGACTGGGCTGATACAGCGCGGCCGCAACGGCCAGCGTGGATGCGATGAGAACCGCCGCGAGAACACGCGGGACAATTCTGAGCCGGGGACCCAACGCCCGCGCCGTATATTCGCCTGACTCCGGCACACCGAGCGGATCGGACAGGAACAGTGGAATTGGATCTTCCGGTGACAGATCGAGCCGCGCGGCGCGCGCACGGATATAGGACGCGACGGCCGGATGTGATGCAGCTTGATCGGAATCGAACGATCTCGATTCCCTGGACGGGCGGTACGCCGTCGTCTCCATGGTGATGCTCCCCACTACTAACGCAACGCTGGGGCATCCCGGCTTCAGTCTTTTTGTTGTTGTCCAGAAATGCCCCGCAAACTGGAGCCGGTAAATCGCCGTCTGAATCAGCCCAAAAAACGTCGGCGGCTTGCGCGAATCGGGAGATATTTGGGTTTGATTGAGGCGAGGCGGAGGAATGCCCCGCAATTTTGTCGACAATGGTTGACGGGGATTGACCCGGCGGCGGCGCGGACACTGCCTGTCCCGCGCTCGCGGTCATTCCCCGCGAAGGCGGGAAACCAGTACGCCGCGGCTTCTCGATTCAATGACTGACGTCTCGGAGTACTGGTCGCCCGGTCAAGCCGGGCGATGACAGTTGAGCTCGTGGCGAGCGGCCGTACCGACACACGTCGTGCCGCATAGCCTCACGGATGCAGGATCACTTTGCCCATCGCCTGGCGTCCGGCGAGCACCTTGAGCGCATCCGCCGTCTGCGCCAGCGGGAAGACGCGATCGACATGCGAGGAGATCTTTCCTTCCGCTGTCCACTTCACGAGCTTCTCGAGATTGGCGCGGTTCTTTTCCGGGTTGAGCCGGGTCCAGGCGCCCCAGAACACGCCGCGGATATCGCAGCCCTTCAGCAGCGCGAGGTTCAGCGGCATCTTCGGAATGTCGCCGGCGGCGAAGCCGATCACGAGGAAGCGGCCTTCCCAGGCAATCGAGCGCAGGGCCTGCTCGGCATAGGTGCCACCAACCGGATCGAAGATGATGTCGACGCCCTTGCCGCCCGTAAGCTTTCGCAGGCCTTCCTTCAAATCTTCCTTGCCGTAATTGAGCGCGAGTTCTGCGCCGTGCGCCTTCGCGAATTCGAGCTTCTCGTCCGACGAGGCGCAGGCGATCACCTTCAGGCCCATCAGCTTGCCGAGCTCGCACGCGGCAAGTCCGGTGCCGCCGGCGGCGCCGAGCACCGCGAGCGTCTCGCCCGGCTTCGGGCTCGCGCGATCTTCCAGCGCATGCAGCGCGGTGCCGTAGATGATGATGATGCCGGCCGCGCGGTCATAATCGAGATTGTCGGGGATCTTCACGATCGATGCCGCCGGCAGCGCGATCTTTTCGCGCGCGCCGTTGTGGCCGCAGGAGGCGACGACGCGATCGCCGATCTTCAGATCAGTCACGCCGGGACCGATGCTCTCGATCACCCCAGCCACTTCGGCGGCCGGCGAGAACGGGAATGGCGGCTTGATCTGGTACTTGCCTTGAATCATCAGGATGTCGAAGAAGTTCAGCGCCGCAGCCTTGATCGCGATCACGGCTTCGCCGGGACCGGCCACCGGATCCGGCACGTCGGCCAGAACGAGATCGTCGGGCTGGCAATATTGCGAGCAGAGGATGGCTTTCATGGCGGCACCTTCTTGAGAAGTGAAGTACTGGGCGTTTCGAGTGGATTTATAGTTTGCCCGTTTCTGCCGGATTTAGGTGCGGGCGACAATCCGGTTTCTTTGTCAGTTGGAACGCAGGAGCCTATCCTCCCGTCATTGGGAGCGTAGCGAAGCCTATTTCCGCGGTACGGTTTCCCGCTGCGCGCGCAACGACGAAACAAGAAGGATTCAAACCATGTTTGAAACAGGCCTGCTCAAGGACAAGCGCATCCTCGTCACCGGCGGCGGTTCGGGCCTCGGTGCTGCAATGGCGCACCGTTTCCTCGCGCTCGGCGCCGAGCTCGTGATCTGCGGCCGCAAGCTCGATCGGCTCGAGGCGGCGGCGAGCAAGATGCGCGAAGAGAACGGCGGCAAGGTCACCACGATCGCCTGCGATATCCGAGACGGCACCGCCGTCGAGAGCATGATGGACGCGATCTGGCGCGGGGCGCCGCTCGATATTCTCGTCAACAATGCGGCTGCGACTTTCATCGCGCAGAGTGAGCATCTCTCATTCCGCGCCGCGGATGCGATTCTCGCGCCGACCCTGCATGGTGCGATGTATTGCACGCTTGCCGCCGGCAAGCGCTGGATCGACGGCAAGCATGGCGGCGTCGTGCTCTCGATCCTCTCGACCTCGACCATCACCGGTCGCGCCTTCACCGTGCCGTCGGCGATGGCGAAGTCGGCCGTGTTGGCGATGACCAAAAGTCTCGCCGTGGAATGGGGCCCGAAGGGAATCCGCACCGTCGCGATCGCGCCGGGACCGTTCCCGACCGCCGGCGCCTCGGGCCAGCTCCGCCCCGAGGGTCGCGACGAAGGGTGGGCCGCGCGCAACCCGATGGGACGAGCCGGCGAGCACCCCGAGCTTGCCGACCTCGCCAGCTTCCTAGTCTCCGACCGTGCCGGCTACATCAACGGCGAGATGGTGGTGATCGACGGTGGCGCGCATTTGCGCAGCTCCGGCGTCGAGGATTTGTTGCGCTGGACCGATGCGCAATGGGCGGAGCAACGCGCGGCGCGATCCAGGGCCTAGTCGCCGCGACCTTCGCTAACTGCCTTCCCAAATTGGACTTTCCCGGCTATCCCTGCCCCGGGGACAATGCGCGACCGGGCCATCTTCCAGTCACAATATTGAGGGAACCACTCCAGCATGTGGCGGGTGCTGATTTTAGCTTTGATGACGGGCGTGGCGGCCTGTGGAATCATCGATTCCGCGCGGGCGCAGACGGCGCAGCCTGCGCCCAAGACTGCACCGAAAGAGGCCGCGCCGAAACCGGCCGCGCCGGCGGCCAATACGACCGGAAAGACGGCTGCAAAGCCCGAGAGCAAGCCGGCGGCCCCGCACGCGGCGGTTGCCGGCGGCGCGGAGCCAACCCTGATCGGTCAGTTCGGCACCTGGGGCGCCTATTCGGCCGCGCCCAACGGCAAAAAGGTCTGCTTCGCGCTGGCCAAGCCGTCGTCGTCGAAGACCAACCCGCCGAATCGGCCGCGCGATCCTGCCTATGCCTTCGTCTCCACCCGCCCGGCGGAGAAGGTCAACAACGAAGTCTCGGTCATGATCGGCTATGCGCTGAAGCCGGGCTCTGAATCCTCGGTCGAGGTGGGCGGCGCCGCTTTCGCCATGTACTCGCAGGGCGACGGTCTCTGGATCAAGAACGCGGCCGAGGAAGAGCGGATGGTCGAGGCCATGCGCAAATCCGCCGATCTCGTGGTCAAGGGCATGTCGTCCAAGGGGACCGAGACCACCGACACCTTTTCGCTGAAGGGCCTTGCCCAGGCGCTTGACAAGATCGCGCAGGATTGCAGGCGTTAAGCCTGCGGTCGATAAGGTCGCAATCGGCCGTTCCGGTTGCTATATAGGGCGCGTTCCAGATTTTCTCCCGTCATTCCGGGGCGATGCGTAGCATCGAACTCGGAATCTCGAGGTTCCGGGTTTAGTCCTTTGGACCATCCCAGAACGACCACCTAAATCAGGCCATTCCATGCAACCGACGACCGAGCCGCACAACGCAACACTGGTGGAGAAGACTCCGCTCGAGACCTATGTGCCGCCGGCGAGGCCCTCGCTGATCGGCCTGTCGCGCACCGAGCTTGCCGATCGCCTCGGCGAGATCGGCGTTGCACCGGCGCAGCGCAAGATGCGCGTGCAGCAGCTGTGGCACTGGATGTATTTCCGTGGCGCCCAGAATTTCGAAGAGATGACGTCGGTCTCGAAGGGCATTCGTGCCGAGCTCGCGCAACATTTCACCGTCGACCGGCCCGAAGTCGTGGCCGAGCAGATCTCCAACGACGGCACCCGCAAATGGCTGCTGCGGCTGCCGAGCGGCGACAATGTCGAGCGGGCGCATGAAGTCGAGTGCGTCTACATCCCCGAAACCGATCGCGGCACGTTGTGTGTGTCCTCCCAGGTCGGCTGCACGCTGAACTGCTCGTTCTGCCACACCGGCACGCAGCGCCTGGTGCGCAATCTCACCGCCGGGGAGATCGTCGGACAGGTGATGGTGGCGCGCGATCGTCTGAATGATTGGGCCGATCGCGAAGACGGTACGCGCCGCGTCACCAACATCGTGATGATGGGCATGGGCGAGCCGCTCTACAATTTCGACGCGGTGCGCGACGCGCTGCTGATCGTCGGCGACAACGAAGGCATCGGCATCTCCCGCCGCCGCATCACGCTGTCGACCTCGGGTGTGGTCCCGAATATCGTGCGCGCGGGCGAGGAGATTGGAGTGATGCTCGCGATCTCGCTGCATGCGGTGCGCGACGAGCTGCGTAACGAGCTGGTGCCGCTCAACCGCAAATATCCGATCAAGGAATTGCTGCAGGCCTGCCGCGACTATCCCGGCGCCTCGAACGCGCGCCGCATCACCTTCGAATATGTGATGCTCAAGGGCGTCAACGATTCGCTCGACGATGCCAAGCTGCTGGTGAAGATGCTCAAGGGCATTCACGCCAAGATCAATCTGATCCCGTTCAACCCCTGGCCCGGCACCGCCTATGAGTGCTCGGACTGGGACCAGATCGAAAAATTCTCCGAATACGTCTTCAACGCCGGCTATTCCTCGCCGGTGCGCACTCCGCGCGGCCGCGACATCCTCGCCGCCTGCGGCCAGCTCAAGTCGGAGACGGAAAAGCTCTCGGCCCGTGAACGCCAGACGCTGCGGGCCATGGCGATGACGGATTGATATTGATGATGGCGACGCTCTCAACGCCCGTCATGGCCGGGCTTGACCCGGCCATCCACGTCGAGCCACGAGAGAGCAAGTCGTGGATGCCCGGGTCAAGCCCGGGCATGACGATTGTGGATGTGGCGACGCCGTCAGTCACCAATTCGTTCCCATCATGTCCCTGATCGGCCGCCTCGTCGTCATCTTCATCGGCTTCCTCGCCGCCTGTTTCGTCGGCGGCATGATCGTTGTCGTCGCGCTGTTGTTTCCGGAGTTCGCCGATCTCGGCGCCGGTCCCGTCGATCAGGGCACGATCGATATCCTGCTCGGGTTCGGCTTCATCTTCGTCTCGGGCTTTGCGCTGGTGCCGGCGGCGGTGATCGTGGCGATCACCGAGGCGCTCTACATCCGCAGCGCGCTCGCCTATGCCGTGGGCGGAGGCGTCGTGGGGCTCGCCTGCTATCTCGGCCTGGTCCCGTTTCATTCCGACACGCTGCAATTCGAAGGCATTGTGCGGCGGCATCTGGAGATCATGACCGGCGCGGGCATCGTCGCCGGCGTCGTCTACTGGCTGATCGCCGGCCGCAATGCCGGCGCTTGGCGCAATCCGCCGCCTGCGCGCCAACCGCCTCCGCCGCTGCCGTCGAATTCGCGGCCGGATGCGCGGTGACTTTCTGACTTGTCACGGGGTTTTCATCCCTTTCCCACTGGGCTAAACCGCGCGCCATGAACCGGACTGGACTCTTCATCGCCCTGGCGCTGTGGCTCGTGATCGGCGTCGTTTTCGGCCTCTATCCCGAGCTTGATCTCAAGCTCGCCGCGCTGTTCTTCGACCCTGAGACGAAAACGTTTCCGCTCAAGCTGAACGGTTGGGCCGGCTTCGCGCGCGACGCCGCGATGTGGGTCGCCTGGGCGTTCGTGCTGCCTGCGCTGATCGCGCTCGTGGTCAAGATGGTCCGGCCCGACCGCCCGCTGATGGTATCCGGTCGCGCGATCGTCTTCCTGCTGGTCACGATCATCATGTCGGCCGGCATCCTCACCAATCTCGCCTTCAAGTCCTATTGGGGCCGGCCGCGCCCGGTGGTGGTGACGCAGTTCGCCGGCGACCAGCAATTCGTGCCGTGGTGGGATCCGCGCGGGGGCTGCGCGCGCAACTGCTCGTTCTTCTCGGGCGAGGGCGCGACCGCGTTCTGGACGCTGGCGCCGGCCGCACTGGCACCGCCGGCGTGGCGACCGCTCGCTTATGCCGGAGCCGTGGTGTTCGGCCTCGTGACCAGCGGGCTGCGGATGGCCTTTGGCGGCCATTTCTTCACCGACGTGTCGATCGCCGGCCTCGTCACCTTCGTCGTGATCTGGTTTGCCTACGCGCTGATTTACCGCTGGCCGCGGACCCGGTTTTCCGACGAGGCGGTCGATGCCGCCCTGACTCGGCTGAACATGCCCGCTTACCGGCTCCGCCAGCGCCTGTTCGGACGCAAGACGGGTGCCGAGCCGTCAGTTTGAGCCATTAAAGGGGTGCCGAGCCCCGCGAAATTTGATATTCGCGCGGTCAACCCGTGAAACGACATCAGCCCTTCGAGACCGATTGGAAGCCCCATGACCACGATCCTGAAAAGCCTGCCCAAGGGGGAGAAAGTCGGCATCGCTTTTTCGGGCGGCCTCGATACCAGCGCGGCGCTGCTCTGGATGAAGCAGAAGGGCGCGCGCTGCTACGCCTATACCGCCAATCTCGGCCAGCCGGATGAGGCCGATTACAACGAGATCCCGCGCAAGGCGATGGAGTTCGGCGCGGAGAAAGCGCTGCTGGTCGATTGCCGCACGCAGCTCGTCCACGAAGGCATCGCCGCTATCCAGTCCGGCGCCTTTCATATCTCGACCGGCGGCATCACCTATTTCAACACCACGCCGCTCGGGCGCGCCGTCACCGGCACGATGCTGGTCGCGGCGATGAAGGAGGACGGCGTCAACATCTGGGGCGACGGCTCGACCTTCAAGGGCAACGACATCGAGCGCTTCTATCGCTACGGCCTCCTGACCAATCCGGGCCTGCGCATCTACAAGCCCTGGCTCGACCAGCAGTTCATTGACGAGCTCGGCGGCCGCGCCGAGATGTCGGCGTTCATGACGGCGCAGGGCTTTGCCTACAAGATGAGCGCCGAGAAGGCGTATTCGACCGACAGCAATCTGCTCGGCGCGACGCACGAGGCCAAGGATCTTGAAAGTCTCGACAGCGGCATCAAGATCGTCAACCCGATCATGGGCGTGCCGTTCTGGCGTGACGACTGCAACGTCAAGGCCGAGAAGGTTGTGGTGCGTTTCGAGGAAGGCCAGCCGGTCGCGCTGAACGGCCAGACCTTCTCTGATCCCGTCGCGCTGTTCCTCGAAGCTAACGCCATCGGCGGCCGCCACGGCCTCGGCATGAGCGACCAGATCGAGAACCGCATCATCGAGGCCAAGAGCCGCGGCATCTATGAAGCGCCCGGTATGGCGCTGCTGCACATCGCCTATGAGCGCCTCGTCACCGGCATCCACAACGAAGACACCATCGAGCAGTACCGCATCAGCGGCATGCGCCTCGGACGCCTGCTCTACCAGGGCCGCTGGTTCGATTCGCAGGCCCTGATGTTGCGCGAGACCGCGCAGCGCTGGGTCGCGCGCGCCGTCACCGGCGAGGTCTCGCTCGAGCTGCGCCGTGGCAACGACTACTCGATCCTCAACACCGAAAGCCCGAACCTCACCTATGCGCCGGAGCGGCTCAGCATGGAGAAGGTCGAGGACGCGGCGTTCACGCCGGCCGATCGCATCGGTCAGCTCACCATGCGCAACCTCGACATCAACGATACCCGCGCCAAGCTGAAGCTCTACAGCGACACGGGCCTGCTCTCGGGCAGCGAAGGCTCGCAGATCTTCCGGCTGGAGAGCGACAAGAGCTGACACGCTCCATCCGGGCTACGAAACAAAACAAAAAATGGCCGGGATTGCTCCCGGCCATTTTGCATTTGTGTGTCGCCTCAGCGCGGCGGCGCGGTGCCGGGCGGGGGCGGCGGCAGCGAGGCCTGGCCGCCGTTGAGCAACGGCGTGATGTTGCGGACGGTGACGCGCCGGTTGATCGCGCTCGGTCCTTGCGTCTGCTCCTTCAGGTACTGCTCGCCATAGCCTTGCGACGTCAGGTTTTCAGACGGCACACCGAATTGCTGGGTCAGCAATTCGGCCGCGGACTGCGCACGACGGTCCGACAATGACAAATTGTCGACGTCGTTGCCGACCGCGTCGGTGTGACCTTCGATCAGGAACACCACGCGCGGGTTGGCCTGGATCGCACGGTTGAGACCGTCCGCGATCGACTGCAGCTTCGCCGCCTGGTCCGGTGGGATGGTCCACGATCCGGTCTCGAAGTTGATCGTGTTGAGGTCGATGCTCGGCATTTGCATGCGAACATTCGGGCTGTAGCGGATCTCGTCGAGCGTGTAGCGACGGTTGATCCGCTGCACCGGCGGCGCCACCATCGTCTCGTAGATCACGTCCGGCGAGGCCTCCTGGGCGTCGACGATATAGCGATCGTAGGGCATGTTGACGACGGGCGGCGGCGCGTCGACATAGAAACCGCCGACCGACTGCGGATCGCGGTAGCTGTTGTCGATGATGACGAGCTCGCGCCCGGCCGGGTCCCTGCGGATTCGCCGCAGCAGCCGACCGTCCTGACCTACAACGGTAATGATCTCGCTGCCGTCGGGACGGATCACCACGGTGCGGGTATCGGCGCCGACAGTTTCGGTGCGGATGTCGCGGGCGCCATAGCGGAA
The DNA here is from genome assembly GCF_023101065.1 of Bradyrhizobium sp. 172. Classification (NCBI taxonomy): domain Bacteria; kingdom Pseudomonadati; phylum Pseudomonadota; class Alphaproteobacteria; order Hyphomicrobiales; family Nitrobacteraceae; genus Bradyrhizobium; species Bradyrhizobium sp. 172. The sequence goes on from NZ_CP064701.1 coordinate 112,829, forward strand.
GCGATAGAGATCGTTGCCGCGGACGTAGGTCTGCCCACCCGGATCGCGGATGATGATGCGGTCCGGCTCGGTGTAGACGGTGCGGCCGCCTTCGACCGACTCGCGGCGCTGGTTGCGGTAGTCGGCGATGGTGGCGCCGATCACGGCACCGGCGACGACACCTGCACCGATCGCGAGCGGCGTCAGGTCACGCTGCGGCGGACGCGGCGGTGGCGGCAGGGGCGTGGTCGTCGTGGGCGCGGCGCGGAACGCCGGCGCAACCGTGGGCGCCGCGTATTGCGCCCTGTTGGGCGGCGGGGTCGCAGCCGCCGAGCCCGGCACGGTGCTCGGTGCAGCGGCGCCGGCGGGGGGAGCCGGCGGCCGGGGCGGGGCGCCTGCCTGCGGCTGGGTCGGCGGAGCTCCGGCAGCGGGTGCACCAGCAGGAGGCGCACCACCCTGGCGTCCAGGGGGCGGTGTCACGGCGCCACCGGGGGCCGGCGTCGTTGTCGGAGCCGGAGTTGCACTAGGCGCAGGAGGCGAACCTGGACGGCCGGGCGGCGGCGTCGGAGTGCCACCGGGAGTCGGCGTGGCCGTCGGCGCGGGCGTGGCGCCTGGAGCAGGTGACCCTGCAGCCGGGGGCGCACCAGGACGTCCGCCGGGAGGCGGCGTACCGGGGCGGCCAGTCGGCGGCGTGCCCGGCGTGCTGCCTGGAGCCGGCGTCGCGGTCGGCGCAGGAGTCGCCGTCGGTGACGGTGTGGCTGCAGGTGCAGCCGGAGCACCCGGTCGCGCGGTCGGAGCGGCCGGCGCAGGCGACGGTGTTGCCGTGGGCGCCGGCGCTGGGCGTCCCTGCGGAGTTGCTGCCGCAGGCGGCGTCGGTGCGTGCTGCGGAGCCGCGGCGGACGGCGGTGCTGGCGGCGGGGGAGCCGGGCGCGCGGAAGGCGGTGCCGGAGGCGGCGGTGTCGGCGCGTGCTGTTGCGGAGCCGCAGCCGGGGGCGGCGCTGCTGGGCGCGGCGGTGCCGCAGCCGGCGGAGGCGCTGCCGGCGGATGGGGAGGTGCAGCTGCGGGCGGCGGTGCGGCCGGGCGCGCGGGCGCCGCAGGCGGCGCGGCCGCTGGTGGTCCCTTCGGCGGCTGCTTCGGTTTTCCGTCAGGGCCGGTCTCTTGTGGCTGCGCCTGCGCGACGACAAGCGGCGGCGCGCCTTGTGCATGCGATGCGGAGCTTGCGAATTGCATCGCGGTCAGAGCCGTGGTGGCAAGCAGCACGAAACGAAGGTTGGTCATGTGGTGAACTTCCCCGGAAGGTTCTTTGACGAAGTGTTCGGATGAACAGCTACGCGTTAGGCCGGATTGTGGCGGACGAAGCGGACGCGGCCCGATTTATTTCTGCACGCAAATCACCTCACTATGGTGACGTTCATTGCGCATTCAGACGCAGGTTGCAATTGCCTCGGATCTGATGCGTCGCCTCATGCGCGATCCCGCGGCGGACTTGCATCCGTCGCGGGATTCGGCGTGAGCGGTCCGTTCGGTCCGCGTGATGGAATCTCTTCAGGCATGCGGCCCGGCAATTCGTCGGGCGGCGCTGGCGAGCCGGGCTCGCGCACCGGCGGTGCGATTTCAGGCTGCGGATTGCTCGGCGGAATCCCCGGCGGCGGTTCGGTGGGCGTACCGGGCGTCGACGGCGGTATCTCGGGCGGCTCGATCGGCATTACATAGAGACCTTGCGGTTGTCGCCGAGATCGGGGCGCGTGTTCGTCACCGCCGCGGCCGCCATCTTCACATAGGAAATCACGGTGCCGGGCGAGTCCCAGAACTCGGCATCGTCAGGCGTGACCTTGAGCACGCGGATGTTCGGATCTTCCGCAGAGTCCCACCACGCCTTGGCCGGCGTCGAGAACAGCTCCTTGATCTTGGCACGGTCATTGGAGATCATTGCGGTGCCCGTCAGCGACACGTATTTCTGGCTGCCGGCATCTGCGAACGACAGGTTGATGGACGGATTGCGCGCGATCTCCTCGTCCTTGTGACGCCGCGCGTCGGTGAGGAAATAAATCGTGTTCGCGTTGCGGTCGAGATAGGCGCTCATCGGCCGCGCGCGGAGCTTGTCGCCATCGCGCGTCACCAGCATCGCGAATCCGATCGTCTTCATCAGATCCCATACGCGGTCGACGTCGCGGGCATTGTCGTTGGCCATGTCGTGCTCCTTCTTGCAAGGGACGACAACGGCGCGCGCGGAACGAGGTTCCGGCCGAAGGATGGAACTTATCTATTCCGGCGCGTGGCAAACCGCCTCGATGTTGTGTCCATCAGGGTCGAGCACGAAGGCGCCGTAATAGGTCGGATGGTAATGCGCCCGGATGCCCGGCGGCCCGTTGTCGCGCCCGCCCGCTGCAATCGCCGCCTTGTAGAACGCGTCCACCGTGGCGCGGTCCTTCGCCAGAATCGCGACATGCACCGGCTTGTTCAGCGCGCCCTCGCCGCCGATCCAGAAATCCGGCTTGCCGTCGGCGCCGAAGCCGGCGGCTGGATCGTGTCCGGTCTGCTCCTGCGTGACCTCCATGATCAGGCTGCAGCCGAGCGGCGCCAATGCCTTGGCGTAGAACGCCTTGGCGCGCTCATAGTCGGAGACCGGGAAGCCCATATGGTCGATCATTCGTAACATCCGTTGTTCGTCGTCAGCGCGACAGGAACGTATTGCTCCGCGTCTTGCGCGCAACCACGAAACCGCGCGCGACCATGTCGGCGATACAATCGTCCCGCCATTCCTTTTGCGACAAATGCTCGATTACCACCGCGCGCGGCCATAGCAATTGCGGCGCGTCGCGGAAGAAGCCGATCAAAACGCGATCCTCGAAGCCCTCGACGTCGATCTTCAGCGCGTCCACCTTGGTGACGCCGGCCTCGCCGAGAATGCGCGTCAACCGCAGCGAGGGCACCTTGATCGCCTCGGCGCTGGCCGTGCCGGTGACGACATGCGTGGCACCGAGATTGTCGCCGCCGCTCTCGATCATCAGCTCGCCGTCGCTGTCGCCGGCGGCCGCCTGCACCAGGCGCACCTGCGTCGCTTTCGACGCGGCCTGGTTGAACGACAGCCGTCCAAACGTCATCGGATGCGGCTCGATGGCGATCACTTTGCCTGATGGCCCGACCTGTCGCGCCATCACCAGCGCGAAGGTGCCGACATTGGCGCCGACGTCGACGAACACGCCGCCCTCCGGGGTGTGCTGGCGCAGGAAGTCGAGCTCGTCGAGATTGTAATCGGGATTGAACAGCGCGCCGCGCTCGGTGGCGCTGCCCTGGTGATAGAAGCGGAACGATGCGCCCTGGTATTGCACGTCGATGGGACCACCGCGCAGCAGGTTCACCAATCGCGACAGCCAGGGCCGGAACGCGCCGCGCTTCAGCCCCGATTGTGTCGCGAGGCGAATGATCGCGGCCTGCGCCGCGTTCGGCGCAAACGCGCCGAACGGCGCGGACGAAGGGGCATTATCGGTCGCCAAGTCAAAGTCCTCGTTGCAAGCGGCGCATGCATAGCCGGTTTTGCCGGGGACTCCAACGCTCGATCCGGGCAACAATCTCTGGGTCGTCCCGGCCTTCGCCGGGACGACGAAGAAAAGAGACCGCCCCTCACGCCGCCTTTTTCGGCGCCTTGCGCTGGCGCAGGAAGCGGCCGAGCAGCTTGCGCTTGCCCTTGCGCGGGATCAGGTCGATATCGCTGACGAGTTTTGCGCCGCCCTTGCGGCGCTCCAGCACGATCTTGCGGCTGTGGAAGGCTTCCAGCTCGACACGATGCGCGACGCTGACGATGGTGGCCTTCGGCAGTTCGTCGGTGATCATCTTCATCATCTTGTCCTGGCTCTTCTCGTCGAGCGCCGAGGTCGCCTCGTCGAGCACGACGATATCCGGGTTGTGCAGCAACAACCGCGCGAAGGCGAGGCGCTGCTTCTCGCCGCCGGACAGCGTCTGGTCCCAGGGTGCTTCTTCCTCGATCTTCTCCTTGAGATGGTCGAGGCCGACCTTGTGCAGGGCCTCGCCGATCTCCTCGACCGTCCAGTCGTCTTCCGCGCCGGGATAGGCGACGGCACGACGCAAGGAGCCCGACGGCACGTAGGGTCGCTGTGGCAGCATGAACAGCCGCCGGTCGGGATGGAAATTGACGCTGCCGCCACCCCATGGCCAGAGCCCGGCGATGGCGCGCACCAGCGTGCTCTTGCCGGTGCCGGATTCGCCGGCCACCAGCAGCCGCTCGCCACGCTCGATCACCACCTCGGTCTCGCCGACCACGGCGGTGCCGTCATCGAGCGTGACGGAGAGATCCTTCAGCTCCAGCATGGCGTCATTGCTGGTCTCGCCGCGCTTGATGCGGCCGAAGCCGTCGCCCAGCTCGGCGCGCTCGAGGCCGTCGAGCGACATCATCAGCGAGGCGATGCGGCGAGCGCAGGCATTCCAGTCGGCGAGCCGCGGATAATTGTCGACCAACCAGCCGAACGCGCTCTGCACGATGGTGAAGGCGGAAGCCGCCTGCATCACCTGACCCAGCGTCATGCTGCCGTCGAGGAATTTCGGCGCGCACAGCAGAAGCGGCACGACCGGCGCAACGAGGCTCGATCCCTGCGACACCAGCGTGGTGCGCATGTGCTGACCCGCGAGCCGCGCCCATTGCCGCAGCACGTTGGTGAAATTGCGGTCGATGCCGTCGCGCTCCTCCTCCTCGCCGCCGAGCAGCGCGATGCTCTCGCCGTTCTCGCGCACGCGCGTCAGCGTGTAGCGGAAATCGGCCTCAGCCTGGTTCTTGTCCTCGGAGACCTGCACGAATTGGCGGCCGATCACCAGGATCGAGCCCGATGCGATTCCCGCATAGAGCATCGCGGCGATCACCAGGAAGCCGGGAATGGTCACCGACGATCCCGCAAGGGTGACGGTGAGCGCGCCGCCGATCGTCCAGAGCACGACGATGAAGGTCACGGCCGACAGCAGCGCGGACGTCACGCCGGCGAGAAAATCCACCGGAGAATCGGTCGCGACGCGCAGATCCTCCGCGATCCGGTATTCCGGATTCTTGTGGTCGCCGCTGACGAGATTGAGCTGGTAATAGCGGCCGTTGCCAAGCCAGCGCGTCAGCACGCTTGCCGTCAGCCACGCCCGCCAGCGCCGCTGGATGCCCATGCGCGCGAACACTTGTGCCACGCCGAGCACGATGCTGCCGATCGCGAGCGGGAAGAATACCGCGGTGAGATGGAAGACGGTGGACGCCTCGCGCTTCTCGATCGCGTCGAAGATCGCCCGATTCCAGACATTGATGCCGTATTGGAAGCCGACGGTGAGGACGATCAGCAGGCCGAGGCCGACGGAGTAGAGCCACGCAAGCCGGTCGCCGTTGCCGCCCCAGAAGCCGCGCGCGCTGATCCAGAAGCGGGTGAGGAGATAGTCCTTGCGGGCCTGCTCGGCCTCTTCAGGCGACAGCTCCGGGTCGGGCTCGACCAGCTCGGGCGGCGGCGGAGCCACTTCCCCGCCGGTCTCGCCGATGATTTCGACGATGGGCGGCTTCTTGCCCGATTCGCGTTTTCTGACCGGCTTTTGCATGGCCGGATAACGCAAGCTAAATCAAAAGGTTCCCGTAGGTTCCGGGCGTCAGCTCACTCGGCGGCGCCGTCGCGCACCCGGCGCCGCGCGACCCGGTGCAGCACGCGCGATAGCTGATCGATCGCGTAGGGCTTCTGCACGAGCTCGAAATCGACCTTGCCGTCCTGGGACAGCGCCTCGCTGTAGCCGGTGGTCAGCACGACCGGCACGCCGATGCCGCGGTCGCGGACCGCCTGCGCGAGATCGAGCCCGGTCATGCCGGGCATCACGATGTCCGAGAAAACGACATCGAAGCGATCGGCATCCATGACCAGCTCGGCGAGTGCATCGGTTGCGTTGTCGATCAGCGTGACGCTGTAGCCGAGCTCGGTGAGGCCGTCGGCCGCGAAATTGGCGAGTTCGATATTGTCCTCGACCAGCAGCACCGACATGCCGCTGCCGGCCACGGCCGGGGCCGTATTCGGTGCCTGCCGCTGCGGCAGCAAATCCGGCGCCACGCGCGGCAGGTAGAGCGAGAAGGTGCTGCCGTGGCCGACCTCGCTGGTGACTGTCACCTCGCCGCCGGACTGCCGGGCGAAGCCGAACACCTGCGATAGGCCGAGACCGGTGCCGTGGCCGATCTGCTTGGTGGTGAAGAACGGTTCGAAGATGCGCTCGAGCCGCGTAGCCGGAATGCCGATGCCGGTGTCGCTGACGGCAATGCCGACGAAACCGTGTTTGCCAGCAAGGTCACGGCCGCCTGAAAGATCAGGGTTGCCCGAGACGGGAGCCCGCGTGTCCGCAATGGTCGCCGCGGCCTCGACGTTGAAGACGATCCTGCCCTTGCCGTGCATGGCATCGCGCGCATTGGTCGCCATGTTGATCAACGCCGTCTCGAACTGGCTTGCATCGGCATTGACGAGGCAGGGCTCGGCCGGCAGCCGCATCGCGATTTCGATCGCGGGTCCGAGCAGCGTCGCGAGCATGTCGTGCAGCGACTGCAACCGCGCGCCGACGTCGAACACCTCCGGCTTCAAGGTCTGGCGGCGCGCGAAGGCGAGCAGCTGCGATGTCAGCTTGGCTGCGCGCCCGACCGCGTCTGCGATGGCCGTGATGTAGCGCTGGCGCCGCTCCTCGCTCAGCTGCGGCCGGTTCAGCAGGTCAACGGAGGCGCGAATCACGGTCAGGAGGTTGTTGAAGTCGTGCGCGACGCCGCCGGTGAGCTGGCCGAGCGCCTCAAGGCGCTGGCTGTGCTTGAGCGCCTCCTCGGCTTCGCGCCGCGCGGCGGCCTCGGCCTGGAGATGCTGGGTGCGCCGGAACGCGAACGCCAGCAGCAGAAACAGCAGCGCGGTGGCGGGAATGCCGAACACCAGATGCTGGCCCATGGTGGCGAACCAGCGCGCGCGGATCGCCGAGGTCTCCAACCCCGCGCTGACATAGATCGGGTATTCGGCGATGCGTCGGTAGCCGATGCGGCGCTCGACCTCGTCCCATGGCCAGGCAATGGTGATGAGGCCATGCTCGGGGTGAGCTGCGATGCTGCGGCCGACCGGCCCGTTAGGATCGAGCCTGAGGTCGCGATCCAGCCGCGGAAGATGCGCCAGCACCACGCCGTCGGTGCGTCCCATGGCGAGGAAGCTGCCAGGGTCGGAGCCGATCCGGGCATAAAAGCTCTCGAAATATTCCGGGAGGACAGAGGCCTGGATCACGCCGATGAAGCTGCCGTCGTCGGAGCCGCGGCGGCGGCTGACCCCGAAGAAGCGCGCGCCCTGATAGGGCTGGCGCGGCGTCAGGGGAACACCGATGTAGCTGCCGATGGTCTGGTCGACATGGGCGGCAAAGTAGTCGCGGTCCGCAAAGCTCTGCGCCGGCGGCGGCGAGGCCAGGCTGTTGACCAGCGACTTTCCGTCCGCATCGAAGATCCATGCCGATTTGAGCTGCGGCAGCGAATCGGAGAGTTGCTTCAGGCGGCGGTGCAGGGCCGGCTCGCGCGAGCGGATGATGTCGTCGGGCATGCCGCGCACCACCTCGTTGATCTCGGCGAGGCTGCGGTCGATGGTCTCGAACACCTTGAGCGCATGCTCATGCGCGACATCGAGGGTGCGCTCGATCTCGCGGTCGGCGATATCTTTCGTCGAGGTGTAGGAGATCGAGGCGGCGATCGCGAACAGCGCAATCGGCAGCGCCAGGGACGCAGCCATCATCCACTGCAGCAATCTCAGCGAATTGCGTTGTGCGCCCTGCACGGTCGCTCCGGTCCCACGCCGGAGAGCTTACTTGAATTTCGCGCCGGGAAGGAAGCGGCTTGTGGCGGGAACCAGAGGTTGCAACCCGCCTGCTTGCGCGCGCAGGGGTGCAGGCAAAATCTACTCGAACACCTGCCCGTCGTAGAATGCCCCGGCCGTTCCGGCCGGGGATCGCAGCATGAATGACGCCTAGATCTGGCGCTCGACCATCTTGAGCTTGAGCTCGGCGATGGCTTCCGCCGGGTTGAGGCCCTTCGGGCAGGCCTTGGCGCAGTTCATGATGGTGTGGCAGCGATAGAGGCGGAACGGGTCCTCGAGATTGTCGAGCCGCTCGCCGGTCGCCTCATCCCGCGAATCCGATACCCAGCGGTTGGCCTGGAGCAGCGCGGCGGGACCGAGGTAGCGCTCGCTGTTCCACCAATAGCTCGGGCAAGAGGTCGAGCAGCAGGCGCAGAGGATGCATTCATAGAGGCCGTCGAGCTTCTCGCGGTCTTCGTGGCTCTGCTTCCATTCCTTCTGCGGCGTCGGCGAGGTCGTCTTTAGCCACGGCTCGACCGAAGCGTATTGTGCATAGAAATTGGTGAGGTCGGGGATGAGGTCCTTCACGACAGGCTGGTGCGGCAGCGGATTGATCTTCACCGCGCCGTCCTTCACGTCGTGCATCGAGCGGGTACAGGCCAGGGTGTTCTGGCCGTCGATGTTCATCGCGCAGGAGCCGCAGACGCCTTCGCGGCAGGAGCGGCGGAAGGTCAGCGACGGGTCGATGTTGTTCTTGATCCAGATCAGGCCGTCCAGCACCATCGGCCCGCAATCATGGGTGTCGACGTAATAGGTGTCGACGCTGGGAGTCTTGCCGTCGTCCGGATTCCAGCGATAGACGCGGAATTCACGGACCTCAGTCGCGCCCGCGGGCTTCGGCCAGGTCTTGCCGCCTGATATCTTGGAGTTCTTCGGAAGTGCGAATTCAACCATTTCGATAAAGCTTTCGCTGTTCGCTCAGTACACGCGCGCCGTTTAGTAAACGCGAGCTTTGGGCGGGATGTACTGGACGTCGTTGGTCATGGTGTAGTCGTGAACGGGGCGGTACTCGATCTTGACCTTGCCGGAATCTTCCAGCCAGGCCAGCGTGTGCTTCATCCAGTTCTTGTCGTCGCGCTCGGAGAAGTCCTCGCGGGCATGCGCGCCACGGCTCTCGGTGCGGTTGGCGGCCGAGTTCATCGTCACCACCGCCTGCGAGATCAGATTGTCGAATTCGAGCGTCTCGATCAGGTCGGAATTCCACACCAGCGAGCGGTCGGATACGGCGATGTCGATGATGCCGCTATGGACCTTCTCGATCAGGTTCTGGCCTTCGCTCAGGATGTCGCCGGTGCGGAACACCGCGCAATTGTTCTGCATCACGTGCTGCATGCCTTCGCGCAGCTTCGCGGTCGGCGTGCCGCCGGAGGCGTAGCGGTAGTGGTCGAGCCGGCCGAGCGCCAGGTCGGACGAATTCGCCGGCAATTCCGGCTGGCTGGCGTTCGGCGTGAGCTTCTCGGCGAGGCGCAGCGCCGCGGCGCGTCCGAACACGACGAGGTCGATCAGCGAGTTGGAGCCGAGGCGGTTGGCGCCGTGCACGGAGACGCAGGCGGCCTCGCCGATCGCCATCAGGCCGGGGATGATGGCGTTGTCGTCGCCGTCCTTCTTGGTCAGGACTTCGCCGTGATAGTTCGTCGGGATGCCGCCCATGTTGTAATGCACGGTCGGCACAATTGGGATCGGCTCGCGCGTCACGTCGACATTGGCGAAGATCTTTGCGGATTCCGAGATGCCCGGCAGGCGTTCGGCCAGCACCGCGGGATCGAGATGGTCGAGATGAAGGAAGATGTGGTCCTTCTTCTTGCCGACACCGCGACCTTCGCGAATCTCGATGGTCATCGCGCGCGAGACGACGTCACGCGAGGCCAGATCCTTGGCGGAGGGCGCATAGCGCTCCATGAAGCGCTCGCCCTCGGAGTTGACGAGATAGCCGCCTTCGCCGCGCGCGCCTTCGGTGACGAGACAGCCCGAACCGTAGATGCCGGTCGGGTGGAACTGCACGAACTCCATGTCCTGCATCGGCAGACCGGCGCGCAGCACCATGCCGCCGCCGTCGCCGGTGCAGGTGTGCGCCGAGGTGCAGGATGCATAGGCGCGGCCATAGCCGCCGGTGGCGAGGATCACGGTCTGGGCGCGGAAGCGGTGCAGCGTGCCGTCATCGAGCTTGAGCGCGATAACGCCGCGGCAGGTGCCCTGGTCGTCCATGATCAGGTCGATGGCAAAGAACTCGATGAAGAACTCGGCCGCGTGACGCAGCGACTGGCCGTACATCGTGTGCAGCATGGCGTGGCCGGTGCGGTCGGCGGCGGCGCAGGTGCGCTGCGCCTGGCCCTTGCCGTAGTCCATGGTCATGCCGCCGAACGGGCGCTGGTAGATCTTGCCGTCTTCGGTGCGCGAGAACGGCACGCCCCAATGCTCGAGCTCGTAGACCGCCTCGGGCGCGTTGCGCACCATGTATTCGATCGCGTCCTGGTCGCCCAGCCAGTCCGACCCCTTCACGGTGTCGTACATGTGCCAGCGCCAGTCGTCCTTGTGCATGTTGCCGAGGGACGCCGAGATGCCGCCCTGCGCCGCGACGGTGTGCGAGCGGGTCGGAAACACTTTGGTGATGCAGGCGGTACGAAGACCGGCTTCGCTGCAGCCGACCACGGCGCGCAGGCCTGCGCCGCCGGCGCCGACCACGACGACATCATAGGTGTGATCTTCGATCGGATAGGCTTTGCCGTTGGTGGCGGGAGCGCCGTTGCCCTTGCCATTGGTCTCTGTGGCCATGGGTTTAGACTCCGGAGGAAAGTTTCAGGATCGCGTAGGTCGAGGCGAGCGCCACGGCGAACGAGAAGAAGTTGTTGAGCATGATCGAGATGAGCTTCAGCTTCTCGTTATGGATGTAGTCCTCGATCACGACCTGCATGCCGATCTTCATGTGCCAGGCGCTGGCGAAGATGAAGAGCAGCAGGATCACCGCGATCGGCAGCGAGCCGAGAATCTGTGCGGCGCCGGCCTGGTTGCGGCCGAGCAGCATCATCACGATCACGATCACGGGGATCATCAGCAGCGTCATGGCGACGCCGGTGATGCGCTGGCGCCAGAAATCGGAGGTGCCCGAATGCGCCGCGCCGAGATTGCGCACGCGGCCGAGCGGGGTGCGCATGGAGGAGCCCTTCGGGGCGCCGTGGGATTCGTCGAAACTCATCGTCCGCCTCCGATCGCGTAGGCGATGATCCAAATGAGGACCGTGAGCACGATGCCGCCGATCAGGGCGCCCCAGGTCAACGCTTCGCGCTCATTGGCCTTGAAGCCGTAGCCGAGGTCCCAGACGAAATGCCGGATGCCGCTGAGCATGTGGTGCATCAGCGCCCAAGTGTAGCCGAACACGATCAGGCGGCCGATGATGCTGCCGGTGAAGGCTTGGACGTGGCTATAGGCGGCGGGGCCGGAGGCCGCCGCAATCAGCCACCAGGCCAGCAGCAGCGTTCCGGCGTAGAGGGCAATTCCGGTGGCGCGATGGACGATGGAAAGCGCCATCGTCAGGGTCCAGCGGTAGGTCTGAATGTGCGGCGAAAGCGGTCGTTCGATCCGTGCGGTCATGGGCTTCAATTGCTTTATTGCGGCCCAGCATGGGGCGCGCGGGGATCGCGAAAGGTCGGCTCTATTTACGGAGTCGATTTCACCTGCGCAATCACCAAATCGCCATAAACCGAACTTGAGTTCAGCTCTAGGCCCTTGATGTAACAAGGCCAATCGGAGACTTGGTATACCAGAGGGGTGGCGCACCGGCTAAAGATAGAATATAAATTCACCTCTTGTAATGAGACCCGAGACGCATTGAAATTACTATTGGAACGGCTCCAAGCCGCTGCGGGCCGGCCAGGGTTCGAGCCAGTCAGTTCATGACGTTCGAACCGGTAGGGATGGTCGGCAAGCAATCTCCAAGTTCCGCGAAGCGCGCCGATTTTTCGCGAGACGGGCGGATATGCGCAGTCCGCATCCCACCCCGGACCGGAGATGCGGCGGTCGACCCGACAAATCAGATCGCCTAGAGCATTGCGGGCAGCCGTTTCCGAGCGATGCATCGGAGAAGTTGCGACCCATCGCCGGGGCAGGTCAGGGGTGATTGCAGGACTTGATATCAAGGAGATCGCCGAACTCGCGCTGCTGCTGATCGCAACCGGCGCGCTCTCCGGATTTTTGGCCGGCGTGTTCGGCATCGGCGGCGGCGCGATTCTGGTGCCGGTGTTCTACGAGTGCTTCCGCATCGCCGGTGTGCCGCTCGAGGTGCGCATGCCGCTCTGCATCGGCACTTCGCTCGCTGTCATCATTCCGACCTCGATCCGTTCGTTCCAGGCGCACTACAGGCGCGGCGCCGTCGATCTTGCGATCCTCCGGGTCTGGTGGCTGCCGATCCTGATCGGCGTCGTCGCCGGCAGCGTGGTCGCGCGTTACGCGCCGGAGCGACTGTTCAAGATCGTGTTCGTCGCCGTCGCTTGGTCGGCCGCGGTACGGCTGATCTTCGCGCGCGAGAGCTGGAAGCTCGGCGATGATCTGCCGAAGGGCCCCTTGATGCGAATCTACGGCTTCTGCGTCGGCATTTTGTCGACGTTGATGGGCATCGGCGGTGGCCTGTTCTCGAACCTGCTGATGACGTTCTACGGCCGCCCGATCCACCAGGCAGTGGCGACATCGTCGGCGCTCGCGGTCTTGATCTCGATCCCCGGCGCGCTCGGCTACATCTATGCCGGTTGGCCTGCGGCGGTGAGCTACCCGGCCGTTGCAGCCCTGCAGGTCCCGTTCGCGCTCGGTTACGTCTCGCTGATCGGCGCGGTCCTGGTGATGCCAATGAGCCTTGTGACGGCACCGCTCGGTGTGAAGGCTGCGCATGCAATGTCGAAGCGGACGCTGGAAGTCGCGTTCGGGTGCTATCTGTTCATCGTCGGCAGCAGGTTTGTGATGAGCCTGGTGGGTGGGCACTAATTGACGGACCGGTCCTTCAATCTCACTTCGCTGTGGCCCCACATTTGAAGATTGCCTTGCGCCTCCAGGAGGTCGGCCTCAACCAACGCCTGAATGCGGGCCGCAAAGACCTCAAAATCGACGGGAGCCGCTAGCGCTTCTTCCTTTTCGACCCTCTCAACCGCGCAGTACAGGACCATTGCGAACTTCTGCCATCGCGACTTCATGACAGAGAAAATGACGCGATCCAAATCGGTCTCCAGCACAGAGGACGGAAGTGAAACGTCTTCCCACCGGAGTGTGCTGTCGATGGTGGCAGGCCGTCCCGGCGGTTCAAGATCCGGAAATCGCTTGTAGATCAATCGCAGAAGCTTGAATTGCAAATGGAAAACCGCCGTTACGAGCGGATCTGCAAACAGCTTTCGGCCGTCATCGCCAACATCGACGATCGCGGCCTCCGCTCGCCGGAATGCTGCGGCGGCATCGAGCAGGTGCTTGTGTATCTTCTTAGCTTGCTCTCGGTTCATGTCCCCCCAGCCCGGAGCAGTTGCGCCCCTATTTCTTCGCGTAAAGATCCTTGTACGTATCCCGCAGCACGTTCTTCTGCACCTTGCCCATGGTGTTGCGCGGCAGCTCGTCGACCACGAAGACCCGCTTGGGCATCTTGAACTTGGCCAGCCGGCCGTCGAGCGCCTTCAGCACCGCGGCCTCGGTCACATCGGCGCCCTTGTTGCAGACCAGCACCGCCGTGACGCCCTCGCCGAAATCAGCGTGGGGCACGCCGATCACGGCGGATTCGATCACGCCGGGCATGGCGTCGATCTCGCTCTCGATTTCCTTCGGGTAGACATTGAAGCCGCCGGAGATCACGAGATCCTTGCCGCGGCCGAGAATATGGACGTAACCCTTGGCGTCGATCTTGCCGAGGTCGCCGGTGATGAAGAAGCCGTCGTCGCGGAATTCCGCCTTGGTCTTCTCCGGCATGCGCCAATAGCCCTTGAACACGTTCGGGCCCTTGACCTCGATCATGCCGATTTCGTCACGGGGCAGCTCCTTGCCGGTCTCGGGATCGGTGACGCGTACGGACACGCCGGGGAGCGGAAAGCCGACCGCGCCGGGCACGCGCTCGCCGTCATAGGGATTCGACGTGTTCATGTTGGTCTCGGTCATGCCGTAGCGCTCGAGCACCGCGTGCCCCGTGCGCGCCGACCATTCGCGATGGGTTTCGGCGAGCAGCGGCGCCGAGCCCGAGACGAACAGCCGCATGTGCTTTGTGGTTTCGCGCGACAGCGCAGCGTTCTGGAGCAGACGGGTATAGAACGTCGGCACGCCCATCAGCACCGTGGCACGCGCCATCAGCTTGATGATCAGATCCGGGTCGAGCTTCGGCAGGAAGATCATCGATGCCCGCGCAAACAGCGTCACGTTGGTCGCCACGAACAGGCCGTGGGTGTGGTAGATCGGCAGTGCGTGGATCAGCACGTCCTTGTCGGTGAAGCGCCAGAAGCCGACGAGCGAGAGCGAGTTCGACGCCAGATTGTCGTGGGTCAACATCGCGCCCTTGGAGCGGCCGGTGGTGCCGGACGTGTAGAGGATCGCGGCGAGATCGTCGTTTGCGCGCGCCACCGTGGTGAATTCGCTGCTCGTCTTGTCGGCGGCGTCCGTCAGCGAGCCCTTGCCGTCAGGCCCGAGCGTCTCGACTTTGGCCTTCACCTTGGCGGCGATGGGGGCGAGGCCCTCCGCCTTGGCGGGATCGCAGACCACCAGCGAGGGCTCGGCATCGCCGATGAAGTAGTCGAGCTCGTTGAGCGTATAGGCGGTGTTGAGCGGCAGATAGACTGCGCCGGCCCGCACCGTGGCCAAATACAGCACGATGTTGGTCACGGACTTCTCGACCTGCACCGCAACGCGGTCGCCGGGCTTCACGCCGCGCGCGACCAGCACATTGGCCATCTGTCCGGCCCGGGCGATCAGATCACCATAGCTGATGCGGACCCCGTCATGCGTCTCGATCGCGAGGCGCTTCGGATCGTCGAGGCCGTCGAACAGGCGGGAAAACAGATTGGCGTTGGCAGCTTGGTTCATGCAAGATTTCCTCGACCGCAAGGCTTGACCGCAACGATCGTCAGAGGCCGGTCAAAACCGAGGGCTGGATTAGCAAAAACCGCCCCGATGAAGCAACGGAGACAGTTTGCATGACCAAAAACGGGAAACGCGTGGCCTGGGTGACAGGCGGGGGCAGCGGGATCGGGGAGGCCGGCGCCGAGGCGCTGGCGGCCGACGGCTGGACGGTGGTGGTTTCGGGCCGGCGCAAGGACGCCCTGGATACCGTGGTCGCGAAGATCGCCCAGACGGGCGGGGCCGCCGAGGCCATCGCGCTGGACGTGTCGGTCGCCGCCGCGGCCCAGAAGGCGGCTGATCAAATCGTTGCGAAGCACGGCCGGATCGACCTGCTGGTGAACAATGCCGGCATCAATGTCCCTAAGCGGAGCTGGAAGGACATGGAACTGGAGGGCTGGGACCAGCTGGTCCAGGTCAATCTCAACGGCGTGCTCTATTGCATGCGCGCGGTGCTGCCGACGATGCGCAAGCAGCAGGACGGCTCCATCATCAACGTCTCGTCCTGGGCCGGCCGCCACGTCTCGAAAATGCCGGGCCCGGCCTACACCACGACCAAGCATGCGGTGCTGGCGCTGACGCATTCCTTCAACATGGACGAATGCGTCAACGGCTTGCGCGCCTGCTGCCTGATGCCGGGCGAGGTGGCGACCCCGATCCTGAAGCTGCGCCCGGTGGTACCGAGCGAGGAGGAGCAGGCCAGGATGCTGCAATCCGAAGATCTCGGCCGCACCATCGCGTTCATCGCGAGCATGCCGGCGCGGGTGTGCATCAATGAACTGCTGATCAGCCCGACGCATAATCGCGGGTTTATCCAGACGCCGCACAACAGGGATTGAGCGGCAGGTAGATCGTCGAGGCGCGTCATTGCGAGCGAAGCGAAGCAATCCAGCGGTGCATCCGCGGTGGCAGCCTGGATCGCTTCGTCGCTTCGCTCCTCGCAATGACGCCCCCCACGGAGAACCACGCACTTAGTTTCACCCATCACAAAGAAGTTTTGTTCGAAACCGCTTCGCAAACGCTCCCGTAGTTCGAGCCAACGACGGCGCTGCTGCTTCACACTCGCAGGTCGCAGCCACTGTTGTTGCCCAACTCGAACGCCGGCAATCGCCGGTCACAATCCAATCGGGAGACCCTCCATGTCGAAGCGTATTGCCTATCTCACCGCTGCGGCCTTCAGCGCGCTGGCCATCACCGCGACCGTCGTCGCGCCCGCCCGCGCCGAGGAAAAGACCGTCATGGTCGGCGGCGCCGCGATGTTCCCGTCCAAGAACATCGTCCAGAACGCCGTCAACTCGAAGGACCACACCACGCTGGTGGCGGCGGTGAAGGCGGCCGGCCTGGTGCCGACGCTGGAAGGCAAGGGTCCGTTCACGGTGTTCGCGCCGACCAACGCCGCCTTCGGCAAGCTGCCGGCCGGCACCGTCGACACTCTGGTGAAGCCCGAGAACAAGGCGACGCTGACCAAGATCCTCACCTACCATGTCGTGCCCGGCAAGCTCGAGGCGTCCGACCTCACCGACGGCAAGAAGATGAAGACCGCCGAAGGCGAGGAGCTGACGGTGAAGAAGCAGGACGGCAAGGTCTGGATCCTCGACGCCAAGGGCGGTACCTCGATGGTGACGATCTCCAATGTCAACCAGTCGAACGGTGTAATCCATGTGGTCGACACCGTGCTGATGCCGGCGACGTAAACACCGCGCCGTCCGGCTTCATCCCCGAACCGGATGCGACGAAATGGCGAGCCGGGGGTACCCGGCTCGCTTTATTGTGACCACGATAGCCAGCCGACATGGATTCGATGCCGAACAGGGCGTAACGAAAGCGGAAGCATCGGCGTATAATTGCTGTCAGACGATGTTCAGGACGGAACCGCCATGTCGAGCCTCACAGTCACCGACGAGCAGGTCAGCGCCACCCCGGCCAAAGTGATCCAGCCGGCCTGGGTCCGGGTCATGCACTGGATCAACGCTTTCGCCATGATCCTGATGATCCTGTCGGGTTGGCAGATCTACAACGCCTCGCCGCTGTTCGGTTTCAGCTTTCCGCGCGAGTACACGCTCGGCGGCTGGCTCGGTGGCGGCCTGCTCTGGCACTTTGCGGCGATGTGGCTGTTGATGATCAACGGCCTTGCCTATCTCGTCACCGGCCTTGCCACCGGCCGCTTCCGGAAAAAACTGCTGCCGATCACCCCATCCGGCGTGCTCCACGACGTCAGGGCTGCGCTGACCTTCAAGCTCGGCCATGCCGATCTCTCCGTCTACAATTACGTCCAGCGCGTGCTCTATGCCGGCATCATATTGATCGGCGTGATCATCGTGCTGTCGGGGCTGGGAATGTGGAAACCGGTGCAACTGCACTGGCTCGTGTCCCTGTTCGGCGACTATCCGACCGCGCGCTACATCCATTTCTTCTGCATGGCCGCGATCTGCGCCTTCCTGGTCATTCATGTTTTACTCGCGCTGCTGGTGCCGAAGAGCCTGCGCGCGATGATCATCGGCCGTTGAGTGGAGAGAGAGTCATGGCGAAGCGCTCATTCCTGATCCCGGGCGTCGACAAGCGGCTGCTGATCAAGGATTCCATCAAGACGATGCCAGAGGTCAGCCGCCGCCGCTTCATCGCGGGCGGCGCAAGCCTCGGGGCGCTGACGCTGCTCACCGGCTGCGACGTGATCGACTCGTCCTCCGCGGAGGAGATGCTGAAGTCGGTTTCGAAATTCAACGATGCCGTGCAGGATTTCATCTTCAATCCCGACGCGCTGGCGCCGACGTTTCCCGAGAGCGCGATCACAAAACCGTTTCCGTTCAACGCCTATTACGATCTCGACGACGCGCCCGATGTCGACGGTGCCGACTGGAAGCTCGAAGTCCGCGGTCTCGTCGAGAACAAGAAGTCGTGGACGCTTCCCGAGCTGTACAAGCTGCCGCAGGCTACGCAGATCACCCGTCACATCTGCGTCGAGGGCTGGAGCGCGATCGGCAGCTGGACCGGTACACCCATGCGCGACTTCCTTAAGCTGATCGGCGCCGACACCCGCGCAAAGTATGTCTGGTTCCAGTGCGCCGACAAGGACGGCTACAATTCTCCGCTCGACATGCGCACCGCGCTGCATCCGCAGACCCAGATGACGTTCAAATATGCGGGCGAAATCCTGCCGCGCGCCTACGGCTTCCCGATGAAGATCCGCGTGCCGACCAAGCTCGGCTTCAAGAACCCGAAATACGTGGTGTCGATGGAAGTCACCAACGACTACAAGGGCGGCTATTGGGAAGACCAGGGGTACAATTCGTTCAGCGGAAGCTAGCTGTTGTCGTCCCGGCGAAGGCCGGGGCCCATACCGCGAGGTCTATCGATTTTCGCTAGATGCCAATCCCGAACGACCAGTCTTCCCCAAAATGCTCCCTGTGGTTATGGGTCCCGGCCTTCGCCGGGACGACACTTGTTATGAGGCCGGCTCCACTTTCCGCTGGCACAGCGCGGCAACCGCGCCCAGCGCCAGCAGCGCCGCCGACACATTCAGCGCGTAACTCAAGCTCCCCAGCGCGTCCGTGATCGCGCCGACCACGATCGGGCCCAGCGTCTGGCCGACGCCGAACGAGATCGTCATCGCCGCGATCGCGGTCGGCCACACCTCGGGCGGATAGTTGAAGCGCACGAAGGCGGTGGTCGAGCCGACTACGGCGAAGAAGGCGACGCCGAACACGATCGCCGAGACCGCGAGCCATGCCGGCGAATGCCCGAGCATCGGCAGGGCGGCGCCGAGCGCGTTGGTGCCGAGGATGATGGCGGTGGCAAGACCACCGCGATCGAGCGCGAGCACGCGGCGCCAGGCCCACGGCGTGACGAAGGCGCTCAAGCCAATCAGGCTCCAGAACGCGGCCTGCGCTGCGGCCCCGCCGCCGCCGTCGCGCACATAGGCGATCATGAAGGTCATGTAGGCGATGTAACCCGCGCCAAACAGGAAGTAGCCGGCGAGGTAGATCAGCACCGGAAAAATGGCGAAGGCGCCGTGGCCGCCTTGCGAGAAACGCACGCCGCTCTCGATGCGGACCAGGAACAGCGGCACGGTCATGACGACAGACAGCAGCGTCATCGCCCACCACACGATCCACCACGAGCCCGGCCCGAAATATTGCAGCGTGAACGGGGCGATCAGGCCCGAGGCGAGAATGCCGATGCCGGGTCCGGCATAGAACAGGCTCAGCAGGAAATTGGCCCGCTCCGGGCGCGACTGCGCAATGGAAGCGGCCAGCGCGCCGCCGGCGACGAAACCGGCCGCGGCGCCAACGCCCAGCACGAGACGGGCCAGGCTCAGCGCAACGAAGTTCCCGGTCAGCGCGCAAGTCGCAAGCGCGGCGACGCAGGCCAGGGTTCCGCCACGGATCGCGGCCGACCAGCCGACCCGTTCGATCAACCGGGATGCCACAAGCGCGCCCGCGAGGTAGCCGACGGCGTTGATGGTGTTCATGAAACCGGCCGCCGAGTAGGACCAGCCGAGGTCCTCCCGCATGTCGGGCAGCACCAGCGAATAGGCGAAGCGGCCGATACCCAGCCCAACCGTCGCAGCCAGCGACAGGGTCAGGATCAGCCGCGCGGGATGGGCGTCGGGCGGGGGACGTTCAGGGGCGTGCAAATGGGTACTCCGGCATGCGCAGTGTGGCAGGCCCTGCCCGCGTTGCACAGAACCGAAGCGGCAATGGTGTCTTGCCAAGCACGCAACGCCGCTCTAGCACTCCGGCCGAAATCGACCTCAGAGGAAACGACCATGGCGACCCACAAACTGCTGCTGCTTCCCGGCGACGGTATCGGCCCCGAGGTGATGGGCGAGGTGAAGCGGCTGATCGACTGGCTCAGTTCGGCGGGGATCGCCAAGTTCGAGACCGACACCGGCCTCGTTGGCGGTTCGGCCTATGACGCACACAAGGTGTCGATCTCGGAAGGCGACATGGCCAAGGCCAAGGAGGCCGACGCCATCATCTTCGGTGCGGTCGGCGGTCCCAAATGGGACGCGGTGCCCTACGAGGTGCGCCCCGAAGCCGGCCTACTGCGCCTGCGCAAGGATCTCGGTCTGTTCGCCAACCTCCGTCCCGCGGTCTGCTACCCGGCGCTGGCGGAGGCCTCCAGCCTGAAGCGCGAGGCGGTCGAGGGCCTCGACATCATGATCGTGCGCGAACTCACCGGCGGCGTCTATTTCGGCGAGCCCAAGACCATCACCGATCTCGGCAACGGCCAGAAGCGCGCCATCGATACCCAGGTCTACGACACCTATGAGATCGAGCGCATCGGCCGCGTCGCCTTCGAGCTTGCGAAGAAGCGCAAGAACAAGGTGACGTCGATGGAGAAGCGCAACGTCATGAAGTCGGGCGTGCTCTGGAATGAGGTCATGACCCAGGTCCACAAGCGCGAATATCCCGACGTCACGCTCGAGCATCAGCTCGCCGATTCCGGCGGCATGATGCTGGTGAAATGGCCGAAGCAGTTCGACGTCATCGTCACCGACAATCTGTTCGGCGACATGCTGTCCGACATTGCTGCGATGTTGACGGGATCGCTCGGCATGCTGCCCTCGGCCTCGCTCGGCGAGGTCGACGTCAAGAGCAAGAAGCGCAAGGCGCTGTACGAGCCCGTGCACGGCTCGGCGCCTGATATCGCAGGCCAGGGCCTCGCCAATCCGATCGCGATGATCTCGTCCTTCGGCATGGCGCTGCGCTACTCCTTCGACATGGGCGCGCTCGCCGACAAGGTCGACGCCGCGATCGCCGCGGTGCTGGCCAGCGGCCTGCGCACCGCCGACATCAAGTCGGAAGGCACCACTGCCGCCTCGACCACGCAGATGGGCGAAGCGATCTTGAAGGAATTGCAGAAGCTGCACGCTTAGAGCCGTAGCCCGGATGGAGCGAAGCGAAATCCGGCGTTCTTCCCGCGTGTCGAAAATCCCGGATTGCGCTTCGCTCCATCCGGGCTACACGACAAACAAAAATGGCCGGGCGCGAGCCCGGCCATTTGATTCGGTCGATATGTCCGCCTCAGTACAGCGGGAAATTCTGCGGATAGCCGCCAACATCCTGCGGCGTGCTCAGCGGCTGGCGATCGATCGGGCGGTTGAGATTTTCGCGCGCGAAGGTCGGATAGCCTACCGCCGGCGGGAAGGCGTAGTCGGAGAACTTGCGGTCGCCCGGATTGACCTCGGTGCCGCCGTCGAGCCAGGAGCGCTTGCTCACATAGATGCGGGTGCGGCCCTGCTGATAGCTCGAATTGGGGCCGCTCGGGCCGTAATAGTGACGGCCGCTGTCATAGCGCTGCTTCTTGGTGTCGGCCGAGGCGGGTGTCGCGAAGGCTGAGGACATGGCAATCACGGCGCCGGCCGTAAGCCACATCGCCAGTTTGTTCGCGGCAGAGAAATTCGAGCTCATCACGTCCCCTTCAGGCGGCAAGCCGCCAATCAATTTCACGCTCATACTAACCCGGCCGGGGCGGCTGCAACTAGGTCTATTGGGTCACACCAGCGCTGAATAATCGTGCGCGCCGGCAAAAGTTGCATGGATACAGCCACTTGAGCTTGATGCCGATCAGAGCGCGCCGCGCAACTGCGCATTGGCGGCGCCGAGCAGCCAGTCCGACGCGCCCGGGGGCGCGCAGGGGCGGCGCTTCAGCTCCGCATGGGCGAACAATTCGGCCAGCTTCGGCTCGTTGCCCGAGGTCAGCAGCGTTAGCCGGTTCAGCGTGCAGGCGATCGCGGCGCGCCGCGCAGGCAGGCTGTCGCCCTGGCAGGAGAATCCGGAGATCTGGAGCGCCGGCTCCTCGCTGCGCTTGAGGTAGCCGAGGCAGGCCCGCGCGCCCTCCGCCGGACCGGTCGGCTGGAATAGGGCGACGGGGCCGAATTTCGTGTCGATCAGGCCGGCTTGCTCCAGCGGGGTCGCGGTGCCCAGTCCCATCCGGACGGCCAGATCCATTGTTGCTGGACGCGTCACGTCGAATTCGCCGCCTTCCCGGTAAATCTCGAGCTCGGCCACGGTCCTGTCTGCCTCGCTGGCCCAGCGCATCACGTCCCTGCGGCCGCCTTCGGGATGCCTGAAGATCGCGTAAGAAGCTGTTTTTTCTGACGAATCGAGCCGGCTAAGGGCGAAGGCCGGAGGCGACCGGTCGGCCACGCTCCAATCGGGCTTCAGCGCCGGATCATCGTCGCGCAAGTTGGGCAGCTGGCCGAGTGCGGCAAGGCCGAGGATGGCAAACAGTACCAAAATCCCCACATAGGCGAACAGGCGCGCCAGCGTGCCGACGACCTCGTCGGCGAAGGCTGCAAGCGCCAGATGGATCTGGGTGGGGTTTGCGGCCGTGCTGGCCTCGGGCGAGTGCATCCACGTCCCTAAGGCATGGTCCAACGTTGTCTTGAGGCCGGTTCTCGCATAGAAGCGCTGCTCTTCCTGTTTAAGCCTCAGCTTCAGGAAAGAGCTTTTTCGTCGGAGAGTGAACGATGGGTTACAAAGTCGCAGTCGTCGGCGCGACCGGCAATGTCGGACGGGAAATGCTCAACATCCTCGACGAGCGCAAATTCCCTGCGGACGAGGTGGTGGCCCTGGCGTCACGCCGCAGCATGGGCGTCGAGGTCTCCTACGGCGACCGCACGCTGAAGGTCAAAGCGCTGGAGCATTACGACTTCTCCGACGTCGACATCTGCCTGATGTCGGCCGGCGGAGAGGTGTCGAAGGAATGGTCGCCGAAGATCGGCGCCGCCGGCACGGTCGTGATCGACAATTCCTCGGCCTGGCGCATGGACCCGGACGTGCCGTTGATCGTGCCGGAAGTGAATGCGGACGCGACTGCGGGCTTCAAGAAGAAGAACATCATCGCCAACCCGAACTGCTCGACCGCGCAGCTCGTGGTCGCGCTCAAGCCCCTGCACGACAAGGCGACGATCAAGCGCGTCGTGGTCTCGACCTATCAATCGGTGTCGGGCGCCGGCAAGGACGCGATGGACGAACTGTTCTCGCAGACCAAGGCCGTCTACACCAACCAGGAGCTGATCAATAACAAGTTTCCGGCGCGCATCGCCTTCAACGTCATCCCCCAGATCGACGTCTTCATGGAGGACGGCTACACCAAGGAAGAGTGGAAGATGATGGCGGAGACCAAGAAGATTCTTGATCCCAAGATCAAGCTCTCCGCGACCTGCGTGCGCGTGCCAGTTTTCGTCGGCCATTCCGAGGCCGTCAACATCGAGTTCGAGAACCCGATCAGCGCGGACGAAGCACGCGACATCCTGCGCAAGGCGCCGGGTTGTCTCGTCATCGACAAGCATGAGCCCGGCGGCTACGCCACGCCGTATGAAGCCGCCGGCGAGGACGCCACCTATATCAGCCGTATCCGCGAGGACGCGACGGTGGAGAACGGTCTCGTGCTGTGGTGCGTCTCGGATAATCTACGCAAGGGCGCCGCGCTCAACGCGATCCAGATCGCGGAAGTCCTGATCAACCGCAAGCTGATCAGCGCGAAGAAGAAGGCGGCGTAAGCCGTGCTGCCGTAGGGTGGGCAAAGACGCGAAGCGCCGTGCCCACCATCTTTCCACAATTGCTAGAAAAGTGGTGAGCACGCTTCGCTTTGCCCACCCCACAAGAGCTGCGGACCTACGCCATCTCGCGCGCGTTCCTGAATTCCTTCGCCGCCTTGTCCAGCACGAACAGTGATCCCTCCGCGACGCCGAAATAGGCGCCGTGGGTCTGCATCTGGCCGCTCTCGACCGCCTTCTGCACGAACGGGAAGGTCATCAGGTTTTCCAGGCTGCGGAACACCGCGGCCTTCTCGATGCGCTCGACGAATTGCGCCATGGTCTCGTGGTCGCGCTGCTCCACCACTTCGCCCGGCTTGATGAACATCTGCATCCATTTGCCGATGAAGTCGCCCGGCGTGAGCGGCTCGATCTTGTCGACGAAGGCGCGGATGCCGCCGCACTGGGCGTGCCCGAGCACCACGATGTGCTTCACCTTCAGCACCGTCACGGCATATTCCAGCGCCGCCGAGACGCCATGCGCGTTGCCGTCGGGCTGATACACCGGCACCAGATTGGCGATGTTGCGGACGACGAAGAGTTCGCCCGGCCCGACGTCGAAGATCACTTCGGGCGAGACGCGGCTGTCGCAGCAGCCGATCACCATCACTTCAGGGAACTGCCCCTTCACCGACAGCTCGCGGTAGCGGGTCTGCTCGGTCGGCAGCCGCTGGGTGGCGAAGGCCTTGTAGCCTTCCAGCAAATGCTCTGGGAATGTGGTCATGGCCTATGCCTAATCATATACCGCTGGGACGAACAAGCCTTTCGAATAGGCAGGCCAGATGCTATCGGCTTCGGTCGGAATGAGATGAGGAAACCGGAAGGAACGCTTGCATGACCCGCCCGCGCCGCAGCCATCTGTTCATGCCCGGCTCCAACCCCCGCGCGCTGGAAAAGGCGCGCAATCTCGCCGCCGACGGCCTGATCCTCGACCTGGAAGACTCCGTCGCGCCCGATGCCAAGGCAGTGGCACGCGATGGCATCGCGGCCGCGATCGCGGCCAAAGGGTTCGGCAAGCGCGAGATCCTGATCCGGACCAACGGCCTCGACACGCCCTGGTGGGCCGACGATGTCGCGATGGCGGCGAATGCCTCGCCCGACGGCATCCTGGTTCCAAAGGTTTCACGCGTGGAGGAGCTCGACACGATCGGCCGCCGTCTCGCCGAACTCGGCGCGGCGCCGACCGTAAAGGTCTGGGCCATGATCGAGACCGCGCGCGCGGTACTGCATGCCGAAGAACTCGCTGCCGCCGGGCGCGATCCAGCGCGGCGCCTGTCAGGCTTCGTGTTCGGGCCCAACGACATCTCGCGCGAGACGCGCATCAAGATGCTGCCGGGCCGCGCGGCGATGATCCCGATGATCTCCCATTGCATCCTGGCGACGCGCGCCCATGGCCTCGAAATCCTCGACGGCCCCTATAGCGACATCGCCAACTCCGATGGTTTCGCCACCGAATGCGCGCAAGGCCGCGATCTCGGTTTCGACGGCAAGACGCTGATTCACCCCTCGCAGATCGAAGCCTGCAACGCGATCTTCACCCCGCCGGAGGAGGAAGTCGCGCGCGCGCGAAAGATCATCGCCGCGTTCGAGCTGCCGGAGAACGTCTCGCGCGGCGCGATCCGTCTCGACGGCGCCATGGTGGAGCGGCTGCACGCCGACATGGCGCGGCGCACGATCGAGATCGCGGACGCGATTGCGGCGATGGGGAAGGGCTGAGGGCAGGCGGTTGCGCTCAAGCCGAACGAACATTGACGCGGTTACCGGTATGCTCGGGGAGCCGCGGTTCTCTGAACGACCACGATCCCGGCTTTTCCCGTTGCGGTGGTGAAAGACAATGCTACCCTCACGCTCGATATTGATCCGGGCAAGCATTTGATGCGCATTTTTTTCCTAGCAGTCCTTCTCGTTACGTCATTTCCATTCGCCACGCCGGCGCTTGCGCAGCAGGTTCGGGTTGCGCTCGTCATCGGTAACGGCGCCTATGAGAAGGTAGCCGAGTTGCCGAACCCGACGCGCGATGCGGCCGACATCGGCCGCGCGCTGGAGCGGCTCGACTTCAAAGTCACCCAGGTCAAGAACGCGACTGCGCAAGAGATGAGGAAGTCTGTCGTCGAGTTCGGCCGCTCTGCGGAGGGAGCAGACCTTGCGGTCGTTTTCTATGCCGGACACGGCATGGAGGTCAGCGGCGAGAACTGGCTGATTCCGGTCGGCGCAGAGCTGCGCAGCGATACCGACATCGAAAGCGAGGCCATCAGCCTGCGCTCGGTGAGCCTTCAGGTTTCGAAGGCACGAAAGTTGGGCCTTGTGATACTGGACGCATGCCGCAACAATCCTTTTGCCGCAAAGATGAGACGCTCGCTGAGCACCCGGGCCGTGGCTCGCGGACTCGCTCCGACGGAGCCATCCGATAACGTTCTGATTGCGTACGCCGCCCGGGACGGTACTACGGCAAGCGACGGGGATGGCCGGAACAGCCCATTCACGGCATCGCTCCTTCGCCACATTGAAACGCCGGGGCTGGAGATATCGTTTCTGTTTCGTCGTGTTCGTGACGACGTGATGGCGGCCACCAGACGCGAGCAGCAGCCTTTCGTATACGGCTCTTTGTCGAAGGAAGAGATTTACCTGAGAGCTCCGGTGGCGAGCGCTCAAGCGCCAGTCGCGTCGGCTCCCGCGCCTGCAGATGCCGCGGAGGACGAGAAGTTTTGGCTGGCTATCCAGACGTCCACGGTGGCAGGCCTCTACGAGGAGTTTCTGACCAGGTACCCCCGCAGCAGCCACGCCGCAGAAGCGCGCCAGCGGGTGAAGAATTTCAAGGCCAACGAAGTTGCGGTGCTCTCATCCCCAGCTGCCCCTCCGAAACCGGACGCAAAAACCGTCGTCCGAAATCTATTTGCGCCCGAAGATAACCAGAAAGTTGCAGCCATCGCGGCAGCTCAGCAACTCAAACTGCCAAGCTACGCTATATCGCCTGATCAGAATGATCCGCTCAATGCTAACTCCAGATTTGTCGGCGTGTGGTCCAACAAACGTGGATGGACGAATGGCAAAGGACGGTATGCCATGCTGATCGTTACGGAAGTCTCTGCCACCGGGTTAGCCAAGGGACACTACCTCTGGGGACCGCCGACAAAGGCATCGTGGGTGAAGGATGAGGCGGGGTACCGGTCGTTTGCCGAATACATTGTGAACGACAAATTTTCCATCAGCGGAACACCCGTCACCGTCAGGATGGACAAGAACGTCCTTACGCTGTCGTCCGTCAACAAGGAAAATCCAACTGAGAAGGCGAACATAGAGCTCCGCCCTGTCTGGAAGCTCGTGCCAGCGCCGGAGGATGCTTCAAGCAAGCGCGAGAAAACCTCGCAGCCTCGTGCCGCCAAAAAGGAAAGCGCGGCCGAACCGAGCCCGTCAGGCAATGTCAGTGGGACGAGCATGGAAGAGCGCTATCGTGCTTGCAGAAAACTCGTCAAAGGATTTGCCCGGCGCGAGGCTTGTGCCCGTACGGGCGTGATCTAGCACCGGCGGGACATCCTGCCGCTAAACTAATCCTTTGATAAGGGCAACGCCTTAGCGATGCGCGTGATCCGCACGGTCGAGCGACTCCAGTGTCGAGGCATTGGCGCAGAAGCCGTGATAGTTCTCCGCGGCGGTGCCGTCGGCCAGCTCGCGATCGCACTGGCCCTTGTGGCTGCAAAGCGCGCACACCCGCTCCATGTCGCGCAGCAGCAGCGGATGCGCGCGGCCGAGCCCTTCGGCACTGATGCCGAGCTGCTCCAGCATCTTCGGCAGCTCGTCGGCGGCGTGCTTGCCGTGACGGACCAGATCTTCCAGATCGTCAGGCGCGATCCGCAGGTCTTGCGCGATCCGGTCGAAATCGGCGCGGTCGAGCTGCCGGATCTCGTTCAGCTCGCGGCGATGCTTCAGCCAGCTTGCAAAGGACTCGATGAGGTCCTGGACAATGGGATAAGGCCTGGTTGCGGTGCTCATGCGAAGCTCCATTCGAACGACGGAATTGGAGCGAGATTAGGCACAATGGTGCAGGTGCGCGTTGCGCTGGATCAAATACAGCTCTCGTGTCCCGGACGCGCTGCAGCGTGAAGCGCTGCTCGCAGAGCCGGAGCCATCTCGCCGCATCGCTGGGCCCCGGCTCAGCAACGCACCGCTTCGCGCTGCGCTGCGTCCGGGCGCGAGAGCGCCGCACAGCGGAGAAAATTATGCGAACCGCTCCGCCGCCCACGCATACAGGCTGCCCGGGATCGGCTTCTCACCGCCGCGGCCCTTGGGCGAGATATGCAGGCCGATGATGTCGCGGTCGGTGACGAGGCCGAGATAGCTCGAGGGATCGAAGAACAGTTTTGGCTCGGCATGCACGGCGTAGAACGATTGCTTCGGCAAGGCGCAGTGCAGCTCGCCGGTGCGGCGCGCGAGCGCGGTGAGTGCCGCCGGCCCGAAGATCGCGACGCGGATGTCGGAGAGGCGGTTCGAGCCGCCGCGCAGGCGGCGCATCGCAAACGTGACGCGATGGCGCAGCGACAGCCAGTTCGGCGTCAGCTCCTCCTGCTCCATCAGCTCTTCGAAAGCGGCAACGATGCCGTGTTCAGGTGGAAGGTAAATCACGGAGTTGCCGAGCTGGCGCGGCCGCTCCCACGCGAAATAGGGCTTTGCCGGATCGATCTCGACGGGCCTGAGCAGCAGCACGTCGGCGTCGAGCCAGAGGCCGAGGTCCTTCGCCATCAGCTTCATGCGGAAGAAGTCGCTGAACTGAAGCGTGGTCCAGTCGCGCCAGCTGCCGTCCGGCTGCGGCGGTCGCAATCGTTCGGAGAACGCATGTGGCAGGATAGCTTCGGCATCGGCATTCTCGACGCCTGCGGGCAGGCCGGGAATGGTGTCAAAACTGTAGACCGTGACCTTGTGGCCGGCAGCCAGCTGCGAGCGCAGACAGGTCTGGCGCAAGGCGTCCATCGGGCCGTGCCAGAAGGTGACGATGTCGGGCAGCATGCGCGGAGCTTAGAGCATGATCCGGAAAAGTGTGCAGCGGTTTTCCGACAAGATCATGCTCGAAAGATACGGGATAATCAGAACAAAGAAAAAGCCCCGGCGCTTGTAGCACCGGGGCTTGAACAAAAACTTGAGATCAGGCCCAGGCGCGTTCGCGCTTTAGCTTGTCCTCATAGGTGTCGATCGAGGCCTTCTTCTCCATCGTCAGGCCGATGTCGTCGAGGCCGTTGATCAGGCAGTGCTTGCGGAACGGGTCGATCTCGAACTTGACCTTGCCGCCGTCGGGACCGCGGATCTCCTGGTTCGGCAGGTCGATCGTCAGCGTCGCGTTGGCGCCGCGCTCGGCGTCGTCGAACAGCTTGTCGAGGTCTTCCTGGGCCACGCGGATCGGCAGAATGCCGTTCTTGAAGCAGTTGTTGTAGAAGATGTCGCCGAACGAGGTCGAGATCACGCAGCGGATGCCGAAGTCGAGCAGCGCCCAGGGCGCGTGCTCGCGGCTCGAGCCGCAGCCGAAATTGTCGCCGGCGACCAGCACCTTCGCGTTGCGATAGGCGGGCTGGTTGAGGACGAAATCGGGGTTCTCGCTGCCGTCGTCCTTGTAGCGCTGCTCGGAGAAGAGCCCCTTGCCAAGGCCGGTGCGCTTGATGGTCTTGAGGTACTGCTTCGGAATGATCATGTCGGTGTCGACATTGATGATCTTCAGCGGCGCCGCGACGCCTTCCAGCGTGGTGAACTTGTCCATGGTTGCGCTTTCCCGGGATGGTCTAGGGAACCGGTATTTATCGCGATCGGGGCGGAAATCCTAGGCCGAATTCGGCAGATCTCGTCTGCCTAACCGGGCTCTCTGCTCAACCCGGCTCTTGAGCCTCGATCGCGGACATATCGTCGTCCGACAGGCCGAAATGATGGCCAATCTCGTGGATCAGGACGTGGCGAACGATATGGCCGAGGCTTTCGTCGTGCTCGGCCCAGTAATCCAGGATCGGCCGGCGGTAGAGCCAGACCATGTTGGGCAGCCGCGCCACGTCGGCAAAACTCTGCTGCGGCAGGCCGACGCCCTGGAACAGGCCGAGCAGGTCGAACTCGCTCTCGCATGCCATCTCGTCCAGGACTTCCTCGGTGGGGAAGTCGTCGACGCGGATGATCACGCCCTCGCACAGCCTACGAAACTCCGCCGGCAGGCGTTCGAACACTTCATGCGCCATCGCTTCCATCTCGGCCAGCGAGGGCGCTTTCAATTCCGTCCACATGGGCTTCTCATAGCGTGGGTTTCGCGGCGATGCATCCGGCTTTATAAGCGCGGCGAGGTTGACGAGCGCCGTCAAAACGGGGAGCGTAGGCCTCGAAGTGGACGTTCAGGTGGGCAGAAAAATGCGAGCGAAAACAGCGCTGACGCTACTGTGCATGGGGTTGTTTTCGCAGTTTTGCGTTGGCGCGGAGGCCCAGACCGCGGCTCCCGGGATCAGGCTGGCCCAAGCGGCCTCGCGAGACGATCTGCCGCCGCCGCGCAAGCGGACCCCGGCGCGCCTGCGCGTCACGCCCTATTACAGTCCGGATGGCGTCTATCCCCGCTACAATCCCGGTCCCGATGCGGTCCGCGAGTGCAACGCCACCTATGTGCAGGAATATCGCCCGAGCGGCACGGTGATCGTGCCGCATATGAGCTGCTACTGGCGCCGGGGCTGATACGAGCGCGATGCCGTCGCGCGCCGATGAAGCGCCATGTTGCAGGCAGAGGCCGTCATGATGAGATGGATCGCGTTGGCCGTCGCTGCCGGACTTGCCGCAGGCCTGCCTCACGCTTTTGCAGCGCATAGGGTGACGAAGCTGCCGGATGCCTCGGCAGGGCGCGCGGCGTTCGACGGAGGGCGACATGTGCGGCCCGACATCATGCATTACGCTCCGCGTCCTGATCCGCATTATTACGCGCGGCCGGTCTTCTACCGCCCCTATCCCTATGCCGTGCCGGCGCCATTCGTGTTCGGCTATGGACCGTGGCGGTGATGCACTAGCCTGCAGGCGCTTCCGCGGAATGCCGTTCATTCATGATGGGTTCACGTCGCTGTCCGTAATTTAATCTCGGGAGCGACCGCCAATGAACACGGATGACGCGAGCCGGGAGCGAGCGTCGCAACTCCGCTGTCCAGATTCAGGGAGAAGTCGATGCTGAGGATATTGGGTCTCAAGGCAAGCCGGATGCGCTTGCTCGGAATTGCGGCCGCCGCGACGCTGATGTTGTCGGCCGGCACGACGCGCCGCGCTGAAGCGATGACACCAGTCAATCCGACCGCGTTGCCTGCGGCGAAGGCCGCAAGTGACGACATGATCCAGGTTCGCCACGGCGGCGGCGGTGGTGGTGGACATGGCGGCGGCTTTCATGGCGGCGGCGGTTTCCACGGTGGAGGCGGCTTCCACGGTGGCGGAGGACATATCGGTGGCTTCCGCGGCGGTGGTTTCCACGCTGGTGGCTTCCGGGCCGCACCCGCCTTTCATGGCGGCGGCTATCGTTACGGCGGAGTTCGCCACTATGGCGGAGGCGGATTCCATCGCTACGGCATCTATCGTCCCGCCTATTACGGCCATCGCCATTTCCACCGGCGCTACTATGGCGGCTACTATCCCTATTACAGCCATCCGCGCCGCTGCCGGGTCATCTGGACCTATTACGGCCCGCGCCGCGTCTGCCGCTGGCATCGCTGGCACCATCCGTATCGCTATTGGTAAGCACGACCGAAATGAAAAGGGCGCCTCGACGGCGCCCTTGTTCATCCGGTGGCCTAAAGCCAATCCTTCAGTTTCCACGTCGCCGACGTCCAGCGCGTGAGGTTCTCCAGCTTCCATTGCTTGAACATCGCCGGCGGCCAGCGGCTGAGCTTCGAGGCCTCCTCGACCTCGGGCTTGGCGACCATGCGCAGCGGTGCCGCGCGCCGCCGGTGCTGGGGCGTCGCCGCGCTGATCAGATCGACATATTCAGGCTTGCTGGCCATGAGCTGGTGTCCTCGCGAAACGCTCGCGAGGACACAGTGTCGGCGCTGCCGATTAACGGCGGTTTGCCGCAATCACTCAAATTGCAGGGAGCAGCTTACCGCCACTCCCTGATGTCGACGAAGTGACCCGCGATCGCAGCGGCTGCGGCCATCGCCGGCGACACCAGATGGGTGCGGCCCTTGAAGCCCTGGCGGCCCTCGAAGTTGCGGTTCGAGGTCGAGGCGCAGCGCTCTTCCGGAGCCAGCTTGTCGGGGTTCATCGCGAGGCACATCGAGCAACCGGGCTCGCGCCATTCGAAGCCGGCCTTGATGAAGATCTTGTCCAGACCTTCAGCCTCGGCCTGCTCCTTCACGAGGCCGGAGCCCGGCACGACCATGGCGTTGACGCCGCCTGCGACCTGCTTGCCTTCCGCGATCTTGGCGGCGGCGCGCAGATCCTCGATCCGGCCGTTGGTGCAGGAGCCGATGAAGATGCGGTCGAGCTTGATGTCGGTGATCTTCGTCCCCGCGGTCAGGCCCATGTATTTCAGCGCGCGGTGCTTCGACAGGCGCTTGGCCTCGTCCGCGATCTTGTCGGGATCGGGCACGCTGCCGGTGACCGAGATCACGTCTTCAGGGCTCGTGCCCCAGGTCACGATCGGCGGCAGCTTCGCGGCATCGAGCCGCAGCTCGTGGTCGAAATGCGCGCCCTCGTCCGAGCGCAGCTTCTCCCAGTAACGCATCGCCGCGTCCCAGTCGGCGCCCTTCGGTGCCTTCGGGCGGCCGCGCAGGAAGTCGAACGCCTTCTGGTCCGGCGCGACCAGTCCGGCGCGTGCACCGCCTTCGATCGACATGTTGCAGACCGTCATGCGGCCTTCCATGCTGAGCGCACGGATCGCGTCGCCGGCGTATTCGAGCACGTAGCCGGTACCGCCCGCGGTGCCGATCTCGCCGATGATGGCGAGGATGATGTCCTTGCCCGTCACGCCATCCGGCAATTTGCCGTCGACAGTGACGCGCATGTTCTTCGCCTTCTTCTGGATCAGCGTCTGCGTCGCCAGCACATGTTCGACTTCCGACGTGCCGATGCCGTGCGCGAGCGCGCCGAACGCACCATGCGTCGAGGTGTGGCTGTCACCGCAGACGATGGTGGTGCCGGGCAGCGTAAAGCCCTGCTCGGGGCCGATGACATGGACGACGCCCTGACGCTTGTCGAACTCGTCGTAATATTCGATGCCGAATTCCCGGGCGTTGTCGGCCAGTGCCTTGATCTGCTCGATGCTTTCAGGGTCGGGGTTCGGCTTGGTGCGGTCGGTGGTCGGCACGTTGTGGTCGACGACGGCCAGCGTCTTCTCCGGCGCGCGCACCTTGCGTCCGGTGGCGCGCAAGCCTTCGAACGCCTGCGGTGAAGTGACCTCGTGCACCAGATGGCGATCGATATAGAGCAGGCAGGTGCCGTCCTCGGCTTCGTGCACCAGATGGTCGTTCCAGATCTTGTCGTACAATGTGGTCGGCTTGGACATGAGCGTCAGCTCCAGGAATGTTGTGTAGAGCGGGTTGCGCGGATAGCGCGCGGGCAACAAAATCGTCAGCGCAGCTTTTAGGCTGCGCGCGTAAGCTCTGACGTTGCCGAGGTCGCGAAGCGTCCGAAGAACCGGCCAGGCAGCCGCGAGCGATCGTCGATGACGACGCGCTTGACGGGCGAGAGGCTGGTCAAATCTGGAAACATTCCAAGAATATATAGCAGGCCGAACCGGAATCGCGAGGGCTTTGACGCGCACGGCTGACGCAACAAAAAAGCGCGGGGTTGGCCCCGCGCTTTTGGAAACTCGCCTGTAAGCGGAGCTTACTCGTTGACGGCAGCCGGACGGTCCTGCTTCTTCTCGACGATGCGGGCCGACTTGCCGCGAAGGTTGCGGAGATAATAGAGCTTGGCGCGACGCACCTTGCCGCGGCGCACCACCTTGATCGAGTCGATCATCGGCGACATCACCGGGAACACGCGCTCCACGCCTTCGCCGTACGAAATCTTGCGCACCGTGAAGCTCTCGTTGAGACCGCCGCCGGAACGGCCGATGCAAACGCCTTCATAGGCCTGCACGCGGGTGCGGTCGCCTTCGACGACCTTCACGTTGACGATCACGGTATCGCCGGGGCCGAATTCCGGAATCTCCTTGTTGGCGGAGAGCTTGTCGAATTGCTCTTTTTCGAGCTGTTGGATCAGGTTCATGGGTAAATCTCCATCGGCGCGCCCAGCCTTGGAAAACGGGGGCTGCGCGAAATTCGTTTATCCAGCCATTGCGGATGTGGCCGCTGCTATAAGGCAAGCCGGAGCGTTTGTCACCCGTCTGTCTTGTTTTTTGGCGTTTTTTGGCGTCCGCCCCGATTCGGGACTTTGCTCGGGATCCGGGCCCACAAATCCGGTCGCCGGGCCGCGGTCAGGGCCTCGGATTCCTCCCGCCGCCAGCTGGCGACCTTGGCATGGTCACCGGAGGTCAGGATCTCCGGAATCGGGGTTCCCTCGAACCGCTGCGGCCGGGTGTATTGGGGGTATTCGAGCAGGCCGTCCGAGAAGCTTTCCTCGGTTCCCGAGGCCTCCTTGCCCATCACGCCCGGAAGCAGCCGAACACAGGCGTCGATCAGGGCCAAGGCCGCGATTTCGCCGCCGGAGAGGACGTAATCCCCAATCGAGACCTCCTCCAGGCCCCGCCCGTCGATCACGCGCTGGTCCACCCCCTCGAACCGCCCGCAGACGATCAGAGGACCCGGGCCCTTGGCGAGTTCGAGAACCCGGGCCTGGGTCAATGGCCGACCCCTCGGGCTCATCAGCAGTTTCGGCCGGTCCGGCCCGATCCCGGCGGCATCGATCGCGGCCGCCAGAACATCGGCCCGAAGCACCATGCCCGGTCCGCCGCCGGCCGGGGTGTCATCGACACTGCGGTGGCGGTCGGTGGCCGAGGCCCGGATGTCCCGCGCCTCCAGCTCCCAGAGCCCGCCAGCCAGCGCCCGGCCGGCCAGGCTCACGCCCAGCGGCCCCGGAAACATCTCCGGAAACAGCGTCAGCACCGTCGCGCGCCAGGGTGAGGGGTTGGTCATCGGATCTCAGTTATTGTCGTCCCGGACAAGCGGAGCGCAGATCCGGGACCCAGAACCACCGCACTTCGTTTGGCGACGGCTGGCGCGATCAGCTTAGCTAAAAATTCTGGCACTGTGGTTATGGGTCTCGGCCTTCGCCGGGACGACCCGGGGAGGGATCCTCGCCCGCGATCTCCTGCGGCAGCGCGATCACGACGCGGCCGCCGGCGATGTCGACCTCCGGCACCACCGCATCGGTGAACGGCAGCAGCATCGTGGTGCCTGTGGGCGGCGCAATCTCGATGATGTCACCGGCGCCGAAATTGTGGATCGCGAGCACGCGGCCGAGCGCATCGCCGGCCATGGTGACGGCGGCGAGCCCGATCAGATCGGTGTGGTAATATTCGCCCTCGTCCGTCGCGGGCAGCTTTTCGCGCGCGACGTAGAGCTCGATGCCGTTGAGGCGCTCGGCCTCATCGCGAGTCGTGACGCCCTTGAACGTTGCAACCAGATGATCCTTGGCCGCGCGCGCCGTTGCGACCTCGAACTGGCGCTTGCCGTCCTTGGACGAAAGCAGACCGTAGCTCCGCACGGCAAACGGATCTTCCGTGAAGGTCCACAGTTTGACCGCGCCGCGCACACCATGCGCGGCGCCGATCCGCGCGACGCAGACCAGCGCCGGCATGATCTGGCCTTAACCCTTCGCGGCGGCTTCGGCCTGCGCCTTGCGCTCCTTGCGCGGCACGGCCTTCTCGGGGTTGTTGCGCACTTCGCGCTTCTTGACGCCGGCGGCGTCGAGGAAGCGCGATACACGGTCCGACGGCTGCGCGCCCTTGGCGAGCCAGGCCTTCACCTTGTCCATGTCGAGCTTCAGCCGGGTCTCGTTGTCCTTCGGCAGCAGCGGGTTGAAATAGCCGAGACGCTCGATGAAGCGGCCATCGCGCGGAAAGCGCGAATCGGCGACGACGACGTGATAGACGGGACGCTTCTTGGTGCCAGCGCGGGCGAGACGGATAACGACGGACATCTAAGTTCTCCTTCAAAGTACGTTTTGTTCGGTTGATTGGTATTCCGCGTTGCGCGAGACCGCTGCGATCTCCCGCGACGAATTCCTCATTTCTTCTTGCCAGGGAAACCGCCGAGACCCGGCAGCATCGGCTTGCCGCTCAGCCCGGTCAGGCCCGGAACGTTCGGCAGACCCTGGCGCAGCCCGGCAGGTAGATCCTTCGGCAGGCTGGGCAGACCCTGTCCGCCGCCACCCTGCATCTTCTCCTGCAGCGCCTTCATCTCTTCCGGCGAAGGCGGCTTCATGCCGCCGCCAAAGCCCATCGCCTGCGCTATGCCCGCGAGCGGACCGCGCTTGCCGGAGCCCATGGCCTTCATCATATCGGCCATGTTCCGGTGCATCTTGAGCAGCTTGTTGACCTGCTCGACGCTCTGGCCGGAACCTGCGGCGATGCGCTTCTTGCGGCTGGCCTTGAGCAAATCGGGATGACGGCGCTCGTCGCGCGTCATCGAATCAATCACCGCGACCTGGCGCTTCAAAATCTTGTCGTCGATGCCGGCGGCCGCGATCTGGTTCTTCATCTTGGCGATGCCGGGCATCATGCCCATCAGGCCGCTGATGCCGCCCATATTGGCCATCTGCAACAGCTGCTCGCGCATGTCGTTGAGGTCGAACTGACCCTTGCGCATGCGCTCGGCGGTGCGCGCGGCCTTTTCGGCATCGATGTTGGCGGCAGCGCGTTCGACCAGCGAGACCACGTCGCCCATGCCGAGGATGCGGCCGGCGATACGATCAGGATGGAAATCCTCCAGCGCATCGGTCTTTTCGCCGGTGCCGAGCAGCTTGATCGGCTTGCCGGTGACCGCGCGCATCGACAGCGCGGCGCCGCCGCGGCCGTCGCCGTCCACGCGCGTCAGCACGATACCGGTGAGGCCGACGCGCTCGTCGAAGGCGCGAGCGAGATTGACGGCGTCCTGGCCGGTGAGGCTGTCCGCCACCAGCAGCACTTCATGCGGATTGGCGGCGGCTTTGATCGCTGCCGCTTCCGCCATCATCTCTTCGTCGAGCGTGGTACGGCCGGCAGTGTCGAGCAGCACGACGTCGTAGCCGCCGAGCTTGCCGGCCTCGAGCGCGCGCTTCGCGATCTGCGCCGGCTGCTGGCCGGCGACGATCGGCAGCGTCGGAATGTCGAGATCGCGGCCCAGGACGGCCAGCTGCTCCATCGCCGCGGGACGGTAGATGTCGAGCGACGCCATCAGCACCTTGCGCTTGTCGCGCTGGACCATGCGACGGGCGAGCTTTGCGGTGGTGGTGGTCTTGCCGGAGCCTTGCAGACCGACCATCATGATCGGCACCGGCGGCACGGAATTGATGTCGATGGTCTGGCTTTCGGCGCCGAGCGTGTTGATCAGCTCGTCATGGACGATCTTGACCACCATCTGGCCTGGCGTCACCGACTTGACGACGGTGGCGCCGATCGCCTGCTCGCGGACCCGCTCGGTGAAGCTGCGCACCACCTCTAACGCGACGTCGGCTTCCAGCAGTGCGCGGCGCACTTCGCGCATCGCGGCGTCGACGTCCTTTTCGGTCAGCGCACCGCGCCCCGTCAGACGATCGAGAATGCCGCCAAGCCGTTCCGACAGATTGTCGAACAATGCCGTTGTCCTTTTTTCACCTCTCCCCGCAAGCGCGGGGCGAGGGAGCAGAAATCCAAACACCTTCACGCCCGAGGGCGCATCGCGCTGTCGGGCGTTGGCCTCTGGCCTCTGGGACCAGTCGGCGGGTCGAAAAGAAAGCCTTTCCGAGAAGTGCCGGGGTTAAACGCCGCTGACGCCCGAAAGTCAAGGAAAGTTAGGGTGGCCGGGGCTGCTTTGGAAGGCAAAGCCTTGAAAAGATGAACTTTCCGGCGGCGGGTTCCTTTTCCGCAGACCCCGCCCATATAGCGGTGATGTCCTCCCCCTCCGACCATCTTTGAAGCCAGTTCCGTGCCGATCACCCGCCGCCGCCTTTTCGGACTGCTCGCCGGTGCCGGCGCATTGGTCGGCGTGCCCTCCCTTTGGATGTCCCGCATGAAAACCTATGACGGCCCGGTCTCCGACCATTTCGACGGCCTGAACTTCTTCGATCCGGACGGCGTGCCGCCGAAATCGCTTCGTGAGGTCCTGCGCTGGCAATTCGGCGGCAAGCGGCAGCGCGCGACTTGGCCGGATTGGGCGCCGAGCCCCCATGCCGACGCCCCGCCCGACCGCGTCCACGGCGACAAGGTGCGGCTCTCTTTCGTCGGCCACGCCAGCTGGCTGATCCAGACCGGCGGCCTCAATATTCTCGTCGATCCCGTCTGGTCGACGCGGGTCTCGCCCGTCAGCTTCGCCGGGCCGAAACGGCACAACGATCCCGGCATTGCGTTCGACAAGCTGCCGAAGATCGATGTCGTGCTGGTCTCGCACGGCCATTACGATCATCTCGACATGGCGACGCTGTCGCGGCTCGCCAAGAATTTTGCGCCGCGTGTGGTGACCCCGCTCGGCAATGACGTCACGATGCGCAGCACCGATGCGACGATCAAGGTGGAAGCGTTCGACTGGCATGATCGCGTCGAGCTCGGCGGCGGTATCGCCGTGACCCTGGTGCCGACCCGGCACTGGTCGGCGCGCGGCATGTTCGATCGCAACAAGGCGCTGTGGGCGAGTTTCGTGCTGGAGACGCCTGCGGGGAAAATCTACGTCGTCTGCGATTCCGGCTACGGCGATGGCGGGCATTTCCGCCGCGTCGCCGAGAGGCACGGGCCGCTCCGCCTGGCGATCCTCCCGATCGGCGCCTATGAGCCGCGCTGGTTCATGCACGACCAGCACATGAACCCGGAAGACGCGGTGAAGGCGCTCGCGGATTGCGGCGCGCAAGCCGCACTCGGGCATCACCACGGCACGTTTCAGCTGACCGATGAAGCAATCGATGCGCCGGCGAAAGCGCTGGTCGAGGCGCTCGATGCCGCGAAGGTTCCGCAGGAAAGATTTGTGGCGATGAAGCCGGGGCAGGTGGTGGAGATCTAGCTTCGCCGTCGCTTCGAACCCGCTGTCGTCCCGGCCTAGTGCGCAATTGCGGCCGGGACGACAATGGAGTCTGTAGCGGCAGCTGCCCCTACTGCTCTTTCGCCTTGATCGCCCAGCTCACATTCACCGTCACCGCTAGCGTTTCCTCGCCCGGCGCGACCGCGGCCTGCGGTACGGCCATGGGAGCTGCGGCCATGCGTCCCTTGAACAGCGGCATCGGGGCGCCGCCTTCGGAGACGCTGAGCGGTGCACCCAGCGTGACGCCGGTCGCCTTGGCGTAGATCTCCGCTTTGCG
The DNA here is from genome assembly GCF_023101065.1 of Bradyrhizobium sp. 172. Lineage (NCBI taxonomy): Bacteria > Pseudomonadati > Pseudomonadota > Alphaproteobacteria > Hyphomicrobiales > Nitrobacteraceae > Bradyrhizobium > Bradyrhizobium sp. 172. The sequence continues at coordinate 151,697 of NZ_CP064701.1, forward strand.
GCGGGCGTCTGCGACAGCTTTCTCGCGGGCATCGTCGAGCAGTTTCGAGGCCTGCGTAACCTCGAAGGAGATGTTGCCGATATCATTGGCGCCGGCGCCGACCAGCGTGTCGATGATGGCGGCGACCTTGGTCACGTCGCGGATCTTCACGGTGACGCGGTTTGAGGCGCGGAAGCCGACCACGGGCGAGGCGCCGGTGGATTTGTTCTGGCCGTATTGCGGCTGCAGCGACAGCCGCGAGGTCTGGTAGTCCTTCTCGTCAATGCCTGCGCCCTTCAGCGCCAGCAGCACCTTGCCCATCGCGGCGTTGTTGGCGTCGGAGGCTTCCTTCGCAGACTTGGCGTCGTTGGCGACGCCGGCGTCGATCTGCGCCAGATCAGGCGCGGCGGAGATCGTGGCTTCGCCGCTCACCGAAATCGCGGACGGAAAATCGTCGGCGAGCGCAGGCGTTGCCAGCATCGTGGCGGCAAAGGACGCAACAAGGGAGGTCAAAAGGATGGCAGGCTTTTTCATCGGTTTCACTTCAGCGGCACGAAAACATTGATCACGAGCTTGTCCTCCGCCGTCTTCAGGGGATCGGTGAGGTATTCCTCGATGAAGGTGTCCTTGGCTTCCAGCTTCTTGTCGTCGAGATGATTGGTGATCGCCTCATAGGTGTTGTCCATGTTGTCGTAGGAGCCGCGATGAACGAATTTCAGCGCCTTGCCCTCCGGCGATTTGCCGACGCTCATGTCCTTGGGCAGGTTCTTCGGGTCCTGCTCGACCGGGATCTCGGCTAGGAAGGTGAAGCCGGTGTCGTCGGTCGAGGTGTAGACGATCATCGAATTGCCGGCGTGCTTGATGCCCTGCTTGTCCAGCAGCGTGTTCAGCGCCTTGAAGGCGTCAATCAGCGTGTCGAAGGCCGAGTCCCAATTGGCAGTGCCCTTGACCATCAAAACCTTCTTGGACTCGAGCGTGGTCTCCTGGCCGAAAGGATCGGCCGTCTGCACGGGAGCCGGCGTCGCGGCGGCAGCCGGGGGCGGAGTGGCCGGGCTGGGTGACGCACTGGCGGCTGGCGAGGGCGAGGTTGCAGGGGACGTTGCAGGGCTTGGCGTGGCGCTGGCCGCCGGCGAGGGCGTGGCGACGGGGGCAGCGCTCGCGGCCGGGGCGGGCGAAGCCGACGGGGCCGGCGAGGGGCTCGCTGATGCGGCCGGTGCCGGGCTCGGCGTTTGGGCCAGCGTGGCGGACAGACTAAACGACAAGGCCGCTGCCGGGATCAGCGCGGCCAAAACGAGACGACGAAACCTGAACATTTTTATTCTCCCCAATAGCTTATCCGCCAAGGCCTTACGTCCCCGAAGCCTTAGCCCGGCCGCATGTCCCGGATCGCGCGAATTGCGCCGTTCTAACACGCGAGCGCCGAATTCGTCCCATGACAGATGCGTCATGGCAGCGTCCTGGCTCTTGTCGGCAAATCACTGGCCAAGAGGGCCAAGGATCGCCATATAAGGCAGGCGAAATTCGGGAATTTTCATGAGCGCGCTGGCCAACCACGCATTTGCCAAGATGAACGGCATCGGCAACGAGATCGTCGTTGTCGACATGCGCGATTCCACCTCAAAGGTCACCCCGGACGATGCCCGCGCGGTGGCATCGCCGCGAGGCGGCGTGCCCTACGACCAACTCATGGTGCTGCAGAAGCCGCGCTTCGACGGCACCGAAGCGTTCATCAGCATCTACAACAGAGACGGCTCCGAGGCCGGCGCCTGCGGCAACGGCATGCGCTGCGTCGTGCGGCGCATCTTCGAAAAGACCGGCCAGAGCACGGCAACGTTCGAGACGGCCGCGGGCCTGCTCAATGCCTGGCAGGGTCCGGCGCCGGATCTTTATACGGTGGACATGGGCGCGCCGAAGTTCGGCTGGCAGGACATTCCGCTCGACCAGGAATTTCGTGACACCCGCTACATCGAATTGCAGATCGGCCCGATCGACAATCCGATCCTGCATTCGCCCTCGGTGGTCAGCATGGGCAATCCGCATGCGATCTTCTGGGTCGATGACGTCAACGCCTACGACCTCGAGCGTTTCGGTCCGCTGCTGGAGAACCATCCGATCTTCCCGGAGCGCGCCAACATCACGCTAGCCCATATCGTCGATCCCCAGCACATCACGATCCGCACCTGGGAGCGCGGCGCCGGCCTGACCAGGGCCTGCGGCTCGGCCGCATGTGCCACGGCGGTCGCGGCGGCGCGGCTGAAGCGCGCCGAGCGCAATGTCGAGATCACGCTGCCCGGCGGCAAGCTCGGGATCGAATGGCGCGAGCGCGACGATCACGTGCTGATGACGGGCACGGCGACCTTCGAATATGAAGGCCGTTTCGATCCGGCGCTGTTCGCGCCGGTCGGGTGATGAGCGTCGACATCGTCACCTTCGGATGCCGCCTCAATGCTTTCGAGGCCGAGGTGATCCGCCGCGAGGCCGAGGGCGCGGGCCTTTCAGATGCCATCGTCATCAACAGCTGCGCCGTCACCAACGAAGCGGTGGCGCAGGCGAGGCAGTCGATCCGCAAATTGAAGCGCGAGCGGCCGGGAGCGCGCATCGTCGTCACCGGTTGCGCGGCGCAGACGCAAAGCGGCATGTTCGCCGAGATGGCCGAGGTCGATCGCGTCGTCGGCAATGACGACAAGATGCGGTCGTCTGCGTGGCGCGAGGCGCGTACGGCGTTCGATCTCGGTACGAGCGAAAAAATCGCCGTCAGCGACATCATGGCGGTGAAGGAGATGGCGCCGCATCTCATCGACGGCTTTGCGAGCGGGCTGCCCCGCGTGTTCGTGCAGGTGCAGAACGGCTGCGACCATCGCTGCACCTTTTGCATCATTCCGTTCGGGCGCGGCAATTCGCGCTCGGTGCCGATGGGCGCCGTGGTCGATCAGGTCCGGGCATTGGCCGAGCGCGGCCATGCCGAGATCGTGCTGACGGGCGTCGACCTCACCAGCTACGGCACTGACCTGCCGGGCACGCCCAAGCTCGGCATGCTGACGAAGCAGATTTTGCGGCATGTGCCGGAGCTGAGGCGCCTGCGCATCTCCTCTATCGATTCGATCGAGGCGGACAGCGATCTGTTGGATGCAATTGCTGAGGATTCGCGGCTGATGCCGCATCTGCACCTGTCGCTGCAGTCCGGCGACGACATGATCTTGAAGCGCATGAAGCGGCGGCATACGCGCGGCGACGCCATCGCGTTCTGCGACCAGGTCCGCCGGCTGCGCCCGGATATCGCGCTGGGGGCCGACATCATCGCGGGCTTTCCGACCGAGACCGAGGAGATGTTCTCGCGCTCGCTCGATCTGGTCGAGCAATGCGGCCTGACGTTCCTCCACGTCTTCCCCTATTCGCCGCGTCCCGGCACGCCGGCCGCGCGGATGCCACAGGTGGCGGGCGGTGCAATCAAGGAGCGTGCGAAGCGGCTGCGCTCGGCCGGTGAGACCGCGCTCCTGCAGCGGCTGCAAGCCGAGATAGGCGCCACGCGTGAGGTGCTGATCGAGAGCGACGGTCAGGGACGGACGGAGCATTATCTGCCGGTGGCGATTGCGGGCGAGCGTGTGGGGAGTGTGGTGTCGCTGCGGATTGCCGGTCGCGATGGCGCGCGGCTGACGGTGTGATGCTTCCTTCCCTTCTCCCCTTGTGGGAGAAGGTGGCGCGAAGCGCCGGATGAGGGGTTGCTTCCGCGTACTCAACTCAATGTGGACTCGCGGAGAGAGACCCCTCACCCGTCTCGCCGCTGCGCGGCGAGCCACCCTCTCCCACAAGGGGAGAGGGAAAAACTACAACGCCCGCACCTGCCAGAAGCGCAGCGTCCGCCGCGCATTCTCCGGGGTCATGCGCGCGTAATGGCTTTGAGCCCTTGCGATATCGGCCGGCTTCATCGCGCCGCTCGCAAAGCGGCTTTCGAGCACGGCGGCGGTGGTTTCCCAGCTGAGCTGCGCTGCCTTGCACGGCACCAGCAGGCCGTCCTCGCGCAGGCTTTGCATCAGCGGGCGGATGACTTCGACAGTCGATCCCGACAATGCCGCCAATGCGGCCACCGCTTCTTCATAACGGCGCTGTGTTGCGAAGCCGAGCAGCGTCGCTTCGCTGAGCTGGCCGGTCGCCCTGAGACCTGCGACGGCGCGCTTGGCGCCTTCGAAATCGCGGACACCCGACATCTCGCGCTCGACACCGACGGTGACTGCGGCGATCGCGCTCTGGATCTCCTCGAACAGATGCGGCGGCGCGCGCGACAACAGGCGGGTCCGCACGGCCTCGCTCGCCGAGCGCAGCAATTGACGGCGCAGGTCTGACGGCAAATCGACGCGGACGCCGACGCTGACAGCGAGCTCGGGATCGGCCTCCGCCTGTCCGACGATGACGGCAAATCCGCTTCCGGAGACGCGCGCGCCGGGATTGGCGGCGAGCCGCCGGCTGACGCTGGGATAACGTCGCGCCAGCAATGCATCGGTGACGATCTCCTTCAGCCACCAGCGTCCGGCGACCGCGAGCAGATGCGGCTCGCCCTTGGATGATGCGATCTGCACCAGCGCGCCGTCGTCGAGGCGCGCGGATTCCTGCAGCACGGGACCAGCGATGCGGATTTCGTCATTGTTGGCGAGGCGGCGAATGACCGATGGCGGCGCCTGCGCGATCGGCGCGAGCTGCGCGCTGATCTCGGCGAGCGCTACGCGCGCGCCCATGTCGGCGATGGCGCGGAGCTCGATGGTGCCGATCAGGCGATCGAGCACGTCGTCAAACAGTGCGATCTGCTCGTCGTCGAAACTGCCGGCGGAGGACAGGAACAGGTCGGTGACGCGGCGGGCTGTTGCCAGGCCCTTTTCCGCCGAGCCAGTCCGAAGCGCGGACTCGACCTCGTCGATGATCGATAACTCGGCCGTGGACATGACGCGCAGCTCGTCCTGAGCAGATTGACGGAAGCTTGTTCTAAGCAACCGCTATCATTAGAGACGAGCACTGAACGTTTCGTAAACTATAGGGGGCGCTGCGCGGCCTCCTCACCATGAGGGGCGAGCAGTCGGGCTACTCCCCGTTCCACCCGCAGGCGCGGAGCCGCTCGTGCATGTGGGGCGGGGCAGGCGCCACCACGCGGACCGGCTCCTTGTTGCGGGAGATCGGTACCACGATCTCGCGGGAATGCAGGTGCAGCTTCGGCTCGCCGAAGCGCGGGCCGTTGCCGTAAATGTTGTCGCCGAAGATCGGCCAGCCGGTCGCCGACGAATGCACCCGCAATTGATGGGTCCGCCCGGTCACCGGTTCCATGGCGAGCCAGGTCAGGCCATCGCCCCGGCCCATCACCTTCCAGTTGGTGATGGCCTTCTGGCCCTCGGGATCGGGCTTCTGCCACCAGCCTCGCTCGGCGTTCAGCCGTCCGAGCGGCATGTCGATGGTGCCTTCGTCCTCGGTGGGGCCGCTCTCGACGATGGTCCAGTAGGTCTTGCCGATCTTGCCATGCTTGAACAGCAGGCCGAGCGACGCCGTCGCCTTGCGATGGCGGCCGAGCACGAGGCAACCCGAGGTGTCCTTGTCCAGCCGGTGGGCCAGCACCGGCGGCCGCGGCAGGCCGAAACGAAGCGCCTCGAAGGAGGTTTCCAGATTGGCACCGCCCTTGGGTCCGCGATGCACCGGCAGGCCGGCCGGCTTGTCGATGACCAGCATCAATCCGTCGCGATGGAGCACGCGCGCCAGGATTTCGTCGGCCGTCAATTCGGGAACATCGAGCAATTGCAGGACTTTCGGTCAAGACTTTCGTTTGCGAGCCGGAACGGCTAACACACCGCCACCATGAACGATACCACCCCCGAGACCCCCAAGCTGAGCTGGTGGCGCCGCCTGTCCGACGGGCTGAAGCGCACCTCGTCCTCGCTCGGGACCGCGGTCGCCGACCTCGTCACCAAGCGCAAGCTCGACCGCGCCATGCTCGACGATATCGAGGACGTGCTGCTGCGCGCCGACCTCGGCACCTCGGTCGCGGTGCGGATCGCGGATGCGGTTGGCACGGGACGCTACGACAAGGCGATCTCGGCGGACGAGGTCAAGGACGTCGTCGCGACCGAGGTCGAGAAGGTGCTGGCGGCGGTGGCGAAGCCGCTCGAGATCGACGCCGGCAAGAAGCCGTTCGTCATCCTCGTGGTCGGCGTCAACGGCTCCGGCAAGACCACCACCATCGGAAAACTCTCGCAAAAATTCGCGTCCGAAGGCCGCAAGGTGATGCTGGCCGCCGGCGACACCTTTCGCGCGGCGGCGATCGAACAGCTCAAGGTCTGGGGCGAGCGCACCAGGACGCCCGTCATATCAGGCGCGCAAGGCTCGGATTCGGCGAGCCTCGCCTTCAACGCGCTGACGGCGGCGAAGGAGCAGGCCGTCGACCTGCTCCTGATCGACACCGCCGGGCGGCTTCAGAACAAGGCCGAGCTGATGAACGAGCTCGAAAAGGTCGTGCGCGTCATCCGCAAGGTGGACGCGACTGCACCGCATGCGGTGCTGCTTGTGCTGGACGCCACTGTCGGCCAGAACGCGCTGTCGCAGGTCGAGGCCTTCCATCGCACCGCAGGGGTCACCGGTCTCGTGATGACGAAGCTCGACGGCACCGCCCGCGGCGGCATTCTGGTGGCGCTCGCGGAGAAATTCAAACTGCCGGTGCATTTCATCGGCGTCGGCGAAGGCGTCGACGATCTCGCGCCGTTCACCGCGCGTGATTTCGCCCGCGCCATTGCCGGAATCGAAAGCTGAAGAATGGACAAGACCCAGCCGCATCCGCTGTTCAAGCTTGCGACCGAGCTCGGCCCGCTGCTCGTGTTCTTCTTCGTCAATGCGAAGTTCAATCTGTTCGCAGCGACCGGCGCCTTCATGGTCGCGATCGTCGCGGCGATGATCGCCTCCTATGTGGTGACGCGCCACATTCCGATCATGGCGATCGTGACGGGCGTCATCGTGCTGGTGTTCGGCACGCTGACCTTGGTGCTCCACGACGAGACCTTCATCAAGCTCAAGCCGACCATCATCTACGCTTTGTTCGCCGCGATCCTCGGCGGCGGCCTGTTGTTCGGCCGCTCCTTCATCGCCGTCATGTTCGACCAGATGTTCAATTTGACGCCGCAGGGCTGGCGCATCCTGACGCTGCGCTGGGCGCTGTTCTTCGCCGGCATGGCGGTGTTGAACGAGATCGTCTGGCGCACCCAGAGCACCGACTTCTGGGTCAACTTCAAGGTGTTCGGCGTCACCCCGATCACCATGATCTTCGCCATCGCCCAGATGCCGCTGACCAAGCGCTATCACCTCGAGCCGGCGTCGCTGGAAGCGAGCGAGGCCGAGGCGGGCGATGTGAGGAAGGGTTGAGCTCTCAACTCATCATTGCCGGTTGCGGCCACACACTCAACTGTCATCGCCGGGGCGATCCAGTATTCCAGAGACGGTTGTGAGATACGGAGAGGCCGCGGCTTACTGGATGCCCCGGTCAAGCCGGGGCATGACAGCGGTGTTTGGGGTTGGGTCCTTCGCTCACACTGACGACAGAGCTAGCTCCCCGCCGCCTTCAACGCGTTCTCCATCTGCGGCAACAGCACCGTCCGCAAATTCTCCGGCGTGATCGGTCCCACCAGCTTGTAGACGATGGTGCCTTCGCGACCGACGACAAAGGTCTCCGGCACGCCATAGACACCCCATTCGATCGAGGCGCGGCCGTTGGCATCGACGCCGACGTGGCCGAACGGGTTGCCGTAGCGCCCCAGGAAGCGCCGCGCATTGTCGGCGGCATCCTTGTAGTTGATACCGACGAGCTGGAAGCGCTTGTCTTTTGCCAATTCGGTCAGCAGCGGCGCCTCGTCGTGGCACGGCACGCACCAGGACGCCCAGACATTGACGAGGCTGACCTTGCCCTTGAACGCGGCGGGATCGAGGCCGGGGATCTGCACATTGTCAGCCTGCAATCCCTCGAGCGGCGGCAGCGTGGTTTGCGGCGCGGGGCGTCCGATCAGCGCAGACGGAATTCGCGAGGGATCGCCGCTGCCGAGCCGGAACCAGAACAGCAGCGCCAAGCCGATGAAGGCGATCAGCGGCAGCACCATCAGGAAGGTGCGGCGCTGCGGCGGAGCGGACGTCGATTGCTCGCTCATGATTGATCTCTCATGCTCGATCTCTCATGGCCGATCCGTCGCGCTACGGCCGGAGCGGCGGGTCACGCCGCTGCGCTCGAGCTCGCGCAGGCGCTGTGTCTGGCTACGATGATCGAGCACGATCCAGCCGATCAGGATCACGACCACAAGGGCGGCCGCGGCATAGGATGTCACGATGAAAGACGCATAGGGACCGAGCGACATGATCATGCAGCCCCAGCTTCTTTTGACGTGCTGCCTTCACGCGAGCCGGTGCCGACTTCTGCAAACGCCACACGGCTCGCCTGCATCATCTGCAGGGACCGCACGCGCCGTCGCAAAATCTCGTTGCGCATCGCAGCCAGATGCAGCGTGACGAACAGCAGGGTAAACGCGACCGCCATCACCAGCAACGGAATCAGGAATGATCTGTCGAGCGACGAGCCGCCCATCCGCATCACCGAGGCCGGCTGGTGCAGCGTGTTCCACCAGTCGACCGAGAACTTGATGATGGGCAGGTTGATGGCGCCGACTAGGGTCAGCACGGCGGCGGCGCGCGCCGCGCGGGAGGGCTCGTCGACCGCGCGCCACAGCGCCATCAGGCCGAGATACATCAGGAACAGGATCAGCACCGAGGTCAGCCGCGCGTCCCATTCCCAATAGGTGCCCCACATCGGCCGGCCCCACAGCGAGCCCGTGAGCAGCGCAAGGAAGGTGAAGCTGGCGCCGATCGGGGCGGCCGCTTTGGCGGCGACGTCGGCAAGCGGATGCCGCCACACCAGCGTGCCGAGCGAGGCAATGCTCATCACGCCCCATACGAACATCGACAGCCAGGCATTAGGCACGTGGATGAACATGATCTTTACCGTCGCGCCCTGCTGATAGTCGTCGGGTGCGGTGGCAGACTGATAGAGCCCGATCGCGAGCAGGATGATGGTCGCGGCCGCAAGCCATGGCAGCAGCCGCGCCGTCAGCGCGAGGAACCGTGTGGGGTTGGCGAGGTCGATCAGCGTCATGGTATCCTGATAATCACCGGTAAGCGCTCACGCAATCAGCACGAAAGTCCGCAGCGAAAGTTGATCGGGGTCAAGGTCAGTCCAGCCCATCTCAATCCAGCCCATGCTTCAGGCTCGCCGCAGCCGCGAAGGGGCCGATCACGAGACTGACCAGCGACAGCGCGCACAGGATCGAGAACGGCGCGCCGAACGTCATGGGTCCGACGATCGCCGCCTGCGAGGCTGCGACGCCGAAGATCAGCACCGGTATCGACAGCGGCAGCACCAGGACAGCTATCAGCAAGCCGCCACGATGCAGCGTCACCGCCAGCGCCGCACCGACCATCCCGGTAAATGTCAGCGCCGGGGTGCCGGCGAGCAGTGTCAGCGCCACAGCACCGGTTGCGACCATGTCGAGGTTGAGCAGCAGGCCGAGCACGGGGGTTGCGACGATCAGCGGCAGGCCGGCGGCCAGCCAATGCGCCAGCGCTTTCGACGCGCAGGCGAGTTCCAGCGGGGTCCGGCTCATCGTGATCAGGTCGAGCGAGCCGTCCTCGTGGTCGGCCATGAACAGCCGGTCCAGGGTCAGCAGGCTCGCCAGCAGCGCCCCCAGCCACAGGATGGCGGGTCCGAGCCGCGACAGCAGTGCCAGGTCCGGCCCCACAGCAAACGGCATCAGCACCACCACGGTCAGAAAGAACAGCACGCCAATCAACGCCCCGCCCCCGACGCGGAGCGCGATCCGGATATCCCGGCGGATGAGGGCAGACAGGGCGGTCATGCCACTGCTCCCAGAGGTGAGGAGGCAGCGTCGGCCGGTTGCGCCGGGCGAGCTGCGCTCCCTCCCCCCTTGTGGGGGAGGGCGGGGGAGGGGGGTAGCCCCGAGGAAGATGGTTCTTGGGTGCGGGCTGCTAGCAACGGAGCGCCCGCCTGCCGAACGCGAGAACCGAGAGAGTGCGCCGTGTGGCACCCCCCTCCCTGACCCTCCCCCACAAGGGGGGAGGGAACGGAGAGGGCGGAGTTCGGCCGCTTGGAAACCTGAGGGTTTACCCGAATCACGCCGCACCCCCGATCCGCAGCTCCCGCGAATCGATCCCGAGCGGGGCATGGGTGGCGGCGACGATCAGGCCGCCGCGCGCCAAGTGCCCGCGCATCAATCCGGAAAACATGTCCTGTCCCGCGACATCGAGCGCCGTGGTCGGCTCGTCCAACAGCCAGACGGGGCGGCGGACGGTGAGCAGGCGGGCCAGCGACAGCCGGCGGCGCTGGCCGGCGGACAGGAAGGCGGCGGGCAGATCGGCGGCATGGTCGAGCCCGACGGTGGCGAGTCCCTTGCCGGTGTCGAAACGCTCGCCGCCGAGAAAATCGGCCCAGAACGTCAGATTCTCCGCCACGCTCAGGGCTGGCTTCAGGGCGTCGCGATGACCCAGATAGTGGCATTGCTCCGGCAACGTCAGCTCGGCGTCACCCCCGTCCAGCGCGATCGTGCCGCTCGCCGGAATGAGCAGGCCCGCGATCAGCCTCAGCAGCGAGGTCTTGCCCGATCCGTTGCGGCCGACGACCGCCACGGCTTCGCCGGAGCCGGCCTCGAAATCGAGCGCGGAAAACACCTCGCGCCCGCCCCGCACGCAACTGACCCCGCGTCCGGAAAGCTGCATCTTGCCTCGTATCGATCCGCTCAAAGCCAGGCCTCAGGAAAACTTGGGGTAGCGTATGGGAATTTTTGGCTCGCGGATTGCCGCGGCACGATTGTGGCTGTGGCGGCGCGGTTAGAAAGCTTCTATAAGCCCGGAACTACTTGATGCGGCAACTCAACCTGCCCCTGCAAGTGACTCAGCCTGCCTACGCTGACGGTGTTAAAATACCCTGCCGGGTATAACTGACAATTGGGATTTCCTACATGACCTCGCTCGACAGCTTCAAATGCAAAAAGACCCTCAAGGTCGGCGCCAAGACCTATGTCTATTACAGCCTGCCCACGGCCGAGAAGAATGGTCTGAAGGGAATTTCGAAACTCCCCTACTCGATGAAGGTTTTGCTCGAGAACCTGCTCCGCAACGAGGACGGCCGCTCGGTCAAGAAGGAAGACATCGTCGCGGTGTCGAAGTGGCTGCGCAAGAAGTCGCTGGAGCATGAGATCGCCTTCCGCCCGGCGCGCGTGCTGATGCAGGACTTCACCGGCGTGCCCGCCGTGGTCGATCTCGCCGCGATGCGCAACGCGATGCAGAAGCTCGGGGGCGACGCCGAGAAGATCAATCCGCTGGTGCCGGTCGATCTCGTCATCGACCACTCCGTGATCGTGAACTTCTTCGGGGACAACAAGGCCTTCGGCAAGAACGTCACCGAGGAATACAAGCAGAACCAGGAGCGCTACGAGTTCCTGAAATGGGGCCAGAAGGCGTTCTCGAACTTCTCCGTCGTGCCGCCCGGCACCGGCATCTGCCACCAGGTCAATCTCGAATATCTCTCCCAGACGGTGTGGACCAAGAAGGAGAAGATGACGGTCGGCAAGAAGACCGGCACCTTCGAGGTCGCGTATCCCGACTCGCTGGTTGGCACCGATTCCCACACCACCATGGTCAACGGCCTTGCCGTGCTCGGCTGGGGTGTCGGCGGCATCGAGGCGGAAGCCTGCATGCTCGGCCAGCCGCTGTCGATGCTGCTGCCCAACGTCGTCGGCTTCAAGCTGAAGGGCGCGATGAAGGAAGGCGTCACCGCGACCGACCTGGTGCTGACGGTGACGCAGATGCTGCGCAAGCTCGGCGTCGTCGGCAAGTTCGTGGAGTTCTTCGGCCCCGGCCTCGACCATCTCTCGGTCGCAGACAAGGCAACCATCGCCAACATGGCGCCCGAATATGGCGCGACCTGCGGCTTCTTCCCGGTCGATGCCGCCGCACTGGATTATCTCAAGACCTCCGGCCGCGCCTCGGCGCGCGTCGCGCTGGTGCAGGCCTATGCGAAGGCGCAAGGGCTGTTCCGTACCGCCAAGTCGCCCGATCCGGTGTTCACGGAAACGCTGACGCTCGACCTCGGTGATGTCGTGCCCTCGATGGCCGGCCCGAAGCGCCCCGAAGGCCGCATTGCGCTGCCGTCCGTGGCCGAGGGCTTTTCGCTCGCGCTCGCCAGCGAATACAAGAAGGCCGAGGAGCCGGGGAAGCGCTTCGCCGTCGACGGCAAGAACTTCGACATCGGCCATGGCGACGTCGTGATCGCCGCGATCACCTCCTGCACCAACACCTCGAACCCGAGCGTGCTGATCGGCGCCGGTCTTCTGGCGCGCAACGCCGCCGCGAAGGGCCTCAAGGCAAAGCCGTGGGTGAAGACCTCGCTCGCCCCGGGCAGCCAGGTGGTGGCGGCCTATCTTGCCGATTCCGGTCTCCAGGCCGATCTCGACAAGGTCGGCTTCAACCTGGTCGGTTTCGGCTGCACCACCTGCATCGGTAATTCAGGTCCGCTGCCCGAGGAGATCTCGAAGTCGATCAACGACAACGGCATCGTCGCGGCTGCGGTGCTCTCCGGCAATCGCAACTTCGAAGGCCGCGTCTCACCGGACGTGCAGGCGAACTATCTGGCTTCGCCGCCGCTCGTGGTCGCCCACGCGCTCGCGGGCACCGTCACCAAGAACCTCGCCGTCGAGCCGCTCGGTGAAGGCAAGGACGGCAAGCCGGTCTACCTCAAGGACATCTGGCCGACGACCAAGGAGATCAACGCCTTCATGAAGAAGTTCGTGACCGCGTCGATCTTCAAGAAGAAGTATGCCGACGTGTTCAAGGGCGACACCAACTGGCGCAAGATCAAGACGGTCGAGAGCGAAACCTATCGCTGGAACATGAGTTCGACCTATGTGCAGAACCCGCCCTATTTCGAAGGCATGAAGAAGGAGCCGGAGCCGGTCACCGACATCGTCGAGGCCCGCATCCTCGCCATGTTCGGCGACAAGATCACCACCGACCACATCTCGCCGGCCGGTTCGATCAAGCTCACCTCGCCCGCCGGCAAATATCTCAGCGAGCACCAGGTGCGTCCGGCCGACTTCAACCAGTACGGCACGCGGCGCGGCAACCACGAAGTCATGATGCGCGGCACCTTCGCCAATATCCGCATCAAGAACTTCATGCTGAAGGGCGCCGACGGCAATATTCCGGAAGGCGGTCTCACCAAGCACTGGCCCGACGGCGAGCAGATGTCGATCTACGACGCCGCGATGAAGTACCAGCAGGAGCAGGTGCCGCTGGTGGTGTTCGCCGGCGCCGAATACGGCAACGGCTCCTCGCGCGACTGGGCCGCGAAGGGCACCCGTCTGCTCGGCGTGCGCGCCGTGATCTGCCAGAGCTTCGAGCGCATCCACCGCTCCAATTTGGTCGGTATGGGCGTGCTGCCGCTGACCTTCGAGGACGGCACCTCCTGGTCGTCGCTCGGTCTGAAGGGCGACGAGAAGGTCACGCTGCGCGGCCTCGTTGGCGACCTCAAGCCGCGCCAGAAGCTGACCGCGGAGATCGTCTCCGGCGACGGTTCGCTGCAGCGCGTTTCGCTGCTCTGCCGCATCGATACGCTGGACGAACTCGAATACTACCGCAACGGCGGCATCCTGCACTACGTGCTACGCAAGCTCGCGGCGTAAGCGCGGATTTGTGAACGGTGGCTCACTGCGAAGTGAGTAGTAGGTTACACGAAGGCGGCCTATCACAAGGCCGCCTTCACGCGTTTGCGGCAGGCTTCAGATGGGCCCGCCCGGCACAGAACCTCCCCTTGTACGGTTCTTGGACGGACAACAAATGTGTGAGGCCCGTAAGATTACGGTGACCATCCGGCGGTAAGATTTCCCTCTCACGAGCAATGGTGTGCGGCGTTCGACATGACAACAATGACGGCTTCTCATCTGGTTTCACGCTGGTCCGGTGCCCTCTGGTCGGGAGCTCTTGGTCTCTGTGCAATCGTCGCCGTCATCCGCCCTGCCGAGGCTGATCCCCGCGCCGTTGTCGAGTTGTTTACCTCGCAGGGCTGCTCCTCCTGCCCGCCGGCCGACAAGATCATCGGCGACCTCGCCCGCGATCCCTCGATCATCGCGCTGAGCATGCCGATCGACTATTGGGACTATCTCGGCTGGAAGGACACATTGGCCGATTCGCGCTTCTCTGCACGGCAGCGTGCGTATTCGCGCATGCGCGGCGACCGCGAAGTCTACACGCCGCAGGTCGTGGTCAACGGCTCCACGCATGTCGTCGGCAGCGACCGCACCGGCATCGAAAGCGCCATCGGCAAAACCGAGACGGGCACTGGTGTGATGAGCGTGCCGGTGACGATGTCGCTCGCGGGCAAGCAGATCAACGTCTCGGTGGCCGCGAGCAAGGAGCCGACGGCGTCCCACGGCGAGGTCTGGATCTGCTCGATTGCGAGGTCGGTGCCGATCGCGATCAGTCGCGGCGAAAATCGCGGACAGCAAGTGATCTATCACAACGTGGTGCGCAACCTGCTGAAGGTCGGCGACTGGACCGGCCGCCCGGAAAGCTGGACGGTGCCGATCGAGAACCTCACGCGTGACGGCGTCGACGGTGCCGTGGTCTATGTCCAGGACGGCAGCCGGGAGAGACCGGGCCCGATGCTGGGCGCGGCGTACACGTCGCTGCACTGACGCGCACTTCGAATCGTCCGACTCAAGCACACTCTCAATCCTCATGGTGAGGAGGCGCGTCAGCGCCGTCTCGAACCATGCAGGCCCTGCTGAGGCAGCTCGGCCTCGATCCTTCGAGACGCCGCTTCGCGGCTCCTCAGGATGAGGGGAAAGGGTTTTTGCTGAGATGCTGAGATATCCGTCGAGGCAGAAACATCCCGACCCAAACAATTCGACTCAAACAAAAAAGGACCAACTCGCGTTGGCCCTCCTTGTCGTGCGAACAGACCCGATCCTGACGGCCCCGGGGGGCTGGGGGCTGAGGAATCCGGAACCGAAAGGACCGGGTCAACGCACATAGGTCTTTTCGCAACGCAGGGCGGCAGTCGCTTGGCGGAAAAGCGGCGACACTATGATTCCTGCTAACGATCCCGTGACGGTTTGCCGCGACAGAGTTCCACCGCTGCGTGTGGGCGGATTGGCTCCGATTCCAAGGTCCTTCCAAGGGCCCTTGCGGTGGGGAACAGTTGGCGCAATCATGCAACCGTCATGATCCGCGGTCGAGGGACGGTCTTCGCGGACGCGGTCATGCTGATGCGACAGGAGGCGGCCTATGAGTCTGTCGGAGGATACCGATCCGAGCGAACAGCGTGCGGCGGCGCGCCCCGCCGCTTCGAATGCGCAACTGAGCCGCGTGACGTTCAACCGGCTCGAGCTGCACCGTATTCTCAATCTCTACGGCCGGATGGTTGCCGAAGGCGAGTGGCGCGACTATGCCATCGACTTCCTCAGGGATCGCGCTGTGTTCTCGGTCTTTCGCCGCGCCTCGGAAGTGCCGATCTATCGTATCGAGAAGGATCCGCGCCTCGCGCGCAAGCAGGGCATGTACAGCGTGATCTCGGCGACGGGCTTGATCCTGCGCCGCGGCCACGAACTGGAGCGCGTGCTCCTGGTGATCGATCGCAAATTGGCGGTGGTGTAGCAGGGATCCAGTAGCCCGGATGAGCGTAGCGACATCCGGGTCTTTGCTTGCAGCGTTCCCGGGTATCGCTTCGCTCACCCGGGCTACGGGCCTTACTTCCCCGGCACGCTCTTGGCGCCCTCGCCGAGGCTCCGCTGCATCATTACCGTGTCCAGCCAGCGGCCGAATTTCAGCCCGACGCTGGGATGCGTGCCGATCATTTTGAAGCCGGCCCTGGTGTGCACGCCGATCGAGCCGGCATTGGTGGAATCCCCAATTACCGCGATCATCTGACGGAAGCCGCGTGCCTCGCATTCGACGATCAGCCGCTCCAGCAGGAGCGCCCCGATGCCGCGGCGGTGGAAGGATGGATCGAGATAGATCGAGTTCTCGACCGTGAAGCGGTAGGCCGGGCGGGGCCGGTAGGCACCGGCATAGGCGTAGCCGGCGACGCGCCCGTCGAGGATGGCGACGAAATAGGGGTAGCCGCCGTCGATCAGCGTGCGGTAGCGGCGCGTCATCTCGGCAAGGTCGGGCGGCTCCAGCTCGAACGTCGCGGTGCCCTCGCGGACAGCCTGCCGATAGATGGCCGTGATGGCGGGGAGGTCGGCCTCGGTGGTGGGCCTGATATCGGGTGCGGACATGCCGCAAGATTAGAGCCTTCCCGGGGCGGCTGGAAGAGGCAACCGTGCTTCCTCATACTCCGTCCTTGCGAGGAGCCCTTGCGACGAAGCAATCCAGAAATGCACCAGCGGAGGGACTCTGGATTGCTTCGCTGCGCTCGCAATGACGGTGGGTGTTGAGAGGCTCGCCCCAAACAAAAACCCCGGCCTCTCGGCCGGGGGTTGCTGTCGTCCACTCTGGGCTGGCGCTTAGTCGCGCTGGCCGAGGAGCTGCAGGAGCAGCGTGAACAAGTTGATGAAGTTCAGGTACAGCGACAGCGCGCCGGTGATGGCCGCACGCTCTGCGATGTCATCGCCGGCCGAAGCGTAACCGTAGATGTAGTCGTTCTTCAGCCGCTGGGTATCCCAGGCGGTGAGGCCCGCGAACACCAGCACGCCGACCACCGACACGACGAACTGCAGCACCGAGCTCGCCAGGAACAGGTTCACCAGGCTCGCGATGACGATGCCGATCAGGCCCATGAACAGGAACGAACCCATTCCGCTCATGTCACGCTTGGTGGTGTAACCGTAGAGGCTGAGCGCGCCGAAAGTCGCCGCGGTGATGAAGAACACCCGGACGATCGAGGTGTGCGTGAACACCAGGAAGATCGAGGACAGCGAGACGCCCATCAGTGCCGCGAACACCCAGAACAGGATCTGGGCGGTCGAAGGAGCGAGCCGGTTGATGCCTGCCGAGATCACGAACACCATGGCGAGCGGCGCGAGCATGAACAGCCACTTCAGGGGGCTGACGAACATCGCGTAGCCGAACGGCGTCAGGAACAGCTTGCCGACCCGCACGGCTTCCGGGGTCGGAACGTCCGTCACGGCGGCCATGTAGACGCCGAGGGCGGCAAGGCCGGTGATGGCCAGGCCGATGCTCATGTAGTTGTAGATGCGCAGCATGTAGGCGCGCAGGCCGGCATCGACCGTCGCGGCGTCAACACGCCCGGCGGCCCTGCCGAAAGGAGAAGCGTAATTGCGGTCTAGGTCCGACATGGTCGAATTCCCGTTGGTTGGTCCGGTCCGGCATGAGGGTCGCCATGCCGCCGGTTCGTCAAATTCTATCTCGGATACCGATGTCTGCCGACTAAATTTTGGCTAACAATCGGGGCTCCGAACCCATTCGATATGTGGGAAACTAACACATTCGCTGCAACCGTCCACGCGCGGCTGAATGTCGCCCTTACCTGCAATCCAGACGAGCGGACGTGGTTAATCGCTGGAATCGTGCGATTTCGCTCCCGTGCCGCCGCCCGCTACCATTTGTCACAAATTCCGCAACACCGTGGCGGGCTTTTTGTTCAACGCCAGCAGGGTGCCGGCGAGCCCGAGGCCGACCGTGACGACCAAGGCAGCCGCGACCACGCCGGCTGCGCTGCCGCCCTGCCAGACGAAAGTGAGGGTCATCAGCCGGGTCACGATCATCCAGGCCGCGACGCTGCCGGCGAAAACGCCGAAGACCGCGGTGGCAAGCCCGATCAGGAGGTATTCGAGCGCATAGGCGCCGAGCAGCCGCAGCCGGGTCGCGCCCAGGGTCTTGAGGATCACCGCATCGTAGACCCGGTGGCGATGGCCGGCGGCGAGCGCGCCGCCGAGCACCAGAATCGCCGAGATCAGGGTCACCGCGCTGGCGCCGCGGATCGCCAGCGCCAGGTTGGTCACGACCGAGCCGACCGTCTCCATCACCTCGCGCACGCGCACGCTCGTCACCATCGGATAGGCGTCAGCGACCTCCTTGATGATCTTGCCGTCGCCGGCCGCATCGCCGCCGGCTTCCGTCAGCGTCGCGATGTGGGTGTGCGGCGCGCCCTTGAATGCGTTCGGCGAGAACACGAGGACGAAATTGATGCCGAGGCCCTGCCAGTCGATGCTGCGCAGATTGCTGATCTTCGCGGGGATGTCGCGGCCGAGGATATTGACCACGACCTCGTCGCCGACCTTGAGGCCGAGTCCGTCCGCGATCTTCTTCTCCATCGAAACCAGCGGCGGGCCGGAATAATCGGCGCTCCACCACTCGCCCTCGACCACCTTGGAGCCCTTCGGCAGCTCGGCGGTATAGGTCAGGCCGCGGTCGCTCTGCAGCACCCACTCGGAATCGGTGCTGGGCTTGAGCTCCTCGGCGCGGACACCACGGGCTCCGACGATCCGTCCGCGCAGCATCGGCACGTCGTCGACTTTCGCGCCGGGGGCGATCTGGCGCAGGTATGTGTCGAACTGCTCGGCCTGCGTGCTCGGAATGTCGATGAAGAAGAACGATGGCGCGTGCTCGGGCAGCGCCGCCAGGAACTGCCGGCGCAGATTGCCGTCGATCTGGGTGATGGTGACGAGCACGGCGAGCCCGAGCCCGAGCGACAGCACGACCGAGGGCGTCAGCGCGCCCGGCCGGTGGATGTTGGCAATCGCAAGTCGCAGCATCGGCCATCGCGTGCGCGGCAGCCGCCGTGCGATCGTCATCAGCAGGGCGGCAATGCCGCGGAGCAGCGCGAACACGACCACGGAGGAGGCCACGAACACCGCGGCGATGCGCTTGTCGAAGGACAGCCCGATCACGACCGCGATGAGCAGCGCGATCACGACGGCCATGAAGACGAGATAGCTCCAGCGTGGCCGATGCCATTCGGAGCTGATGGTGTCGCGGAACAGCGCCGCCACCGGCACGTCGTGCACTCGCCCGAGCGGCCACAGGCCGAAGGCAAGCGCCGTGAGCAGCCCGTAGACGAACGACAGCGCGAGCTCGTCGGCATGCACCGCCGGCACCACCGGCAGGGGCAGCAGCTTGCCGAATAGGCCGACGATCGCGAACGGCATGGCGGCGCCTAGTGCGAGGCCGATCACTGAGCCGATCGCGGCGAGCAGGAGAACCTGGGCGAGATAGATGCCGAACACGTCGCGCCCGGTGGCGCCGACGGCCTTGAAGGCCGCGATCACCTCGAGCTTGTGGTCGATATGGGCCTTGACGGCATTGGCAACGCCGACGCCGCCGACCAGCAGCGCGGCGAGGCCGACCAGCGTCAGGAACTGCGTGAAGCGGTTGATGTTGCGCTCGAGCTGCGGCGAGGCATTGGAGCGGCTGCGGACCTCCCAGCCGGCCTGCGGCGCGGCGTTGCGGGCGTCCGCGATGAAGGCGTCGGTGGCGCGCTCGTTGTTGGCGATCTCCGGCAGCTTCACACGATAGACCCAGCGCACCAGGCTGCCGGGTTGGACGAGCCCTGTCGCGCGCAGGCCCGCTTCGCTGATCAGGAAGCGCGGGCCGAAGCCGATGCCGCCTGCGAGCTTGTCGGGCTCGGCTTCGACGGCGCTGCGGATCTGGAACGTCGCAGCCCCGACGGTGACGCGATCGCCGGTCTTGAGCGACAGCCGCGCCAGCAGTGTCGGATCGGCGGCCGCGCCGAACGCGCCGTCGCGCTCCGCGAGCAACTCGGACATCGGCAGCGGCGGCGCCAGCGTCAGCTGGCCCAGCATCGGATAGGTGTCGTCGACCGCCTTCATCTCGACCAAGGCCAGCTTGCCCTCGGCCGAGCGCGCCATGCCGCGCAGTGTGGCGGCGCTCGAGACGGTGCCGCGCGAACGCAGGAAGGCGACTTCCTCCGGCTTCGCCTCGCGCTGAAACAGGACGAACGACACGTCGCCGCCGAGCAGCGTACGGCCTTCGCGGGCGAGGCCGTCGCTCAGGCTCGCCGAGACCGAGCCGACGCCAGCGATGGCCATCACGCCGAGCGCGATGCAGGCAATGAAGACGTAGAAGCCGCGCAGGCCGCCGCGCAATTCGCGCAGCGCGTAACGCAGCGACAGCGCGACGCCGTTGGGCTTCGCAAACGGTGCGGCAGCAGCACTCATGCCGGCGCCGACTGCGTGTCGATGCGCCCCGAACGGAGGCGGATCACGCGATCGCAGCGCTGCGCGAGCGAAGAATCGTGCGTGACCAGCACCAGCGTCATGCCGCGCTCGGCATGCTTGCTGAACAGGAGGTCGACGATCTGTTGTCCCGTGGCTTCGTCGAGATTGCCGGTCGGCTCGTCGGCGACGAGGATCGCTGGATCGGGTGCCAGTGCGCGGGCCAGCGCCACGCGCTGCTGCTCGCCGCCGGAGAGTTGGGTCGGATAATGATGCAGACGGTCGCCGAGCCCGACCGATTGCAGCTCCTGCGCCGCGCGCTTTGCGGCGTCGGGATTGCCCGCAAGCTCGAGCGGCACCGCGACATTCTCCAGCGCGGTCATGGTCGGGATCAAATGGAAGGACTGGAAGACGATGCCGACCTGGCGGCCGCGGAAGCGGGCCAGTGCGTCCTCGTCGAGGGCATTGAAAGGCGTGCCGTTGACCACCACCTCTCCGCTATCAGGACGCTCCAGCCCCGCCATCACCATCAGCAGCGTGGATTTGCCCGAACCTGACGGGCCGATCAGGCCGATCGTCTCGCTCCGGCCCACGCGCAAGCTGATATCCTTGAGGATGTGAACGCGTGCCGCGCCCGTACCCAATGACAGATTGACGTTGGAGATGGCGATGGTGTCGGCCGAACTGTCGGCGAGCGAAGAGGAAGAGATGCGAGTGTCCATGGTCCGGTCATATGGCAACTCCGCCCGCGCGGTCGAGAGGCGTTACGGATTGTTCATGCACATAGCCGTGTTGATGTTCGCTTTGATGACCGTCGCAAATCCGGCATGGGCTGAGGCGGCGAAACCGATCAAGCTGGTGGTTCTCGGCGATTCCCTGAGCGCGGGTCTTGGCCTCCCGGCCCAGGAAGCGTTCCCCACAAAGCTTCAAAAAGCTTTACAAGACAAAGGCATAGAGGTCGGCATGACCAATGCCGGGGTATCCGGCGACACCTCCTCGGGGGGCCGTGACCGGCTCGACTGGTCGGTCCCTGACGGAACCGACGGTGTGATCATCGAGCTCGGCGCCAATGATGCGTTGCGCGGCATCGATCCCGATTTGACCCGCACCGCGCTGACCGAGATCGTCCAGCGCCTCAAGGCGCGCAAGATCGCGGTGATGCTGTGCGGCATGCTGGCGCCGCCGAATTACGGCGCGGATTATGCTGCGCGCTTCAATTCGATTTATCCGGATCTGGCGAAAAAATTCGGCGTGCCGCTCTATCCGTTTTTTCTCGATGGTGTCGCGGCCGATGCCAAGCTCAACCAGGCCGACGGCATTCATCCGACCGCGGCCGGCGTCGATATCATCGTCAAGAATATCTTGCCTACGGTTGAGGCATTCCTTGGCACCATCGCTGAGCAACGGCGTTGAAAACCAGGCAGCGCTAACCGTAATTCCCAGGGTTTTACCGGAGTAAGGCGCGCGATGCTTCGCAGGGTCACACAACTGCGATAGGAATTAGGGTACCGGTGATTCGTCGCCGGCTCTAAAATTTGGATATGATCTTGCCCTGGGATCATGCCCAAGCATCGGGAGTGCGAAACGATGCCGCGTTTGTTCACTGGTCTGGAAATTCCGGCCGAGATTGGCCAGTCGCTTTCCAATTTGCGGGGCGGCCTTCCCGGCGCCCGCTGGATCGATCCCGAAAATTACCATGTCACCCTGCGCTTCATCGGCAATATCGATGGCATGTCCGCCAACGAAATCGCCTCGATGCTGTTTCGCGTCGACCGTAAGCCGTTCGAGGTGAAGGTGCAGGGTTTGCAGAGTTTCGGCGGACGCAAGCCGCGCGCGGTGGTCGCCACCATCGTGCCGAGCAAGCCGCTGATGGAATTGCAGGCCGAGCTCGAGCGCCTGATGCAGCGGATCGGCCTCGACCCGGAAGGCCGCAAGTTCATCCCGCATGTCACGCTGGCCCGGCTGCACGACGCCACCGACCGTGACGTCGCCGATTATCTCTCGCTGCGTGGCTATTTTCCCAGCAAGGCATTCACGGCCGAACGTTTTGTTTTGTTCTCGTCCCGCGCCTCAACCGGCGGCGGCCCGTATGTGGTCGAGGACGCCTACGAGCTGTGTGAGTAGCGAAGCTCTCGTGCCCCGGACGCTGCGCAGCGCGAAGCGGTGCGCTGCAGAGCCGGGGCCCATTACGCGGCGATAGACGAACGGTCCTGTACGAAACAGTCGGTCCCGGCTCTGCGCAGCGTCACTGCGTGCCGCAGCGCGTCCGGGACACGGAATGCATGGCGCCCCGCCCCAATTCACGGCTTGCAATTTCCGCTCATCTCTGGCGGTAAAGAGCATGCTCTCGACCCCCAGTTCCTCATTCCGCGAGGCCTATCAGGCCCAGATCGCGTCCGGCGCGATCGAGCCCGACGCTGCGCAGGCTGAAATCGCCGACGCCTATGCCGCGCTCGACCAGCGGCTCGCCGATTACAAGCCGCCGCGCAAGCAGGGCCTGCTCAGCCGCCTGTTCAGCAGCGACAAGGACGAGGCGCCGCACGGGCTCTACGTCCATGGCGAGGTCGGCCGCGGCAAGACCATGCTGATGGATCTGTTCTTCCAGCACTCGACAGTCGAGCACAAGAGGCGCGCCCATTTCCACGAATTCATGGCCGAGGTGCACGAGCGCATCTACGATTATCGCCAGGGCATCGCGCGCGGCGAGATTGGCGACGGCGACGTCATCGCGCTGACCGCGCATGCGATTTTCGAGGAGAGCTGGCTGCTCTGTTTCGACGAATTCCACGTCACCGACATCGCGGACGCGATGATCTTGGGCCGCCTGTTCGCAAAGCTGCTGGAGCTCGGCACCGTGGTGGTCGCGACCTCCAACGTCGCGCCTGACGACCTCTACAAGGGCGGCCTGAACCGTTCGCTGTTTCTGCCCTTCATCAGGCAGATCACCGACCACATGGACGTGCTGCGGCTCGACGCGCGCACCGACTTCCGGCTGGAAAAACTTCAGGGCGTACCGATGTGGCTGACGCCGGCAGACACCGAGGCGGACGCCGCGCTCGACCGCGCCTGGTCGAAGATGTCAGGCGGCGCCAAATGCAAGTCGCGCGATATTTCGATCAAGGGCCGCATCCTGCACGTGCCGTGCTCGGCCCACGGCGTGGCGCGCTTCACGTTCGCCGATCTCTGCGACAAGCCGCTCGGGGCATCCGACTATCTCAGGCTGGCGCACGACTATCACACCATCCTGGTCGACCATATTCCAGTGATGGATTTCTCCCAGCGCAACGCCGCCAAGCGTTTCATTACGTTGATCGACACGCTGTATGACAATGCCGTGAAGCTGATGGCCTCCGCCGATGCCAACCCGATCTCGCTCTATCTTGCCAATGAGGGCAACGAGGCCAACGAGTTCAAGCGCACCGCGTCGCGCCTGATCGAAATGAGCTCGGAATCCTATCTGGCGCTGCCTCACGGCCGCAAGGATTCCACCGCCAGCGGCTCGACCAAGGGCTTGGTCGAGACTTAAGTCCTATTTGCCAGCGCTGTCATTCCGGACTCGGCGCTTCCCCAAGCCCCGGAATGACAAGGTTGCGCTTGAATACGCGGCAAGCCCGACAATTGGGCAACCCGTGACTTGAACGGGGGAGGCGAAAGGGATAACCACCCGTCTCAGTTTTCCCCTCCTTACGTGTCTAAAGGACAGGCTCACATGGCGCGCGACAAGATTGCTTTGATTGGCTCCGGTCAGATCGGCGGAACGCTGGCTCATCTCATCGGCCTGAAAGAGCTGGGCGACGTGGTGATGTTCGACATCGCCGAGGGCGTGCCGCAGGGCAAGGCGCTCGACATCGCGCAGTCCTCGCCGGTCGACGGCTTTGACGCGCACTACACCGGCGCGAACTCCTACGAGGCGCTCGACAACGCAAAGGTCTGCATCGTCACCGCCGGCGTGCCGCGCAAGCCCGGCATGAGCCGCGACGACCTCCTCTCCATCAACCTCAAGGTCATGGAACAGGTCGGCGCCGGCATCAAGAAGTACGCTCCCGACGCCTTCGTCATCTGCATCACCAACCCGCTCGACGCGATGGTCTGGGCCCTGCAGAAGGCCAGCGGCCTGCCGCACAAGAAGGTCGTCGGCATGGCCGGCGTGCTGGATTCGTCGCGCTTCCGCTACTTCCTGGCCGACGAGTTCAACGTTTCGGTCGAAGACGTCACCGCCTTCGTGCTGGGCGGCCATGGCGACACCATGGTGCCGCTGGTAAAATACTCCACCGTCGCCGGCATCCCGTTGCCCGATCTCGTCAAGATGGGCTGGACCTCGCAGGCGCGCCTCGACGAGATCGTCGACCGCACCCGCAACGGCGGCGCCGAGATCGTCAATCTGCTCAAGACCGGCTCGGCCTTCTATGCTCCGGCGGCTTCCGCGATCGCGATGGCCGAGAGCTATCTGCGTGACAAGAAGCGCGTGCTGGCCTCGGCCGCCTACCTGAACGGCGAATACGGCGTGAAGGACATGTATGTCGGCGTGCCCGTCGTGATCGGCTCCAAGGGCGTCGAGCGCGTCGTCGAGATCGAGCTCGTCGGCAAGGACCGCGAAGCCTTCGACAAGTCGGTCGGCGCAGTGCAGGGTCTGGTTGACGCCTGCAAGAAGATCGCGCCCGATCTTCTGGGCCGCTAAACCCAACATTCCCCGCCGAAGATCGAAAAACCGGTCTTCGGCGGTTTCACTTCCGGGCCCCCGCTGCAACTCTTGTAGAGGACGGGGCGGGCTCCGGATCGGCAGTCCAGAGATCGATGTCAGAGAATCCGGGTTGCAGTTCCTGTGGTATATGGTATGCCAGCCACAAGACTGAGGTGGGCCTACGAGGTCACCGCCCGCGGGTTCAGGGAGCGACTAAATGAATATCCATGAATATCAGGCCAAAGCGCTGCTGAACGAGTTCGGTGTCGCGATCTCGAAGGGCGTTCCGGTCCTGAAGGCAACCGATGCGGACGCGGCGGCAAAGGCACTCCCGGGCCCGGTCTGGGTCGTGAAGAGCCAGATCCACGCCGGCGGCCGCGGCAAGGGCAAGTTCAAGGAAGCGTCGGCCGGCGACAAGGGCGGCGTCCGCATCGCCAAGTCGGCCGCGGAAGTTTCCGAATTCGCCAAGCAGATGCTCGGCGCAACGCTCGTCACCATCCAGACCGGACCCGCCGGCAAGCAGGTCAACCGCCTCTACATCGAGGACGGCTCAGACATCGACAAGGAATTCTACCTCTCGATCCTGGTCGACCGCGAGACCTCCCGCGTCTCCTTCGTGGTGTCGACTGAGGGCGGCGTCAACATCGAGGACGTCGCGCACAACACGCCTGAGAAGATCGTGACCTTCTCGATCGATCCCGCGACCGGCATCATGGGCCATCACGGCCGCACCGTCGCGAACGCGCTGAAACTCTCCGGCGATCTCGCCAAGCAGGCCGAGAAGCTCACCGCGCAGCTCTACGCGGCCTTCGTCGCGAAGGACATGTCGATGCTGGAGATCAACCCGCTCGTCGTGACCAAGCAGGGCCAGCTCCGCGTGCTCGACGCCAAGGTGTCGTTCGACGACAACGCCCTGTTTCGTCACCCCGAGGTGCTCGCGCTGCGCGACGAGACCGAGGAAGACGCCAAGGAAATCGAGGCGTCCAAATACGACCTCAACTACGTCACCCTCGACGGCAATATCGGCTGCATGGTCAACGGCGCCGGTCTCGCGATGGCGACGATGGACATCATCAAGCTCTACGGCATGGCGCCGGCGAACTTCCTCGACGTCGGCGGCAGCGCCAGCAAGGAAAAGGTCGCGGCCGCCTTCAAGATCATCACCGCGGATCCCAACGTGAAGGGCATCCTGGTCAACATCTTCGGTGGCATCATGAAGTGCGACGTGATCGCCGAGGGCGTCACGGCCGCCGTGCGTGAAGTCGGCCTCAGCGTGCCGCTGGTGGTTCGCCTCGAAGGCACCAATGTCGAGCTGGGCAAAAAGATCATTCGTGAATCCGGCCTGAACGTGGTGCCGGCCGACAATCTCGACGACGCCGCGCAGAAGATCGTGAAGGCCGTCAAGGGAGGCTGAGGCCATGACTCAGGACCATCTCGCTGCATCATCCCCGCTGCCGGAGCACGCGCGTCTTGCCGCGTTCGCCGGTGAATGGAATGGCGAAGAGGTGGTCTTTCCGTCGCGCTGGACGGAGGGTGGAACGGCGACTTCTCGCGTCGTGGCCCACATGGATCTCAATGGCTTCTATCTGATCCAGGACTCGGTCCAGACCCGCGACGGCAAGCAGAGCTTCGCCACCCACGGCATCTTCACCTTCGACCGCGAAGACCGGACCTACAAATTGTTCTGGTACGACTCGCTCGGCTACACGCCGCCTTCGCCCGCCTCCGGCGGGTGGGTCGGCAAGACCCTGACGCTGGTGCGCGGCTCGCTCCGCGGCAATGCGCGCCACGTCTATGAAATCATCGACGACGATTCCTATTCGTTGAAGATCCAGTTCTCGCCGGACGCAGAAGGCTGGGCCGACGTGCTCACCGGCGTCTACCGCCGCATCCACTGACCTCTCACTCGTTAGTTTCGCGAAAGCAGACCTCATGTCCATCCTGATCGACAAGAACACCAAGGTCATCTGCCAGGGCTTTACCGGCAAGAACGGCACCTTCCATTCGGAGGCCGCGATTGCCTATGGCACCAAGATGGTCGGCGGCACCTCGCCCGGCAAAGGCGGCGCGACGCATCTGGGGCTGCCGGTGTTCGACACCGTGCGCGAGGCGCGTGAGAAGACCGGTGCCGATGCATCGGTGATCTATGTGCCGCCGCCGGGCGCGGCCGATGCGATCTGCGAAGCCATCGACGCCGAGATCCCGCTGATCGTCTGCATCACGGAAGGTATCCCGGTCATCGACATGGTCAGGGTGAAGCGTTCGCTGGCCGGCTCCAAGTCGCGCCTGATCGGGCCGAACTGCCCGGGCGTCATGACCGCCGGCGAGTGCAAGATCGGCATCATGCCAGCCAACATCTTCAAGACCGGCAGCGTCGGCATCGTCTCCCGCTCCGGCACGCTGACCTACGAAGCCGTGTTCCAGACCACCCAGGAAGGCCTCGGCCAGACCACCGCGGTCGGCATCGGCGGCGACCCGGTCAAGGGAACCGAGTTTATCGACGTGCTGGAAATGCTGCTCGGCGACCCCAAGACCGAGTCGATCATCATGATCGGCGAGATCGGCGGTTCCGCCGAGGAGGACGCCGCCCAGTTCCTCAAGGACGAGGCCAAGCGCGGCCGCAAGAAGCCGATGGTCGGTTTCATCGCCGGTGTCACGGCCCCTCCCGGCCGTCGCATGGGCCACGCCGGTGCGATCATTTCGGGCGGCAAGGGCGACGCCGGTTCCAAGACCGACGCGATGAAATCGGCTGGAATTACAGTGTCGCCATCTCCCGCGCGCCTCGGCCACACGCTTGCCGAAAAATTGAAATCTTGATTCACACCTTCGTAATTTTCCGGGCGAAGTTTCGCAGCAAATAGGGTAAATGGTGCCTGTCGCGCTGGTCCTCTGCCGGGGAGCCCAGCGCCAGCGCCGTTTGTTATGCGCGAACCGAAATCGCCAGGAACTCAAGTATGTCTCGCCAAGACGCGAACGCAGCCTTTGCCCTCTCCTCCTTTTTGCAGGGCACCAACGCCACCTACATCGACGAAATCTACGCCCGCTACGAGAAGGACCCGTCCTCGGTGGATGCCGAGTGGCAGGACTTCTTCAAGAGCCTCAACGACCAGCCGGGTGACATCAGCAAGAACGCCCAAGGCCCGTCCTGGGAGCGCGCCAACTGGCCGCTGACCCCGCAGGATGATCTGACCTCCGCGCTCGACGGCAATTGGGCGGAAGTCGAGAAGACGGTCGGAGCCAAGATCGCTGCCAAGGCGCAGGCCAAGGGTGGCGATAAGAGCGGCGGCCTCTCCTCCGCCGACCTTCTCCAGGCCACCCGCGACTCGGTCCGGGCCCTGATGCTGATCCGGTCCTACCGCATGCGCGGTCACTTCCACGCCAAGCTCGATCCGCTCGGCATCGAAGCCCAGCGCAATCGCGAAGAGCTCGACCCGCGGACCTACGGCTTCAGCGAAGCCGATTTCGACCGCAAGATCTTCCTCGACCATGTGCTCGGTCTCGAATACGCCAGCTTGCGCGAAATCACCGCGATCTGCGAGCGCACCTACTGCCAGACGCTCGGCGTCGAGTTCATGCACATCACCAACGCGGCGCAGAAGGCGTGGATCCAGGAGCGGATCGAGGGGCCGGACAAGGAAATCTCGTTCACCCGCGAAGGTCGCCGTGCCATCCTGATGAAGTTGGTCGAAGCCGAAGGTTTCGAGAAATTCTGCGACACCAAGTTCACCGGCACCAAGCGCTTCGGCCTGGACGGTGCTGAATCGCTGATCCCCGCGCTCGAGCAGATCATCAAGCGCGGCGGCAATCTCGGCGTGAAGGAGGTCGTGCTGGGCATGCCGCACCGCGGCCGCCTCAACGTCCTGACCCAGGTGATGGGCAAGCCGCATCGCGCGCTGTTCCACGAGTTCAAGGGCGGTTCGGCCAATCCTGATGCGGTCGAAGGCTCGGGCGACGTCAAATATCACCTCGGCGCGTCTTCGGATCGCGAGTTCGACGGCAACCGCATCCATCTGTCGCTGACCGCCAACCCCTCGCATCTGGAGATCGTCGATCCCGTGGTGCTCGGAAAAGTCCGCGCCAAGCAGGATCAGCACGGCGATCCGCCGGATATGCGCATCTCGGTGATGCCGCTGCTGATGCACGGTGACGCCGCGTTCGCCGGCCAGGGCGTGGTCGCGGAATGTTTCGGCCTGTCGGACCTGAAGGGCTACCGCACCGGCGGCTCCGTGCACTTCATCGTCAACAACCAGATCGGCTTCACCACCTATCCGCGTTATTCCCGTTCGTCGCCTTACCCGTCCGACGTGGCGAAGATGATCGACGCGCCGA
This sequence comes from Bradyrhizobium sp. 172, assembly GCF_023101065.1. Lineage (NCBI taxonomy): Bacteria > Pseudomonadati > Pseudomonadota > Alphaproteobacteria > Hyphomicrobiales > Nitrobacteraceae > Bradyrhizobium > Bradyrhizobium sp. 172. Next base: position 180,896 of record NZ_CP064701.1, read on the forward strand.
TCTTCCACGTCAACGGCGACGATCCGGAAGCCGTCGTGTTCGCGGCCAAGGTTGCGACCGAGTTCCGGCAGAAATTCCACAAGCCCGTCGTCATCGACATGTTCTGCTACCGCAGGCATGGCCATAACGAGGGCGACGAGCCGGCTTTCACCCAGCCGGTGATGTACAAGAAGATCGCGGCCCATCCGTCGACGCTCGAACTCTACGCCCGCCGCCTCATCAGCGAAGGCGTGTTGACCGAGGGCGAGGTCGAGAAGGCCAAGGCCGACTGGCGCGCGCGGCTCGATGCCGAACTCGAAGCCGGCTCCGGCTACAAGCCCAACAAGGCCGATTGGCTCGACGGCAAATGGGCCGGCTTCAAGATCGCCGATCAGGAAGAAGATGCGCGGCGTGGCGTCACCGGCGTCGACATCGCCGCCCTGAAGGACATCGGTCGCAAGATCACCAAGGTGCCGGACGGTTTCCGCGTCCACCGCACGATCCAGCGCTTCCTAGAAAACCGCGCCAAGGCGATCGACGGCGGCACGGGCATCGACTGGGCGACCGGCGAAGCGCTGGCGTTCTGCACGCTGCTCAACGAGAACCACCATGTCCGCCTGTCCGGACAGGATTCGGAGCGCGGCACTTTCTCGCAGCGCCACTCGGTCCTGATCGACCAGGAAGACGAGAGCCGCTACACGCCGTTCAACCATCTCGGTCACGAGCAGGGCCATTACGAGGTCATCAACTCGCTGCTGTCGGAAGAAGCCGTGCTCGGCTTCGAATACGGCTATTCGCTCGCCGAGCCGAACACGCTCACCCTGTGGGAAGCGCAGTTCGGCGACTTCGCCAACGGCGCGCAGGTCGTGTTCGACCAGTTCATCTCCTCGGGTGAGCGCAAATGGCTGCGCATGTCCGGCCTCGTCTGCCTCCTGCCGCACGGCTATGAAGGCCAGGGACCGGAGCACTCCTCGGCGCGTCTGGAGCGCTATCTGCAGATGTGCGCGGAAGACAACATGCAGGTGGTCTATCCGACCACGCCGGCGAACTACTTCCACGTGCTGCGCCGGCAGCTTCATCGCGAGATCCGCAAGCCGCTGATCGTGATGACGCCGAAGTCCCTGCTGCGTCACAAGCGGGCGGTGTCGCGTCTCGAGGAGCTCGCGAAGGGAACGACCTTCCACCGCATCCTCTATGACGACGCCCAGATGCTGCCGAGCGAAGCGATCAAGCTCGTTCCCGACGAGAAGATCCGCCGCATCGTGCTCTGCTCGGGCAAGGTCTATTACGACCTCTACGAGGAGCGCGAGAAGCGCGGCATGGACGACATCTATCTGATGCGCGTCGAGCAGCTCTATCCGGTGCCGCTCAAGGCGCTGGTGGCCGAACTGTCGCGCTTCAAGAAGGCCGAAGTGGTGTGGTGCCAGGAAGAGCCGCGCAACATGGGTGCCTGGCACTTCATCGAGCCCTATCTGGAGTGGGTGCTGAACCAGGTGAACGGTGCGAGCCGGCGTCCGCGTTATGTCGGCCGCGCCGCCTCCGCTGCGACCGCCACGGGTCTGATGTCGAAGCATCAGGCGCAGCTGAAGGCGTTCCTGGACGAAGCATTGAGCTGAGAAGTTTTTACACCTCGTCATGCCCCGCCTTGTGCGCAATTGCGCACCGGGGCGGGGGATCCAGTATTCCGCGCCGCCCGTCTCTATCACGACTGTCACGGCGTACTGGATCGCCCGCATCCGCGGGCGCTGACATCTGCACCTATGTCCGCATTGGCGATCTCCTTAAGGAAAAGACCATGACTGAAATTCGTGTGCCGACCCTCGGCGAATCCGTCACCGAGGCCACCATCGGCCGCTGGTTCAAGAAGGCCGGCGATCCCGTCGCCGTCGACGAGCCCTTGGTGGAGCTCGAGACCGACAAGGTCACCATCGAAGTCCCGGCGCCCTCAGCCGGCACGCTGAGCGAGATCATCGCCGCCGATGGTGCCACCGTCGCCGTCGGCGCGCTGCTCGGCCAGATTACCGAAGGCGCCGCCGGCGCTGCCAAGCCGGCAGCTGCGCCCGCGAAGCCCGCGGCTGCCGCTCCTGCGGCCGCTGCTGCTCCCGCCGCGGCGAAGGCGCCACCGGCCGATGCGCCGCTCGCTCCCTCCGTGCGAAAGCTCTCGGCCGAGACCGGCGTCGATGCCTCGACCGTTCCCGGCTCCGGCAAGGACGGGCGCGTCACCAAGGGCGACATGCTCGCCGCGATCGAGCGTGCGGCCTCGGCGCCGACCCCCGTCAACCAGCCGGCCGCAGCGGTTCAGGTCCGCGCACCGTCGCCGGCCGATGACGCCGCCCGCGAAGAGCGCGTCAAGATGACCCGGCTGCGCCAGACCATCGCGCGCCGCCTCAAGGACGTGCAGAACACCGCCGCGATGCTCACGACCTTCAACGAGGTCGACATGACCAACGTCATGGCGCTGCGTGCCCACTACAAGGATGCGTTCGAGAAGAAGCATGGCTCGAAGCTCGGCTTCATGGGCTTCTTCACCAAGGCCGTCGTCCAGGGGCTGAAGGACATCCCGGCCGTCAACGCCGAGATCGACGGCACCGATCTGATCTACAAGAACTACTATCACATCGGCGTCGCCGTCGGCACCGACAAGGGCCTCGTCGTGCCCGTGGTGCGCGACTGCGACAACAAGTCGATCGCCGACATCGAGAAGGGCATCGCCGATTTCGGCCGCCGCGCCCGCGACGGCCAGCTCAAGATCGACGAGATGCAGGGCGGCACCTTCACCATCACCAATGGCGGCATCTACGGCTCGCTGATGTCGACCCCGATCCTGAACGCGCCGCAGTCCGGCATCCTCGGCATGCACAAGATCCAGGAGCGGCCGATGGTCGTCGGCGGCAAGATCGAGGTCCGCCCGATGATGTATCTGGCGCTGTCCTACGATCACCGCGTCATCGACGGCAAGGAAGCCGTGACCTTCCTTGTCCGCGTCAAGGAGAGCCTGGAAGATCCGGCGCGCCTGGTGCTCGATCTCTGATCGCTGATGCTCTGCGAGCGCCGTCGCCTTTCGCGACGGCGCGTGTCGAACTATGGAGGCGCGCGTGACGGATAAAGTCGTTGTCATCACCGGCGGCAGCCGCGGCATCGGCCGTGCGACCGCAATTGCCGCCGCGGCACGCGGCTTCCGGATCGTTGTCGGCTATGCCAGCAACAAGACGGCCGCCGATGAGGTGGTCGCCGAGATCGCGGCCAGCAACGGCAAGGCCATCGCGGTGAAATGCGACGTCGCCGAGGAAAGCGACATCCTGGCGCTGTTCAAGGCCGCGGACGCGTTCGGCACGCTCGGCGCGCTCGTCAACAATGGCGGTATTGTCGGGACCAGCGGCGTGCGCGTCGACGAGATGTCGGCCGAGCGCATCCAGCGTGTGATGGCGGTCAACGTCACCGGCTCCATCCTCTGCGCGCGCGAAGCCGTGAAGCGGATGTCGACCAGGCATGGCGGCCAGGGCGGCGTCATCGTCAATCTGTCGTCGGTTGCGGCCAAGCTCGGCGCGCCGAACACCTATGTCGACTATGCCGCGTCCAAGGGCGCGATCGATTCCTTCACCATCGGCCTCGGCTATGAGGTTGCCGGCGAGGGCATTCGCGTCGCGGGCATCCGCCCCGGCCTGATCGACACCGAAATCCACGCTGCCGGCGGTGAGCCCGACCGCGCCCATCGCTTGGCCCATATGGTGCCGATGAAGCGCGTCGGTACGGCCGATGAAGTCGCCAATGCCATCGTCTGGCTGATGTCGGACGATGCCTCCTACGTTACCTCAGCCATTCTCGATGTGTCCGGCGGACGCTGACGCGCCGCGCGGACGCTGACACATCCTTCAACGCTAAACTTACGGGACTTTCTCTCATGGCTACCTACGATCTCGTCGTCATCGGCACCGGACCGGGCGGTTATGTCTGCGCGGTGCGTGCAGCGCAGCTCGGCATGAAAGTCGCCGTGGTGGAAAAGAACGCGACGCTCGGCGGCACCTGCCTCAATGTCGGCTGCATGCCGTCGAAGGCGCTGCTGCATGCCTCCGAAATGTTCGAGGAGGCCGGGCATTCCTTCGCCAAGATGGGCGTCAGCGTCTCCGCGCCGAAGCTCGATTTGCCTGCGATGATGAACTTCAAGCAGCAGGGCATCGACGGCAACGTCAAGGGCGTCGAGTTCCTGATGAAGAAGAACAAGATCGACGTGCTCAAGGGCGCCGGCAAGATTCTCGGCACCGGCAAGGTCGAGATCTCCGCCGACGGCAAGTCGCAGGTCGTCGAAACCAAGAGCATCGTGATCGCCACCGGCTCGGACATCGCGCGGCTCAAGGGCATCGAGATCGACGAGACCCGCATCGTGTCGTCGACCGGTGCGCTGTCGCTGGACAAGGTCCCCGGCAAGTTGCTGATCGTCGGCGCCGGCGTGATCGGCCTCGAGCTCGGCTCGGTCTGGCACCGTCTCGGCGCCGAAGTGGTCGTCGTCGAATTCCTCGACCGCATCCTGCCCGGCATGGACGGCGAGATCGCCAAGCAATTCCAGCGCATCCTGGAGAAGCAGGGCTTTGCCTTCAAGCTCAGTGCCAAGGTCACGGGCGTGGACACCTCCGGCAAGACGCTGAAGGCGACGATCGAGCCCGCCGCGGGGGGCGCTGCCGAGACGCTGGAGGCCGACGTCGTTCTCGTCTGTATCGGCCGTGTGCCGTACACGGAGGGGCTCGGCCTGAAGGAAGCCGGTGTTGCACTCGACAATCGCGGCCGCGTGCAGATCGACCCGCATTTCGCCACCAGCGTGAAGGGCGTCTATGCCATCGGCGACGTCGTCGCGGGCCCGATGCTCGCGCACAAGGCCGAGGATGAAGGCGTCGCGGTTGCCGAGATCATCGCCGGGCGGGCCGGCCACGTGAACTACGATGTTATCCCAGGCGTCGTGTATACCACGCCGGAAGTATCCTCCGTCGGCAAGACCGAGGAGGAGCTGAAGCAGGCGGGCGTGGCTTATACGGTCGGAAAGTTTCCCTTTACCGCCAACGGGCGCTCCAAGGTCAACCAGACCACCGACGGCTTTGTGAAGATTCTCGCAGATGCGAAGACCGATCGCGTCCTCGGCGTGCACATTATCGGCCGCGAAGCCGGCGAAATGATCCATGAGGCAGCCGTTCTCATGGAGTTTGGCGGCAGCGCGGAGGATCTCGCGCGCACGTGCCACGCGCACCCGACGCGCTCCGAGGCCATCAAGGAAGCCGCGCTTGCAGTCGGCAAGCGGGCCATCCATATGTAGGTCGCGCCCAGCGCCGAATCGGGCGGGAAACACATGCTACGCCGCCTGCTTCAACCGGTCTGGGTCCTGCTTGCGATCATCTTCCTGATCGAAGCCTGGCTGTGGGACCATCTCGAACCGATCGTCGCGCGGGTTGTCGCAATCGTCCCGCTTGCGCGGTTCAAGCAATGGCTGTCGGACCGCGTCGATGCGCTGTCGCCAGCGATGACGCTGATCGTGTTCGCTGTACCGATCGTCCCGCTGTTTCCGCTCAAGCTGGTTGGCCTGTGGCTGCTCACGCACGAATACTGGACCAGCGCGGTCTTCACCATCGTGTTCGCAAAGCTGCTCGGGGTCGGCGTCACCGCCTTCGTGTTCGACGTGACGCGCGACAAGCTGATGGAGATGGCGTGGTTCGAGCGGCTCTATGATCTGGTGCTGAAGCTGCGTGCCAAGGCCGCCGAGCTGGTCGATCCGGTCAAGCGACGCATCAAGGAGCTGATCGCCGGCAACGGCGAAGGCTGGTCCTCCCGCACGCTCCGCCTGATCCAGCGCTTTCGCAAGAGCGTGCACGAAGCGCGGTGAAGCCTCACCGCAGACTCGCTGTCATCGCCCGGCTTGACCGGGCGATCCAGTATTCCAGAGACGGCAATGGCTACGGAGAAGCCGCGGCGTACTGGATGCCCCGGTCAAGCCGGGGCATGACAGCGCGCATGTCGCTGCGCTCATGCGGGCTACGAGCCTCAATGCAGATGCAGCAGATGCGGCGACCATGCGCCGAGCATGGTCATCCCAAGTCCGGCAAGCGACAGCAGGCCCGCGATCCAGGCGAGCGGCAGCATGCCGGTGATGATGGTGGCTGAGGCCAGCACGATGCCGATCTGGAAGGCGGCGGACGCCAGCTCGAAGTGATGATATTTCGCAGTCGCCTCGTCGCGCTCATGCTCGGCGTGCTTGGCCTTTTCGGCCAGCTGCTCGGTGCCTTCGCCGGTCTCCGGCTCGGAGCGGTAGCGCTGCGCGGTCTTCTGCCAGTCCTCGATCTGCTTCTGCACGGCCACCTTGTTGGCCTCGTCGCTCGCCGCGCCGAGGATGAGCTTGCCCTGGTCGGCCATGGTCTGCACCACGGTGCGGCGGATGCTCTTGGCCTGGAAGAACGCCCAGAGGTTGGAGGCCTCGACGTTCTTGCTGATCGATTCGGTCTGGGCGCCCTTGCCGAGCGTCTCGGAGATCGCCAGGAACAGCGCCAGAACCGCGATCAGGAGCGCGATCTTCTTGTTCGAGCCGGACGCGTGTTCGGCGTGCTCGGCATGCTCCATGCTTTCATGTGCGCTCATAAATCCCTCCTGCCTGTTTACCAACGATTGACCGAACTGCGCGACGGGCGCAAGTGGCAAGCCGCGATGGCCGTTGCAATTAAGGGTTTCGCGTCGGGGCTGATCTAGTCCTGTCCCATGACCACAGCGGAATTCATCGCAGCCTGCGTCTGGCCTTCCATCCTCGCATCCGCGCTTGCGCTGCTGAAGGCCCGCAACACCGCGGCCTTTCCGTTCGTCGGCAAGATTGTCCTCGCGCTTGGCCTGACCTACATCGGCCTGTTGCGGTTTTATGACAAGAGCTCGATCATCGCAGTCAACGACGTCCATGTCGGCCTCGTTGTTCTGGGCCTGATTATCGTCGGCTCGCAGCTGCGACAACCTCCGCTGTACGGCTCATGGCGTGACCAGGCGAAGGCGTTCGCCTCGATGATCCTGATCGTGCTGCTCGGCAGCGGTCTTGCATGGTATGCCGGACGAATGCTGTTTCTCGATCACCTGACGTCCCGCCTTGTGATCGAAGGCCGTGTCGATCGTGCGTGGAGGTCAGGTAGCCGCCGCAAAGCGGACTATCTCGTTCGCATCGCGGGCCAACCGGTGAAGGTCACGGCGCCGCTGTACGAGCGGCTGGAGACGTTCAGGCCGATGGTCCGCGTCGAGGTCGGGCGCGGCTCGAACTACGTCTACGATATCGAGTATCTCGCCAACTGAGCCGCTATCGGCGCGGATGCGCGCTGGCATAGACTTCCAGCAGCCGCTCGGCATCGATGCCGGTATAGATCTGCGTGGTCGAGAGCGAGGCATGGCCGAGCAATTCCTGGATCGCGCGCAAATCGCCGCCGCGTGACAACAGGTGCGTGGCGAAGGAATGCCGGAGCGCGTGCGGCGTGGCGCTGTCGGGCAGGCCGAGCGCGCCGCGCAGCCGCTCCATCGCGAGCTGGATGATGCGCGGGCTCAAGGGCCCGCCGCGTGCGCCGACGAAGATCGGCCCCTCCGCCGGCAGCGGATACGGGCACATGGAAACGTATTCTTGCACCAGTGCGAGCACGTTCTGGAGCACCGGCACCATGCGGGTCTTGTTGCCTTTGCCCGTCACGATCAGCACGTCGCCTTCACCGGGACGCGGGACCTCGCGGCGCGTCAGCCCCAGCGCTTCGGAGATGCGCAGGCCTGAGCCGTAGAGGAGAGCCATCACGGCGGCGTCGCGCGCAAGAATCCAGGTCTCGCGGTCCTCGCCGGCGCGCTCGTCGGCGTCCGCAAGACGTTTGGCCGACGCCATCGGCAGCGGCTTGGGCAGGCTCTTTGCGACTTTCGGCGCGCGGATCGCCGAGAGCGCCCCGACCTTGCCCTTGCCTTCGCGCTCGAGAAAGCGGCCGAACGAGCGCAGGCCCGCGAGCGCGCGCATCAGGCTGCGGCCGGCAATATCGTCGGCGCGGCGCATCGCCATGAAGGCTCTGATATCGGTGGCCTCCAGCGCGGCGAAACGCTTTAGCGTCACTCGCTCGCCCCAATGGCCGCAGAGGAAAATCAGGCACTGCCGCAAATCGCGGGCATAGGCTTCCAGCGTCTTCGGCGACAGCCGCCGCTCCGCGCCGAGATGCGACAGCCAGCGCGTCATCTCCCGCGCGATGTCAGGATCGGCGCTGGCGAGCTCGATTTGTGGGGCGGCCGCTTTGCTCATGCGCTCTGGACGTGGTGATTCCACTCAGTATATCGCATCACACTCGTTTATCGTTCGCTAAGGCCGCCTCAGGGCGCTAGCCTTGAAGCCCCCGGGTTCCGATTCCCCCTCCATGGATCACACGTCGCGCAGCAACGCCGTCTCCGCCAACGCGACCCGCATGGTCGACGTGCTGGTGCCGGTCGCGCTCGACCAGACCTATTCCTACAAGGTGCCGCGCGGAATGGAGCTGAAGGCGGGCGATATTATTGGCGTGCCGCTCGGCCCGCGCGAGGTGCTCGCCGTGGTCTGGGCCGAAAACGCCAATCCTGATCCGCGCCTGCACAACCGCCTCAAGGAGGTCAGCGAAAAGCTCGACATCCCGCCGTTGAAGCCCGAGCTGCGTGCGGTCGTGGACTGGATCGCCAATTACACGTTGAGCCCGCGCGGCATGGTGCTGCGCATGTGCCTGCGGATGGGCGAAAACCTCGGCCCCGAGCGGGTGCGCGCCGGCGTGCGCCTGGTCGGCGATCCGCCAAAACGTCTGACGCCGGCGCGGCAGCGCCTGATCGAGGTGCTGTCGGACCGGCTGCTGCACGGCAAGTCCGAGGCGGCCAGAGAGGCCGGGGTTTCGGCCGGCGTGATCGACGGCCTCGTCGACGAAGGAACGCTCTCGGTCGAGCCGATGCCCCCGCCTCCGCCGCCGCCGGCCCCAGATCCGGATTTCAGCCGGCCGGATTTTTCGCCGCTTCAGCGCGCCGGGGTCGATGCCATGCGCGCACTCGCCGCCAACGGCAGCTTTCACGTCGCGCTGCTCGACGGTGTCACCGGCTCGGGCAAGACCGAGGTTTACTTCGAAGCCGTCGCCGAGGCGATCCGCCGCGGAAAACAGTCGCTCATCCTGATGCCGGAGATCGCGCTCACCGGCCAGTTCCTCGATCGCTTCGCGCAGCGCTTTGGCGTGCGCCCTCTGGAATGGCATTCCGAGCTGACGCCGCGCACCCGCGCGCGCAATTGGGCGGCGATCTCCGAGGGCAGCGCGCCGGTTGTGGTCGGCGCGCGCTCGGCGCTCTTTCTGCCCTACGCCAATCTCGGCCTCATCGTGGTCGATGAAGAGCACGACCAAGCCTACAAGCAGGACGAGGGCGTGCATTATCACGCCCGTGACATGGCGGTGGTGCGCGCGCATATCGCAAAGGTTCCGATCGTGCTGGCGTCGGCGACGCCGTCGGTCGAATCCGAGGTCAATGCGCGCAAGAACCGCTATCAGCGCATCGCTCTGCCGTCGCGCTTCGGCGGCCAGCACATGCCACATATCGAGGCCATTGACATGCGCCGCGAGCCGCCGGCGCGCGGCCGCTTCATCTCGCCGCGGCTGGCGTCCGAGATCAGGACCGCGATCGAGCGGCGCGAGCAGGCGCTACTGTTCCTCAATCGCCGCGGTTATGCGCCGTTGACGCTGTGCCGCGCCTGCGGCCATCGCTTCGCCTGCACCATCTGCGATGCCTGGCTGGTCGATCACCGCTTCCGCCAGCGCCTCGTCTGTCACCATTGCGGCTTCTCGATGCCGCGCCCGCAAACCTGTCCGCATTGCGCGGCGGAGGAATCGCTGGTCGCGGTCGGGCCCGGCGTCGAGCGCTTGCAGGAGGAGGCGGCGGCGCTGTTCCCGGAGGCCCGCACCATGGTGCTGTCGAGCGATCTCATCACCTCGATCGAGACGATGCGCTCCGAGCTGAACGACATCGCGGAGGGCCGCGTCGACGTCATCATCGGCACCCAGCTCGTCGCCAAGGGCCACAATTTTCCGCGGCTCAATCTGGTGGGCGTGGTCGATGCGGATCTCGGCCTGTCCAATGGCGATCCGCGCGCCTCCGAGCGCACCTGGCAGTTGCTCAACCAGGTGATCGGCCGCGCCGGGCGCGAGCAGGGCCGTGGCATCGGTTATCTCCAGACCCACCAGCCCGATCATCCCGTGATGAAGGCGCTGATCGCCTGCGACCGCGAAGCGTTCTACGATAGCGAGATCGATTTGCGCGAACGCACGCTCTATCCGCCGTTCGGGCGGCTCGCGAGCCTGATCATTTCCGCCGGCGACCGGCCGAGCGCCGAAGGCTTTGGCCGCCACCTCGTTGCGCTCGCGCCGCGCGACGAACGCGTTGTGGTGCTGGGCCCGGCGGAAGCCCCGCTCGCGGTCATCAAGGGCCGCTACCGCTTCCGCATCCTGGTGAAATCGGCGCGCGGCTTCGACCTGTCGGATTATCTGCGCAACTGGCTTGCCGCATGCCCGAAGCCGAAGGGCAATCAAAAGCTCGAAGTCGACGTCGATCCGCAGAGCTTTTTGTAAGGAGCTGCAAAACTCCCCGTCATTGCGAGCGCAGCGACTTGTCCGCCGAAGCTTTAGCGAAGGCGGAAGCAATCCAGAATCCCTCCACGGAGGCAGTCTGGATTGCTTCGTCTCTCCGCTCCTCGCAATAACGGCGGAAGAACAAACAAAAAGCCCGCCGTCCCCCAAGACGGCGAGCTTGTTTCAGGCGTCGCGCTTTAGGAGACGACTTCGGCAGTGACGCGGCCGACGCCGGCGCCGGTGAGGCCGATGGCACGGGCAGCGCCCGTGGAGAGGTCGAGGACACGGCCGCGGATGAACGGGCCACGGTCGTTGATGGTGACGATGACGCTCGAGCCGCCATGGGTGACACGCAGCTTGGTGCCGAACGGCAGTGAACGGTGCGCCGCGGTCATGGCGTTCTGGTTGAAGCGCTGGCCGGAGGCGGTCCTGCTGCCGGACTCGTTCCCGTAAAAGGAAGCCATGCCGGAGAAGGAACGTCCGGTGCCCTGCGACGGCGTCATCGATGCATTGGCGTTACGCCAATCGGAGGTCGTGTTGGCATCGGTCTGGGCGTGGTGGCGGTGATGATGGTGGGAATAGCGATGGTGATGGCGGGATTTGGCGGAAGCTTCGGTGGCAGTTCCCCCGATGAGAAGAGTTGCGGCAACAAAGGCGATCGCCTTACGCGGCCGGGTCACTGAGCCCAGCGTCTTCAAACAAAGCATATATTGGTCCCTAAGCTAGTATTGCCACATATGTGGCAAGTGGAGCCCCCGTAAGTTTGCGAGCGGGATCGCGTTTCGATTCCTAATGAGGCGTGAATTGGGCAGTAAATCCGTTCTGTGTCGCTGTGTAATATCTTGTTACCGGCAGGGATATTCGGCCGACATTCCGTAATATTGGAATTTAGCAGTTTGTTAACCTCTATATTACTCGCGAATACTGTAAAACGAAGTCATCGCTTTCCGCATTTAGAATTCAGAAAGTATTCGGCGAGTGGAGCCGGGAGGGCTGGAATCACGCCTCAGCGATCCGTGTTCATGGCGGCTATGCGCTCAGGGCAGGAACCAATCGCCGGCCTCGGCTCAGGGTTGGGCTTAAGCGCTGTGGCAATTCCGCGGCATGGCAAGGTCGTCGTCGCGTCGTCGTGGAGTGCGACGAACTGGCGACAGAACGTCATGCCTTTAATTTGGCGTCATGTTGCACGTGCGCGCCTGCTATGTTAGCAAAGCCGCGATTTTAACGAGCCCGGCACTTCCGTGCGGGGTCGAAAATCGAAGTCCCGCTTGAATTCCAAGGGCTTGGATCGCTAGGCGCCGCTTCGTGGCGACGGTTTTTCCCTTGCGAGTTTGACAGCAAAAAGAGCACGTCTGTGGCTGCAGAAGATACGTCCGTTTCCGGTGTGTCGGGCCGTTATGCAACGGCCTTGTTTGAACTGGCCCGCGACCAGAAAGTGGTCGACGAGGTCAAAGCCGATCTCGAAAAATTCGAGGGCATGCTGAACGAAAGCGCCGATCTGAAGCGCCTCGTCCGCAGCCCCGTGTTCGCGGCCGATGCCCAGTCCAGAGCCCTCTCGGCCGTGCTGGACAAGGCCGGCATCGCCGGCATCTCCGCCAATTTCCTGAAAGTGCTGACCGCCAACCGCCGCCTGTTCGCGGTGGCTGACGTCATCCGCGCCTATCGCGCCCTGGTCGCCAAGTTCAAGGGCGAGGCGACGGCCGACGTCACCGTGGCGGAGGCGCTCTCGGACAAGAATCTCGACGCCCTCAAGGTTGCCCTGAAGTCGGTGACCGGCAAGGACGTCGCGCTCAACGTGAAGGTCGATCCCTCGATCATCGGTGGCCTCGTGGTCAAGCTTGGCAGCCGAATGGTCGATAGCTCGCTTCGCACCAAACTCAATTCGATCAAGCACGCGATGAAAGAGGCAGGCTGATGGACATCCGCGCCGCGGAAATTTCCGCGATCCTCAAGGACCAGATCAAGAATTTCGGCCAGGAAGCTGAAGTCTCCGAAGTCGGACAGGTGCTGTCCGTCGGCGACGGTATCGCTCGCGTTTTCGGTCTGGATAACGTCCAGGCCGGTGAAATGGTCGAATTCGAGAACGGCACCCGCGGCATGGCGCTGAACCTCGAAACCGACAACGTCGGTATCGTTATTTTCGGCGCTGACCGCGAGATCAAGGAAGGTCAGACCGTCAAGCGCACCCGCGCCATCGTGGACGCGCCGGTCGGCAAGGGCCTGCTCGGCCGCGTCGTCGACGCGCTCGGCAACCCCATCGACGGCAAGGGCCCGATCCAGGCCGACAAGCGCATGCGCGTCGACGTCAAGGCGCCCGGCATCATTCCGCGCAAGTCGGTGAACGAGCCGATGGCGACCGGCCTCAAGGCGATCGATGCCCTGATCCCGATCGGCCGCGGCCAGCGCGAGCTGATCATCGGCGACCGTCAGACCGGCAAGACCGCGATCGCGCTCGACACCATCCTCAACCAGAAGCCGCTCAACGCGCAGCCGGACGAGAACATCAAGCTGTATTGCGTCTACGTCGCGATCGGCCAGAAGCGCTCGACGGTTGCCCAGTTCGTGAAGGTGCTGGAAGAGCAGGGCGCGCTCGAATATTCGATCATCGTCGCCGCCACCGCGTCGGATCCGGCACCGATGCAGTACATCGCGCCGTTCACCGGCTGCACCATGGGCGAGTACTTCCGCGACAACGGCATGCACGCCGTCATCATCTATGACGATTTGTCCAAGCAGGCCGTCGCCTACCGCCAGATGTCGCTCCTGCTGCGCCGCCCGCCGGGCCGCGAAGCCTATCCGGGCGACGTATTCTATCTGCATTCCCGCCTGCTCGAGCGCGCGGCGAAGCTGAACAAGGACCAGGGTTCGGGCTCGCTGACGGCGCTGCCGGTCATCGAAACCCAGGCCAACGACGTGTCGGCCTACATTCCGACCAACGTCATCTCGATCACCGACGGCCAGATCTTCCTGGAAACCGACCTGTTCTTCCAGGGCATTCGCCCCGCGGTGAACGTCGGTCTGTCGGTGTCGCGCGTCGGCTCCTCGGCACAGACGAAGGCCACCAAGAAGGTCGCCGGCAAGATCAAGGGCGAGCTCGCGCAGTACCGCGAAATGGCGGCGTTCGCGCAGTTCGGCTCCGACCTCGACGCCTCGACCCAGCGCCTGCTCAATCGCGGCTCGCGTCTGACCGAGCTCCTGAAGCAGCCGCAGTTCGCGCCGCTGAAGATGGAAGAGCAGGTCTGCGTGATCTGGGCCGGCACCAACGGCTATCTCGACCCGCTGCCGGTCAACAAGGTGCGCGCGTTCGAGGACGGTCTGTTGTCGCTGCTGCGCGGCAAGAACGTCGAGATCCTCAACGCGATCCGCGACAGCCGCGATCTCTCCGACGACACCGCCGCCAAGCTGAAGTCGGTGGTCGAAGGTTTCGCCAAGAGCTTCGCATAAGAGAACGGTCGCAAGGCCGGGCTTCTTGTCCCGGCCTTCCGTGCCTCACTGCATGAAAACGAAGACGTGGATGCCCGGGACACGCCCGGGCATGACGACTGGGATAGGCTAGCGGCTTGATCCAAGGGGTCGAACCGCCGGGGTGAACGAAGAATGGCGTCACTTAAAGACATGCGCGTCCGCATCGCCTCCACCAAGGCGACGCAGAAGATCACCAAGGCCATGCAGATGGTCGCGGCGTCCCGGTTGCGCCGCGCCCAGCAAGCGGCCGAGGCGGCGCGGCCCTATGCCGACAAGATGAGCGCGGTGATCTCCAACATCGCCAGCGCTGCCGCCGGTTCGCCCGGCGCCCCGGTGCTGCTGGCCGGCACCGGCAAGGATCAGGTTCACCTACTGCTGGTCTGCACCGGCGAGCGTGGTCTGTCCGGCGCGTTCAACTCCTCGATCGTGCGCCTCGCGCGCGAGCGCGCCCAGGCGCTGTTGGCGCAGGGCAAGGAAGTCAAATTCTTCTGCGTCGGCCGCAAGGGCTACGAGCAGCTCCGCCGCCTGTACGACAAGCAGATCGTCGAGCATCTCGACCTGCGCGGCGTTCGTCAGCTCGGCTTCGTCAACGCGGACGACATCGCCAAGAAGGTGCTGGCCCGCTTCGATAACGGCGAATTCGACGTCTGCACGCTGTTCTACGCGCAGTTCAAGTCGGTGATCGCCCAGGTCCCGACCGCGCAGCAGATCATTCCGCTGACCGTGGAAGAAAAGGCGGCGACCGCGCCGTCGACGTCCTACGACTATGAGCCGGAGGAAGACGAACTCCTCTCCGGCCTGTTGCCGCGGAACATCGCGGTGCAGATTTTCCGTGCGCTGCTGGAAAACAACGCCTCGTTCTATGGCGCGCAGATGAGCTCCATGGACAACGCCACCCGCAACGCCGGCGAAATGATCCGCAAGCAAACCCAGATCTACAACCGAACCCGTCAAGCCCAGATCACCAAGGAGCTGATCGAGATCATCTCCGGCGCCGAGGCGGTCTGACGCACGAACCAAACGACGGTCGTTCAAGTAAAGAATTTCGAAGGAGAGCTTCATGGCTACAGCAGCTACCCAGGTCGGTCGCGTCACCCAGGTCATGGGCGCCGTCGTCGACGTTCAGTTCGAAGGCCATCTGCCGGCCATTCTGAATTCGTTGGAAACCAGGAACGGCAACATCCGCCTCGTGCTGGAAGTTGCACAGCATCTCGGTGAGTCCACCGTGCGCACGATCGCGATGGACGTGACCGAAGGTCTGGTCCGCGGCCAGGAAGTGACCGACACCGGTCAGCCGATCTCGGTTCCGGTGGGTGCAGGCACGCTCGGGCGCATCATGAACGTGATCGGCGAGCCGATCGACGAAGCCGGTCCGATCCAGTCCGAAGGCATGCGCGCCATCCACCAGGAAGCGCCGAGCTACACCGACCAGTCGACCGAAGCTGAAATTCTCGTCACCGGCATCAAGGTCGTCGACTTGCTCGCGCCCTACGCCAAGGGCGGCAAGATCGGCCTGTTCGGCGGCGCCGGCGTCGGCAAGACCGTGCTGATTCAGGAGCTGATCAACAACGTCGCGAAGGCGCACGGTGGTTACTCCGTGTTCGCCGGCGTCGGCGAGCGTACCCGCGAGGGCAACGACCTCTATCACGAGTTCATCGAGTCCAAGGTCAACGCCGATCCGCATAATCCGGATCCGAGCGTCAAGTCGAAGTGCGCGCTGGTGTTCGGCCAGATGAACGAGCCGCCCGGCGCTCGCGCCCGCGTCGGCCTCACCGGTCTGACCGTCGCCGAGCACTTCCGCGACCAGGGCCAGGACGTGCTGTTCTTCGTCGACAACATCTTCCGCTTCACCCAAGCCGGCTCTGAAGTGTCGGCGCTGCTCGGTCGTATCCCGAGCGCCGTGGGTTACCAGCCGACGCTCGCCACCGACATGGGCGCGCTGCAGGAGCGCATCACCACCACGCAGAAGGGTTCGATCACCTCGGTGCAGGCCATTTACGTTCCGGCCGACGACTTGACCGACCCGGCGCCCGCGACCTCGTTCGCGCATTTGGACGCCACCACGGTGTTGAACCGCGCGATCTCGGAAAAGGGCATCTATCCGGCGGTGGACCCGCTCGACTCGACCTCGCGCATGCTCTCGCCGCTCGTCGTCGGCCAGGAGCACTACGACACCGCGCGTCAGGTCCAGCAGGTGCTGCAGCGCTACAAGTCGCTGCAGGACATCATCGCCATTCTCGGCATGGACGAGCTTTCGGAAGAGGACAAGCTGACGGTGGCCCGCGCCCGCAAGATTGAGCGCTTCCTGTCGCAGCCGTTCCACGTCGCCGAAATCTTCACCGGCTCGCCCGGCAAGTTCGTCGACCTCGCGGACACCATCAAGGGCTTCCGCGGCCTCTGCGAAGGCAAGTACGACCACCTGCCGGAAGCCGCCTTCTACATGGTCGGCACCATCGAAGAGGCGATCGAGAAGGGCAAGAAGCTGGCGGCCGAGGCGGCCTAAGCTGCGAAGGGCGAGCAGGGAGTAGCGAATAGTCGCGCCGCTCCCGCTCCATTCGCAATTCGCTACTCACCATTCGCAGGTTTCCAATGGCCACCTTCCACTTCGATCTCGTCTCGCCGGAAAAGCTCGCCTTCTCGGGCGAGGTCGACCAGGTCGATATCCCCGGCGTCGAAGGTGACTTCGGCGTGCTGGCGGGACACGCGCCGGTCGTGGCCGCGATCCGGCCCGGCATTCTCACCGTGACCACCGGCGGCAAGCACGAGAAGATCATCGTGCTCGGCGGTATCGCCGAAGTCTCCGAGAAGGGCCTGACCGTACTCGCCGACGTCGCGACCTCGCTGGCCGAGCTCGACCGCGCGCAGTTCGCCGCGACCATCTCGGAGATGGAAGAGGGCTTGAAGGAGCACGAAGGCAACGAGCTCGATCAAGCCATCGCCCGGCTCGACCACTTCAAGAGCATCCAGCAGCAGCTCAGCAGCACGGCGATGCACTAAGCCCCGGTGCACTGCGCCGGGGCCCGAACTGAAAATTCCTGAATAAGTTCAGCGCTCGTCACGGGAGTGGCGGGCGCTGAAACTTTGTTGCACGGCGCCGCCGATAGCGCCATTCTGCGCCCGCGAACTTTGTTCCGGGGGCCGACCGCAGATGAAACGCAAGATCGCAGCGATTTTCGCGGCCGATATTGCCGGTTACTCGCGACTGGTTGCGGAAGACGAAGAGGAGACGCTGCGGCGTCTCGCCGCCTATCGCGAGGTCGTCGATGATTTCATTGCCAGGGCGGGCGGACGCATCTTCAACACCGCGGGCGATGCCGTGCTTGCGGAATTTCCAAGCGCAGTCGATGCGGTGCGCTGCGCGATCGACATTCAGGAATCCCTGCGAACCCGCAACATGGCCTATCCGCCGAGCCGGCAGATGTCGTTCCGCATCGGTATCACCATCGGTGACGTGGTCGAGCGCGACGGTGATCTGCTCGGTGACGGCGTCAATATCGCCGCCCGGCTCGAGGGCCTCGCCGAGGTCGGGGGCATCTGCGTCTCCCGCGCCGTGCACGAGCAGGTCGCCAACAAGCTGTCGGTGCAGTTCGCCGATATCGGCGCGCAGGAGGTCAAGAACATCCCGACGCCGGTGCACGCCTACATGGTGGCGATGCGGCGCGGGGACGGTAGCTACGCGACGCCGCAGATCAAGAAGGTGACGAAGGCTGAGGCCGCGCCGAACTGGATGTGGCCGCTGGTGGTCGGTGTCGTCTCCGTCGTCGCCATCGGCGTCGGCGGCTTCCTCTATTTCACCAAGCTCGAGACGACCAGGGCGCCGGCGGTTGCAGTGACCGCGCCAAGCCCAGCATCAAGTCCGATGCCCAACGCGGCTGCGGCAGCAGCGCCAAGCCCGTCATCCACCATGGCGGCGAAAGCGCCGATGCCCATGCCGGCACCATCGGCTTCACCGATGGCCGGCAAGTTTCCTGCCGACAGCGTCCCCTTCATCAACGAGCGCATCCGCAACTACCTGGCCGGCGACTATTCCGCTGCCGGCGACTACAAGGCGTTCGCACTCAATGTCGGCGGGTTCACCGGCGCGTCGTTGAATCAGCCGAACGAGGAAGCCGCGCGCAACGCCGCACTCGATCAGTGCCAGAAGCGCGCCGATGCCGCGCAGTCGCCGCGGCGTTGCGAGCTCTATGCAGTCGGCAACAATGTGGTCTACACGCACGGCAAACCGCCGATGCCGCCGCAACCGTTCGTCCGGCATGATGCCATGACCGAGCGCGCCTTCGCCTCGAAAGACTTTCCGATGGTGCGCGATCCCGCCAAGGTCCGGCTCGAGAACATGTTCGTGCCCGCGGCAAAATCCCGCGCGGTCGCGCTCGGCCCCGGCGGCCAATATTTCATGGTGATGGGCGCATCGTCCACCGACGATGCCGCGCGGCGTTCACTGGAATCGTGCGGTGCGATCGCCGGCGTCGCCTGCCTGGTCGTTGCGGTCGACGAGAATTTCGTCGTGCCGATCCCGACCCTGCTCCGGATCACCGGCTTCTTCCATGCGGCGTCGAACGCCTCGATCATCGCAGATGCGCGCGACGAGGTCGTGCGCAAGCTCGCCGACGGCATGGGCTGGAACGCCGTCGCGGTCGGCACCGCGGGCCGGCCGGGCCTCGGCCTCAAGGCCGCGGACGAGCAGACCGCCGTCAATTCCGCGCTCGCCGACTGCGCCAAGCGCGACAGCGACTGCCACCTCATCGCAATCGGCCCGTTCACGGTGGGACCGATCAACTAGGCTCACGCAAATTTCCGGGCAAAGTTCTCTAATGATTTCAACCCCGTTCTACTGTGCATGGGGTTGTTTTTCGCGTTTTTAGTTCGCGAACGGCGCAAACTGCTGCGCCACTGCGCTGTAGACGTGGCGGCGGAACGGCACCACGACATCGGGGACGCGGTCGAGCCGCTCCCAGCGCCAGGCGTCGAACTCGGCGGGCTGCCCGTTGCGCGGCGTCAGCGGATCGATCTCGTCATCCTTGCCGGTGAAGCGTAACGCGAACCATTTCTGGCGCTGGCCGCGGAATTTCGCCAGTCGATGTGTCTGCGGCCCGTCATATGGCGGGAATTCGTAAGTCAACCAGTCGGTCTCGCCGAGATAGGATGCGCTCTTGACGCTGGTCTCTTCCCAGAGCTCGCGCAGCGCGGCATCGCGCAAATCCTCGCCCTCGTCGACGCCGCCCTGCGGCATCTGCCAGTCCAGACCCGGCAGGATGATCTCGGGTCCGTCGCCCTTGAAGCGGTGCCCGATCAGCACGCGGCCATCGGCATTGAACAGCGCGATTCCGACATTGGGACGGTAGGGTTTTTCAGTGCTCACGCGTGGATCTCTCGTCGTCATTTCAGGCTGTGCATTAGAGCGTTTTCGAGCGAAGTGGATACCGGTTCGCGTCAAGAAAACGCGTCAAAATAAAAAACTAGAGCCCCGTCCCGATTCTATCGGAACGGAACTGGCTCTAGCATCAACCTGGAATGGCGACTTGAACTAATCCTGCGCCAGCGCGGAAAATTCCTTCACCACGCGCTCGTAGACCGGGCGCTTGAACGGGACGATCAGCCCGGTCAGGTTCTTCATCGGCTCCCAGCGCCAGCTCACGAACTCGGCCTTGTGACCGCCGCCGGGCTTTTCGACGTTGATCTCGCTATCCTTGCCGGTGAAGCGGACCGCGAACCATTTCTGGCGCTGACCGCGGTAGCGGCCCTTCCAGGTGCGCCCGGCGACCGTGCGCGGAATGTCGTAAGTGAGCCAGTCCGGAACTTCGCCGAGCCGCTCAACCGAACGCACGCTGGTCTCCTCATAGAGCTCGCGCTTGGCGGCCTCCCAATTGTCCTCGCCGGGATCGACGCCGCCCTGCGGCATCTGCCAGACATGGGTGTCGTCGACATGCTCGATGCCGCCAGCGCGGCGGCCGATGAACACCAGTCCGTCCTTGTTGAGCAACATCACGCCGACGCAGGTCCGGTAGGGCAGATCCTCGTAACGCGCCATTCCGCCAGACCTCTCGCATGCTGTCGGTAAGGCTTAAGCAGGCCCCGCGGGCCTGTACCATACCAATCCGTTGATTTAGCTGGATTTTGATTTCAGCATCGCGGTTGTCAATGGCACCAAAAGGATACCTCGGTCGCCCAATGTCTTGGTCCAGGCGCCGATGCGCTCGATCGAGACCGGGAGGGCGGAGGCGGTGCCCACGGCCACGCCGCGCTCGCGCGCCGCCGCTTCGAGCTTGGTCAGGGCGCGGTCGATCTCGGCCGGGGTCGGCACCGCGTCAATCGCGATATCGCCCTTGCCGAACGGCATCGCCTGGCTGCCGGCCGCTTGCGGCGCGATGCTGCGCGGCGAGGAGCCGTCGTCGAAGAAGCCGAGCCCGCGCTTGGCCGCCTCGCGGATGATCGGCTGCATCGCCGGCTCCGTCGCGATGAAGCGGGCGCCCATGAAATTGGTGAGGCCGGCATAGCCCTGCATCCGGCTCAAATGCCAGTACAGGCGGTCCATGTTCTGGTCGGCACTCAGCGAGGTCAGCAGCGTCTGCGGTCCCGGATCGTTGTCGGGGAAGTCATAGGGCTCCATCGGGATCTGGAGGAAGATCTCGTGGCGCTGGGCGCGGGCGCGCTCGGCGAGTTTTCCTGGATCGGACCCATAGGGCGTGAAGGCCAGCGTCACCGCCGCTGGCAACCGCATGATGGCATCGGTGGTCTTGGCGGCGCCGACGCCGAGGCCGCCGATCAGGATCGCGACCACCGGCATCTTGGCGGCCTTGGCGCGGTCGGCATCCGCCGCATAGACGTTGAACGGCTTCAGATCCCCGGAAACCGCGGGGATCATGCCATAGCGCGATTTCTCAAGAAGTTTTGGGTCGATCCCGGCCATGACGGGCGGCGGTGCGGAGGCCGCCGCCGTCTCGCTTTTGCCGGCGGCATCGCCGCCGATCACCACGTCGTGGCGCATGCCGGTGGAACCGTCGATCATGGTGACGGTCTTCTGCTCGCCCGCCTGCTTCGGTGCGTCCTTGGTCTCTTGCTTGCTTTCCTGCTTGCTGTCCTGGCCATGGCCGGCCGCGGCCGGCTTGTCGTCGCCAGCCTTGTCTGCGGCATTGGGTTCGCGGATCGCGAGCCGTGTCATTGGCTCGCCGCCGAGCGGATCCTTGTTGAAGATGGCGAAGCCGGCAAAGGTGACCAGGAACAGTCCGAGCAGGACCGCGAGCAGCTGCATGGCCGTGAACGGCAGCCGCAGCCGACGTTTCCGGCGCGGCTTGTCCCGTCCGAGCGGGGCGCTCAGATCATCGGCCGTTTCAGTCATGCGCGATCCCGAATCACTCAGCAATGACGATACCACGCCGGGGTCAAGCGGCGGCAGGCCGGGATAGGCCGGGGGATATCAGGAGTTCCAAGCAAAAAGGGCGGCTCCGGGAGCCGCCCTTTTCGTCAGATCGCGATGCGCCGACCTAGTTCGCCGCTTTGGGCTTGTCGGTCGTGGCCTTGTCGCCGCCCGGCGTGGGCGCCGCGGACGCGCTGTTCTTGATGCCGTGGAGCAGATCGTCGGCGAGCTTGAGCGCCTTGTCGTCCTTGGCGTCCGGCGGAACGTAGGACTGCGAGCCGGTCTTCTCGTCGCCGTCGTTCTTGAGATGGCCGCGCAGCGAAGCTTCGCCCTTGGTGTCGGTACGCGACTTCAGCTCGTCCGGCACGTCCTGCAGCACTTCGATGTCGGGCACGATGCCCTTGGCCTGGATCGACTTGCCCGACGGCGTGTAATAGCGCGCCGTGGTCAGACGCAGCGCGCCGTTGCCGGAGCCGAGCGGAATGATGGTCTGCACCGAGCCCTTGCCGAACGAGCGTGTGCCGACGATGGTCGCACGCTTGTGGTCCTGCAGCGCGCCGGCGACGATCTCCGACGCCGAAGCCGAGCCGCCGTTGACCAGCACGATGACCGGCTTGCCCTTGGTGAGGTCGCCCGTATGCGCGGTACGGCGCTGGGTCTCCTCGGCATTGCGGCCGCGGGTCGAGACGATCTCGCCCTTCTCCAGGAAGGAGTCGGAGACGGTGACCGCTTCCTCGAGCAGGCCGCCCGGGTTGTTGCGGAGGTCGATGACGTAGCCCTTCAGCTTGTCGCCGATCTGATTCGAGAGGTTGGCGACCTCGCGCTTCAGGCCTTCGGTGGTTTGCTCGTTGAAGGTGGTGATGCGGATATAGGCGATGTCGTCGGCCTCGACGCGGGCGCGCACCGAACGGACGCGGATGTTGTCGCGCACCAGCGTGACGTCGATCGGATTGTCCTGGCCCTTGCGGATGATCTTCAGCTTGATCTTGGTGTTGACCGGGCCGCGCATCTTCTCGACCGCCTGGTTCAGGGTCAGGCCCTGCACCGCCTCGTCGTCGAGATTGGTGATGATGTCGTTGGCCATGACACCGGCGCGCGAGGCCGGGGTGTCGTCGATCGGCGAGACCACCTTGATCAGGCCGTCTTCCATCGTGACTTCGATGCCGAGGCCGCCGAACTCACCGCGGGTCTGCACCTGCATGTCGCGGAAGCTCTTGGCGTCCATGTAGCTCGAATGCGGATCGAGACCGGTAAGCATGCCGCTGATCGCGGATTCGATCAGCTTGGTGTCGTCGGGCTTCTCGACATAGTCCGAGCGCACGCGCTCGAACACGTCGCCGAACAAATTGAGCTGGCGATAGGTGTCCGCAGTGGCGGCTCGCGCGCTGGAGCCCATGAAGACCGCGCGCGGTTGCGTCACGAACAGCGTCAGCGCCGCACCGGTGGCCGCGCTGAGGAGGATAACTGAAGTCTTGCGCATCATCCGCGAACCTTCTCGCCTTCATTTGCGGCCCACCATGGGCCTGGATCGATTGGAGTGCCGTCTTTGCGGAACTCGACATAGAGCACAGGTTGACTCGCGTTCGTGGCGAGAATGGAGGCGACTTGAGAGGTCGACCCCATGGTCGCGACAGGCTCCCCCGTGAGCACGAATTGTCCGATGTTGACCGAAATGCGCTCCATCCCGGCGATCAGCACATGATACCCGCCCCCGGCATTGAGGATCAAGAGTTGTCCATAGCTGCGGAACGGGCCGGCATAGACCACCCAGCCATCACACGGCGTCGTGACCTGGGAGCCGGGCCGCGTCGCCAGCGAAATGCCCTTCTGGACCCCGCCGAGCCCGTCCGAACCGCCGAAATCCCTGATCTTGTTACCGTTAACCGGCAGAGGCAGGAGGCCCTTGGCCGCGGCGAAGGCCATCGCAGGGGTGGTGCGGGAACGATCCTTGAATGTGCCGGGGCCGGTCTTGGCGCTGGCGGCCGCGTTTGCAGCCGCCTTGGCCTCGGCCTGCTTGGCGGCCTCAGCTGCTTTCTCGGCCGCCTTGGCGGCGCTTTGCAGATCCTGCTCCATCTTGGCGATCAGCCCCTGGAGATCGCCGACCTGTCTTGAGAGCGCAACGGCGCGCGCGTTCTCGGCGTCGAGGTCCTTTTCGCGCGACGCCTGCTGACGCTGCCGTTCGTCGACCAGAGCCGCGAGCCGGGTCTGGTCGTTGCGCACCTTGTCGCGGTCGGAGGCAAGCTGGTCGCGCTCGGTCGCGATGGTCTTGCGCAAGGCCACGAGCTCGCCGAGCTCGCCCGCGATCTTCTCGGCACGGCCGCGCAACTCCGGCACCACGGCACCGAGCAGCATCGCCGTGCGCAGCGATTGCAGGGCATCCTCGGGCCGTACCAGAAGTGCCGGCGGCGTCCGCCTTCCGGCGCGCTGCAAGGCCGCCAGCACCTCGACGATGTCGGCGCGGCGTGAATCGAGCGAGCTGCGCATCGCCTGTTCGCGGCCGTTCAGCGATCGCAGCCGCGCTTCGGCCTCGTCGATCTTGGTCTCGACGGTGCGCACATTGGCGGCGGTGTCGATCAACTGTTGATTGAGCTGGGTGCGGTCCTGGCCGAGCGAGGTGATCTCGGCCTTGAGCTTGGCCTGCGCTTCCTCAGCGCTCTTCTTGCTGGCGCGCGCGGCTTCGAGCTCCTGCTCGCGCTGCTTGATCGCATCGGGCGCTACGGCCGCAGTCTGCGGTGCAGGCGTCTGAGCTTGCGCGAGGCTTGCGCCGGCAACGCCGGCGATCAGCAGCAGGTTGAAAATCGGCGCTCGCATCGCTTTAAGCAAAGGTGCTCGTTGTGGCGCGGATCACGCGCGGTGATAGGGGTGGCCCGCCAGAATGGTGGCGGCCCGATAAAGCTGTTCCAGAAGCATGACGCGGACCATTTGATGCGGCCAGGTCGCAGAGCCGAACGCGATCACGAGCTTGGCCTTACGGCGCAATTCGGGCGAAAGTCCGTCCGCCCCTCCGATCATGAAGATAGTATGACCGGCACCCTCGTCGCGCCAGCGCCCGAGATGCCGTGCGAATACGGTCGAATCCAGATTCTGGCCGCGCTCGTCCAGCGCCACCAGCACCGACTTTTCGGGAATATGGGCGGAGATCGCCGCGGCCTCTTCGGCCATCCGCGTCGCCGTATCGCGCGCGCGGCTTTCGGGCAATTCGTGGATGGCGAGCTCGCGGAATCCGAGCTTGCGGCCGGCCTCGTCGAACCGCTCGAAATAGCGCTCGGCAAGCTCCCGTTCGGGGCCCTGCTTCAGCCGGCCCACCGCAATGACGGCTATGCGCATGATATGTTCAGGGTCGCGTTTTCTTGACCGCGCGCGATCTGCGCGCGCACGACGCTAGCATGCGCGTCAGCCGATTCGAAATCGGCCAGCAGCCTCTCAGATCGCCTTCGCCGCCCCTGGGCCCTGCGTGTACAATCTCTCGAGACTGTAGAACTCGCGGACCTCGGGTCTGAACACGTGCACGATCACATCGCCGGAATCGATCAGCACCCAGTCGCAATTGGGCAAGCCCTCGACGTGGATGTTCTTGATGCCGTTTTCCTTGAGGCCTTTGGCGACGTTCTCCGCGATCGCGCCGACGTGCCGGTTCACCCGGCCGGTGGTGACGATCATGTAGTCGGAGTAGGCCGATTTGCCGCGAAGGTCGATGGTCACAGTCTCTTCCGCCTTCATGTCGTCGAGGCGGGAGAGGATCAGGCTCAGCGTCTTGTCGGCGTCGGGTTGCGCCTTCAAGGCCGCAGCTTTGGTCGATGTTTTACGCGTCGGCTTGGCAACCTTGGGTAAAACAGACTTCGGTGAAGCCGTCTTGGGTGAGGCTGTCTTGGACAATACAGATGTGGTCAGGGACCATTCCTTTCACTGTATCGCGAACGCCGAATCCGGCGCCCACTGGTTACACTACATCATGTGGGGTTAAGGGTTTCAATATGCCAGAGCGCCCGAAGACCGCATGGCGTTCGCACAATCTGACTCACTTCGTACCTTTCCAGCTTCCGTCCGGGTTCCGTAAGCCGGTCGACGAGAGATTCAGCTTCATTCCGGTCAGGAACACCCAGGCTGGCGCGGGCCGGTCCGCGAGCAAGGCGGCCTCATTCTCCGGCATCCGATAGCGCCTGAGCGCCTGGGCGGCGGGAGAGGCGAGGGCGCGAAAACTCTGCGGCGGACGGTCGATGACCGCGATCGGCACCTGGTCGGCGATGCGCCGCCAGTGCTGCCAACGATGGAATTGAGCGAGGTTGTCGGCGCCCATGATCCAGACAAAGCGCAAGCCCGAGAGGCGGCGGCGCAAGGTGTTGATCGTATCGATGGTATAGCGCGTGCGAATGACGGATTCGAGACAGCTCACCTCGATCCTGGGATCGTCGGCCATTTCGCGCGCCGCCTGCATGCGCGCGCCGAGCTCATGCAGCGCGCCGTTCTCCTTCAGCGGATTGCCTGGCGTCACCAGCCACCACACGCGATCGAGCTGGAGTCGTTTCAGCGCGAACTGGCTGATCGCGCGATGGGCCTGGTGCGGCGGGTTGAACGAGCCGCCGAGCAGGCCGATGCGCATGCCCGAGGTATGGGTCGGTATGGCCTGCGCGAAGAAACGTGGCGCGACGAAATTGTTGCTCAATGCCCCGCGCCCTGCGTCGTCTACGGCCGCGTCTGCCCGGTGCCGTGAACGCGATATTTGAAGCTCGTCAGCTGCTCGGCGCCAACCGGGCCGCGGGCGTGGAATCTGCCGGTGGCAATGCCGATCTCGGCACCGAAGCCGAACTCGCCGCCGTCGGCGAACTGCGTCGAGGCGTTGTGCAGCACGATCGCGGAATCGACCTCGCTCAGGAATTTTTTCGCAGCGGTCTCGTCGGCGCTCACGATCGCATCGGTATGGTGCGAACCGTGATTTTGGATATGCGCGATCGCGCCGTCGACGCCGTTCACCACCTTCGCTGCGATGATCGCATCGAGATATTCGGTGTCCCAATCGTCCGCGCTCGCGGGTTTGACGCGCGCATCGATCTTTTGCACGGCGTCGTCGCCACGCACTTCGCAGCCGGCCTCGATTAGCATCTCAACCAGCGGCTTGAGGTTTTTACCGGCTGCGGCGCGATCGACCAGCAGCGTCTCGGCGGCGCCGCAGACGCCGGTGCGGCGCATCTTGGCGTTGAGCACGATCGATTTCGCCATGGCGAGGTCGGCGCTGCCGTCGACGTAAATGTGGTTGACGCCTTCGAGATGCGCGAACACCGGCACGCGCGCTTCCTGCTCGACGCGCGCGACGAGGCTCTTGCCTCCGCGCGGCACGATCACGTCGATGGCGCCATTCAATCCCGACAGCATCTGGCCTACCGCCGCGCGGTCGCGCGTCGGCACCAGCGTGATGGCAGCCTCGGGAAGGCCCGCTTCGCGCAGGCCCTGCACCAGGCAGTCATGGATCGCGCGGCAGGAGCGGAAACTGTCGGAGCCGCCGCGGAGGATCACGGCATTGCCCGACTTCAGGCACAGCACACCGGCGTCCGCCGCAACGTTCGGCCGGCTCTCGAAGATCACGCCGACGACGCCGAGCGGCACGCGCACGCGCTCGATGGTCATGCCGTTCGGCCGTTGCCAGCTCTCGGTGACGATGCCGACGGGATCGGCAATGCCGCGCACGATGCCGATGCCCTCGGCCATGCCCTCCACCCGCGCCGGCGTCAGCGTCAGGCGGTCGATGAAGGACGAGGTGGCGTTGCCGGAGGCGCGGGCCTCGGTGACGTCCTCGGCATTGGCGGCGAGGATCGCGGCGGCATTGTTGCGGATCGCCCGCGCCATGGCCTCGAGCGCCCGGTTCTTCTGCTCCGGCGGCGCCAGCGCCAGCACGCGCGCGGCAGCGCGGGCACGGGTACCGAGATCGGTCATCAGCGCCTGAAGATCGGCATTGCCGTCGACGGCTTTGAGGGGGGCGGCCATGGGAGTTTCAACCTTCTGCTAAGGCAGTGTCCTAGCACGGAAATCCCGCTTTTGCGAAGGGTCGGCAGGGTATGGCAGGGCTTCACGTGCCGGACGGCAGCTCGATCAATGGCCCAGCTCCGGCGTCATGGCCGGGCTTGACCGGCCATCCACGCCTCGGCCGGCGCCTACTCGGATGCCCTAGCGGCTACCCGCCCACCACCAGATCATCCCGGTGGATCATCTCGGACCGCCCGCTGATGCCGAGGATGGCCATGACATCCGGGGAGGAGCGGCCCTTGATCCGCTCGGCATCGTCGGCGTCGTAGGCGATCAGGCCGCGGCCGACCTCGCTGGTGTCGGGGCCGCGCACGATCACGGCGTCGCCGCGGGCGAACTGGCCCTCGACCTTGATCACGCCGGCCGGCAGCAGGCTGGCGCCGGCGCGCAGGGCCGCGACCGCGCCGGCGTCGATCGTCAGCGTACCCTTCGGCTCAAGCGAGCCCGCGATCCAGCGTTTTCGCGAGGTGATGGGATTGGCCGGCGTCAGGAACCAGGTGCAGCGGCCGCCATCGGCGATCGCCTGCAACGGATGCTCGATCTTGCCCGAGGCGATCAGCATATGCGTGCCGCCGGTGGTCGCGATCTTGGCAGCTTCGACCTTGGTGCGCATGCCGCCGCGCGACAGCTCGGACTCGGCGTCGCCTGCCACAGCCTCGATCTCGGAGGAGATGCTGTCGACGACGGGAATGAGCCTGGCGTTCGGGTTGTTCTTCGGCGGGGCGTCGTAGAGCCCGTCGATGTCGGACAGCAGCACCAGCAGGTCGGCGCTGGCCATGGTGGCGACGCGCGCGGCGAGGCGGTCGTTGTCGCCGTAGCGGATCTCGTTGGTGGCGACCGTGTCGTTCTCGTTGATCACGGGGATCGCGCGCCACTCCAGCAGCTTGCCGATAGTGGAGCGCGCGTTGAGATAGCGGCGGCGCTCCTCGGTGTCCTGCAGCGTCACCAGGATCTGGCCGGCGCCGATGCCGTGGGCGCCAAGCACCTCCGACCAGATGCGGGCGAGCGCGATCTGACCGACGGCGGCGGCTGCCTGACTCTCCTCCAGCTTCAGCGGGCCGCGCGGCAATTTCAGGCGGCTGCGGCCGAGCGCGATCGAGCCGGAGGAGACGACGAGCACGTCACGCCCCTCGCGATGCAGCTTGGCCATGTCGTCGGCGAGCGCGGCAAGCCAGGACGCGCGCACCTCGCCCTTGTCGGAATCGACCAGCAGCGCGGAGCCGACCTTGACGACGATGCGGCGGAATTGACTGAGTTCGGGGCTGGCCATGTGTGCAAGTGCTGGCGCGTGTGACGGATTGCTCTGCATCGGACACGGCGGAGCGAGAGCGGCGCCGATGAGGCCCTGCTTTTGCAGCAGGACGATGGCCCGCGCAAGGCGCCGGCATGCTAAAGGATGAACGCCGGGTTGCCCCGGGCGGCCGTCCGGCTCTCATGCTGCCAACCATAACGGTGGAGGAAACCCATGGATCGCCGCAAATTCATGGTCCGGTGTCTGAGCCTGCCGCTGCTGGCGCAGGTGGGAGCGACGCGCGCACAGGCTGGGCTCACCAAGATCATCTTCCCGTTCGCGGCCGGCGCGGGCGGCGACACGCTGTGCCGGCTGATCGCGCAGGAGATGGCGCCGGCACTGCAGCGGACCATCGTGGTCGAGAACCGCACCGGCGGTGACGGCCTGATCGGCATCAAGGCGGTGAAGGGGGGAAGCCCCGACGGCAGCATGGTGCTGGTGACGACCGGACCCACGATGTACCTGCTGCCGATGGTCGAGACGATTCCGAGCTTCGATGCTGCAAAGGATTTCGTCCCGGTCTCGCTGCTGGCGCGCTTTGAATTTGCGCTGGTGATCAGCCCGGCGGTCGACGCTGTGGATTTCAAGTCGTTCGCGGCCTGGCTGAAGGCACATCCGGACAGGACCTCGTTCGGCGTACCCAGCAGCGGCACCATTCCGCATTTCATGGGCTCGAAGCTGGAGAAGGACCTCGGCATTCCCTTGAGCCGCGTGCCCTATCGCGGCAGCGCAGCTATCCTCAACGACCTCGTCGGCGGCCATGTTCCGTTCGGGATCACCACGCTGGCCGACGCGCTTGCGCAGCATCGCGCCAAGGGCGTGAAGATCATCGCGGTGAGCAGCGCGGAACGTTCGCCCTTTGCCTCAGAGGTGCCGACCTTGAAAGAGAGCGGCATCGATCTCGTCGCCGACGCCTGGTACGGCATGTGGCTTCCCGCCGGCAGCTCGCCGGAATTCGCAAGCAAGCTCGGCGCGGCCGCAAGCGCCGCGCTCGCCAAGCCCGAGGTGAAGGAGAAGCTCACCGCGATCGGTCTGATCCCGGTGGGCAGCAGCGCGGAAGGTCTGACCAAGGAGCTCGCCGCCAACACCGCGTTCTGGCAGCCGGTCGTGAAGGCGACGGGGTACAAGATCGAGAATTAGTTTCTGTTTGCGCTCCGCTCTCCGCCGTCATGGCCGGGCTTGTCCCGGCCATCCACGTGCACCGCCACCTAACGCAAGACGTGGATGCCCGGGTCAAGCCCGGGCATGACGAGCTGAGAGAGGCTCTTTCCGCTCACTCACAGCTTCGCGCGCTGCGCGATCCCGTCCTTGATCGACGCCAGCTCCGCTTCGTCCCAAACACCGATCAAAATCCCGCCCTTCACCTGGAGCTGGTTGTCGGCATAGGCGGCGATTTTCTCGCGCGGCGTCGTGATGTGGTCGTTGGGATGCAGCGCCCAGTCGAACAGCTCGGCCTGCAGTCGAGCGATGACGCCGGCGCACTCGGGATCGTCGCCGCGATCCAGAAACTCTTCCGGATCGGTTTCGAGGTCGTACAGCATCGGGAGGAAGCCTGAGGCGTGGATGTATTTCCAGCGGCCGTCGAACACCATGAACAGGCGACAGCGTTCGATCGGCTGATTCAGCTTCAGCCGCACGTCCTGCATGACATAGTCGTATTCGGAGAACGCCACCTTGCGCCAATCCGGCGGACTCTCGCCGCGCAGCAGCGGCAGCAGCGAGCGTCCCTCGAGGATATGGCCCGGCACCTTGCCGCCGAAATAGTCGACGAAGGTCGGCGCGAGATCGATGGCTTCGACCAGCGCATCGTTGCGCGTGCCACGCGTCGCATCCGCCTCCTTCGAGGGATCGATGATGATGAGCGGGATCTTCGCCGACTGCTCGTGGAACAGATCCTTCTCGCCCATCCAGTGATCGCCGAGATAGTCGCCGTGATCGGAGGTGAACACGATCATGGTGGTGTCCAGCAGGTCGCGCTCCTCCAGGAACTTCATCAGCACGCCCATCTGGGCGTCGATCTGGGTGATCAGGCCCATATAGGTCGGGATCACCTTCTCGCGGGCATCGTCGCGCGCCATGTTGCGGGAGTAGCGCATGTCCATATAGGCGCCGAACACCGGATGCGGGTTCTGCCGCTCGCGCTCGGAGCGGATCACCGGGATCATGTCCGATGTCGAATACATGCTGGCGTAGGGTTCGGGCGCGATGTAGGGCCAGTGCGGCTTGATGTAGGACAGATGCAGGCACCACGGCCTGCCGTCGGTCTCGGCCTCGCCGATGAAATCCATGGCGCGTCGCGTCATGTAGGGCGTCTCGGAATGCTCGTCCGGCACGCGCGCGGCCTTGTCGGCATGCACGAGCAGCCAGCCGTTCTGGAGCGAGCCGTCCTCGGCCGCGCCTGAATTGGCCCAATGCTCCCAGGGATTGGGCGCATCAAAGCCCTGCTGGCGCAGATATTCGTCGTATTTCGGACGCGGCCGCCCCGTGGGATGCAGGCCGTCGTCACGCTCATAGGGCTCAAACCCGCATTCGGCGACGTGCACGCCGATCATCGATTCCGGCGGGATGCCGAGCGCCTTCATGCCTTCGAGATCGGGCGCCATGTGGGTCTTGCCGACCAGCACGTAGCGCACGCCGAGCTTCTTGAGGTGATCGCCGAGGGTGGGCTCGCCGACCCGCAACGGCCAGCCGTTCCAGTGCGAGCCGTGCGAGCGCATGTAGCGCCCGGTGTAGAACGACATCCGCGAGGGGCCGCAGATCGGCGACTGCACATAGGCCTTGCTGAAGAGCACGCCGCGCTTCGCCATGGCGTCGATGTTCGGTGTCTTCAGCGTGGGATGGCCGGTGCAGCCGAGATAGTCATAGCGAAGCTGGTCGCACATGATCCAGAGAACGTTCTTCGCGCGCGCCATGCGTGATCCCTGCCGTTTCTTGATTGTGGGATGCTGCGCTATCGAGGGCGCGAAGACAAGCTATCAGCGATGCACGCGTCTGCGGCCGTACACTCCAGCGTCGTCCCGGCCTTCGCCGGGACGACGAAAAATCAAACCGACCACGGCTCCGCTTCGGCCGCGCTCTTCGCTTTCGCAGACACCGGGCTCTCGCCGATCACATCCGCAAGAGAGCGCAACGCTTCCTGCACGCCGTCACCGGTGACGGCGGAGAGCAGCAGCGGCGTCTTCTTGGCGGCGCGCTTCAGCCGCTCCTTCTGCTTCTTCAACTCGTCCGGCTCGATCGCGTCGATCTTGTTCAGCGCGACGATCTCGATCTTGTCGGTGAGCTGCCCGGCATAGGCGTCCAGCTCCGTTCGCACCGTCTTGTAGGCCTTGCCGGCGTGCTCGCAGGTCGCATCGATGAGATGCAGCAGCACGCGGCAGCGCTCGACATGGGCGAGGAAGCGGTCGCCGAGACCGACGCCTTCATGCGCGCCTTCGATCAGGCCGGGGATGTCCGCCAACACGAATTCGCGGCCGTCGGCATTCACGACGCCGAGCTGCGGATGCAGCGTGGTGAAGGGATAGTCGGCGATCTTCGGCTTGGCCGCGCTGACCTTGGCAAGGAAGGTCGATTTGCCGGCATTGGGCAGGCCGACGAGGCCGGCATCCGCGATCAGCTTCAACCGCAGCCAGATCCAGCGCTCCTCCCCGGGCTGGCCGGGATTGGCATTGCGCGGCGCGCGATTGGTCGAGGTCTTGAAATGCGCGTTGCCGAAGCCGCCATTGCCGCCCTCGGCCAGCACGAACTTTTCGCCGACAGTGGTGAAATCGTGGATCATGGTCTCGCGATCTTCATCGAAGATCTGCGTGCCGATGGGGACCTTCAGCACGATCGACTTGCCATTGGCGCCGTGGCGGTCCGAGCCCGAGCCGTTCTCGCCCTTCTGGGCCTTGAAGTGCTGCTGGTAGCGATAGTCGATCAGCGTGTTCAGCCCGTCGGCGACCTCGATGATGACATTGCCGCCGCGGCCACCATTGCCGCCGGAGGGGCCGCCGAATTCAATGAATTTTTCGCGGCGGAACGCCACGCAGCCGTTTCCGCCGTCGCCGGAGCGGATATAGACCTTTGCTTCGTCTAGGAATTTCATGGGCCATAGGTAGGCCAGCCGGTCCCGCGCGGCAACCCGGATGGACCCGCAAATCGGCCGAAACCCGGCGATTTGTGGCCTTGCTTAACCAGCTGGCCGGCGCCGGATCAGGAATTTCTGCGTGCCCTCCAGCACCAGCTCCTTGCGCTGGTTGAACACGGTGCTTTTGAGCGTCACCACGCCGGTCGAGCGTCCCGGCACCAGCTCGGTGACCTCGAGCGCGGGATAGATTGTGTCGTCGGCGAAGACAGGTTTGAGGAACCGGCTGGATTGCTCGAGGAAGCCGACCAGGGAGTCCTCGACCATGAACGGAAACAGGCCGGCGCCGGGCGCGGTGTGGATCAGCGTCTGGAAACCGTGGGCGAGCAGATGCGGCATGCCGCGGCTGCGGCAATACTCCACGTCGTAATGCACCGGATGCGTGTCGCCGCTCGCGGTCTGGAACGCCGCGAACACCGCCGTCGTCTGCGTGCGGCTCGGCAGCACGAAGCGCTCGCCGACCACGAAATCCTCAAACCAGCGTTGCGCGGGGATCATGTGATGCCGGGCCGGGTCGAAGTCGGTCATGGCTAAGCTCTTTCCTGGCTCTCTTGTGAGACACCTGTCGCTACCGCGACGCGGAGAGTGCGACAATCCGTTCAATTCGTCCAACGCGGGCTTGTCGTGACGGCCTGCGTCATTACAACGGCGCTCGATGCCCCTGTTCAAGAATCTATCGGCCTATGACGAACGCTCGGCGCGCCTTGCCGGGATTGCGCTCATGGTGCTGTCGATCTTCATGTTCTCGTTTGGCGATGCCATGGGCAAGTTCCTGGTCGGGACTTATTCGGTGGGGCAGCTGCTGTTCCTGCGCGCCTGCGCGGCGCTGCTGCTGCTGTCGCCGTTGGTCTGGCGGCAGCGTCACCAGTTCCTGCATCTGGAGCGGCCGGGTCTCCAGCTCTTTCGCGTCGTGCTGTCGACGCTGGAAGTGGCGGCCTTCTTCCTTGCGACGGTCTACCTGCCGCTCGCCGACGTCATCACCTATTATCTCGCCGGGCCCATTTTCGTCACCGCGATGTCGGCGATCTTTCTCGGCGAGAAGGTCGGCTGGCGGCGCTGGACGGCGATCCTGATCGGCTTCTGCGGCGTCCTGATCGCGCTGCGGCCCTCGGCACAGACGGTGAGCCTGCCGGCGCTGATCGCGCTTGGCGGCAGTCTTTCTTTCGCAACGCTGATGTTGATCACGCGCAGCCTGCGCAAGACGCCCGATATCGTGATGGCGTCGTCGCAATTCGTCGGCACGTTCTTGCTGGGCGCTGTGCTGTCGGCGTTCCACTGGGTGCCGCCGACATCGGGCAGCCTCGTGATCTTCGCGCTGGCGGGATGCGTCTCGGTCACGGCGCTGTTCTGCGTCAACCGCTCGCTCAAGCTCGCGCCGGCCAGCGTCGTCGTGCCCTATCAATATTCGATGATCGTCTGGGCGGTGATCTTCGGCTTCGTCGTGTTCGGCGACGTGCCCGAAATCGCCACCATCGTCGGCGCCGCCATCATCATCGCCGCCGGGTTCTATATTTATCTGCGTGAGCGCGATCTCGGACGCAGGGACGCGGATGTGAATCCGCCAGCGTGATTACAGCGGAATAAATTCGAGCGTCGTCCTGGCTTTCACCAGGACGACAGTTTGAGCCGCCTCCGCCCTACCTCACCCTTCGCGCGCTGCTCCAGCTCTTCAGCGACGCCCACACGCCGCGCGAGAGACGGAAGCAGTCGACGGGCGTGGACGAGCCCAGCGCCAGGAAGCGATGCAGCTGGACGCCGCTCCACTGGAAGCCGCACTTCTCCAGCACGTTGCGCGAGGCCGGGTTGGTGACGCGCGCGCCTGCATAGAGATGATCGTCCTCGAACTCCTCGAAGAAGAAGTCGATCGCGCCGCGTGCGGCCTCGGTGGCAAAGCCCCGGCCCCAATGCTCGACGCCGAGCCAATAGCCGAGCTCGGCGTTGTCGGGCGTCGAGCGGTCGATGCCGACCATGCCGATGGGGCCGCTGTCATGCTCGATCAGGAACACCGTCTCGCTGCCGGGCAGGGCGCTGGCGCGGATGAAGGCGATGGCGTCGTCCTGCGAATAGGGATGCGGGAGGCGCCTTGTGTTTTCGGCGACGCGACGGTCGTTGGCGAGGAGGGCGATGGTCCTGACATCGGCGAGGGTCGGCCGCCGCAAGGTCAGCCGCTCGGTGGCGACGACGCTGGGTCTCGCCTCCCGCAAGGTCACGCTCGAAAAATCCTGCAACATGTCCGGCTCCGTCGAAGTCACTAAAGTGAAAAGTGAGCACGCAAACGAAAGGGGAGGCCGGTTTCCCGCCTCCCCTGGAGCCTTCGATCTGTGATCTCAAGGACTCCGCCGGTTCGGTCTGGGACCCGGCGGACTCCAAATTTGATCCACCGTCTATTCAGCCGCCTCTGCGAGCGGGAGCACCGAGATGAAGGTGCGGCCGTTGGCTTTGGCCTGGAACGTTACGCGGCCCTCGATCTTGGCGAACAAGGTGTGGTCCGTGCCCATGCCGACATTAAGGCCGGGATGCCAGGTGGTGCCGCGCTGACGCGCAATGATGTTGCCGGGAATCACAACTTCCCCGCCGAACGCCTTGATACCGAGGCGCTTGCCCTTGGAATCGCGACCGTTGCGCGATGAACCGCCTGCTTTTTTGTGAGCCATGGCTCGTCTCCGAAATTCTACGTATTTCTAGATCAATTCCTTGACGGAATCATTTCACAATTTCTCACGCATCACTTCGTGACGGCGCGTGATCAAATTATGCGGCGGCCTCTTCGGTCGTGGTCTCTGGCTTGGCGACCTTCTCCCGCTTCGGACGCGGCCCCTTGGTGGGCTTGGCGCCGTCCGTCAGGATCTCCGAGATGCGCAGCACGGTGATCTCGTCGCGATAGCCGCGCTTGCGGCGCGAATTCTTGCGGCGGCGCTTCTTGAAAGCGATGACCTTGGGACCGCGCTTGTGGTCGAGCACCTCGACCGCAACGGACGCGCCGGCGACCGTGGGCAGACCCAGGATCGGCGTGTCGCCGCCGACCAGGAGAACTTCATTGAGCTGCACGATCGAGCCGACTTCGCCTTCGATCTTGCCTACTTCCAGGACATCATCCGGAACGACGCGGTACTGCCGGCCGCCGGTTTTGATGACTGCGAACATCGTTGTTTTCCTTCGTGTTCATTCCCGGCCTCGCGACATATTGTCGGGGCCGGCTTTTTGTCAGCCGTTATGGGTTTATGCGAGTTTTGTGCGGGCGGGAGTTATCCCTTTGAAAACCCACGTAAAAACAAGCGGCGCGAGAAACGCCCCGCGCCGGTTGCGGGATTTATAGCCGCTGATCCCCCGGAGTCAAGGAAAAGCCGGCGAAAACGGCCGGATTTGAAGCATTTGGGCCCGATCCGGCCCGCAGGCGAATTTCGGACCGCGCCGCAACCAACAGGTTCCCCCGCCGTTGTCCCGGCGAATTCAGTCACACGGGCAAGGGGCTTACCATGGCAACAGACGAGCTGGTCAAGACGACGACGGGCATCGCTCATCACGGCGCGGAGCGGCTGCCGTCGGTGGATATCGACAGCTTCAACATCGAGATGAAGGACGAGGATGGCTTCATCGGCGACCGCGCCAGCAAGGGCGCGTTCCGCGAGATCCTCGAGCGCTGGCGCAAGCCGCTGCGCAAGTCCGGCGAGGACCCGTTCGGCAAGGAGCCGTCGGACGAGATCAGCAAGAAGACGCTGGACGCCATCCTGGTCGGCGACGACACCGAGGCCTGGGCGGTGGTGCATAGCGCCATCGAGGACTTCGCCCAGGAGCTCGCTTACGTCACCCGCCGCTTCCTCAAGTCCAAGGCCTGGGCCAAGACCGAGCGCATCGTGGTCGGCGGCGGTTTTCGCGATTCCCGGCTCGGCGAGCTCGCGATCGCGCGCACCGAGATTATCCTCATCGCCGAGGGCTTCAAGATCGACATGCTGCCGATCCGCCATCATCCCGACGAGGCCGGCCTGATCGGCGCGCTGCATTTGGCGCCGTCGTGGATCTTCGAGGCCCATGACAGCATCCTCGCCGTCGATATCGGCGGCACCAACATCCGCTGCGGCCTGGTTGAGACCAGCTGGAAAAAGGCAAAAGACCTGTCGAAAGCCAAGGTCGTGAAGTCCGAGCTGTGGCGTCATGCCGACGACGAGCCGACGCGCGAAGGCGCGGTGAAGCGGCTGACGAAGATGCTGAAGGGGCTGATCACCGAGGCCGAGAAGGAAGGCTACAAGCTGGCGCCGTTCATCGGCATCGCCTGTCCCGGCGTGATCAACGCGGACGGCTCCATCGAGAAAGGCGCACAGAACCTGCCGGGCAATTGGGAG
Organism: Bradyrhizobium sp. 172; assembly: GCF_023101065.1. Classification (NCBI taxonomy): domain Bacteria; kingdom Pseudomonadati; phylum Pseudomonadota; class Alphaproteobacteria; order Hyphomicrobiales; family Nitrobacteraceae; genus Bradyrhizobium; species Bradyrhizobium sp. 172. Next base: position 218,064 of record NZ_CP064701.1, read on the forward strand.
AGCAGCAAGTTCAACCTGCCGGCGAGCCTGCTCGAGGGCATTCCGCAGATCGGCGAGCACGACACCGCGATCCTGATGCACAATGACGGCGTGGTTCAGGGCCTCTCCGAGGTGCCGTTCATGCAGGACGTCGATCGCTGGGGCGTGCTCACCATCGGCACCGGCCTCGGCAATGCCCGCTTCACCAACCGCCGCAAGGACAACGGCAAGGACAAAGACAAAGACCGCGATTCTACGGAGAACGGGAAGAAAAAGGCCAAGTCCGACAAGGAGTAACCTTGACTGGTTAGGTTAAGGACCGGATTGCGTTGCGGTGCACCGCCCGCACGCTACGGTCGAAACCGTCGCCTCACCTGGCCGGCGAAGCCGCCCTTCCCAGCCAGTATTTCAATGAGCGGCACCGGGACCGCCAGTGTTTACCGCGTCTGGCGGTCCCACCCCGCCTTTTGCGGGTACCAGTGATTCGGCACCGACGTGCCGCATCGGGCTCGCGCCGGGTCAGTGGCGAACGGCTCAGGCCCATTCCCGCGCAAACCGCCGCCGAAATCCGCGATCGCCCCCGATCATCACCGTGACATCGTGGGTCCAGCCGGAAAACCGGCCCGATTTTCGCCCTCGCAAGCCTTGTCTGGCCCGCCATCCTCGCCTATTAACGCCCGAACCACAGGGGCCATGCTCCTTACTTGGCGCCTTCAGGAGAGGTGGCAGAGTGGTCGAATGCACCGCACTCGAAATGCGGCATAGGTGCAAGCCTATCGGGGGTTCGAATCCCTCCCTCTCCGCCAACATCATCCGCCACAATAAAACGGCTTTCCAGAAAGCTCGGCAGATCAGTCTGATCTTGCCGGCTCTCGCTCCGCCAGCACCGTCCGCGCCGTCGCCACGAACGCCTGCGCGGCCGGCGACAGCGTCCGACCCTGGCGCTGCAGCAGCGACACCGGGCGGGTGATGGCAGGGCGTATCAGCGGCTTTGCGATCAGAGTTGGAAATTGATCGGCCGGCAGCATCGTCGCAGGAAGGATAGCAAGGCCGAGGCCCTGCGCCGTCATGGCGAGCGCGGTGTTGATCAGCGTCACTTCATAGGTCGGGTTGAGGTGCTTGCCCTGGCTCCCCAGCGCCTGATCGATCTGCATGCGTATCCGCGTCTCGCGCCGCATCGCGATCGTCGGCATCTGATCCAATTCGTCCCATGTCAGTGAGCGCCGTGCCGCGAAGTCGGGGGTGCGCCGGCCGATGGCGCTCAGGCGGCCGCGGGTCAGCGTCTCGATCGTCAGCTCCGCGAATTCTCCCTCGACGCTGCCGATCGCGAACTCCGCATCCGTCGCGATCAGACGTGGAACGAGATCGTCGGCGGCGACGTCGCGCATGTCGATTTCGATGTCGGGATAGCCTGCCCGGAATTTTGCCAGCACCGAGGGCAGCAGTGCCGATGCGGTACCGGCTGAGGCGAGAAACGCGACTCGGCCGGCGCGCGCCTGCGCGAGGTCACGCATGCGCCGCGACAGGCCCAGCGCATCGCCCAGCATCCGTTCGGCGGCATGAACTGCCTCGTCAGCGGCCCGCGTCGGCTGCACCGAACGAGTGGAGCGATCGAACAGTTTGACGCCGAGCTGCGCTTCGAGCTGTTGGATCAACAGGCTCGCCGCCGATTGCGTGATCCCCAGCTCGCGCGCAGCCCGCGTGATGCTGCGCGTACGGTACACGCCGGTGAAGGCCTGCAATTGCCGTAAGGTGACGTTCATAGGCAAAGCTCATGAATTGATGAGTTCTTTCCGGCTTATCATAAGCGAGCATGCAATAAAATGCATGCCGTGGTCGGTGAAGCGGCGATCGCCAAGGGATTGGAAACGAACATGAGGACACAGGTGCTGGTGGTGGGCGCCGGGCCCGTCGGATTGACCGCGGCGATGGATCTGGCTTCCCGTGGGATCGACGTCGTGGTCGCGGAGATCCGCCATGCCGGCGATCCGCCCAGCGTCAAATGCAATCACGTCTCGGCGCGTTCGATGGAGATCTTCCGCCGGCTCGGCGTCGCCGCAAAGCTGCGCGACGCAGGCCTGCCCGCAGATTTCCCGAACGACTGCTCCTACCGGACCACGGCGACCGGCATCGAGCTGTGCCGCATCGACATTCCCTCGCGCGCACGCCGCTACAGCGCCACCGGCGGCCCCGACACCTGGTGGCCGACGCCGGAGCCGCCGCACCGGATCAACCAAGTCTATCTCGAGCCGATCCTGTTCAGCCATGCCGCCGCTCAGTCGCGCATCACCATTCTGGCGCGCACGGAAATCACGGACATCGAGCAGAATGACGACCATGTGGTCGCATTGGCGCGCGACCTCGACAGCGGAAGCTCGCTCCGCATCGAGGCTTCCTTTGTGATCGGTTGCGATGGCAGCCGTTCCCTGGTTCGCAGATCGATCGGCGCCAACCTGTCCGGCACGCCGGTGATCCAGCGCGTGCAATCGACCTTCATCGAAGCGCCGCAGCTCAAGGAGCTGATGGGCGCGCACAAGCCGGCCTGGATGGTGCTCTCGCTCAACCCGCGACGCTCAGGCACGACGGTGGCGATCGACGGTCAGGACCGCTGGCTGATCCATAATCACCTGAAGCCAGACGAGCCCGAATTTGATTCGGTCGATCGGGACTGGGCGATCCGCGCCATTCTCGGCGTCGACGAGCGCTTCGAATACCGCGTCCTCAGCAAGGAGGACTGGGTCGGCCGCCGGCTTGTCGCCGATCGCTTCCGCGACCGCAGAGTCTTCATCTGCGGCGACGCCGCGCATCTGTGGATGCCGTATGCGGGCTACGGCATGAATGCGGGGATTGCGGACGCCGTCGACCTGTGCTGGCAGGTGGCGGCGCATCTGAACGGGTGGGCGCCGGCTTCGATCCTGGATGCCTACGAGGCGGAGCGTCAGCCCATCACCGAACAGGTGTCGCGCTTTGCCATGGACCATGCGATGAAGATGATGGCGCAGCGTGGTGGAGTCTCCGCGGAGATCGAGGACGACACGCCGCGCGGCCACGCCGCGCGCGCAGCGCTGGCCAGGGCGGCCTACGATCTCAACGTGCAGCAATATTGCTGTGCCGGATTGAACTTCGGCTACTATTACGATGCCTCGCCGATCATCGCCTATGACGGCGAGACGCCGCCCGCTTACGCGATGGGCAGCTTCACCCCCTCCACCGTGCCGGGCGCTCGCGCGCCGCACCTGTTTCTGCGGGACGGGCGATCGCTCTACGATGCCTTCGGCGTCGGCTACACTTTGCTGCGGTTCGATCCGGCGATCGATGTAGCGCCATTGAAGTCTGCCGCAGAGCAGCGCGGCATTCCGCTCGCGCTGCTCGACATTGCGCCGGACGAAGCGAACGGCGCGTATGCCGAGAAGCTGGTGCTGGCGCGGCCCGATCAGCACATCGCCTGGCGCGGGCAGGCCGCGCCAGCGGACCCACAAGGCTTGCTGACGCGCATCACCGGCGCTTCGGCGTAAGGCGATTTGAAGCGGACGGTCTCGCGGCGAAGTCCGCCGGCAGGTGATTTACAAAGTCGTGGTTCACAAAACAAAAAAAGACTCGCACCAGGAGGGAAACGTGTTTCACGTTGCAAGCCGCCGCATTTTGGCCGTGCTGACGGCCGCGAGTTTCGCCGTGCTGCCGCTGGAGGCGGTCCGAGCGGTCTATCCCGAGCAATTGATCAAGATCATCGTGACCTTTCCGCCCGGCGGCAGCGCCGATACCGTCATCCGCGCGCTCGAACCGCTGGTCACTGCCGAGCTCAAACAGGGTCTCGTGATCGAGAACCGCGCGGGTGCTGGAGGCAACATCGGCATGGCCGCGGTCGCGCAGGGCAAGCCTGACGGCTATACGCTCGGCATTGCGCCGGCAGGCAGCCTGACGGTCAATCCGCATCTCAATTCGTCGATGCCGTTCGATCCGAAGGATCTTGCGCCGATCACCCTGCTCGCGAAAATTCCCTTCGTGCTGGTTGCGTCAGCGAACGTGCCGGCGCATACGGTCGCGGAATCGATCGCGCTCGCCAAGGCCAAGCCGGGCGCGTTGTCGATCGGGCATGGCGGCAATTCGACCGCCATGCACTTGACCGCGGCACTGTTCACGCAGAAGACCGGGATCGCCATGGAGCTGGTCCCCTATCGCGGGACCGCGCCGGCGACGGTCGATGTTCTCGCAGGCCATGTCCCCTTCGCGGTACTGGATATCCCCGCATCGAGGCAACTGATCCTCGAAGGTAAGCTCAACGCCATCGGTGTGTCGTCTGCGCAGCGTCTGTCGTCCTTGCCTGATGTGCCGACACTCGCCGAGAGCGGTATTGCGGGTTTCGAATCCGTTGGCTGGTTCGGGCTGGTTGCTCCGGCCGGCACGCCAGCCGATATCGTCGGCCGGTTGAACGAAGCCTTCGGAAAGGCCCTGAAGGATCCATCGGTGGTCGAGAAGATCCGGACGCTTGGCGCAGAGCCTGCACCGACCTCGCCGGAGGAGTTCAGCCGCTTCATCCAAAGCGAAAGCTCGAAATGGGGCAAGCTGATCAGTGAAGCGGGCATCAAGGCGAATTAAGTGTCCCACGCAGCCCTGCTGCTCGTCGGCAATCATCCCCGGCTCGCCTTCAGCGCCCGCCGCATCACGATCGCGGTCTAGAAACACGATTCCGCCCCGGCGTAAGTCATTGATCTTGCAGCTCCGGCTACTGTGCATGGGGTTGTTTTCGCGCTTTTTGTTGTTGGGCCTTGGGAGGCTTACAGGTAATCGTCGCGACACCGGCTGGCCTCGCCAGTTCGGATCACCACCGACAAGGCGAGATGGGCATGCACTCTTCCGGCAGCGGCTTGGGCAACGGGCTTCTTGGCGTCATCATCTTCAGCGCATCGCTGCCGGCGACCCGCGTGGCGGTCGGCGGGTTTTCCGCGCTGTTCCTGACCTCGGCGCGCGCGGTCATCGCGGCGCTGATCGGTGTGGCCGTGCTCGGCCTGCTCCGTCAGGCGCGGCCGCAGCGCAAGGATCTCGTCTCGCTCGCGATCGTCGCCATCGGCGTCGTGGTCGGCTTTCCCTTGCTGACGGCGCTTGCGCTCCAGCACATCACCTCGGCGCATTCGATCGTCTTCATCGGGCTCTTGCCGCTGTCGACCGCGATCTTCGGCGTGCTGCGCGGCGGCGAGCGGCCGCAGCCGATGTTCTGGCTCTTTGCAATTCTGGGCAGCGCCACTGTCGCCGGCTTTGCGCTGTCCAACGACGGCACCGCATCGCTCACCGGCGATCTCCTGATGGTCGCGGCGATCGTGCTGTGCGGGCTCGGCTATGCCGAAGGCGCCGCGCTGTCGCGCCGGCTCGGCGGCTGGCAGGTGATCTCCTGGGCGCTGCTGCTGTCGCTGCCGCTGATGGTGCCGGTCGCGATTCTAACCTGGCCGTCGACATGGAGCGGCGTCGGTGTGCCCGCCTGGATCGGGCTCGCCTACGTCTCGGTCTTCAGCATGTTCGTCGGTTTCATCTTCTGGTACCGCGGGCTTGCGATCGGCGGCATCGCCCGCGTCGGCCAGTTGCAGCAGCTCCAGCCGTTCTTCGGCCTTGCGCTTGCAGGCCTGCTCCTGCACGAACCTGTGGCCTGGAGCATGATCGTCGCGACCGCGCTGGTGGTCGCCTGCGTCTTCTTCGCACGGCGGTTTGCCTGAGGCCGAATTGATGCGGCCTTACCTCTTGCCCGGTTGCGGCTTTTCAATCCCCGGCAGCTGTGCGATTCCCTCGGCAAGAAAATCGACCAGCAGCCGTACCCGCGCGATGCCGGACCGCTCCGGCACGATCAGCATGTTGAGCGGAACGGACGGCGGCGCGTAGTCTTCAAGCACGCGCTCGAGTTGGCCGGAGGCAAGCAGGTCGTCGACGAGCCAAAGATGCGCCGGCGCAATGCCACGACCGGCCGCGAGCGCCTCGCGTGCGGCAAGCCCGTGATCCACCCGCAGCCGCCCTGCGAAGGGGACCACATGACGGCCGCCGCGGCGCCCGTGCAGCACGAGCACGTCGCTGCCGGCGATGTTCGACATCCTGACACCCTCGTGGCTGGCGAGGTCTTGCGGGCGCGCGGGCCTGCCGCGCGACGCCAGATAGTCCGGTGCGGCCACAAGCACCCGCCGCGACTGACCAAGCAGCCTGAGCTTCATCGAGCTGTCGGGGAGCGGCCCCAGACGCAAAGCGATATCGACACCTTCCCGCACGAGGTCGATCCGCTCGTCGGTCAGGCTGAGATCCACCGCCACGTCCGGATAGCGGTCCTGGAACGCGAAAACCAGACGGCTGACGTGGAGCACGCCGAAGGCGGCGGTGCAGGAGACGCGCACCGTTCCGGCAGGCGCGCCGCGCGTGCTGCGCGCCTCGTCGCCGGCGAGTTCGACCAGGCGCAGGATCTGCACGCAGTCGGCGTAATAGCGGCGCCCCTCCTCGGTCATCGTCACGCTGCGCGTGGTCCGCGTGAGCAGCGGCACGCCGACGGCCTGCTCCAGTTCCCGAAGGTGCCGCGTCACTGTCGATTGGCCGAGACCAAGCTCGCGCGCGACCGCGGACAGGCTTCCGCGCTCGGCGACCCGCACGAAGCTGCGCATGCGTTCGAGCGTCACGTCCGATTTATCCATATTTCGGCATGATCCTATCCATCGGCGACAACTACCGGATTGCAGTCGGAGGCGCTACCTGCTGCTCGCAATCGTCAACCAAGGTGCTGATCATGAAAGTGTTGATCCTCTTCGCTCACCCCGAGCCGCGCTCCCTCAATGGCTCGCTCCGCGACGTTGCCGTCAGAGAACTCGAGGCTGAGGGACACGAGGTGCGGGTGTCAGACCTTTACGCGCAGGGATGGACATCCGAGGTCGGTCGCGCCGATTTTCCGCTGCTGCCGCCGGACGGGCGGCTGGCGCCGGCCGCCGCCTCCAAGCAGGCGTTCGAGTCGGGTACACTCACCGCGGACGTCAAGGCCGAGATCGAGAAGCTGCTGTGGGCGGACGTCCTGATCCTGCAATTCCCGCTATGGTGGTTCAGCATGCCGGCCATCCTCAAGGGCTGGGTCGACCGCGTGTTCGCCTACGGTTTCGCCTATGGCGTCGGCGAGCACAGCGACAAGCGGTGGGGCGACCGTTACGGCGAAGGCAGGCTGGCGGGCAAACGCGCGATGCTGATCGTGACCGCCGGCGGCTGGCAGGAGCATTATTCGGCGCGCGGGATCAACGGGCCGATCGACGACCTGCTGTTCCCGATCAATCACGGCATCCTCTATTATCCCGGCTATGACGTGCTTCCGCCGTTCGTCGTCTACAAGGCCGACAAACTGGACGAAGCGGGTTTCCAAGCGACTGCCGAACGTTTGCGCGAGAGGATGCGAACGCTTGCGACGACATCCCCGATTCCCTACCGGCGCCAGAATGGCGGCGATTACCTGATTCCGAGCATGCGGCTCCGCGCAGGACTCGAGCATTCCGGCGCGACCAGCTTCGCGCTTCACGTCGAACAGGTCGAGGCACGCAGCCCAATGGGTGAAACGAGCTCCGTGCACTCGACGGCTGAGGGGTGCGCGGCAACAGCGTAATCCGCCGCTCGCGCAAGGACTCACCCCATCACCGTCCGCGTCAGCGTGCTCCGCGCAAACTTCTTCAGCGGCATCGGCTTGCCGAACAGAAAACCCTGCACGAGGTCGAAGCCGAGCTCGTTGGCGGCGACGAGGTCGGCGCGGCTCTCGACGCCCTCGGCGATGGCGCGCACGCCATAGCCATGCGAAAGCTCGACGATGTGGCGGCACACCGTGCGCTTGAGGCGATCAGTGCCGCTGCCGGTGACGAAGTGCCGGTCGGCCTTCAGCTTGATGAAGGGAATTTTTCCAAGGTCCATCAGCGACGGCCAGTTGGCGCCGAGATTGTCGACCGACAGGCCGATATTGTGCAGACGCAGTTCGCGGGCGACCTCGGCCAGGAGATCGAGATCGCGGATCGCCTCCTCGCTGTCGATTTCGATCGTCAGCCCGCCGAACGCCGGATGCGTCGGCATGCGCCGGCAGAGATCACGCACGGCTTGCGGCTCCTTCAGATAGGACGCCGGCAAATTGATCGCGAGATCGACCGGGCTCTGCTGCTCCAGTAGATAGTGCCAGTCCTGCATGGCGCGCTCGATCACGAATTCGGAGAGGTCGCGCATATTCGGGTCGTGCTCTTCGGGGATGAAATAGGCGGGCGGCACCACGCCCCAGGTCGGATGCCGCATCCGCACCAGCGCCTCGGCGCTATTGCGAATCAGCGTGCGCGCGTCGATCTTGGGTTGGTACCAGAGCTCGAGCCAGCCGGCGTGCAGGGCCTCGCCGACGTGCACGGCGGGGCTCGGCGCCGGCTCCTCGGGCAACAGCATCGCGACACGGTCGCGCAGCGTCTCCGCGGCAAACGGCGTCGTCAGCGGCGGCAGCATCTTGAGGCCGTATTCCTCGCCGACCTGCTGCACGGCCCTGACGATGATCGACTCGCGGGCGCCCACAGTCAGAACCCTGCCGTCGAAGGCCTCGCGCACCAGCGTCTCCAAAAATTTGCCGGGCTCGATGCCGTCGGCGGCGATGCCGAGCAGGATCAGGTCGGGCAATTCGCTTGTCAGCACGCTCTGCAGCTCCTCGGCACTGGCGCATTCGGTGGTGACGAAGCCGAGATCCTCCAGCACTTCCGCGAGAAACGCGCGAAGATGGCGCTTGCCGTCGGCCACGCAGGCGCGCGGCTTCACCTTTCGCCGTCCGAAGGTTTTCGGCCTTCGTTCGGCGAGTTCTACAATTTCGTCGTTCATCGCAAGCACTCCCGTTCCGTGCCGGTGTGTTAGCGACGTGAGCAGTTTCAAATATGGAAGGCTTCAGTCGATTGTCGAATTATCTGAGTAACGTTAAAGCGCCCATCACGTCTAAAATTATCTGGATCTCGGTCGGGAAGTTTTTACGTCTACCCGCGCGCCGGGCGCAGGGTTGCGACAATCACTGGAGATCTCGCGACGTGCAGTGCGGCTGCATGTACGCGCGCTGTCCTGCAATTGGACCAAGCCACGCGCGCCTCGCCCAATTGAATAATGGAGCGCCTCAATTGCGCGCGACGCGCGCATTTTTCCCGGTTCGCTCGTGACGGTTCTGCGACAATGCGTCGGTGCGCGCTGGCGCCAATGTGAAGCACATCACAAGCGGATTGCTGCACGTGCGCTATTGCTCTGGGCAGCCGGTGGTGGGCTGTCGAGGATCGCAGCAATGACGTCGCGGCGAATAATGTATTGGTGGTTCAGGTTCGTGCTGTCAGGGCGATTTCTCGATCGTTTCCTGTGCCTGCCGCGCGCGCATTAGCGCGGGATCAGGTTTGGCCGATCAGCTTGCGCAACGCGGCCGCGCCGTCCTCAATCGCATCGCGTCCCTTCCAGGCCAGATAGGACAGCTTGCCACCGAGCGTGTCGTGGCTGCGCAGCCGGCGCGAACCGAGAATGTGGCCGACATTGGAGGGGAAGCGGCTCACCTCGGCGGACACCAGCGCCGCGATCGCGTCCATCAATTGCTGGAGCCGAATGCCCCATTCGCAATGCTCGATGCCGTCGATCCGCACCTTGAGCGCATATTCGGTCTCGTAGATCTCGGCGAGCAGGTCGCGCGCAATCAGCACCCGGTTGTGCCGGAGCGCGATGCGCAAGGCGAGGCGCCTGTCGTCGAGCTGGTCGAGCACCATGTGAACGACGCAGGCATAGGGCGCGGCGGCGACATCGGCGGCGCCCTTGCTCGCTGCGGCCTTGGTGGCAAGACGCACCAATTGCCAGAACGTCTTCAGCCGCCTCGCCACCAGCGTCAGCGCGAACGGCAGCGCCTCGGGATGGGCCTTCTTGAAGGCGTCCAATCGGGCGGTGATCTGATCAACCGTGCCGTCGTCGAACTTCGCGATCTTCTCGGGCAGCCTGTCGTTGAACTTCGGCAGCGCGGCGCCGGCGCGCAGCACATGTTGGATCTTCTTCACGTCCTCGAAGGCGGTGTGCGATGCCGTGTATTGCGCGAGCTTGCCGCGCGCGAACTCGGTGCTCTCCGCTGATGCGAGGGTGCTTTCGAGAACCTTGACGACCTTGGTCTGGAAGGTCGATGCGATCTTCAGCACTTCCTTCTGGTTGTTGGCGGCGACCTGGTCGTTGATCGCCTTGATGTAGTCGCGTGCCATGGTCGGCAGCAGGTCGCGGCAGATCCACTCCCAGATCGGGGTGAGGGTGTTGCGCGAGATCCGCCCCATGTTGGCATGCTCGGGCGCGCCGTCGATCAGAAGCAGCTCGAGCGGCGCAAAGAAATGGCGCGAGGGACTGGTGGCGCGCGCCTGGTTCGATCCGTCCTTGCGAAATTCGGCGCGCAACCGGGACTGCAGGTCGGACGAGCCCGGCATGTCGATGCCGCACAGCTCAAGCCGTTCGAGCTCGCTGAGCAGGCAGCTGCGCGACAGCGGCGTCAGCTTCTGCAGGAAGTTCGATAGCTGGTCGATCTCGTTCATGGCACGCAATCTTCCGCAACGTTTCCAGCAGGCCTACCGACCCCATGCATGGAGGCATTTGCGCGCTCTCAATTGCGACATAGAGAAGCAAGCCGCCGTTAATATATCCGTAAAATCCAAGGCCGCAGGTAATCGGCGCGGATCTGATCGTTAAGAAGGCGTCGAGCGACCCGTCTATCAATTGGGCAGGTTCAGCAACCTAAGAATGTTGAGGGACGTTGCCACTCAAGCATAAAGTGTGCCTGTGCCGGGGTTTCAGCACAAAACTGCCAAATTCACCGTAGTCTTACGGAGCAAAAAGTTAACTACAGACCGCGTTGGGTTCCGCTAAACGAGTGACATGGGGTCACAGAATGATACGGCCACTGATTCGCGGCCGTCGGAATGGTACGAAAGCAACGCCGCTCCAACTGAAGAGCTCGATGCCGTCCGTCTGAACGCCGCCCGTGCCAAGGCGGCCGACGAAATGGCAGCCGCCATCGCCCGCGAGCTCAACGGTCCCCTCACGGCGCTCCTGCTCTACATGGGCGAGATCAAGCATCACAGCGATCAGCTCGCGCCGGTGACGGGCGACCGTGCCTATTTGCAGCGGGTCGTGGAGAATGCGCTAGTGCAGACCGAGCGGGTTTGTGGCCTCGTCAAACAGCTTGCCGGTTCTCACACGGGTGGCCTGCCGATCGCGTCCAGGGCCGAGGGCGCCGAATCGAAGTTCGCGCGCGCGCCACAGCTGCAGCGCGTGCCGAGCGCCGAAATCCTCGGCCTGTCAGGCCAGAAGCGGCTGACCAAGCGCGAGCGCGAGGTGCTGAGGCTGATCAGCGAGGGTTATTCGAACAAGCAGGGTGCGCTTCGGATGCAGATCAGCCCGCGCACCTTCGAGAGCCATCGCGCCGAGGCGATGCGGAAGCTCGGTGCGCGCAACACGGCGGACCTCGTCCGTGCGGCGCTGCTGCATTCGATCGACTGAAGGGCCTTGCGTCGGGCCGCCCGGCAGCGGGCGAGGGCCAAGCGTGAGGCATTTCTCGAAAAAGACCCGCGGCTCCGACCGTGCTCAGAAATAATCTTCGGCGAAGGGACGCGCGCGCGACGAGGGCCGCAGCGGCTTGAGCTCGTCCTTCGGCACGTTGGGAATGATCGTGATGGTCCAGCGGGGCGGCATGCTCGATTCCTGCTCCAGCACCGAACGTACGAAGCCGGTCACCGTCGCCTCGCCAGCGGCCACCGTCGCCATCCGGCCGTTGAACTGTGCGATGCGGAAGCGGCGAACTTCTTTCTGGTCCGCGGTCTCGTAGGTGAACATGGAAACCCTCCTGGTTTCCGGCGACTATCGCTGCCTATGATTAGCCATCTGTGAAAATCCCAAGCCGTAGAAGTACGGCGGGCATGCACGCGTGAGTGGTTGGAGCGTTTCGAGCGAGCGCGTCAGCCCTCCGGCTCCTGCGCGCGCGCGGCAGCGTAGGCGGCGTCCATCAGGTCCAGGAGGTCGCAAAATCCGGCGTCGCCGAGCCTCTCCGCGGTCTTCTCCAGCCGCAGCGCCAGCACCGCGAGCCTGACATAGCCGAACGTTCCGGCCGCGCCCTTCAGCGAATGCGCTTCGCGGGCGATCCTGCCGTGGTGCTGCGCGAGCGAGAGCGTGCGGAACGATTGCAGACGCGCGCAGGTTTCGCTCCAGAACACGTCGCGCACTTCGCAAGCACCATCCTCGCCGATCTCGCGCACCAGCGCCTGGTACGCGCCCGGCTCGCGCGCGGGTTCGGCATCAAGCACTGTTTGCGCAGGCGCGACGGTGACTTCGAACATGGTTTGGCCTGCCTTGATCACGGTTTGCCGCCGGCCCGTACAGGCGCGCGCGGCACATCCGTGTCTACGGCATCTGGATTTCAGTTCCGGTAGCAGGACATTCCGTGTTTGCGGGCCGGAATTAGCGGCCGGTTTACCACGCCGCAGCGCCAGTCAGCGCGGGCCGAGCAGCCGGTCATACTGCGCCTTCACGGTGGCGTAGCATTCGCACGCCGTCTGGCGCAGGCCGTCCAGGTTGAGGATCTGGATGTGTCCGCGGCTGTAGTTAATGAAATTCGCCTGCTGCAAGGTGTTGGCGACCAGCGACACGCTGTTGCGCCGAGCGCCGATCATCTGCGCCATCGCCTCCTGGGTCAGCAGCAGCCGGTAGTCGCCGGAGAGGTCATGGGTGTGGAGCAGGCAGCGCGACAGCCGTGACTCCACCGGATGAGCGGCGTTGCAGCCCGCGGTCTGCTGCACCTGCGCGTAGACCGCCAGTCCGTGACGCGTGAGCAGCGTCCGCAGGGTGCAGCTCTGGTCGGCCGCGACGCGCAGCCGGTCGAGGTCCATCATCGAGGCGGAGCCTGGAACCAGCACGATGGCCGTGTTCAGCGCGCAGGCATCGCCCATGATCGAGAGCGTTCCGAGCAGGCTGTCGCGGCCGATCATGGCGACTTGCACGTGCTCGCCCCTGGCGAGCTCCACCACCAGCGAGATGACGCCGCGATGGGGAAAGTAGGCGCGCTTGAGCGTTTCGCCGGTCGCGACCAGCACCGCGTCGTGCGGCAGATCGCCCGTCCGCAGGTGGGGGCGGATCAATTCATAATCGTCCGCCGACAGCGCGGACAGGAAACCGTTGGAGGAACGTACCATTGTTTCCAAAGTAGCCTCCCGTCTCCCGGACCAGCACGGGAAACTGCTTGTCGTTCGGCCACGTTCCATCATGTTCCCGTCGGGATATATTGGCAATTGGGACAAGACGTCCGATCGCAGTCAGTGCCGCTGCACGTCGGCCTCGCCAAGACAGATTCCCTGACCCAATTCCTACCGAGCTGGGAACCAGCAGATCCAGATGGTGCGGCTGGAGAATCGGTTTGGAGCTTGTTCGCGGTCATGGTTGATCCGGCGCGTTTCAAGGTCATCCGCGCCGCGTCGTCGTCATGGAGTTGCCTTGGCGCCGCGTGGCCGCAGATTCCGCGTCAATCGTCTTTCCGGCTCCGCCAAGGACGCTCTCAACAGTCCATTTCTCGAGCAAAGGAGCATGGCGTGCGCCACGGTTCAATTATTGAATCGCCAAATCGGGAAGCTCAAACGGGGACAGAAGATCTGCGCGATATTCTCGTCGTCGATGACGACCCGATGGTCTGCATGGCCATCGAGGTCTATCTCCAGCGCAACAATTTTCGGGTGACGATCGCCGAAGGAGGGGAAGCCGGACTTCGTGCGCTCGAACACGAACAGTTCGATCTGATGATCATCGATATCTTCATGCCGCACATGCGCGGGTTCGAATCGGTCAGAATCTTTCACGAGCGCGCGCCGGCCGTTCCGCTGATAGCGATGTCCGGCTACGCGTTCGCAATCTGAATTCGCCGGCCCCGGATTTCCTCCGGATGGCGCTGGAGCTCGGTGCGGCGCGCTGTCTGCGCAAGCCGTTCACGCCGCACGCGCTGCTCGCCGCCATCAACGATTGCCTGGCGGAGCACCGTCCCCAGGGCGAGCTTGCCCCGGCCGCGCGCCTGGGTTAGCGCGGCACCGGCCGCAGCGGACGCGGGTAACGGTTCGTTTACCGCAAATGCGGGTGATGCATATCCCGGCAAAGCACCAGGCGACGTGGCGAGACCGGCCCGGGCTGCAGGCAGCTCGATACAATTTGCGCGAAGACCGCGCATATCTCCTTCACAAGCAGGGCTTTCCCGCGCGCCGGGTCTCGCTGTTATCGGCACGTTCACCTAACGCGTCTCGCCGCTGCGGCGTGGGGCCGGTCTTGCCGAAAAACGCTGTCCCATGCAGTCGAACGGCAAACTTGTCTTCAATATCCGTATTAGCACGGAGGATGAAATTAACGGGACCGTGAAAGGGGATGTCTAACGATCCAAGGTGGGGGCTTCCGTTCATGCCAGCGCGGCTCGGGCGTCGAGGTCCAGATCCAGGTCTGTAAGGCGTAGCTCATGGATGATCTGTTGCGGGAGTTTTTGACGGAAACCAGCGAGAGCCTGGACACCGTGGACAATCAGCTGGTGAAGTTCGAGCAGGAGCCGAACAACGCCAAGATCCTGGATAACATTTTCCGGCTGGTCCACACCATCAAGGGCACGTGCGGCTTCCTCGGATTGCCGCGACTGGAAGCGCTGGCGCATGCCGGCGAGACGCTGATGGGCAAATTCCGTGACGGCATGCCGGTGACGGGGCAGGCGGTGACGGTGATCCTGTCCTCGATCGACCGCATCAAGGAAATTCTGGCCGGGCTGGAGGCGACCGAAGCCGAGCCCGAGGGCACCGACCGCGATCTCATCGACAAGCTGGAAGCGATGGTCGAGCAGGGCATGGCCGCCATGGCGGCCGGCGCTGCTGCTGCTGCCGTTGCCGAAGCGCCGCCGCTGGTGCCGGACGCGCCTGTCGCCGTCGAAGCCGCGCCGACCTCCGGCGTGCTGGCCGACCAGAGCCTGGAGCGTCCGCTGCGTCCGGGCGAAGTCTCGCTCGACGAGCTCGAGCGTGCCTTCCGCGAGACCGCGATCGAAGTGCCGGTCCCGGTTGCCAGGGCCGAAGTCAAGGCGGAGCCTCCGCCTGCCGCTGAAGCCCCGGTGCCTGTTGCCAAGGAAGCCGCGAAGGAGACCAAGGCGAAGGACAAGGCCGCGCCGAAGAAGTCGATCGCCGACGAGGGCGCCGCCGAGGGAGCCAGCATCGCCAACCAGTCGATCCGCGTCAACGTGGATACGCTGGAGCATCTGATGACCATGGTCTCGGAGCTGGTGCTGACCCGCAACCAGCTGTTGGAGATATCCCGCCGCAACGAGGACACCGAGTTCAAGGTGCCGTTGCAGCGGCTGTCCAACGTCACCGCCGAGCTGCAGGAAGGCGTCATGAAGACGCGCATGCAGCCGATCGGCAATGCCTGGCAGAAGCTGCCCCGCATCGTTCGCGACCTCTCGAGCGAACTCGGCAAGCAGATCGAGCTGGAGATGCACGGCGCCGACACCGAGCTCGACCGCCAGGTGCTCGACCTGATCAAGGACCCGCTCACCCACATGGTGCGCAACTCCGCCGACCATGGCCTGGAGACCCCGGCCGAGCGTCTCGCCGGCGGCAAGGGCGAGCAGGGCACCATTCGCCTGTCCGCCTATCACGAGGGCGGCCACATCATCATCTGCATCGCCGACAACGGCCGTGGCCTGAACACCGACAGGATCAAGGCCAAGGCGATCTCCTCAGGTCTGGTCACCGAGGCCGAGCTCGAGAAGATGAGCGAAGCCCAGATCCACAAGTTCATCTTCGCGCCGGGCTTCTCGACCGCGGCCGCCATCACCTCGGTGTCGGGACGCGGCGTCGGCATGGACGTGGTGCGCACCAATATCGACCAGATCGGCGGCACCATCGACATCAAGTCGGTCGCCGGTGAAGGCTCCTCCGTTACCATCAAGATCCCGCTGACGCTCGCCATCGTCTCCGCGCTGATCGTGGAAGCCGCCGGCGACCGCTTTGCGATCCCGCAGCTCTCCGTGGTCGAGCTGGTGCGGGCCCGCGCCAACTCGGAGCACCGCATCGAGCGCATCAAGGACACCGCGGTTCTCAGGCTGCGCAACAAGCTGCTGCCGCTGATCCATCTCAAGAAGCTGCTCAAGATCGACGACGGCGCCGTCTCCGATCCCGAGAACGGCTTCATCGTGGTGACGCAGGTCGGCAGCCAGACCTTCGGCATCGTCGTCGACGGCGTGTTCCACACCGAAGAAATCGTGGTCAAGCCGATGTCGACGAAGCTGCGCCACATCGACATGTTCTCGGGCAATACCATCCTGGGCGACGGCGCGGTCATCATGATCATCGACCCCAACGGCATTGCCAAGGCGCTCGGCGCCGCCGGCTCCTCGGCCCATGACATGAACAGCGAGAACGGGACGCACAGCATCGGATCGGGCGAGCAGACCACCTCGCTGCTGGTGTTCCGCGCCGGCTCGTCCCAGCCCAAGGCGGTCCCGCTCGGGCTCGTCACGCGCCTGGAAGAGCTCCCGGCCGACAAGATCGAGTTCTCGAACGGCCGCTACATGGTGCAGTACCGCGAGCAGCTGATGCCGCTCGTTGCCATGGAGAGCGTCACCATCGCGAGCCAGGGCGCCCAGCCGATCCTGGTGTTCTCCGACGACGGCCGCTCCATGGGCCTCGTCGTCGACGAGATCATCGACATCGTCGAGGAACGGCTCAACATCGAGGTCGGCGGATCCTCCTCCGGCATTCTCGGCTCGGCCGTGATCAAGGGCCAGGCCACCGAAGTGATCGACGTCGGCCACTTCCTGCCGATGGCGTTCTCCGACTGGTTCACCCGCAAGGAGATGAAGCCGTCGCTGCACTCGCAATCGGTGCTGCTGGTCGACGATTCGGCGTTCTTCCGCAACATGCTGGCCCCGGTGCTCAAGGCCGCCGGCTACCGCGTCCGCACCGCGCCGACCGCGCAGGAGGGCCTGGCGGCGCTGCGCGCGCAGAGCTTCGACGTGGTCCTGACCGACATCGAGATGCCCGACATGAACGGGTTCGAGTTTGCCGAGACCATCCGCTCCGACAGCAATCTGGGCGCGATGCCGATCATCGGGCTCTCCGCGCTGGTGTCGCCGGCGGCGATCGAGCGCGGCCGTCAGGCCGGCTTCCACGACTATGTCGCCAAGTTCGACCGTCCCGGTCTGATCGCGGCGCTGAAGGAACAGACCGCGGGCGCCGCCGGTGCCTCCGAGCTGAGCCGCGCAGCCGCCTAAACCCCAGCGGGATGGATCAGGAGATACGCACATGACCAAGAAGACCCAGTCCGGCGAAGGCGCCATGGTCGAATACGTCACCGCGATGATCGGCGGCCAGCTGTTCGGCCTGCCGATCTCCCGCGTCCAGGACGTGTTCATGCCCGAGCGCGTCACCCGCGTGCCGCTGTCCTCGCGCGAGATTGCGGGCGTGCTGAACCTGCGCGGCCGCATCGTCACCGTGGTCGACATGCGCGCCCGGCTCGGCCTGCCCAAGCCCGAGGACGGCAAGATCCCGATGGCGGTCGGCGTCGATCTGCGCGGTGAATCCTACGGCCTCCTGATCGACCAGATCGGCGAAGTGCTGCGGCTCGCCGAGGACGGCATGGAAGAAAACCCCGTCAATCTCGACCCCCGCATGGCCAAGCTCGCCGGCGGTGTCCACCGTCTCGACGGCCAGCTCATGGTCGTCCTCGACGTCGATCGCGTCCTCGAACTCAAAACCGAAGTGCAAATGGCTGCGTGAGCCCCAAAAACATCGAAGCCGGAGAACCCAAATGAAGACGTGCTTGGTGGTCGATGATTCCAGCGTCGTGCGCAAGATCGCACGCCGGATCCTGGAAGGCCTGCAATTCGAAGTCACGGAGGCCGAGGACGGCTCCAAGGCGCTCGAGGTCTGTCAGCGCAAGCTGCCCGACGCGGTGCTGCTGGACTGGAACATGCCGGTGATGGACGGCTTCGAGTTCATGGGCCACATGCGCCGCCTGCCGGGCGGCGACCAGCCCAAGGTTGTATTCTGCACCACCGAAAATAACGTGGCTCATATCGCTCAGGCGCTCAGCGGCGGCGCCAACGAGTACATCATGAAGCCCTTCGATAAAGACATCATCGCCGACAAATTCGCAGAAGTCGGCTTGATTCCGGTCGGACAAGCCATGGTCTGAGTGTCTGGCGGAGTGTTCCAGCCAGAGTGTTCCCAGTACAGCTTCCGAGAGGCCTATCCGTGACCCCGACCGAGTATGATTATCTGCGTAAGTTCCTGAGGGATCATTCCGGGCTCGATCTGTCCGCAGACAAGCAATATCTGATTGAAAGCCGGCTGTTGCCGCTGGCGCGCAAGGCCGGGATCTCCGGCATCGGCGAGCTCGTGCAGAAGCTGCAAGGCGCTGGCTCGGGCGCGCTCGTCACCAGCGTGGTCGAGGCGATGACCACCAACGAGACCTTCTTCTTTCGCGACAAGGTCCCGTTCGATCATTTCCGCGACACCATCATGCCGGAGATCATCAAGGCCCGCGCCGGCCGCCGCAGCGTCCGCATCTGGTGCGCCGCCGGCTCCACGGGGCAGGAGCCCTATTCGCTCGCGATGAGCCTAAAGGAGATGGGTGCGGCCCTAACTGGCTGGCGCGTCGAGATCATCGCGACCGACCTGTCGCAGGAGGTGCTCGAGAAGGCCAAGGCCGGCATCTACAGCCAGTTCGAAGTGCAGCGCGGACTGCCGATCCAGATGCTGATGAAATATTTCAAGCAGATCGGCGAGACCTGGCAGATCAATCCCGAGCTGCGGGCGATGATCCAGCACCGGCAGCTCAATCTGCTGCACGATTTCGCTCAGCTCGGCACCTTCGACGTCATCTTCTGCCGCAACGTGCTGATCTATTTCGATCAGGACACCAAGATCAACATCTTCAACCGGCTGGCTCGCCAGATCGAGGGAGACGGCTTCCTGGTGCTGGGCGCGGCCGAAACGGTGGTCGGACTGACCGACACGTTCAGGCCGATTCCGGAGAAGCGCGGTCTCTACAAGCCGAACGACCCGCGCGCGGCGGCCGCCAAGCCGGTTCTTGCCGGCGCAGCGCCGCGCCTAGCGGTCATGGCGGGACGATAGGCATGGCCGAGGATGGCAAAGGCGCGGAACGCGTGACGTTCAGTCGCGGCTATGATGTCTGCATCATGGCCATCGACGGCACTTGGCGCCGCGACTGCAAGCTCAACGCGATCTCCGACACCGACGCCATCCTGACGGTGGAAGGCTCGATTCAGGGCCTGAACCTCAAAGAGTTCTTCCTGCTGCTGTCGTCCACCGGCCTTGCCTACCGCCGCTGCGAATTGGTGCGCGTCAACGGCGTCGAAATGGACATTCAATTCCTGCGGGGCAAGAACCGGAAGAAGCGGGCCGTCGGTGGCCGTGACGAGGCGGCGTGATCTTCACGTGCGTCGCGTCGCCGTTTTCCGCGACGTTGGTTCGCATTTGCTGAAACATCCGACTGAATTTGCCGTCGCGGCTTTACGTCGCCTAAGCGCGAACGGTGTATCCATTGCCGGTCTCAATCTCAGGATACGGCAATGCCCAGAAGCTCTTTCTCCTCTCTCCCGTCAAACCTGCCCGACGCCGCCGAGCGGCGCGCGCTTCAGCTTCTGGTGGTCGATGACGACGGCACACAGCGCAGCCTGATCACGATCGCGGCCAAGCAGGCCGGCCACGAGGTCACCGTGGCGCCGTCCGTGGCCGAAGCGATCGAGAAACTCCGCACCGCGCGCTTCGACTGCGTGACACTCGATCTCGTGCTAGAGGATGGCGACGGCATGGACGTGCTGGGCGAGATGGCCAAGGCGAAATTTGGCGGCGCCGTGATCGTCGTCAGCGGCATGGACGGCAAGCGCCGCAGCGCCGCCCGCAGCTTCGCCCGTTCCGTCGGGATCGAGCTCCAGAGCCTGCCCAAGCCGCTGGATCTGGCCGCGTTGCGCATCAGCCTCGCCAATCTCGGCAAGACCGCGATGGGCCTGCCGGCGATCCACACCTGGGGCGGTGTCGCCACCGACGCGATCGTGGAGCGGCACCGCGCCTGATCCGCGGCCGGCCATGCGATGAAAGAATGCGGTCGCCGCGTCGCAGCGATCGCGATCTACAGCGTACCGCTGGCCTCCGACAGGCATTCCAGGGCGTGGCCAAGGCCCGCCCGGCAGGCGTCGAGCGCGGCGATCGCCCTGGCATACCGGGGTGTGACATCGTCGAGCACGAAGACGTCGGCGGAACTTTCCGGATCGCTCCCGTGTTCTTGAGCCATGGCTGTGGCGGTCCGGCGCATGCTGCTCTCGATCTGCGAGATCAGCACGCGAAGGTCGGCCGCAATCAGCTCACGGCTCTCGACTTCGGGCATTGCCACGAAAGGCGGTAGCGGCCAAAATTAGCATGGATATTCTCCGTCCTCTGCAATTAGGCGCCTCGCCGCTACTTGTGCGTCAAGTTCATGTCCCGTACAAATACGGTGGGCCGAATCCGCGCCGAACGCCATAACGGTTGGGGCGGACGCGAGTCCTTCATGCCAACCGGATGTGTGGCACATGGCCGAACAAAGCTCTCGCGGTGAAATCTTCGTGGTCGACGACGACGCTGCCGTTCGCGACACCTTGTCGATGGTGTTGAAGGCGGCGGGCTATGAGGTGATCTGTTTTGCGGACGGCGCAGCATTGCTCTCCGTCGCGCGAAGCCGCACACCTGCAGCGGTCCTGCTCGACGTGCACATTCCCGGCAAGTCCGGGCTCGATATTCTCAATGAGCTGCACGGCGAGGACTATCCGGCACCGATCTTCATGATCTCCGGACAGGGCGATATCGCGATGGCGGTCGGGGCCATCAAGAGCGGCGCGCTCGACTTCATCGAGAAGCCGTTCCGCGGCAGCGAGATCGTCGGCCGGCTCGACGAGGCGATCGACGCCTATGCCCGCAGGCAGTCGGAGAACGCAGCGCCGAAGTTCGGCTCGCTGCATTTCCCCGGGCGCGAGCCGTTGACGCGCAGGGAGCGCGAGGTGCTTGAGCAGTTCGCCGCCGGCGCTTCCAACAAGGAGGCCGGCCGCACGCTCGGCATCAGCCCGCGCACCATCGAGGACCATCGCGCCAACATCATGAAGAAGCTCGGTGCGCGCAATGCCGCCGATCTGATCCGGATCGTGATGACCGCGGCGCAGCGCGCGTCGTAAATTCCGTGGGCGACATTTCGTAGCCCGGATGAGCGAAGCGACTTCCGGGACCTGGCTCGTGGTGTTCCCGGGTATCGCTTCGCTCACCCGGGCTGCGGGCTCTCACCCGACGCGCCATCAACTGTTCAACGCCTTGCGGATGGCCCGCGCCAGATCCGATTTGCGATAGGGCTTCGCTAGCAGCAGAACGCCCGAATCCAGCCGGCCGTGATGGATGATCGCGTTCTCGGTATAGCCGGACGTGTAGAGCACCCGGAGATCGGGACGCGTTCTCTGCAGTTCGTCGGCGAGCTGCCTTCCGTTCATCTTGCCGGGCATGATGACGTCGGTGAACAGGAGGTCGAACGGTTTTCCGGCGGCGACGATTGCGAGCGCCTCCGCGGCGTTCGCAGCCTGCAAGGTGACGTAGCCGAGCGAATGCAGCTGTGCCAGCACGTAGTCGCGCACCAGCCGGTCGTCCTCGACCACAAGGATCGTCTCGTGTCCGCCCTCGATGGTCGCCGGCGTCACGCCCTCGCCGACCGCCGTCGGCGTCTTGCCGGGCGGCAGGTACATCTTGATCGTGGTGCCGTGGCCTTCCTCGCTGTAGATCTTGATATGGCCCGCCGACTGCTTGATGAAGCCGTAGACCATCGAAAGCCCGAGTCCGGTGCCCTTGCCCGGTCCCTTCGAGGTGAAGAAGGGGTCGAACACCCTGGCCAGCATGTTGGCGGGAATTCCGCTGCCGGTGTCGCTCACGGCGATCAGCACGTAGTGTCCCGGCGGGACGTCGTTGACGCTGGCATAGACCTCGTCGAGATAGGCCGCGCCCGTCTCCACGATCAGCTTGCCGCCGCCCGGCATGGCATCGCGGGCATTGAGCGCGAGGTTGAGGATCGCGGTGGTGAGCTGGCTGGGATCGACGATCGCGACGCAGTTCTCGTCCTCGAACACCGATTCGATATGGATCTGCTCGCCCAGCGTCGGCCGCAATAATTTCGCCGTGTCGATGATCAGCGCGTTGACGTCGATCTCGCGCGGCTGGAGCGGCTGCTTGCGCGCAAACGCCAGCAGGTGCTGCGTCAGCTCGGCGCCACGCCCGGCGGCCTCGTCGATCATCTTCGTGATCGCCGCGAGCTCCGGCTCGTTGGCCACCGCGTCGGCCAGGATCTCGATCGTTCCGGTGATGACGGTGAGAATGTTGTTGAAGTCGTGCGCCACGCCGCCGGTGAGCTGGCCGACCGCCTCCATTTTCTCGGCCTGGCGGATGCGCTCGTCGGCCGCGATCTTGTCGGTCAGGTCGCGGTAGAACGAATTGAAGAGAACGCCTTCGCGTCGCTGGAGCGCCGTGACGCTGAGCTCGGCCCTGAACTCCTTACCGTCGCGTCGCCGCACCAAAAGTTCGCGCCGTGGATTAGCCAGCGATTGTTGCTCGGATTCGAGAAAGAGCTTCAGTCTGGCCCTGACGCTTTCGCGCTCACTGGGGGCGACGAAAAGCTCAATCGCATTCTTGCCGATCGCCTCCTCACGGGTCCATCCGAAGAGCTTCTCGGCCTGCGAGTTCCAACTCAGGATGGCCCCGGTGTGGTCCGTCTGGGTGAAAGCATCGAGCGAGGTCTCGACGATGTTGCGCGCAAGCTGTTCGCTCTCCCGCAAGGACTCCTGTGCAAGCCTCGCTTCTGTCATGTCGCGCCCGACAAAGAAGTAGCGCTGGGCGTGGTCGGACCAGCTGCCGAGCCAGGACAGCCAGACCTCACGACCGTCCTTGTGGAAGCAGCGGGTGTCCGCGAGCTTCAGCCGCTCGCCGCGCCTGAGCGCGCGCATCTCGTCGCGCGACTGGTCGAGATGGCCGGAATGAATGAAATCGGCGCCGCTGCGGCCGATCATCTCCTCCGGCCGGTAGCCGAGAATGGCCTCGCTGCTCGGACTGATCTGCGCGATGTGGCCGCGCGCGTCCATCACCATGATCAGATCCTGGGAGGTCTCGAAGATCTGTCGCCGTTCCTCGAGCTGCTGCTGCAGCGCCCGCTCGGCCCGTCGCGCCTCGGTCAGGCTGCGCGCGGTGCCGGAGGCGCCCACGATCTCGCCCGATGGGCCCCTGATCGGCGACAGGCTGAGTGAGATTTCGACCGGCGTGCCATCCTTGCGCAGGCGCACCGTCTCGAACCGTTCCATCGGTTCACCTCCGGCGATCCGCCGCAAATAGTCCTTGCCTTGCTCGCGTCGGTCGGGTGGGACGATGATCGAGGTGGATTTCCCGATCGCCTCATTCGCCGAATAGCCGTAGAGGCGCTCGGCGGCGGCATTCCAGCCGGTGATGATGGCGTCGAGCGATTGCATCACGATCGCTTCGTCGGAGGATTCGACGGCGGCGCTGAACAAGCGCTCGCGCGCTTCATGATGGCTTCGCGCGGCCTCGGTGCGGCGATGCTCCTCGATCTCGCGTTCAAGCGCGGTCGTCTTCGCTCTCGTTTCTTCGACCATTTGCGCGAATGCCCGCGCCAGCACGCCTGTCTCTCCGCTCGCATCGACGGGAATCTCGGCGCGCCGTCCGCTGCCGATCGCTTCCACCGCCGCGGTCAGACGCCCGATCGGCCGCGTCAATGAGCGCGCCAGCAGTACCGCAAGCAAAGCTGCGGCAAGGACAGCAAGCAGGCCGACCAGTGAGGAGGCTTTTTGAATGGCCGCCGGAACGCTACTGAACACGGATGGTGGGGCCGTCTCGATGACTGCCAACCACTCCTTGCCGGCCAGCAGTGCCGGTGCGAGCGCCGCTCCACTCGGCCGGCCCGCTTGGTCGCTCGTAAGCTGCGTGGATCCTTGCGGCAGGCCGGCCCGGGCTGCAAAGAAAGGAAAGTCCCGGCGCCAATCGTTGGCGTTGCCAAGCAATGCACCGAATTCCCGCGCACGATCAGGGTGGACAAGATAGTCGCCACGCGAATTCACGACATAGATTTCTCCTCCTGCGCTCGTGGTCGAGCGGACGCGGTCGAGCGCAGGACGCATGTCGATATTGGCGATGACGATGCCGAACGGCTTGCTATCAGGCGTGAACAGCGGAGTCGCGACGCGCAACGTCGGAATGTGAGGGTCCGTGGTTCCTCCCTGCCGCGTGGCGAGATCGACGGGCGAAACATAGATGTCGCCCGGCGCCAATCGAATCGTCTCCTGGAAGTAGGTTCGGTCGCTCTTGCGTTCCAGTTCGCCGTCGGGGACGATCCGTGCTGTTCCGTTCGGGCCGGCGCGATCGACGCGGACCAACTCGCGCTGGTCGTCGTCAAGGCCGATGATTCGAAATTGCCCGTAGCTCGGTTTCGCGTCGATCTCGGCTGCGAGCCGGGCTGCGATGCGCTCGCGCCAGGTTTGCTCGGAAACGCCGTCGACATCGTCGAGGCCTCCACCGATGTGGGCACGGATCAGGCCGTTGATGGCCGCGGCGGAGCGATAACCGAGCAGATCGCCGCGCGCGCCGGCAACGTAGGATTCAAGATGGGTGGCCAGCAGGCTCGACTGGGCTTCAATCCGTTCCAGGACCCGCGGAATGACGGCCTGGGTGATATTGCGATAGCCGAGCCAGCCGACTGCGGCCACGGTGACCGCCACCAGCAGGATCATCGCGATGGCGAGCCGCGTAGCGAGTGTCATGGGGAAATCTGCACCGCTTCCTGAATGGCCGTGCCCGCGCTCGGTTGGAACAGAATGAAGGTTCTTGTCATCGGCGGCCGGTGCTGACATCCGGATTCCTCACCGATGCCGTCCGCGCCGCGTCCAGGCAGCCAGCGACCGCGGCGAGCAGCGCGTCGGCCCGGAACGGCTTCTGCAAGCTCGCCACCGCGCCGAGCTTGGTCGCCATCTTGAGGAAGTCCGGCTCCGCATGGGCGTCCGGCGTGAACGAACGGCCGGAAATGACGACGATCGGAATCGCCGGCTGCAGCGCCCGGATGTGGCGCATCGTCTCCAGGCCGTCCATGCCGGGCATGAAGATGTCGAGAAAGAGAAGGTCGAACTGGCCGGCCTCGAACAGCGCAAGTCCCTTGCGGCCGTCTCCGGCGACGGTGATTTGATGACCGGCCCTCTCCAGGAGCAGCCGAATCGTCATCTGCACGGCCGGATCGTCATCCACGATCAGGATGTTGGCCACGTCTGGTATCCTCCCGGGCCGGATGGGGTGTCCCAGCGACCGCAAATCAAACCATCAACTCTGAAATTGTTGCGCGGATTGCATCTGGCCTGCAAGCACTTCGCCATCGATCCCAAGATTGCTCGCAAAAGGCGAACTCGGTTGCGTCAATTTATGCACGGTGACGTGCACAAGCGCTCGCGACAACCGCGCGCCATATGCCTAGTCGGTCAAATATTCCGGATAGTGGCTTCGGATCGTGTCGAGCTCGCTCAACGTGCCCGACAGGTGCTTGCGCAGATGCTGTTGCGCAGCATCGGCGTCGCCGGCCTCGATCGCGCGCGTGATCAGCTTGTGGTGGCGGACGATGTTCTGGGCCTTGCCGGGTGAGGGCAGATGCATCCGGCGCAGCCGGTCGATATGTCCGCTACGGCTGCGCACCAGCGTCCAGAGTTCCTGCTTGCCGGCCGCGGCATAAAGCTGCGCGTGAAAATCATTGTCGCCAGCGATGAAGCTCTCGAAGTCTCCGGCCTTGGCGAATTGCTGCTGGAGCGCGATCGTGTGGTCGAGGCGTATGACCAGGGCTTCGCCGTGCTGCTGCGCGAGCAGCCGGACGATTTCGAGCTCCAGCGCCTGGCGCAGGAAATGGGCCTGCTCGGCCCGACCGACGTCGACGCGGCTGACGACGGTGGCGTGCTGCGGAAACACGTCGACCAGCCCTTCTTCCTCGAGCCGCATCAAGGCGTCGCGGATCGGCGTCGAGCTGACGCCGAATTGTGCGGCGAGATCCGTGCGCGACAGCGGCGAGCCCGGCGGCAATTCGAGCGCGAGAATGGCATTGCGCAGCCGCTCGAATACTTGCGGTGCGGCCTGCCGGGCCCGGTCGAGCCGCGCGCCGGGGCGGGGGGCTACGCGGGGCGCGGGTTCGGCTGGTTCCATGCGAAGCGCTCCGGCCAGCTTGCCTTTGATACACTAATGCATTAGTGCATTAGCAAGATCGCTCGTCAATGGCGGCCGGAGGAAACGAACAACAATGATCAAGCAATTTCAGTGTGGCCTCACGGCCGTCGCCCTGATCGCCGCAGCGGCGCTGACGGCTTCGCCAGCAAAGGCGCAGCAGAAGTCCGAGATCTCGCTGTCTCGCCAGCCCGGCATTTTCTACATGCCGAGCCACATCATGGAAAAGCAGAAGCTGATCGAGAAGCACGCCGCTCAGCTCGGGGTGGCCGGCGTCACCACCAAATGGGTCACCTTCTCCGGCGGCGGTGCGCAGACCGATGCGCTGCTCGCGGGCGGGGTCGACATCCTCAACACCGGCACCGGCAATCTGCTGCTGCTGTGGGACCGCACCCGCGGCGGCGTCAAGGGCATCGTCGCGACCTCGGCGCAGCCGATGACGCTGATCAGCCGCGACGCCAACATCAAGTCGATCAAGGATTTCGGCCCCAACGACAAGATCGCCGTGCCGACCGTAAAAGTCTCGACCCAGGCCATCGTGCTCCAGATCGCCGCCGCCGAAGCCTTTGGTCCCGACCAATGGTCGAAGCTGGACGTCAACACGGTGCAGCTCGGTCATCCCGACGCCTATGCGGCGCTGTCCAACGCCAAGCACGAGGTGCACACCCATTTTTCGATTCCGCCGTTCACCTTCCTCGAGCTGAAGAACGTGCCGGGCGCGCATGTCGTGCTGTCGTCGCCTGACGTGATGGGCGGCCCGCTCAGCCAGGCGCAGTTCTTCACCACCACGAAGTTCGCTGATGCCAACCCGAAAATCATCCAGGCCGTGCGCGATGCGACCAAGGAAGCTCAGGATCTGATCCGCAGCGACACCAGACAGGCGGTCGAGATCTACAAGGAGATCACCGGCGACAAGACCTCGGTGGAAGAGCTGCTCGATCTCCTCCAGGAGCCCGGCATGATGGAGTGGAATCTCGAACCGCAGGGCACGATGAAATTCGCCGCCCATCTGTTCAAGACCGGCACGCTGAAGACTCAGCCCAAGGCCTGGACTGATTATTATCTGCCCGTCGCCCACGATCTGAAGGGCAACTGATGGCGCTGCTCGACGTCAGCTCCGTGACGCTGCGCTACAAGACCTCCAGCGCCGTCGTCACGGCGACCGAACGGGTCAGCTTCACAGTCGACAGGTCCGACCGCTTCGTGCTGCTCGGGCCGTCCGGCTGCGGCAAGTCGACCCTGCTCAAGGCCGTCGGCGGCTACATGGCGCCGAGCGAAGGCCGCATGACCATCAACGACCGCGAGATTCGCGGTCCCGGCGCCGATCGCATGATGATCTTCCAAGAGTTCGACCAGCTGCTGCCTTGGAAAAGCGTGCTGGCCAACGTGATGTTTCCGCTGCTGACCGCGCGAAAATTGTCGCGCAAGGATGCCGATGCGCGGGCGCGGGCCTATATCGAGAAAGTGGGCCTCACCCGCGTGGTCGACGCTTATCCGCACACGCTCTCCGGCGGCATGAAGCAGCGCGTCGCGATCGCGCGCGGCATGGCAATGGAGCCCGACATCCTACTGATGGACGAGCCGTTCGCCGCGCTCGACGCGCTGACGCGGCGAACCTGCCAGGACGAGCTGCTCCAGCTCTGGAGCGAGACCAAATTCACCGTGCTGTTCGTGACCCACTCGATCGCGGAAGCGATCCGCATCGGCAACCGCATCCTGCTGTTGTCGCCGCATCCCGGCCGCGTCAAGGCCGAGGTGGTCGACGTCGACAAGGTCTCCAATGACGATGGCAGTGCCGGCCGGCTGGAGAAGGAGATTCACGATCTCCTGTTCGCCTCCGAAGCAACGGCGCATTGAGGGAGCCTCTCATGGGCGAAGCGAGAATAATGCTGCGTGACGCGCCGGTCGTCGGCAGCGCAGCCGAGGTCGAGCGCAAGCTGAGCGTGCCCGAGCTGTTGTGGAACGACGGCTTTGTCCGCAAGACCGTCATCATCCTGTTCCTCGCGGCGGTCTGGGAGGCCTACGGCCTCGCCCTCGACAATCCCCTGCTGTTTCCGACGCTGCACGACACGATCCTCACGCTCTACGATCGCGTCAAGGACGGCACGATTCCCATGCGGGCCTGGGCTTCGCTAAAAGTGCTGTTCATGGGCTATTCAGCCGGCATCGCGCTCGCCGCGATCTTCACCGTGCTCGCGATCTCCACCCGCATCGGCACCGATTTCCTTGAGACGGTCACGGCGATGTTCAATCCGCTGCCGGCGATCGCGCTGTTGCCGCTCGCTTTGATCTGGTTCGGTCTCGGCAACGGCAGTCTGGTGTTTGTGCTGATCCATTCGGTGCTGTGGCCGGTCGCGCTCAACACCCATTCGGGCTTCAAGAGCGTGTCCAACACGCTGCGCATGGTCGGCCGCAATTACGGCCTTCGGGGATTGCCGTACGTGGCGAAAATCCTCATCCCCGCCGCGTTCGGCTCGATCCTGACCGGCCTCAAGATCGGCTGGGCCTTTGCCTGGCGCACGCTGATCGCGGCCGAGCTGGTGTTCGGCGTGTCGTCGGGGCAGGGCGGGCTCGGCTGGTTCATCTTCGAAAACCGCAACCTGCTCGACATACCTGCGGTCTTCGCCGGCCTCTTGACGGTGATCATCATCGGGCTTTTTGTCGAAAACCTGATCTTCCGCGCCATCGAGCGGAACACCGTGCAGAAATGGGGCACCCAATCATGACCAAGAAGAAACTAACGCCCGACCAGCTCCGCAGCGCGCGCTGGTTCGCACCCGACGATCTCCGCTCGTTCGGCCATCGCTCCCGCACCATGCAGATGGGCTACGCGCCGGAGGAGTGGAAGGACCGCCCGATCATCGCGATCCTCAACACCTGGTCGGACGCGCAGCCCTGCCACATGCACTTCAAGTCGCGCGTTGACGACGTCAAGCGCGGCATCCTGATGGCCGGCGGCCTGCCGCTGGAGCTGCCGGCACTGTCGCTGTCGGAATCGCTGCTCAAGCCGACCACCATGCTCTATCGCAATCTGCTGGCGATGGACGCCGAGGAGCTGTTGCGCAGCCATCCCGTCGACGGCGTGGTGCTGATGGGCGGCTGCGACAAGACCACGCCGGCGCTGCTGCTGGGTGCGACCTCGATGAACATCCCGGCGATCTATCTGCCGGCAGGTCCGATGCTGCGCGGCAATTGGAAGGGCAAGACGCTCGGCTCGGGCTCGGACGGCTGGAAATACTGGGACGAGCGGCGCGCCGGAAAAATCTCCGACAAGGACTGGCTCGACATCGAGGCCGGCATTGCGCGCAGCTACGGCACCTGCATGACCATGGGCACGGCTTCCACCATGACCGCGATTGCAGAGGCGATCGGCATGACGCTGCCGGGCGCGTCCTCGATTCCCGCCGCTGATGCCAACCATATCCGCATGGCCTCGGAATGCGGGCGCCGTATCGTCGAGATGGTCTGGGAAGATCTGACGCCGAAGACAATCCAGACCCGCAAGGCGTTCGAGAACGCGATTGCAGTGGCGATGGCGATGGGCTGTTCGACCAACGCCATCATCCATCTGATCGCGCAGGCCCGCCGCGCCGGTCTCGACATCGGCCTCGACGATTTCGAGATTGCGAGCCGCAAGGTGCCCGTCATCGCCAATGTGCGGCCGAGCGGCGATGCCTATCTGATGGAGGACTTCTTCTATGCCGGCGGCCTGCCGGCGCTGATGGGGCAGATCAAGCCGCATCTGCATCTCGACTGCATCACCGTCACCGGCCTGACGCTGGGCGAGAATATCGCGCATGCCGAGGTCCACAATGACGATGTGATCCGCTCGATCGACAATCCCATCTACAAGGAAGGCGCCCTCGCGGTGCTCAAGGGCAATCTCGCACCCGACGGCTGCGTCATCAAACCGTCGGCCTGCGCGCCGCGCTTCCTCAAGCACACCGGGCCGGCGCTGGTGTTCGACGACTACCCTTCGATGAAGAAGGCGGTCGACGATCCCGATCTCGACGTCACCGAAGACCACATCCTCATCCTTCGCAACGCCGGGCCGCAGGGCGGGCCGGGCATGCCGGAATGGGGCATGCTGCCGATCCCGACAAAACTCGTGAAGCAGGGCGTGCGCGACATGGTGCGAATCTCGGATGCGCGCATGAGCGGCACCAGCTACGGCGCCTGCATTCTGCACGTCGCCCCCGAATCCTATGTCGGCGGACCGCTCGCGCTGGTGCGGAACGGCGACCGCATCACGCTCGACGTCGCCACCCGCACCATCAATCTCGACGTGTCGGAAGCCGAGCTCGACAAGCGTCGCGCCGCCTGGAAGCAGCCCGAGCGCCGCTTCGAGCGCGGCTATGGCTGGATGTTCACCAAGCACATCAAGCAGGCCAATGACGGCTGCGACTTCGACTTCCTCGAGACCGATTTCGGCGCGCCGATCGGCGAGCCCTCGATTTACTAGAGAGCGTGACATGACCAAACTTGCCGAGGCCACCCGCAACAAGCTCAAATCCGTCTCCACCGCCACCGTCGCAACCGCGTTGTTCAAGCGGGGCCTGCGCATCCAGATGATCCAGGATGTGCACCCGCTCAGTGCCGACCAGCCGACCATGGTCGGTGAAGCCTTCACGCTGCGTTATATGCCGGCGCGCGAGGATCTCAACACCATCGAGGTTTTCAAGGACCGCTCCCATCCGCAGCGCAAGGCAGTCGAGGATTGCCCGGCGGGCCACGTGCTGGTGATGGACAGCCGCAAGGACGCGCGCGCCGCGTCCGCCGGTGCAATCCTGGTCACGCGCTTGATGAAGCGCGGCGTCGCCGGGGTCGTCACCGATGGCGGTTTTCGCGACTCGGCCGAGATCGCCAAGCTCGGTATCCCCGCCTACCACCACCGCCCAAGCGCGCCGACCAATCTGACGCTGCATCACGCCATCGAGATCAACGTGCCGATCGGCTGCGGGGATGCGCCGGTGTTTCCCGGCGACGTCATTCTCGGCGACAGGGACGGCGTGATCGTGATCCCTGCGCATCTCGCTGAGGAGATCGCCAACGAGACCTTCGAGATGACCGCGTTCGAGGACTTCGTCACCGAGGAAGTCAACAAGGGCCGCGGCATTTTCGGTCTCTATCCGGCAACGGACCCACAGACGCTGACCGACTTCGCCGCATGGCGGAAGGCGAACGGAAGGTAAAGGCCGCGCGCCGACACCAAGCATATCAAGAAACAGGCCGGCCGCAGCAAGCGCCGGCCTTAAATCACCCAGGGAGGACTCCATGAATTTCACGCGACGCAACCTCTTGGCCGGCGCCGGCGCTGCGGCCACCTCCGCGCTCCTCGCCCACGCCGCCGGTGCCCAGTCGTTTCCGTTCGCGCCGAACCAGCGCTACCCCGATCCCGCCGTTCAAATCCTCGATCCCAGTTTTGGAAAGTACCGGCTCTATTCCTCGACGCTCGAGCAGGTCGCAACCGGCATGCGCTGGGCGGAAGGCCCCGCCTATTTTCCCGAAGGCGGCTATCTGCTGTTCTCGGACATTCCCAACAACCGGATCATGAAGTTCGACGAGAAGACCGGGCAGACCAGCGTGTTCCGCGCCAACGCGAACTACGCCAACGGCAACGCGCGCGACCGCCAGGGTCGCCTCGTCAGCTGCGAGCACTCGGTGACCCGCCGCATCACCCGCACCGAGAAGGACGGCAAGATCACCGTGCTGGCCGAGAAGTTCGAGGGCAAGCGGCTGAACGCGCCGAACGACATCGTGGTGAAGTCCGACGACAGCATCTGGTTCACCGACCCGCTGTTCGGCATCAACGGCGAGTGGGAGGGCAAGAAGGAAAAGGCCGAGCAAGCCACCACCAACGTCTACCGCATCGCTAAGGACGGCAAGCTCAGCGCTATGCTGACCGACCTCGTCAATCCGAACGGCCTCGCCTTTTCGCCTGACGAGAAGAAGCTCTACGTGGTCGAGTGGAAAGGTACGCCCAACCGCAGCATCTGGAGCTATAGTGTCGGTGACGACGGTTCGCTCAGCGGCAAGACCAAGCTGATCGACGCGGCTGACCAGGCCTCGCTCGACGGTTTTCGCGTCGACCGCGACGGCAATCTCTGGTGCGGCTGGGGCTCCAACGGTGCGCTGCAATCCGAGCCGACCGACATCGCCGGCCGCAAGGTTTATCAGCTCAAGGCCAAGTCGGAGGATCTCGACGGCGTGATGGTGTTCAACGCAGAGGGCAAGCCGCTCGCCTTCATCAAGCTGCCCGAACGCTGCGCCAATCTCTGCTTCGGCGGGCCGAAGAACAATCGCCTGTATATGGCAAGCAGCCACTCGGTGTATGCGCTGTATGTGGAGGCGCATGGGGCCGTGTGAGGCTTCGCCTCTCTCGAGGCCGTAGCCCGGATGGAGCGCAGCGCAATCCGGGGCTGTGATGTCGTCTGCACTAATCCCGGATTTCGCTGCGCTCCATCCGGGCTACGAAGTCACGCCTCCGCCATCCCCGCCGCCCACAGCGCGAACGCATAGACGATCGCGACTTCATCGAGCCGGTTGAAGCGTCCCGATGCGCCGCCGTGGCCGGCGCCCATGTTGGTGCGGAGCAGGACCGGGCCGCCGCCGCTCATGGTCGCGCGCAGGCGCGCGATCCATTTGGCGGGCTCCCAATAGGTGACGCGCGGATCGGTCAACCCGCCCATCGCCAGGATCGCGGGATAGTCTTTCGCCGCGACATTGTCGTAGGGCGAATAGGACAGGATGGTGCGGAAATCCTTCTCGCTCTCGATCGGGTTGCCCCATTCCGGCCATTCCGGCGGCGTCAGCGGCAGCGTGTCGTCGAGCATCGTGTTGAGCACGTCGACGAACGGCACTTCGGCGACGACGCCGGCGAACAATTCGCCGGCGCGGTTCGCCACCGCGCCCATCAGCATGCCGCCGGCCGAACCGCCGTGGCCGACAATGCGCTTTGCACTGGTGTACTTCGCATCGATCAGCGCGCGTGCGCTGGCGGCAAAATCGTCGAACGAATTGGTCTTCTTCTCGCGCTTGCCGTCGAGGTACCAGCCCCAGCCCTTGTCGGCGCCGCCGCGGATATGGGCGATGGCATAGACGAAGCCACGGTCGACCAGCGACAGGCGGTTGGCGCTGAACGAAGCCGGCATCGCCATGCCGTAGGAGCCGTAGCCGTAGAGCAGCAGCGGCGCCGCGCCGTCGAGCGTGAGTCCGCGGCGATGGAGGATCGAGACCGGCACCTCGGCGCCGTCATGCGCTTTCGCCATGATGCGGGTGGTGACGTAGTCGCTCGCATTGTGGCCGGACGGGATCTCCTGCCGCTTGCGAAGGGTGCGCGTGCGCTTGACCATGTCGTAATCGTAGACTTCCGACGGCGTCGTCATCGACGAATAGGCGAAGCGCAAATTGGTCGTCTCGAATTCGTAGGAGCCCATCGTATCCAGCGAATAGGCCGCTTCGTCGAACGCGATCGCGTGCTCCTCGTTCGAGGCGAGGTCGCGGATCACGATGGACGGCAGCGCGTTGGCGCGCTCCAGCCGCACCATGTGGCCGGCATAGAGATCGAGGTCGATGATGTAGATGCCCGGGCGATACGGGATCAGATCGCGCCAGTTCTTGCGCTCGGGTGAGGCGAGCGGCGCGGTGACGATCTTGAAGTCGATGGCATGGTCGGCGTTGGTTAGGATGAAGAGTTCGTCGCCACGGTCGGCCAGCGAATATTGCACGCCTTCCTTGCGTGCCGCGACCAGGCGCGGCGGTGCGTCGGGGTGGGCGAGGTCGATCAGCCGCTGCTCGGAGGTCTCGTGGTCGCCGCCCGCGATCACGCAGAAGCGGCCACTGGTGCTCTCTTGCAGATGGGTGAACCAGCCGGAATCCTGCTCCTCGTAGACCAGCGTGTCGTCGGCTTGCCCAGTGCCGAGCTTATGCCGCCACACCTGCATCGGGCGGTGGTTGTCGTCGAGCTTCACGTAGAAGAACGACGTCGCATCCTTGCTCCAGACCACGCCGCCGTCGGTCTCCTCGACGACGTCGTCGAGGTCCTTGCCGGTCGCCCAGTCGCGCACGCGGATGGAGAAATACTCCGAGCCCTTGGTGTCGGCGCTCCAGGCCTGCAGCCTGTGGTCGTTCGAGTGCCGGCTGCCGCCGAACTTGAAGTATTCATGGTCCTTGGCGAGCGCATCGCCGTCGAGCACGATGTGGCCCTCGCCGCCGTCGCGCGGCATACGGCCGAACAGCTCGTGCTGACCGCCCTCGCGGAATTTGCGGAAATAGGCGAAAGGACCATCCGGCGACGGCACGCTGGAATCGTCCTCCTTGATCCGCCCCCGCATCTCGCGCACCAGCGTTTTCTGGAGCGCCGCGGTATGGCCGAGCAGGCTCTCGGTGTAGCCATTTTCTGCGTCGAGATATTTGCGGATGTCGGGATCGAGCACCGCGGGGTCGCGCAGCACCTCCTGCCATTTCTCGTCCTTCAACCAGGCATATTCATCCGTCACGGTGATCCCGTGTCGCGTGAAGGAATGCGGCCGGCGCGGCGCGAGGGGGGGCAGGGAAGGTGTTTTGGCTTGTGTCACTCGATCCTCATTCAGATGCGTGTTTCACCTTATATCGTCCCGCTTCCGTGAATTGCCAGCGTCGCTGCGGGCGTCGTCGCCGGGTTGTTGACGGGCCGCTTGTATGCTTTAGGGGCCGGGTCTTTAGTCCTGCCGCCGGTCCAGCCTGATGTTGTTCAATTCCTACCCGTTCATCCTGCTGTTCCTGCCGGCCGCGCTGGCTGGCTATTTCTGGCTCGGGCGGCGCAGCAATCTGGCCCCGGTGATCTGGCTGGCGGCGGCCTCGCTCACCTTCTATGCCATTGGCAACTGGCAGTTCGTGGCCCTGTTGCTGCTATCGATCGCCTTCAACTACGGCATAGGCCACCTCCTCATCGTGGCCAAGCTTACTTCGTCGCAACGAAAGGTGGCACTGGCCCTCGGCGTCGCCGGCGATCTTCTCGTACTTGGCATCTTCAAATATGCCGGCTTCGTCACCGAGAACGTCAACGCGCTGGCCGGCACGCACTTTGCGGTCCACATCCTGCTGCCGGTCGGCATCTCCTTCTACACGTTCACCCAGATCGCGTTCCTGGTTGACGCCTGGCGCGGGCAGGTCGCGGCCTACGCGCTGCCACACTATGCGCTGTTCGTGACCTACTTTCCGCATCTGATCGCGGGGCCAATCCTTCACCACAAGGACATGATCCCGCAATTCGAGCGGGAGGAAACCAAGCATCCGCATGCGCATCTGATCCTGTGCGGCCTCATCATCTTCGCAATCGGCCTGTTCAAGAAGACCTGCCTTGCCGACGGCATCCAGCCGCTGGTCGCGCTCGCCTTCGATGCGCGCGCGCCGAGTTTTGATCAGGCCTGGCTCGGTGCACTCGCCTACACGTTCCAGCTCTATTTCGACTTTTCCGGCTATTCCGACATGGCGATCGGGATATCGCTGATGTTCGGCATCTTCCTGCCGGTCAATTTCAACTCGCCCTACAAGGCCACCAGCATCGTCGAGTTCTGGCGCCGCTGGCACATGACGCTGTCGCACTTCCTGCGCGACTATCTCTACATCCCGCTCGGGGGCAACAGGCGCGGGCGCGTGCTGCGCTACATCAACTTGCTGCTCACGATGCTGCTCGGCGGGCTCTGGCATGGCGCGGCCTGGACTTTTGTCATTTGGGGCGCCCTGCATGGCGCCTATCTCTGTATCAATCACGCTTTCAACGCGCTGGTGCCGAATGTTCCGAAGTGGCTCGCGCACCCGACGCGTGTCGCCGGAGCCGTGCTGACATTCCTCGCCGTCGTTGTCGCCTGGGTCTTCTTCCGTGCCGAACGGGTCGATTGGGCAATGCGGATTGTGAATGCGATGGCCGATCCCTCCAACATCGTGTTCGGCCGCGAGGAGATTGCGGCGTCGGTGATGGTCACGATCTATGCCGCGCTGGTGTGGCTGGCGCCGAACACGCAAGGACTCATGGGGTACGACCACGCCAATCGCAGGGTCGGCGACGGCCTGATGTCCGGACGGATGCGGCCGCTGGTCCTCTATGGTGCGTCGCTGGTGCTTGCGTTCGGGATTTTGGGTATCCAGAGCCACAGCGAATTCATCTATTTCCGGTTCTGATGCGCGGCGCGTTCACAAATCCAGGGCGTCTTCTCCTCGCGAGCATCGCGTGCGTGCTGGGCGCGGCTGCGCTCACCTATGTCATCGATCCCCTGCAACTGTTTCGGCCTTCGCGTCTCGTCGCGCCGTTCTATTCCGATGACACGCGCGTGCAGAATGCCGGGCTGATCCGCAGCCAGTCGTTCGATACCGCGTTCATGGGTACCTCGCTCGCGATCCATTTCCGCCAGAGCGACATCGACCATGCCCTCGGCGTGCACTCGCTCAAGCTGGCGATGACCGGCTCCAATTCGTGTCAGCAGGGCTTTGTGCTCGAGCAGGCCATCGACCGCGGCGCGAAGCGCGTGATCTGGGCGATGGACGACTTTATCTTTGTCGATGCTGCCGACATCGAGACCGATCCTTATCTCGCTGCCGATCTCTATCGCGGGACGGCAAAGGGGATCGCGTCCTATCTGTTCAGTGCGGCGATGGCGAAGGAATCCCTGTTCGCATTGCTGCGGTCGGTTCCGCCGCTGCGGGAGCCGCTGACCCGGGCGGCGCCTTTTCTGCCCGTCAAGTTTGCGCTTGAAGACGTCGACGACATTTATGCGTTGCCGCGCGATATCGACGTCGCGCGCGCCTATAATGCGAAAAGGACGCTCGCGGCTTTCGCCTATATCACCGATCCCGTGCGCAGCCGTTTTCTCGGCGAAGGCTATCGTTACGACGCGATGGTCCGGCATTTCGAGCGTGACGCCGTCGGCCTGATCGCGCGCCATCCGGACGTGACCTTCGACATCTACTTCCCGCCCTATTCGATCCTGCAATTCGTCGCGATGCGCGACGCTTCGCCTGCGACGCTGAAAATCGTCACGGACCTCACGGCCGTCATTGCGCAGCGCCTGACGCAGCTTCCCAATGTGCATCTGTACGATTTCCGGGCGATCAAGGACGTGACGCACGACCTCGACAATTACGGCGACGTCATCCACCATTCGCCGGTGATCGATGCGAAGGTGCTGTCGTGGCTGGCGCGTGGGGAGTATCGGGTCGATCCGACGGCGCCACTTGCCTCGCTGGACGCGTTGAAGGCGCAGGTCGCGGCGTATCGGTTCCCGCGCTGACTTCCCCTCTCCCCTTGTGGGAGAGGGTGGCTCGCCGCGTTAGCGGCGAGACGGGTGAGGGGTATCTATCCGCGAGTCCGGCAGTTGCGATTGCGGAGACAACCCCTCATCCGGCGCTTCGCGCCACCTTCTCCCACAAGGGGAGAAGGAAAAAAGAGGCTTACACCGCCACCTCTTCGCCGAGATAGGCAACCGCCGCTTCGAGCCCGCCTTTGCCGTGCGGGATCTTCAGCGCGTTCAGCCCGATCTCGATCACGCCCAACGTGCCGAGCAGCATCGGGGCGTTGACGTGGCCCATATGGGCGATGCGGAAGGCTTGTCCCGAGAGATCGCCGATGCCGGTGCCGAGCACGACGCCGCACTTCTCCTTGCAATAGCGTTGCAGGATTGCCGGATCGTGGCCGTTGCTCATGGTCACCGTGGTCACGGTGTTGGAGCGTTCGCTGGCTTCGGCGACGTTGAAGCCGAGCACCTGGCCTTCCGACCACGCGCCGACCGCGCGGCGTGCGGCCTCGCCGAGCAGGCTGTGACGTCGGAAGGCGTTCTCCAGTCCTTCCTCGTGCAGCAGGTCAATGGCCTGGCGCAGCGCGAACAGCAGATGCACCGGCGCGGTGCCGGCATATTTGCGATAGTGCTCGCTGCCCTCGCGCTCGCTCCAGCTCCAATAGGGCGTGCTCATGTTGGCGGTCTTCTGCACCTCGCGCGCGCGCGCGTTGGCCGCGACGAAGCCGAGGCCGGGCGGCGTCATCAGGCCCTTTTGCGAGCCCGACATCGCGACGTCGATGCCCCATTTGTCCATCTCGAACGGCATGCAGCCGAGCGAGGCCACAGTGTCGACCATGTACAGCGCCGGATGGCCGCTGGCCTTGATCGCCTTGCCGATCGCCTCGATGTCGTTCTGCACGCCTGAGGCGGTGTCGACCTGGACGACGACGACGGCCTTGATGGTGTGCTCCTTGTCGCGGCGCAGGCGCTCCTCGACCTCGTGCGGCCGCACCGCGCGGCGCCAGTCGCCCTTGAGCACCTCGACCTCGGCACCCATCAGCGCCGCGGCATGGCCCCAGCCGATCGCGAACCGTCCGCTTTCGAGCACCAGCACCTTGTCGCCGCGCGACAGCACGTTGCTCAATGCTGCTTCCCAGGCGCCGTGACCGTTGGCGATGTAGATGTAGGACTTGCCCTTGGTGGCAAACAGTTTCGAGATGTCACTGAGCAGGCTCTCGGTCAGATCGGTCATCTGTTTGGAGTAGATGTCGATCGCCGGACGATGCATCGCCCGCAGCACCTCGTCGGGCATATTGGTGGGCCCGGGGATGGCCAGAAATTCCCGGCCCGCGCGAACGGTCATTGCTGTTGGTCCTTGTTGCCTGAGAATAGGATGGTGGGTCGCTGATTCACACTTTTACGCGGCGCCGCGGTGCAAGAAAAGGCCGGAAAACGCAGGTCTGACGTGGGTTATCTCTTAGTCTCGCGGCAGCCCGCATCCTCGGCTTCCTCCACCGAGCAGAACCAGCGCGTGCCCTTGCTGATCTTCATCTTGATCTGCGCATACCAGCGGCTGGTCGGCCGGTGATAGATGCACTCGCCGGCGCTGTTGACGTTGCCCTTGATGGTGCAGTCCGGCGAGGGCGCGACCGGGCCCGAAGCCGAAGCGAGCAGGATCGCATGTGCGCCATCGGGCGGCTTGGTGGCGCCGAGGATGGTGGTCTTCTTGTTGCGCTCGCGCCAGTCCCAGGGCGCGATGAAGGCGCCTTGCCACATGCCGGCTTTTGCCTCCCGCGCGGCGGCATCATCGGCTTCGTAGTCGCGCGAGACGCGGGTGTAGGCCAGCGCCCAGCCTGCGCGCACCAGCCATTTCTGGATATCCTCGCCGCCGACGTCGCAGCGCGCCACGGTGCGGCCGCGCCGGTCGATCGACCGCGCATGGCAGACCCAGGTCTTGCCGTCGGCGTATTTGGCGAGCTCGTCGCGGGCCGCGATGCCGCAGGTCCAGCGCTCGCCCTTGTTGTTGAGGCAGAGCTGGTCGACCGCGGGGGCGTCGATGCCGCCGAGCCTGATCCGCGTGTTGCCGATCACCACCGCGTCGCCGGCGCGGACCTTCGCTGTGCCGGTGATGTCGGCGGCCCGCGCCGGCGATGGCAAGCCGGACAAGGAGAAGCCAAGCAATGACAGCGCAATCAGGGGTTTTCGCAACATGCCGGCCCGCGTGTGATGAAAACTGCGATAGACCTCGCAATTGTGGTCGGCTTTTGTCCGCTCGGCCAGCATATGCCTGGCAATTGGGCTTTCAACTTCCTGTCATCGGGCGAAGTTTAGTAGGGGTGGGTTAGCCGAAGGCGTAACCCACCTCTTTCGTCTCCACGGCGGCAGAAGTGGTGGGTTACGCTTCGCTAACCCACCCTGCGCGACCTCATCCCCGCGCCATCGCCCGCTCGGCCACCGCCAGCGCCATCAGCACGAACGCCGACGTGACCTCCGGACCGCCCACCAGGATCCGCGTCGGCGTCTTCATCTTGTTCCACTCATAGGCGCGGAACGGGCCGCGGCGGCCGCCTTCGCCGACGCTCGCGACGATCACGTTCAGCGCCGGCGCAAAGGCGCGCGGGTCGGCGCCGAGATGGCCGAGCGCGATCAGGGCGAGCGCTGCGTCGAACACGTTCATTTCGGCGGCCATCAACTCGCCCTTGACGTAGGAGAGCACGCGGTGGCGGATGAAATCGAAATCGCCGTCGGGATCGATGATCGCCTGCGCCGCCAGCGGCAGCGCCAGGAAGGCAGCATAGCAGCGACCGAAATAGGCGCTGTAAAGCTCAGGCAAATAGTAGATATGCGAGCGCGGATTGGCGAAGGCGCCGCTCGCCGCCAGCCGCTTCTGGAAGCCGAGGATGCGATGCACGGTGGCGAGCCGCGCCGGCGTCTCCAATACTTTCCAGCGCGCGAGGTTGCGAAAGCTGACCTCGAGAATGTCGAGATTGAGCGTCGGATCGAGATCATTGCCATAGGGCCGCTCGCCCTTGAGATTGTCGATCCAGGTCGCAACCCCGCCCTCGTAATCGATATTGTCGTTGATCGGCACGGTCACGCGCGGCTCGTTGACGCCGGCGCGCACCTGATAGCCGGCATAGAAATCCAGCAGCGGCTGGTCGAGGATCGGATCGGTGCAGCCGGCCTGCGTCGCCGCGGAGATCGAGCACGCCGTGGTGTCGCAATCCGGCACGTAGACGCCGAAGCCGAGGTCCTGCTTGATCTGGGCGAAGTAGCGTGAGAAGCGCGGATGCGGTGCCGGCGCGAGCGCGGTGATGACGTTGAACCGCGCCCCGTCGATGCCCTCGACCTCTTCGCGGCTGATGTTGACGCAGAAATCGACCATATCGGCAACCGCGCGCTCCGCCGCCATCTTGTCGGAGAGCGAGGCGAGACCGGTCTCAACGTAGCTCAACAGCGCCTCGATGAAGAACGCGTCGTAATAGGCCGAGCGGTGGCGGATCTGCACCGGCTCCCACATCGGTTCGGCAACCCCTCGCCAGGGCGGATTGACGACTGCGCGCGCCGGAGATCGCGCGATGAAGACACGGGCGAGGTTGAACAGCAGCGAGGAGTTCTTGTAGCCGCGCGCGTTGAGACCCGTGAGCGCCATGGTCAGCTCTCGGCCGCGGAAATCGGGATCGCCGATCAGGTTGAACGCGGCGTAGGTCGGCAGAAAGCCATTTTTGCGGTACGAGCCCAGCAGATGCTGCGCGCAGTCGCGGATCACGCCGTCGATCTGCGATTGTTGCGGCATGGCGCCGGTGAACATGGCCGGCGGCGGCTTGGGATGATCCAGCGCGATGCTGTCGACGAGATCGGCGACGGGCTGGCCGACCGCCGCCCAATTGGGCTCGGCCTCGTCGCGGGCGCGCACTAGGGCCTGGCGCAGCCGGGCCAGTTTGCCTTCGTCGCGCAGCTCGGGCAGCCCGGCCCGGCGGAGCAGCACCCGCAATGCGGGATTGCCGAGCGCGGTCTTGTAGAACTTAGGCAGATGCGGATCGCCGCTGGCCGCAACAGACAGTACGGGATCGCAGACGTCGTAAAGCGAGGGGCCGTCCTTCCGCGCCGTCAGCGCCCGGCAGGCGGCGCCGGCAAAATATTGAAAGCTCATGAAATAACCTGGTCGCGGGAATTGGCCGGGGGGCCGGCCGGCGCGCTCCCAGCCGCGCGCCACCCCCTGCAAGTCGTTGAAAAGCTACCCGGATTCGCAGGAAATACAAATGTGATGAGGGTCACAGAAAAAGCCGGCACGAAGCCTGCATAATCAGGCTCCGGAAGGCTACGGGGACGCAAAAAAATCACACATTGGGCAGTAAAAATTAGCTCATGTTTCCAGAGACTTAGCTCAAATTTTCGGCGATCTATTGCGGGGGAGGCGATATCCGGTTAAGGCTTTGTTTGGTGCGGCGCCGCAAATTGCGCGCAATTCGGGGGCACACCCCCGGCCAATCCCTCAAACCCAAAGACGCTATCGCGCTACTCAAACAGTGTGCGCGTGTTTGGCTGGTCTTTGGCACTGACAGGAATGACGCGAGATGAATGTAACGCAGCTCGACATTTCCCGACGCACGATCGCGGTGGCCGCAGCCCTCATCGGCACGGTCTCGCTCGTGATCGGCGCCCATGCTGCCCTCAACATGCGGGCGCTCGATGCCGCCAAGGCCGTCTCGACCGACCAGGTCACCGGCTCGATCGGCCAAGCCTCGCGTCTCGCCCTCGTCATCGGCAATGGACATTACCCCGACGCCAGCGCGCCGCTGACGCAGTCGATCAACGACGCCCGCGCGCTGTCCTCGTCGCTGCGCAAGAACGGTTTTGACGTCGACATGGTGGAAGACGCGACCAAGGACGACATGGTCCGCGCCGTCAATCGCCTGAAGTCCCGGATCAAGCCCGACACCGTCGTCATGCTGTTCTTCGGCGGCTACGGCGTGCAGGCCGGCCGCGAGAGCTACATGCTGCCGGTCGATGCCGTGATCTGGAAGGAAAGCGACGTCCGCCGTCACGGCGTCTCCATCGAGGGCGTGCTCGACATGATGAAGGAGCAGGGCGCCAAGGCCAAGCTCGTCGTGGTCGACGCCTCCCGCCGCAATCCCTATGAGCGCCGCTTCCGCTCCTACAGCCACGGCCTCGCGCCGATCAGCGCGACGGACAATGCGCTGATCCTCTCCTCGGCTTCGCCGGGCAAGGTCGTCGACGACGGCAAGGGCGAGCACAGCGTGCTGGTCAGCGAGTTCCTCAA
This sequence comes from Bradyrhizobium sp. 172, assembly GCF_023101065.1. Classification (NCBI taxonomy): domain Bacteria; kingdom Pseudomonadati; phylum Pseudomonadota; class Alphaproteobacteria; order Hyphomicrobiales; family Nitrobacteraceae; genus Bradyrhizobium; species Bradyrhizobium sp. 172. Next base: position 260,876 of record NZ_CP064701.1, read on the forward strand.
CAACCTCAATACGCAGGGCAGCGCCGAGAGCGTCTTCAACAAGACCCGCCTTGCCATCTCCCGCGCCAGCGAAGGCGACCAGGTCCCGACCGTCTCCTCCTCGCTGCTCGAGGACGTCCATTTCGGCGAAGCCGGCGGCTAGTTTTTCTTAGGTTCTGCGAAGTCTCGTGCCCCGGACGCGGCGCATCATGCAATGATGCGACGCAGAGCCGGGGCCTAGTTTTTAAGCTTATCGCTTGGACGAGAGATGGGTCCGGCTCTGCGCGGCAGCGTCACACGCTGCAGCGCGTCCGGGACACGAGCAATCCTACTTCGCCGCTTCCGTGGCCATCACCGTGCGCACCGGATCTCCTTCGCGCAGCAGCGCGCCGGCGCGGGCGACGACGATATCGCCCTCGTTGAGGCCGTCGCGAATCTCGATATTGCCGCCCGACATCAGTCCGACCTCGACGCGCTTGGTCTCGACGCGGTTGCGGCGGATCACCTGCACGACGGTGCCGGCGGAGGAATACTGCACCGAGGTCAGCGGCACCGCGACGTTGCAGCTCTGGCCCGACTTGATCAGTGCGCGCCCGCTCGCATTCAGCAACAGCCGCTTCTGCGAGGAGATGCCGATATAGACCATGCCCTGCTGGATGTTCGGCTCGACCGTCGGGCCGATGCGGCGCACCTTGCCGTCGATATCGCCGGCGCCGGCGATGCGCACGGTCGCCACCTGGTTGACCGCGAGCTTGCGCATATCGCTGGTCGCGACGAGGGCGACGAGATCGTACTCGCTGCGCGCCACGATCGTGAACAGCGCCTCGCCCTTGGCGGAGGCGAGGTTGCCGATCTGCGCGGTCGACGTCGCGATCACGCCTGCCACGGGGGCGGTGACCTGAAGCGTGCCGCCCTCGGGCAGTGCCAGCCGCGCCAGCACCTGGCCTGCGGTGGTGGTGTCGCCGGCTTCCGCCAGCACCTCTGTCACCTTCAGGCCGGGCCGCTCCGGCCGCACCGAGCTTGCCTCGCGCGCGATGATGGTGCCGGTGCCCTCGACGATGTCGGAGAAACAGGATTTTGCGACCTTCAGCACCGTGACCGCCGGCCCCTTGGGCGCGTCGTCATCGGCGGCGGCAGCGGGCTGGGCCGACAGCAACAGCAGTCCGGCGAGCGCAACGAGATGTCTGGAAACAGAACGCGCAGGCAATGATCGCATGGGTCATTCCGGTTGGGGCCTTGACGGCCTCATCGTTAGCAGAAGCGATCGCTGCGAGCCAAGGGCACGTCAGGGCCGGCCGGATCAGAATGCCGCAGCAGCACGGGCGGCGCGATGCCGCCCGTTGAATTAGTCGCCGCACAAGCAAAGAGGTTCGTCGGCCGCCCAACAAACGCGTCATGCCCGGGCTTGTCCGGGCATCCACGTTCTTTGTGCCGCGTAGCTAGGCGTGGATGGCCGGGACAAGCCCGGCCATGACGACGAGGAGGTACCAGCGCCCGCTCACGGCAGGCTCAAAAACTCCACCCAGTTCGGCTTCTTGCCGGTGGCGTAGGATTTCAGCTTGGTCAGCACCCCGCTGCTCTGGTCGATGGCATAGACCGTCATGCTGTCGGAGAGCTCGCCCACGGCGGCAAGGTAGCGCCCGCCGGGATCGATATGGAAGCCGCGTGGCTGCTTCTCGGTCGGCACGCTGCCGATGGTGGTCAGCTTGCCGGTGGTTGCATCGACCTTGTAGGCGGTGAGCGTGCTGGTGGTGCGCTCGGAGGCGTAGAGGAAACGGCCGTCGGGGGTGATTTGGATGTCGGCTGCCCAGGGCTTTCCGGTAAATCCTTCGGGCAGCGCGCTGGTGCGCTGGATCTCGTCCCATGCGCCGCCCTTGGCCTCATAGGCGAACGCCGCGACGTCGCCGTTTAGCTCGTGCAGGAGATAGACGAACTTGCCGTTGGGGTGGAACACGAAATGCCGGGGTCCCGATTTCTCCGGCACCTTGTGGGCCGGCGGATCGCTCGGCGTGAGCGTGCCGGTCGTGGCATCGAACGTGAAGGCCAGGATCTGGTCGGAGCCGAGATTGGTCGCGAACGCGAAGCGGTTGTCGGGCGAGGGCAGGAAGGCGTGCGCGTTCAGCCCGGTCGGGATCACCTGCTTCGGTTCGCCTGCGACGCCGTTGGCGAGCAGCGGATTCAGCGCGACCTTGTTGCCGCCATAGGAGGCGCTGAACAGGAATTTGCCGCCGCGGTCGATGGCGATGTAGGCCATGCTGTCGGCGAGCGGGCCGTTGCCGATATGGCTGAGCTGGCCGGTCTTCGGATCGATCGCAAAGCTCACCGCGAGAAACGGCTGCGAGCGGACACCGGCGATCAGCACGCGATGGTCGGGCGTGATCGCGAGCGGCGTCGAGGAGCCGGGCTTTTCGACGCCGGTGAAGCCGGCCGTCTGCACGGGCGTCATCTCGCCGCTCTCGGCCATCTTGAACACGCTGATGTCGTTACTGTCGGCATTGCCGACATAGGCGAACGTCTCGGCCATGCCGGCGCGGACTCCAGAAATGAGAGTGAGGAAAGCAAGCGTGGTGGCGATCGCGGCGCGGGGTACGCCGGATCTGATGCGTCGGGTCGATCTCAACATGGGGTCCTCCTGGATGCCGGTGCGGCATTTGTCGTTTTGCCGGCGAGGATAGCGGCAGCCGCCCCGCCGCGCCAAACTCCAATGGGGATCGATCGATGCCGAAATGGTATCGGTGGAGGTCAACCGTATGGCCGCTGTGCGCGAGGGCAGATGGAGCCCGGGCCGGGTGTGGGGCGGCCCGAGCACGGTCCACACGGTGACCGCGAGCAGCGCGCAGGTCAGGATCGTCCAGGCGACGAGTCGTTTCCGCATCAGGCCGAATCCGTCAGTCATATGAAGAGAATGCTCCCGGGGAGCGGGCCTGGCGATCGTGCACTGCAAATCGCGGCGATCCTATGAACTCGTTCACAGGCGAACCGAACCAATGCCGCGCGAGCGCATTGAACCGGCATGCCCCGTGAAAACGATCTCGAAGGTAAGCCCGACATGGGCGGCAAGCATGGCGGTCAGGCCGGCCAGCCCAAGTCGCCGCCGCGCCCGCGTCAGGGCGAGCGCGATGAGGACGTCGTGGCAAAGCGCCACACCGGCCAAACCGATCCCAACTCCGCGCCGACCAAACCAAAATAGCAACTCGCCCGCGCTGCACTCGCACCGGGAACGGCAGCCTCGTCTTGCCGTTACCCTGATCCCGCGGCGGAGCAGATCGAAACGGAGGCTGGCACGTGTTTTGGATTTATTGGGACACCGCCTGGTCGCTCATCATCAGCGGCATCATGTTCGCCACCATCGTCGCCCATCCCGACTCCGAGTTCGTCGAGATCCACGCGGCCAAGCAGGTCAAGTGAGCCCGCGCCGGCCGGTTTGACGGCGCATCATCGCATGCTGCGCCGAGACGGGACGAAGGTTGAGACCTCAAATCATGCTGCCGGGCATGAAGCAGCGGATCATGGCGCGGCCGTTGACGTAATACGGCCAGACCATGGTGCGGCCGACGCGGTTTGGCTCGGTGATCACGGCGTCGTCGGGCACCTCGATCCAGTCGCCCAGGAGTCTCACGCGATAATGTCCGTTGCTGGTGTCCCAGTCGACATCGTCCAGCGCCGTGCCATCGGCATCGGCACAGCAGGGACCGCCGCCCTTGCTGCGCAGGCTCTCGAACCAGCCCTTGAGGGGCGAGTTCGCGTAGCGACCGTCGTCGCGGGCCTGCACGGATGGGCCGATCATGGCGGCAACCGCCACGAGAGTGATCATCCTGAATGCCGCGATCGCCATGTCGCCTCGCTCGATCTCGCGCGCGCACGAACGCAGACGAGGAGCCGCCTGCGCTGCACGCGACGCAATGCTGGCTGGCGCCGCCGACCGGTTCCAGCCGTCTCAGCGGGGCGATAACCGCGAGGGTCGATGTTTGATCCTATTTTCAAGGGCGCGGACTTGTCGAGTCCGCGCCCTGCTTCAGCTCCAACCCGGCAAGCGGTCAGTAGTCCCAGAACACCGGCACCCAACGGAAGGCGTCGCCGTCGGCTGCCACCCGGCCCACGGACGGGAACGGCAGGTGCGTGGCCACCAGCATTTCCCCGGTCTCGGCAAGCTGTCGCAACAGACGGATGCGAACGCGCGCGGCCTCCTCGGGGTCGTGTTCGAACCCGTTAAACCAGTCGGGTTGCTCGAACCCGACGGCAAACACGGCGTCGCCGGCGAATGTCAGCGCATCATCGCCGGACGCCATGCGAACCACGCTATGTCCGGGGGTGTGACCGCCGGTGCGACGGGCGATGACGCCAGGTGCAATCTCGTGCTCGTCATCGAACAGCCTCAGCTGACTGCCGTACTCCTTCAGGAAATGCTTGGCGGTCGATCGAAGCGCGTCCGGAAAGCCTTCCGGCATGGCAGTGCGGGAGAAATCCGGCTTTTCCCAGAACTTGACCTCGGCGGCCGCGACGTGGATCCGCAGGTCCTTGCGCAGCTGCTGCTTCACCCCCTCGACCAGCAGGCCGCCAATGTGGTCCATGTGCAGATGAGTCAGCACCAGATCGGTCACCGCCGAAAGATCGATGCCGGCGGCCGCCAGTCGCCTGATCAACTGCCCGGCGCGCGGCAAGTTCAGGTTCGGATCCGAACCCAGTCCGGCGTCGATGAGGATGGTCTTGCCGCCGCTGCGAACCATGACGGCGTTCAGCGCCCAGTCGAAAGCGTCCTGCGGCAGGAACATGTCGTGCAGCCAGGTCGCCCGCACCGCCGGGTCGGCGTTGTGCGCGAGCATCTTGGTCGGCAGCGGCAGCACGCCGTCGCTGACCACCAGCACGTCGATCTCGCCGATCTTCAGTGCGTAGCGCGACGGAACGAGCTCTTCAGGTCCCGATGACACGGGATATGAGGTGTTGTGCAGATTCATGTTGGTCTCCTGTTTCAAGGTTGAGGCACTTGGTTGGTGTTGACTCTGGCCGGTCCTGGTTGAGCAGGCCGCGCCGCCAGCGAGAGCGCGGCCGTCATCGCTTGGTGAGTTAGAGGCTCGTCACGCGCTCATTGCGCGGTCCAGCCGCCATCGACGGAGATCGTCGTCCCCGTGATCTGGTCGGCCGCGGCCGAGCACAAGAAGGCGACGGTGCCACCGATCTGCTTAGGGGAGGCGAAGTCCAGCGATGGCTGTTTTTCGGAGAGAAGCTCTTCGGCCGCTTGCTTCTGGCTGATGCCTTTCTCCGCCGCGATGTCGCTAATCTGTTTCTCCACGAGCGGCGTGCGCACCCAGCCGGGACAGACCGCGTTGCAAGTGACGCCGCTGCCGGCGGTTTCGAGGCCTACCACCTTGGTGAGGCCGACGAGGCCATGCTTGGCCGCGACATAGGCTGCCTTGTGGGTGGATGCGACGAGACCATGCGTGGAAGCGATGTTGACGATGCGACCCCATCGCTGCTTTTTCATCTGGGGCACGGCCGAAGCGATGCCGTGAAATGCGGCCGACAGGTTGATGTCGAGAATGGCCTTCCACTTGGCGGGCGGAAACTCCTCGACCGGTGCGGTGAACTGGATGCCGGCATTGTTGACGAGGATGTCGAGCCGTCCGAAGTTCTCGATGGCTGCCGCGATCATTCCGCGCACGGCATTGCCATCCGACATGTCGGCGCCGTCATACGCGACGCGGACGCCGTCCTCGTGTTCGATGCCGCTGCGGATCTTCTCGATCTCTCCCGGATCTCCAAAACCGTTCAGGACGATATCGGCGCCGAGCCTGGTCAGCTCTCTTGCGATCCCGAGGCCAATGCCGCTGGTCGATCCGGTGACGATCGCTACTTTGCCTTTCAACATGAAAAACTCCTTTCGATGATGGTTGCCGGCGAGGTCAATCGCGGCGGTGAATGTCGTAGGTGACGATGCCGAGTTCGGAAGGCGGCGGCTCGAGGCGCCGTCCGTCGGCCAACGTGCGGCGGATGTCGTCCCGTCCACTTTGCCAGTGCGCGCGCATCGCTTTCGGTCCGAACTCGTAATCCTTGGAGTGACCTTCGTGGAGCTTGGACTGGTAGATCAGGTGGATGATGTTGTGGGAGCGGTGACGGGCGAGCTCGGCGATGGCGCGCATTTCGGGATCGTTTCTTGCGGCGTCCGGCAATCTGTCGATCGTCCGCTGCAGCGCCTGCCGCATCTCCTGCATCCGTAGCGCCTGGTCGGTGACGGCGCGGGTACGACTGGAATACTGAATGTCCTTCTGCCGGCTCGACACCTCCATCATGTCGTGCGGCACGCGGCCCCGCGCCGACCAGAGATCGATCTGGAACGTCAGCGTGTCTTTCGCATCGCCCGACAGGACGCGAGAGAGAGGCGTGTTGGAGACCACGCCACCATCCCAGTAGTGCTCGGAGTCGATTTCGACGGCGGGAAATCCGGGCGGCAGCGCGCCCGAAGCCATGAAGTGTTTCGGACCGAGCCGCCGCTCGGCTGTGTCGAAATAGGTGAGATTGCCGGTGCGGACGTTGACCGCGCCGACGCTGACACGCACTTCGCCCGAGTTCAGCCGGTCGAAATCGACGAGCTGTTCCAGCGTCCGTTGCAACGGCGCCGTGTCATAGAAGCTGGTCGACGCGTCGCCCGAGAAGGGCGACCACAGGGGCGAGGGGAAGCGCGGCCTGAAGAAGCCGGGCTGGCCTTGGAACAGCGCGCGCATTGCGGCAAGCGTGTTGTGCAGGGAGTTGAAGTCGAACGCGAACGGTAGCGCACCGGCCAGTCCCTCGCCGGCAGGCCATTCCACCGGGGTTGCGCAGATCGTCTCCCAGAACTCGCGCAGCCGTGCCACGCGCTCGTCTTCCGGGGAGCCCGCGATGATCGCGGCGTTGAGCGCGCCGATCGAGATGCCGGCCAGCCAGTTCGGCCGGATCCCGGCCTCGTGCAAGCCTTCGTAGACGCCGGCCTGGTAGGCCCCGAGCGCGCCGCCGCCCTGCAGCACCAGCGCAACGACATCGTAGGGCAGCGGATTGATCGGTCGTGCGGAATCGATTTGTTCGCGTGTCACGTTGAACATGGTGACTACTCCTTGCAATGCGACCTGTTCGGTCAGCCCGCGTGTGTTTCGGTCAGGATTTCAGATCCGGCTCCACGCGATCGCGCCGCCGCGGACCGCTCCAGATAGTCGTGCACCACGGTGCCTAATCCGAGCGTCAGATCGGCAACGATATGCTTGGCCGAGAGCACCTGAAGAACCGGCAGCTCGGCGACCGGTGCGAGCGCGTGGGAGAAGAGATCGAGCGCGGCGGGCCCCGTCCATGCGCCCTTCACCGTCACGTCCTCGAGATGGAAGCGCACCAGTTCGCAAATGCGCGCGGTGCCGTCGACATGCGGAATGATCTTCAACAGAAAATTGGGAGCGATGAGCTTTCGTGCTTCGGTGGAAAGATCGAGGGCGCGATGCTTGTAGCCCATGGTGCCGGTGGCGATGCGCACCGAGCCGTAGTCGAGCGTGCCGACCAGGGTATCGGTCTCGACGGCCAGCTTCGGCTGGGCCAGCTTCTTGGGAAAGCCCCACAGCTCGCGGCCGCCGGCGATCGGCGGATGATCGTTGAGGAACATCTGGTGGACGAAGCTGCCGGTCTGGCCGCGGAACGACACCGGGATGATCTGGCCGCTTTCCGTGTAGTCTCCGAAGCCGGTGGAATCAGGCATGCGAATGAATTCGTAATTCACCACAGGCTCGGTCAGCTCCAGCGGCTCCGGCACGATCCGGCGCAACGCCTCCGGGTCGGTCCGGTACTGGATGATGAAATATTCGCGGTTGATGAAGCGATACGGGCCGGGCGGGAAAGCCGGATTCGTCAGCGGCATCGCGAAGGCGACGTTGCGGATCTGCTGGTTCATGCTGTGGGTTCCTGAATGGTCGGTGCTGTGGCGGGCCGCGCGCCCCGCGGGAGCGCGGCCATCATCACGTGAGGCGTCTAGACTTCGGTCACGCGTTCCGGATCGGCCGACGCGAGCGCCAGGGCGCGCTCCGCCTTCGGCGGATAGATCCAGACGGTGTTGATCTCACGCTTGGTCTTCTTGGCGACATCGCCGACCAGCTCGACCTTGCGCTCCCAGCCGCGTGTGAACAGCGCGCCGGCTTCGCCGAGGTCGAGGCAGGTGACGTAGGCCTTCTGGTGGTAGGGCCTGGTCGGAACGCCGAGCAATTCGGCCGCGGCATTGTTGCCGGCAAAGGCGCCCATCCGCGTGGCGTGCTGGCACGACATCAGTGCGTAATTGCCCTCGTCGTCGCAGGCGGCGCGTGCCGCGTCGCCGGCCGCGAAGACACCCTGCACGCTTGGCACCTGCAAGCAGCGATCGACCAGCAACCGTCCGAAATTGTCGCGCTCGGCGGGAATCTGCGCGGTCAGCGGCGCTGCACGAATGCCCGCCGCCCAAATCACCGTCTCGGTTTCAATGTGCTCACCGCTGGACAAGGTGACGCCGGTGTCGTCAAGCGCGGCGACGCCGGCGCCGAGCCGTGTCTCTACGCCAACCTTGCGCAAGGCTTCCTCGATGACGGGGCGGGCGCCTGCACCCATGTCGGGTGCGATCGCAGTGTTGCGATCGACGATGACGACGCGAGTCTTGGCATCGGGGCCCAGGATTTCGCGCAGCCGCGTCGGCATTTCGGTGGCCGCCTCGATCCCGGTGAAGCCGCCGCCAGCGACGACGACCGTGTCGCGTCCGTTCGCGGCGGGCCGCTCCGCGAGGCCATGCAGATGCTTGTCGAGCGCTACGGCATCGTCGAGCGAATCGACGCTGAAGCCGTGCTCGGCGAGGCCCGGAATGTTCGGACGGAATAGCCGGCTGCCGGTGGTCACGACGAGGCGGTCGTAGGACAGCGTCTTTCGCGGGCCCTTCGCGGGCGTGATCTGCACCGTTCTGGCCTCGGTGTTGATCGTCTCGGCGCTGCCCTGGATGTAGTCGACGTCGATCGCCTCGAGGACGTCGACCAGCGGGGCCGTCACGGTTTCCGGCTTCGACTCGTAGAGCCGCGGACGGACCACCAGCGTCGGCTCCGGTGAAACGAGCGCGATCTGCAGATCTTGCGGCGAGGCGCCCCGGATGTCGCGCAGCCGGGCTGCGGAAAGCGCGGCGTACATGCCGGCGAAGCCGGCCCCGATGATGACGAGTCGCATGGGTTTTCTCCTTGGTTGCTGTTCGAAAGACCGCGCGCGACCGCGCTGCTGCGTTGAGAACAGCGTCCGGCGTCGGCGCGTGGGGTGGGTTGGATCGCTGGCCTCAGGGCGCGATGCAGCGTGCCTGCAGATTCGGCGGCCGGCCGTAACCTAAGACGACGGGCTGAAGCTCACTTCGACTCCAGTCCTGATAGGGAAGGCCGGCGCCATTTCGGATCATGATGGAAACGGGCGGTTGTGCCGGGTGCATGGTGTAAGCCGGAATTTCCACTTCCTCGCCCGTCGCCGACGTGAAGCGAACGGCCAGCGAGAGTCCGTACAGGGTTGCGGTCGCGAGGCTTCGGCGGCGTGAGGCAATCAGCCGTCGGCTGACGAAGTTTTTCCAGGTCATCTTTGGTCTCCCTCGATTGGTCTGGACATGGAGATGATGTAGCTGACCCGATTTGCCGTTGCCCCAGCGCGATTGCCGTCGCTGTCGAGAGATTGCTGCTAACGCATACGCCTGCGCCAATCGCTCGGCGTCTCGCCCGTCAGCTTCTTGAATGCTGCGGCGAAGGCCGTTTGCGAGGAGTAACCAAGCGCCGCGGCGACCGAGACGATCGATTCGTCGCTCTCCCGCAAGATGTTCATGGCCTGCTCGAGCCGGTGCTGACGCAGCCAGGCATGCGGCGATAGCCCGGTGCTCTCCTTGAAGGACCGGCAGAAATGGAAGCGCGACAGTCCGGCATCGGACGCCAGCGCATCGAGCGAGACATCCGCTTCGCTATCGCAGCGCAATCGTTCGATCGCACGGAGCAGGACCTTCGGCGCCAGCCCGCCCATGGTCGGCTGGAACGTGGTTGGCGAGCCTGCATGCGCAGCCAAAAGGCGCGTGGCCAGAAGATCCGTGAGCTGATGCCGGAACAGCGCATCAAGGACGCCATGGCCCCCCAGCGAATCCGCGGCGCTCAGGAGCAGTCGGGACGTGATGGTGTCGGGATGCGCCGTTCGCTCAATCAATTCGGCGGTCCCGGCGGTCCCGGCCTCGCCAGCGACGCGCTGCAGCGTTGCGTCGGGAAGGTAAAGCTGCACGACGTCGACGGGCTTCGGAATGTCCCATCGGGAGCTCGACCCTTCCGGAACGATGTTCACGACCCCCGGACGAAACGTGCCGATCGCGATCGATTTTCCCGAGCGCCGCTCCATGCGCTGCATCACGCCTTTATGCGCCATGATCACGTGGTGGCGCATGGGCTCGACGACGTCGTGCAGCGCATCATGTTTCCAATGCGCGATCCCCGCGCCGGAGGAGTCCAAGGCCATGCGAAACGGCTCGGTTCTGAGCACGCGCGCCATCTCCGCGTCGGCGGCGCGCCGCTCGGACGTCGAGCGATCGTCAGGCTGTACGTCGGGTGCGGGCGGCAAGCCCTTGTGCGAGGGATTGCGCATGAGTGCAGTGTTCCCGGTCATGATGTGGCTCCTGCTGATCAGCTCGGGCTTTCGATCAGTCGTCCGTATTTGTACGGAACGGCGCGTGTTCTAGGCGCCGTGGCTGCCGGGCGTATTTCCTGAACCCGCCATGTTTTGTCCGATCCTGCTCCAAGCCGGCCGGCGCTTTCGCGAACGCACGGCGGGCGGGAGTGGACAGAGATGTTGATGACAAAGCGTGCGGCAGTGCGCCGCTAGGCCGCGGCCGCCTGCGCCGACAACAGCTGCTTCAGTTTCGCGGCCGGCACGGCCGGGCTGAACAGCCAGCCCTGCATCTGGCTGCATCCGAGCTGGAGCAGCACCGCGCGCTGCGCTTCGGTCTCGACGCCTTCCGCGGTCGTCGCCATGTGACGGGCGGCGGCCATGTGCACCACCGCCTGCACGATCGGCGAGGAATCTTCCGACTGACCGATGTCGCTGATGAAGCTGCGGTCGATCTTGATCTTGTCGAACGGGAAACGATGCAAATAGCTCAGCGACGAATAACCAGTGCCGAAATCGTCGAGCGCGATGCGCACGCCGAGCTCGCGCAGCTGCTGCAGGATCGTCAGCGCCTCCTGGTCGTCGCGGATCAGGACCGTCTCGGTGATCTCGAGCTCGAGCCGTCCGGGCGCGAGACCCGACTCGGCGAGTGCGGCTGCGACCTTCAGCGCCAGCGTCCGCGAGCGGAACTGCACCGGTGAGACGTTGACCGCGATGTGGATGTCGCCGGGCCAGGAGGCCGCCTCGAGGCAGGCCTGCCTCAGCACCCATTCGCCGATCTCGCCGATCAATCCGGTCTCTTCCGCAACCGGGATGAAGTCGGCGGGCGAGACCATGCCGCGTTCCGGATGGTGCCAGCGCAGCAGCGCTTCGCAGCCGGTGACGACATTGGCCGCGAGATCGACCAGCGGCTGGTAGTGCACCTCGAACTCGCCGCGGGCCAGCGCCTGCCGCAGATCGAACTCGAGCTGGCGGCGCAGCCGCGCCTTGGCGTCGTGTTCGGGCGCGAAGATACGGAACGTGCGGCGGCCCTCGGATTTCGCCGCATACATCGCGAGATCGGCGCGCTTGAGCAGATCGTCGAGATTGTCGCCGTGGTCGGGGGCGATCGCGATGCCGATGCTGGCATCGGTCGGGATTTCCTGGCCGTTGCAGTCCACGGGGGCGCGCAGCGCCTTCAGGATCTGCTCGGCGAGGGCGGTCAGTTCGGCCTCGTCGCGGCTGCCGGCCTTGACGATGGCGAATTCGTCGCCGCCCAGCCGTGCGACCATGTCGCTGCCGCTGACGCAGGCGCGCAGGCGGTTCGCGACCTGGCGCAGCAGCTCGTCGCCGACCTCGTGGCCCAGCGAATCGTTGACGCCCTTGAACTCGTCGACGTCGATATAGAGGATCGCGAACGGCTTGCCCTGGGCAAGCTCGGCGACGCGCCGCTCCAGATGGCCGCGCATCAGCACGCGGTTGGGCAGGTCGGTGAGGGCGTCGTAATGCGCCATATGCGCGATGCGCTCGTCGGCGCGGATGCGCTCGGTGACGTCGTCATGGGTCGCGAGCCAGCCGCCGCCGGCGCCGGGCTGGTTCTTGATCTCGATCAGGCGGCCATCGGAGGTCTCGACTATCGCGCTGTGGGTCTGGCCGACGCTGCCCAGAATGCCGTCGCAATAGGAATCGACGTCGCCGTCGAACGAGCCGGTGTCATGGCGATGCTGAATCACGTCGCGGAAATACGCGCCGGGCTTCACCAATTCGGCCGACAGCCCGTACATCTCGATGTAGCGGCGGTTGCAGACGATCAGCCGCTGGTCCTGGTCGAACATCAGCAAGCCCTGCGTCATCGTGTTCATCGCGGTGTCGAGCTGCTGCTTCTCCACGGCGAGCCGGCGCGTCATCTGGCGGAAGATGGAATAAAGCGTCAGCACGAGCAGGCCGATCGACAGCACGGCGACGGTCACGAAGAATTTGGTCTGCGTGTGCCATGTTGCCAGCGTCGCATCCAGCGACTTGGTCGCAACCACCACCAGCGGCTCGCCGGTCAGGAGGCGTGCGGCGACGATGCGATCCTTGCCGTCGATCGGGCTTGCGAGCTGGGTCGTGACGAAGGTGCGCTCGAACACCGCCATCTGCTCGCGCGTGCCGTTGCGGAAATTCTGCCCGATCATCGCCTCCACATGCGGAATGCGCGCCAGCAGCTGGCCGTTCTGGTGGTGCATCGCGATCGAGGAATCCTCGCCGAGCCCGCTCGAGGCGAAGAAGGATTCGAGCTGGTCGGGCGTGATCGCGCGCGAGACCAGCCCAAGGAATTCGCCGTGGGGACCGGAGACGCGGCGCGCGAACACGATCGCCGGTCCGCTGCCCAACCGTCCCGGCACGACCTCGATCTCTTCCTGCGACGCCGGATCGTTCTTGAGGCGATTGAAATAGCCGCGGTCGGCAACTGAAACATCGGCGGCCGGCCAGCGCCGCGACGAGTTGATCAGCACGCCCTTGGCGTCGAACACGTTGGCGCCGGCGACGTCCGACCAGCCGCTGGCTTTGGCGCGCAGCGCCTCGTGCACAGCGAGCGTGCCCATCTCGCTGCGGAAGACGTCGGCGGAGTCGATACCATGGCTTTCGAGCTCGGCGATGATGCTCTTCTGCAGCACCGCGAAGTCCTCGAACTCGCGGTCGAAATGGCGCGCGAGCAACCGGACCGCGCTCTCCACGCTGTCGCGGCCGCTTTCGATCGCATTCTGCCGGAAGCGGTCGACGGTGAGCGCGGTGCCGATCGCCATTGCGGCCATCAGCACGAAGCCCCCTGCGATCAGCCATGTCAGCGGCGCGCCGCGCCAACGGCGCAGCAACGCGCGCATGCGCGCGCTCCATCGGATCGATGTGCCCATGCAGCCCTCCCGTGGGATGCAAGATGCGGCAAAACCGACAAGACCACGTTACCAGTGAGGGTTAGGAAAACATGAATCGGAATGGAATCAGAGGGTTGGTTCCATCGCTTGTCTGAAGGTGCGGGGCCATGGTTCCCTCAGCGTCGGATTTCCCATCGCAACGCTTCCGCATTGGTCTTGGCGAACATCGCCGGCACGTCGAAGGTCCCGGTCTTGAGATCATAGCGGCAGCGCCAGTCGGCCAATCCCTTCACGGCGACGTTCTTCGGGTGCTTGTCCATTTCGCCCGAGATCACAAGGTAACGGTTGTCCGGCCAGTGCACGCCAAGCCCGCGATAGGCCTCTTCGGTGCCTTTCACGAGATTGGCCGAGATGTGGTAGTCGAGCTTCATCTTCCCCGTGTCCGGCCGGCTGTGGAAATAGGCCCAGGCCAGATCGCTGAACGAGGTCTTCGTCACGCTGACGAAGGCGCCTTTGTCGACATGGTAGAGATAGAGGTCCTGCTCGCCGGAGCCGGTCTTCTGCATCCGCACCAGCCATTGCGAGTCGGGGGTGAAGCGGAAGCCGGCGCCGTAGCCCTGCTCGGGCTTCAGCTCCGTCATCTGGTCGCCACGCCTCGCCCAGGCCTGCCATTTGACGTCGAAATCTCCGCTGTCCTTCATGTACTGCTCGATCTTGGTGGCTTTGTCGGGCGAGGTGAAGGCTAGATCGGCATCGTCAGTGAGAGCGAAGCCAGACGGCGGGCCGGAAGCGGCGAGCGCCGGAGTTGCGGCCAGGATGAGGGCAACCACCAGCCATTGTGCGGGACGGCAAAATGCGGTCACGGAAAAAATTCCTCAAGAAAAATGCCGCGATGCGGCCTCGATCATTTGACGCCGGCGGGGGTGCGCCGGTTCATCCCGGCGTGCCGGCGCATCATCCCATCGACCGTCTTGCTGCCGTGGCCAAAACGGCGCACCTTGCCGGCTCGATTGATTTGCTAGGTTCTTCCTGATCAAGGTTCGTTTCCGATGGTGACCGCGACCAAGGCCTTCATTGCATTCTGTCTGCTCGCGGTGGGCGGCACCGTGCTGGTGATCGGCCCCACCGAGCTGCGTCGCATGCTGCCGATCGGGGCCAAGACCGATTCCGTGGTCGCCGCCAAGCCGGAGGCCAAGGTCGAACAGAAGGTCGAACCCAAGCCGGAACTCAAGCCGGAACTCAAGCCGGAAGAGCCCAAGCTGGCCGCAAGCGCGCCGCCGGTGCCGGCCGCGTCCCCCGCTGAAACGAAGGCGGGTGCGCTGGCCGAGACGCAAAAGCAGGTCACGGCCGCGCTTGCCGATCTTGCACCGGTCAAGCCGCCGCCGGCGATTGCGGATACCGGCCCCCGCTTCGACGTTGCACGCGTCGACGATCACGGCGAGGCGGCGGTGATCGCGGGCCGGGCGACGCCGGGTGCCAAGGTCGAGCTGCTGCGCGACGGCAAGCCGATCGACACAGTCGTGGCGGATGCGTCGGGCCAATTCGTGATGACGCCGCCGCAGCTTCCCGCCGGTTCCTACGAGCTGACCTTGCGGGCGAAATCGCCTGACGGCACCGTCACGCAATCCGGCCGCAGCATGCCGGTCGTCATCGCCGAAGCCGCACCGCCGCCCGCTCGCCCTGCACCGGTCGCGCGGCAAGAGGCGAAACAAGAGGCGAAGGCCGAGAAGCCCGACGACAAGTCGGATGTCGTGGCATCGGTGTCGGACAGGCCCGCAGCCCGGCCGAGATTGATGGGCGCACCGAAACCGAAGGGCGGATCGGGGGTCATGGCGCGGGCGCCCGCGGCCACGACCGTTGCATCGGCCTCGCCGGCGGACGCCGTCAGCGGAGCAGCGGCGGAAACAGGCGGCAGCCGGGTGATCTCTCGCGGCGACAGCCTGTGGGCGCTCAGCCGGCTCGCTTACGGCGACGGCGCCCGCTTTGCGGTGATCTACAACGCCAACCGCGCCAAGATCCACAATCCCAATTTGATCTATCCCGGCCAAACCTTCGTGCTGCCGCAAAAGGCGGAGTAACACCGCATCGGCTCTGCCGGGGCGCGTTGCGACGCTTTGCCCTGTACGCTTCCGGAACATTTGGTTCCCTCGCGCGTCATGGTGATGCGACGCGATGTGCGCTTGGCGCCGGAGGAGGGCCAAGGTGGACAGGTCAGTGGTCATGTCGAGATCACGCTTGGCACTCAGGCCAAGGCTGGGGCTGGCGCTATCAGGCGTAACCCTCGTGATTCTGGCCGTGCTGTTGCCAGGTCGCGCCGAGGCGCAGTTCGGCTTCCGCGGCGGCCCGCTCGGTGTTGCGCGCTTTGCCGTCGGCCACATGATCGGCATGTCTCGCTTGCGCCATGCCCGCATGGCGGTGCGGGGCAGCCGATACCGCTCCGCAGCGTTGAGGTCGCAAGATCCTCGCGGCGCAGAGCGCGGCCAGCCTGCGAATCCATACGTGCTCCGTGCGGCGATGACCGCGCAAGCTGCGCTGTCGGGCTGGCGTGGCGGCCGTCGTCCGCAGGGCTGGTGGCGCCATCCCGACGGCAGCTACGGCTGGGTCGGCCCGGTGTTCTGGCCATTCGCGCATGACGATCTCACCACCGCGATCATCCTCGGCGATACGACCAGCCTCTCGCTCTACGGCTATGGCGACATCTATGCCGCGATCTTCGCGCCCTATGCGGCCACCGAGCTTGCGGCCTACACCACGCCGCAGGGCCGGCGCGGACGGCGGGTCCCGACCGCAGAGACTGTCTGCGATGCCAGCGACACCGGCGGCCTGCCGGTCGATCGCATCGCCGCTGCCGTGCAGCCGAATGAATTGCAGCGCACAGCGCTCGACGAGCTCGCCACCGCGTGGGCATCCGCGCGCGACACCATCCGCGCCGCCTGTCCGACGCAGGTCCCCGCGATGGCCATCGAGCGCCTCGGCCTGATGCGCGAGCGCATCGAGGCCATGATCAAGGCAACGGACGCCGTCGCACCTTCGCTCGCAAAATTCCTCGACCTCCTCGACGACGACCAGAAGGCCAAGCTCGATGGCCTGGCCAAGGAGCGCCGCGCCGCGCTCGCGTCGATCCAGCAAAAGAATCCCGAGGCGGCGTCGGCCTGCCAGGCGGACAGCGATCCCCGCTACGACGAGAAGCTGCAGCGCCAATACGAGCAGCTCGTGCAGCAGCAATGGCCCGCGGCCGAGATCGCCTCCACGCTCAAGCTCGAGGACACCGCCCGCGCCCGCCTCGACGTGCTCCAGGACACCACACTGCGCACCATGGAAACGCTCAGCGCCTGTCCGTCACAGGCCCCACCGACACCACAGGCACGCCTCACCGCCGTGAAGGCGCGGCTGCAGACGATGCTGCAAGCGGTGAACGGCGTCAGTGACGCGCTCGACGATTTCGAAGCTGACTTAAGCGACGAGCAGAAGGCCGGCTTCGAGGCGATCGGGCCGAAGCGCGGGGTGTGATCAACCGCACCGCCTCCAGCCAATTCCGTGCCCGCGTAAGTCATTGATCTTGCAGGCCCCTGCTACTGTGCATGGGGTTGTTTTCGCAGTTTTTTGTTGTGGCTACCCTCTTCGCCTTGCCGCGGCGGCATCCACCACGCTCTCCACCTCCTCGCGCCACGACAGGATCTCCATCGCGAGCACGGGGTGGTTGAAGCCCTTGAGCACGAGATCGTCGAGCGCGCGGGCTTCGACCCAAGGCTCGACCATGCCGTAGACGCGGCGGCTGACGACGACCTGGCCGGCCTTGGCTTCGTCGCAGAGGCGGGAGGAGAGATTGGTGACGCTGCCGATCGCGGCATATTCCAGCCGCTGCTCGAAGCCGATCTGGCCGAGCGTGGCGTAGCCCATGGCGACGCCGACGCCGAAGCCGAGCGAGTGGCCGCGGTTCTTCCATTTCTCGGTCAGCTTGCCGATCGTGTCGCGCATCTCGACCGCCATCTTCACGGCGCGCTTGGTATGGTCGGCGAACTGAATCGGCGCATTGAACAGGATCATCACGCCGTCGCCGGCAAAGCGGTCGAGCGTGCCTTCATAGCGGTGGATCAGCTCGCCGAGCGCGGCGTGATATTCGCGCAGCACGTTCATCGCCTCTTCCGGCTCGGTCGCCTCGGTGAACGAGGTGAAGCCGCGCAAATCGCAGAACACGACGGTGACCTCGCGGCGATGGCTGTCGAGCAGCGCATCGTGGCCGTCGGACGAGGCGATCAGTTGCGCGACTTGCGGCGCGAGGAAACGTTCGAGCCGCTTGATGCGGCCGATCTCCCCCAACTGCTTCTCGACCCGCTCTTCCAGCGAGCGATTCCAGTTGCGCAGCTGCTCGGTCTGCTCCTGGAGCTTTGCGGCCTGCTGCTGCACGGTTTCGTGCGCAGCCGCGAGTTCGCGGCCCTTGTGGTCGACCTCGGTGAACAGCCGCGCATTGCGCATCGCCAGCACGGCCTGGTTGGCGAACGTGCGCATCAGGCCGATGATGCTGGCGGCGAACTCGCCGCTGGCGCGGCGCAGCACCACCAGCGAGCCGAGCGTGCCCTGCTGGTCCACCAGCGGCACCACCAGCACCGAATGGAAGCCGGCCTCGACCGCGACGTCGCGCAGCGGCTGCTCGGAGGCCTGGTCGAGATCGGCGATCGCGATCGGTTCGCCGCTCCCGGCCGCATCGCTCAGGATATCCTGGCCTTCGTCGATGGTGACATGGGCGCCGTCGGCGGATTTGTCGATGCCGTTGGCCTCGACCAGATTGAAGCGGCGCATCTCAGCGTCATAGCCGTAGATCAGCACCGCATCGGCATGGGTGATCTCGATCGCGCGCGCCGCGATCGTCGGCAGCACGGCGTTGAGATCGAGCGAGGCGGCGACCGCGCGGCCGACCTCTTCCAGCACCTTGAGCTCGTTGATCGACTGCGCGAGATCGCGGGTGCGCTCCTCGACCTTGGTCTCCAGGTCCGAATAGGTCTCCTGGATCTGGTCGGCCATGCGGTTGAACTGGCCGGCGAGATCTTCCAGCTCGTCCGCGGTGTGCACCTCGATGCGATGGCTGAAATCGCCTTCGCCGAGCTTGTGCGCGCCGTCGCGCAGCGCCGTGATCGGAATGATCATGCGGCGCGCCAGAAGCGTGCCGGCAAGGATTGCGACCAGCAGGCCCATGCCGATCAAAAGCGCAATGCGCATCAGCTGGTCGCGGATCGGCATCAAGGCCTGCGTGGCCGGCTGCTCGAACATCACGCTCCAGCCGAGCTTCGGCACGGTGCTCGCGGCGCTCATCACCGCATGGCCGTTGAAGTCGGTGCCCGAATTGTCGGGCTCGTGGCCCGGTGCGACCGCGGCCGCAACCTGCGGCAGCTTCGACAAATCCTTACCGATCTCGGGGCCTTTCGAGGACGTCGCCAGCACGCGGCCGCGCGGATCAACCACATAGGCGAAGGCGGCTTTGCCGACCTGGGCGTCGATGAGGTACTCGGAGAGAAAGCTGAGGTCGAGCTCGGCCACGGTGACGCCGGCGTTGAAACCGGAATGCGCCACCGAGATCGACATGAACGGCGTCCGGTCGGAGAACCAGGCCGGCGCGTAGCTGACGCCGCGGGCGACGGTGTCGGTGAAGCGCATGTCGCGGGAGAGGTCGGCATTGCTGCCGGTCGTGGTCGACTGGCGCGAGACGCGCAGCACCTCGCGGCCGTCGCCGTTGAGCTGGAACAGCTGAGTGACGACCGAGACCTGGTGCAGCAGTTGGGCGTAGTCGGCGCGGCGCTTCTCGAGTGTGTCCTGGCTCGCCCGCGTCACCCAGCTGATCTGGCGCTCGAGTTCCGAGATCGACTGCTCGATCCGCCGCGCGGCAGCCTGCGCCTTGTCCTCGAGACCGTCGGTCAGCTGTGTCTTGGTGGCGCGGTAGGAGATCCAGCTCTCCATCGCGCCGTTGACGGCAAGCACGAACACGACGAGGCCGACGAGAGAGACGACGTATTTGGCGAACAGGCCCTCGCGCAGAAACCGTGTCTTGTCGTTCGCTCCTGCCATCCCGATCCTCTCGCGCCGCCATCGGCGCCGGCGCTACGGGCCGCACGGACCCTGCGAGCCTTCTAGCACAATTTGGTCCCAGGGGACTGTGAAGGGACTGGTCAAGGGACGGCCGAGCACCCGGCGTGGTTACCGGCCTCGGTTACTCCCTTGGATGCTGGCAGGCGGAAGCATGGTGAATTGTCGCAGTCTCATCCGTTTGGAGGAAGCCGCGGCCGGGGACGCCGATGTAAGGGGATCGCCTTGGCAAGGGAGGGCTGGAGTCCAGCGCTTTGGTCCTGCAATCATCGATTAAAGAGCTGCCGCAGCACGTCGTTCATCGGCTGGCTGTCCTGCTGCGCCGCCGGCGGGTCCTCCAGGGCGGGGGACGCCGGCGAGGCTTGCGGCATCAGTGCGGATGGCGCTGCAGGCAGGCTGCGGCTGCGGCCGGTGGCAGTCCCGGTCCCGGTGCCGTTTCCCGCGCCACCGGAAAGTCCCTGCTGGATCAGATTGCCGAGCGCCTCCCCCAGGGGGCCGCCGAGCAAATTGTTCTGTCCGGCGGGCTGCTGGCTTTGCGGATTGGCAGTGCCGGCGGCATTACCGCCACCCGGCGCGGTGGCTCCCCCGAGACCAAGGCTGCCCAAAATATTGCCGAGCCCGGCCCCATCAGCGCCGAACAGCCCCCTGCCCATCTCGCGCAGCTTGGCATAGGCGGCGTCCGGATTGTCCAGCATGCCGGCCATGTCGGGATAGATTCGCGGCTGCGACCAGGTGCCCTGGATCATCACGGGAATGCCGAAGCCGACCGGCTCGGCGGCGCGGCCCTGGCCTTCGGTCGTCATCACCAGTTTCGGCTCGACGCGAAAGCCCATCATCTTGGTGTCGAGTGCGATCGTGCCGGCACCGGTCACGCGGACGAGCGGTCCGGTCAAGTTGAGATCGGTGGTCACCGCCTGGCCCTTGTCGATCCGGAACGACGCCGAGAGCTGCGACAAATCCGTGCTCTGCTCCCGACTGCTGTCTCCGTTTTCCTGCCAGCCGGACAGCGTGCCCGATGTCAGCGAGCGGATCATCTGTGCGACGTTGATGCCGCGAATGGCGCCGTCCTGGAAATTGACGAAGGCCGTGCCCTGCATGTTCGCCATCAGCGCGCGCTGGCTGCTGCCGGCGCTGCGCAGCGCGAGCTTGGCCTGCAGCTTGCCGTCGATCCGGTCGAATTCGGCGAGGCCCTGCAGCAGCGGCAGCGCGCGCACGCCGGCGAGGTCGGAATGCATGGCAAAGCTCGGCGCGCCGCTGGTCGCATCCAGGATCAATTCGCCCGTAACCTGGCCGCCATAGGCGCCGAGATTGGCGGTGCCGGCCTTCAGCACGCCGCCGGCGAGTTTTGCATCGACCGCCAGCGGCGCGAGGCGTGCCTCGCCGATCACCGCCTCATGCGCGGAGATCCTGATCTGCGCATCGACATAGTTGAGCCCGGAGACGTCGATCGGCGCATCGCTCCAGGGCTGCCCGGACGCGCCTTCCGGCGATTTCGCCAGCGGGATCGCGAGCCGCTGGAAGTCGAGATCGAGCTTGACGAGAGGCTTGCTCGCGATATCGACCGAGGCCCAGCCATTGAACGCGCCATCGCCGAGCGTGCCATTCAGGCCGTTGATCATCACGACATCGCCGCTCAGCCGCATCTCGGCATGGCCCGCGAGCCGGGACTTCAGCACGTCCGGCATGTCGATGGCGAAATCCACCGGAATGGTCGGTCGGTCGGCCGGCGGCGCTGGCGTGGTCGCCTTGATGTCGAATTTGGTCGGATGCTCGCCGACCCGTGCGGTGCCGGTGATGTTGAACTTGCGGTCGCGGCCGACGATCGCATCGGCATTGACGGCGCTGATGCGGCTCTCGACGCGATCGCGCACGCGCGCGAATGCGATCTCGCCATCGGTGACCTTGATGCGATCGATGGCGGCGCCGTCGAGATCGAGCGCGACCGGCTTCGACGTGCCGCCGGCATTCGGCAGGCGCTCACGCAGCAGCGGCTGGTAGAGCACGGGATGGGTGACGACGAGCTCGCTGATCTTCGGGCGGCCCGACCAGACGCTTGAGAGCGACATGTCGGCCCGCACGCTGTCGATGGACAGGCGCGTGATGCCGCTGCGGTCCTTGGGGTCGGCAAGCGTGAGGTCGTTCAGCGTCACGTTCAGCGTCGGCCACAAACTGATTCTAGTGGTGCCGTCGACCGACAGGCGATAGCCGGTCGCGCTCTCGACACGCGAGGCAATCGTCGAACTCAGGAAGCCCGAGGGGATCCCGACCACCAGCAGGAGTGCGATCACGATGACGATTGCGGCCACCGCCGCGCCGGCGAATTTCACGGCTCTCATATCGACTTTCCAGCGGCGGACGATCGGCGTCGAATCCGGCACATGACCGTCATTTGCACCCGTCCTTGGCTCCTGAGTTTATCCCGGGACGGGAAGCGGCTCCAAGCACGTAAAAATAGTCTGGGGGTGCTGCAAAGTTATGTGACTTATGGCACACTTCCCGGGCGCGGTTTTACGCGATCTTGATGTTGATGGTTCCAAGCGATTTGCCAACGAAATTCACAAGGATATTGAAATGAGCAAGCAGGCCGAATTTGCGGTCATCCTCAAGATGAATGCGATGTTCGCCGATCTCGGCGCAGACGAACTCCAGCGGCTGGCGAATCTCTGCCACACCCAGCATCTGGGGAATGGCGAGGTGCTGTTCCAGAAGGGCGACCCAGGCGATGCGCTGTTCGGCGTGCGCCGAGGCCAGGTCCGTATCGAGACCGGCGCCTCCGACGGCAGCCGCCTGACGCTGAACTTCATGGGGCCCGGCGACCTGTTCGGCGAGGTTGCGGTGCTGGATGGCCAGAGCCGCACTGCGGACGCCACCGCGGGCGAAGCCAGCGAGCTGTTCGTGCTGCGGCGCGAAGACTTTCTCGCCTTCCTCGAACGCGAGCCGAAAGTCGGGATCAAGATCATCGCGCTGCTCTGCCAGCGCATCCGCTGGCAGAGCGAGCGCATGGAAGAGTCCATGCTCCAGCCGCTGCCGGTTCGCCTCGCGCGGCGCCTCTGCGCGCTCGCCGCCGATTTCGGCTCGGAGGTGCACATCTCGCAGGAGCAACTCGGCGTCTTCGTCGGCGCCGCCCGCGAGAGCGTCAACCGCCAGCTTCAGGCCTGGCGCAAGGAAGCGATCCTCGATCTCCAGCGCGGCCGCATCCTGCTGCGGAACATGACCAAGCTGACGGCGATCGCGCGCAACGAGTAGGGGGGCCGTTAGGCTGGGTCGCTATCGGGGCGAAGGAGTTCGTCAGAAGAGTCTCAACTCGCGACCCACGCTTTAACGACCTCGATCGGCACAGCACGACCGGTACGTCTGAATGCCTGGTAGCGAAGACGATCCTCCGCTATGTCGGGTTCTCGGATGGCGCTCGCTGAACTGCCTCGTGTGCTTGACGCTGGTGCACATCTACTCCGCCGCAGGGTGCACGATGTTCTTCGGCCGCGGCCTCGCTTCGGCCGGCGCAGCTCCGTGATGACTTGCGCCCTCCGCATCTTCGCTGTGCACGACCAGCCGCTTGGCGAAGCGCCAGATCAGGGCGCCGAGATCGTCCATCACCATGAACATCGCGGGCACGAACACCAGCGACAGGATGGTCGAGAAGATCAGGCCACCGATCACCGCGAGCGCCATCGGCGAGCGGAACTCGCCGCCCGCGCCGACCGCGAGCGCGCTGGGCATCATGCCCGCGGCCATCGCGATCGTGGTCATCACGATCGGGCGAGCGCGTTTCATGCCTGCGTCGATCATGGCTTCTTCGCGCGGTGTGCCGGCGTGAATGGATTCGATGGCGAATTCCACCAGCATGATCGCGTTCTTGGTGACGATACCCATCAGCATCAGGATGCCGATCCACACCGGTGTCGTGAGCTGCTTGCCGGTGATCAGCAGGGCCGCGATCGCGCCGCCGATCGAGAGCGGCAGCGAGAACAGAATGGTGATCGGCTGCAGGAAGGTGCCGAACAGCAGCACCAGAACGGCGTAGACCATCATCAGGCCCGCCGTGATCGCGGTGGCAAAGCCTTCGGACAGTTCGTTCAGGCTTTCGGCGTCGCCGGAGGGGGAGACCTTCACGCCCTTCGGTCGGCTCTTCATGACCGGCAGATCGTAGATCTTCTTGGTGGCGTCGCCGAGCGCGGCGGAGCCGACGAGATCGGCCGCGACGGTCGCCTGTCGCTCGCGATCGTAACGGTTGATGCTGGTCGGACCCTGGTCGAGCTTGACGTCGGCGATGACGGACAGCGGCACGCCGCCCTTCTCGCCGTGCTCGCCGAGCGGCACGCGCAACTGTTCGAGCGTCTTCAGATTGCCGCGCGCGGCATCCTCGAGCTGCACTCGGATCGGCACCAGACGGTCGCCAACGTCGAACTTGGCAAGCGCGGGGCCGACGTCGCCGATGGTGGCGACGCGGATGGTCTGCGATAGGCTTTCGGTCGAGACGCCGAGCCGTGCGGCGAGATCGGCGCGCGGTTCGACGCGCAGCTCGGGCCGCTCCAGCGTGGTTTCCGAGATCACGTTGGAGATGGTGGGAATCCGCTTCATCTGCGTCGCGAGTTCGCTGGCGACGTTGTTGACGATGTTGGCGTCTGCGCCGGTCACGACCAGCGAGATGGCGCGCAGGCCGTTCTCGTCGAGGAACCAGAAGCGGATGTCTGGAATGTTCTCCAGCTCCTGGCTGATCGAGAATTCGAGCTCGCGCTGGGTGATGTCGCGGCTGTCCTTGGGCGTGTAATTGATGATCAAGGCGGCGCGCCGGACTTCCTGGGTCCCCGGTGGAACGCGGCCGCCGTCGACGAAGATGCTCTTCACCTCGGGCCGCTTGCGCAGGCGCGCCACGATGTCTTCGGTGACTTTTTCGGTGTAGGCGAGCTGCGTGCCCGGCGGCAGCTCGAGCGCAACCAACGAGCGCGAGCTGTCCTGCGCCGGCAGGAAACCCTGCGGCAGCAGCGTAATGCTCCAGATCGAGGCGGCGAAGACGCCGAAGCCGACCAGCACCGTAATGAAATAGTGCTTCACCGACCAGGCCACGAGCCTGTGATAGGACCGCAGCACGCGGCCGGGCGGCGGCTCTTGGTGATTGCTATGTTTGAGGAAGTAGGCGGCGAGCACCGGCGTGACGAAGCGCGCCGCGAGCAGCGAGAAGAACACCTGTACCGAGACGGTGATGCCGAACTGCTTGAAGAACTGTCCGGCGATGCCCGACATGAAGCTCGCGGGCGCGAAGATTGCGATGATCGTCAGCGAGATCGCGATCACCGCGAGGCCGATCTCGTCGGCGGCTTCCAGGGCGGCACGATAGGGCGACTTGCCCATGTTCATGTGCCTGACGATGTTCTCGATCTCGACGATGGCGTCGTCGACCAGAATACCCGTCGACAGCGTGATGGCGAGGAAGCTGACGAGGTTGAGCGAGAAGCCGAGCAGGTCCATCGCCCAGAATGCCGGGAAGATCGACAACGGCAGCGAGATCGCGGCGATGATGGTGGCGCGCAGGTCGCGCAGGAACAACAGCACGATGACGACGGCGAGGATGGCGCCTTCGAACAGGGTCGAGATCGCCGCGTGGTAATTGCCATTGGTATATTCGACCGAGGTGTCGATCACCTTCAGGTCGACGTCGGGATAAGTGGCCTTGAGCGTGTCGATGCGCTTCTGCACGGCCTCGGCGACCTTCACGTCGCTGGCACCCTTGGAGCGCTTGATGCCGAGCGCGACGATCGGCTCGCCGTTGAAGCGGGCGAAGGTACGGCGGTCTGCGATGGTGTCGGTGACGGTGCCGAGATCGTCGAGCCGGACCTCGCCGCCGCCGAACAGCGGAATCATGGTGCCGGCGAGATCGCTCAGCGTCTTGGCGCCGGCGAGGGTGCGGATCGCCTGGTCGTTCTTGCCGATCTCGGCGCGGCCGCCGGCGACGTCGACATTGGTGCCGCGCAGGCTCTGGCTGACGTTGACGGCCGTCAGCCCCATCGACTGCAGGCGGTCGGGATCGAGCGAGACCAGGATCTCGCGCTCGACACCGCCGATGCGCTCGACCTGGGCGACGCCGCGCACGCCTTGCAGCGCGCGCTTGACCACGTCGTCGACGAAATAGGAGAGCTGCTCCGGCGTCTTGCCGGGCGAGATCGCGGCATAGGTGACGATCGGCAGGCCGATGACATCGACGCGCTGGATCAGCGGCTCGGTGACGTTCTGCGGCAGGTTCGAGCGCACGCGCGTCACCGCGTCCTTGACGTCGTTGAGCGCGCGGTCGGTGTTGGTTTCCAGCGCGAACTGGATTGTCGTCACCGACAGGCCGTCGGTGATCTGCGAGGTGATGTGCCTGACCCCTTCGACACCGGAGACGGCGTCTTCAACCGTCTTGGTGACCTGGGATTCGAGCTCGGCGGGTGCCGCGCCGAACTGCGATACCGCGACCGAGATCACGGGAATGTCGGCCGAGGGTAGCCGCGTCACCGCGAGCTTGGTGAAGGACACCCAGCCGAGGATCAGGAGGATGATGGAAAATACGACCGACGGCAGCGGATTGCGGATCGACCATGCCGAGATATTGAGAGCCATCAGCGTACCCGCGTGCGATCGAGTTCATCAGCGAACATGGTCTTGATCTGGTCGCCGTCATGCAGCGAAGAGCCGGCGTCGGCGACGACGATCTCGCCGACATTGAGGCCTTCCAGGATTTCCGTCGCGCTGTCCGAAGACAGCCCGACCCGTACCTTGCGCGTCTCGACAATGTTGCTCTTGACGACCTGCACGGTGAGATGGTCGATCGCGGTCTTGGGAACCGCGACGCCGCAGCTTCGCTTGGCGTCGATCGAGGCGCGGGCGAACACGCCGACTTTCAGCGAGGGATTGTTGGTGACGCTGATGCGCACGCGGCCGAGCTGGGTGGCGCGATCGATTTCGGGCGCGACTAGCCTGACCCGCCCGATCAAATCGGGCGCGTTGTCGCGGCTGATGCGCACGGTCGCGCCGGAGCTGAGCTTGGCCATGTGCACCGCGGGCACCTGCGCGTCCAGTTCGATCTCGTTGTTGACGGCGATACGGAACATCGGGCCGGCCTGCGGCGAGGCCGGCGCGCCGACGATGGTGCGGACCTCGGTGACGAGGCCCGGCGCAGAGGCCTTCAGCGAGACCGGACCTTGCGGGCCGGGCCGCGGCGGCTGGCCCGGAATCTGGGGCGGTGCGGTCAGGCGCGCCAGCTCCTGATTGTCGGTGACGAGGGTGCCTTCGGTGACGAAGAGGTCGGTGACCCTGGATCCCTCCTGGTCGGCGACGACCACGGCTTCGCGGCGCGGCACGAAGAAGCCGGTCACCCGGACCAGGTCGGAGAAGCAGGCATTGGTCGACTTGGTCACGATGACCAGCGCCTCGCTCGGCGTTTCCTTGGGCTCGGCGCGGTGCCGGTGCTCGAACAGATAATAGCCGACGCCGAGCGCGACGACGAAGATCACCGTTCCGGCTGGCTTGAGATATTGGGAGAGGTTCATTGCCGGATCGTCCTGGCCTGGCTCACGGCCATCCGCGCGCGGCCCATGGAGAGCGTTTCCCTGAAATAAAGCAGCGTCCCGCAAGGCTGCGGGACGCGCGCTGGGAGCGAGACTTTACACCACATCACGACTTGTCACTTCAAAGGATTACGTCGTGGTCACTTCGATGCGGTAGTCTTGTTTTCCATGTTGACGACCTGCACGCGACGATTGACTTCCGCCATCGGCTGGGCCGGGTCCTTCAGCTTGCTCTTGCCGTAGCCGACCGTGACGAGGTCGGTCGCGGAGATGCTGTATTTGTCGACCAAATAGCGCTTGATCGAATCCGCGCGGCGCTCCGACAGATCCTGATTATAGCTCTCGCTTCCGGCGGCGTCAGTATGGCCGGCGACCACGAAGGTCGAGCCTTTCAGGTCGGGGCTGGTCAGCGCGCGGCCGAGCGCCTGGACCGAGGCAAGCGATTTGGCGCTGATATTGGCCGAGTTGTAGTCGAACGTGATTTCCAGATCGATGTTCGGCTTGTCCTTGGCCGCCGACGCGATTTCTTCACGCTCGGTCGACGACAGCGACCGTGTCGAGCGGCCGCGCACGGACTGGATCAGCTTGGTCTCCGTGGCACTCGGTGCGGGATCGGCCTGCGGAGCGATCGAGAGGCCGCGGGTCAGCGGCTTCTTCGGCGGCGGCGCCAGCGCGCGGACGATCTCGTCCTCGGTGACGTTCTTGCTGTTGCCGTCGTCGGCTGCGAATGCCAGCGGGATCGTCAGCGACAGCGCGGCGCCGACGGTGATGATGGACAGGATTGCGGTAAGTCCCTTTGCAGCCAATCTCATAGCCAGTCCCTCCTGCGCAGCCAGCTGGTGCGGTTCGAAAATCCTGCAATAAGCCTCCCGAAAGGACGGCCTGCGGCATCCGTTCGATTAGTCTTCGCCGGGCCGTCGCGGGTTCGAGGCACATCGGCCCCGATTCAAAAAAATATCAACGCACTCCGTAGCTTGCGAATTCCTGAACAATGTTCGGGTCCATCGCCTTGGCATTGGCGATGTCGAGCGCGCCCTCTTGGGCCGAGCCGTTGCGCTGCTTGGCGATCCCGCGTCCGAACAGCGAGGAGGTCAAGCGCGGATTGATCCTCAGGGCGGCCTCGAAATCGGCGATGGCGTTCTTGACCGCCCCCGATTTCAGATTGACGAGCCCCCGGCTGTCCAGCGCGTCGACGAAGTTCGGTCGCAGCCGCAGGGCCTCGTTGCAATCCTTCAGCGCGCCCTGGAGGTCGCCGACCACGGTGCGGGTCCAGCAGCGATTGTTCAGCGCCTCGACGTCCTTCGGGTTGATCCGGAGCGTCTCGTCAAAATCCTTGATGGCCAGGCTGTAGGCGCCCTTGCTGGCATAGACCTGACCGCGCCGGTAAAGCGCGTTCACGTCATCCGGATTGGCCGCGATCTTGGCGGTCAGCCCCTTGATGGTGGGGTCCTCGGCCAGGGCGGCCGCACTCGGCCCGCTCTCCATGGTCGGAGCGGTGGCGGGATCGGCCGGAATCACAGGCGGAGGCGGCGGCGGTGCCGGCGGCAAGGCAGCCTCGACCTGCGGCTTCGGTGACGGAGCGGGCGCAGCCACCGTCTCGGCCGGTTTCGGCGGCGGAGGCGGTGAAGGTGCGGGTGGAGTCGGCGGCGGGTTGTTGGCGACGACCGGCGGCGGGGGAGGCGCAGGTGGCGGCGTGGTGGTCGGGCGCGACCCGCCGGCCCCTGGAATGAAGGAGAAATCCTCGGCCAGCGACGAGGATATCCACGGCACCTGCTCGCCCCGGGAGGCGCGGGTGACGCCCATCTTGGTGCGGTTCAGCGTCTCCTCGGCCATCAGGTCGGGGACGCGGATTTCCTTGAGGAGTTCCTGGACGAACAGGCTGTGCTCGCCGCCGGCGTCCGAGACCACCGAGGCCAGTGCCGCCGAATACATCACCAGCGTGCCGTTCGGCGCGATGACGGGCGTGAGGCCGGCCGAGAAGCTGCGGAACCGGCGCTCGAACGGGTTGCGCCTGGAGGCATCGACCAGCGCGATCTTGACGCCGGCGCCGCGGGTGTTGAGCTCGCCGAGCACGGTTTCGAGGCTGATGCCGTCGCGCCGCACGTCGGATTCGGTCCAGATCTGCGCATCGATCGGCAGCAAATAGCTCTGCCGCGCGGACTGGATGCCGAAGCCGCTGAAGAACACCAGTGCCACCGACCCCGGCTTGATCTTGCCGTAGAGCTTGTCGAAGGCGCGGCGCATGCCGTCGCCGGTCAGGTTCTCACCGATCTCGACGGAAAAGCCGTCGCGCTTGAGCTCGTCGGCGACGTCGCGCGCGTCGTTGAGCGGTTCCTTCAGGGGAGCGTCGGCGTCCGGATATTTGGCATTGCCGATGACCAGCGCAAAGCGATCGCCGGCCGCAAGTGACGGAGCGGTCGGGATGAGCGACACGAGCAAGGATAGAACGAAAAGCAGGCGAATTTTCATAATTAGCGCGATCCAGCCAAAAAGGCGCCGTTTCCAGCTTGCGCCGCGGCGACCTTAACTTACGCAATGTGCATTATCAAACCGGGGGAGGGGGGCGTCAACCGCTTGCGGATTCGGCGCTATCGCGACAATTGACCGCGACGCATGGGCATGTTGCGGGGGAATAAACGGGCGGTCATGATTGCACGCGATGCATTCTGGTTGTCATGCTGGTTGTCATTGCGGCTGCAAATTAGGGCAGCCATGGCGACAACAATGTGATTGGTCTCACATTGCGGACGGGCCTCCTTCAACCTGCGGTGTTTGACCTTTGCGGTGGACGATGGCTTGGTGCGGTCGATCGCCCCTGAAGGTGCATCCACAAAAAGAGCAAGATCAAACTATGGGAAACGCCTCCGAAATCTACGCACTGCGCTACGCGACGATGTCGCCGCGCACGCCCCACATGAACTTCCTCGCGCCCGACCCGCATGACAGCGCGGCGCAGGATCTCGACTATTTCGTCTGGCTGATCCGCGGCAACGGCCGCGACATCCTGGTCGATACCGGCTTCAATGCCGAGGAAGCGTCCGCGCGGGCGCGCAAGCTGACGCTCAATCCGGTCGACGCGCTGGAGCGCTTTGGTGTCGCGGCAGCGAGCATTCGCGACATCATCGTGACGCATCTGCATTACGACCATGCCGGCAATCTCGACCGCTTCCCGAACGCCCGCTTCCATCTCCAGGAGCGCGAGATGGCCTACGCGACGGGGCGCTGCATGTGCAACGGACTGCTGCGACATCCGTTCTCGGTCGAGCACGTCACCCAGATGGTCCGCCATGTCTATGGCGAGCGCGTCAATTTCTATTCCGGCGACGGCGAGGTCGCGCCCGGCGTCACCTTGCACCGCGTCGGCGGCCATTCCGACGGCTTGCAGGTGGTCAGAGTCGAGACCGCGCGCGGACCGGTGGTGCTGGCGTCCGATGCCGCGCATTATTACGCCAATCTCCAGCGCAGAAGCCCATTCCCGATCGTCTACAATGTCGGCGACATGGCGGTTGGCTGGGAGACCATCGAGCGCCTCGCCGGCCATCCTGACCGGTTCATTCCCGGCCATGATCCGATCGTGACGGAGATCTATCCGCGCGCCAGCGACAAGGTCGATGTCTGGGCGCTGCATTTGCCGCCGTCGCGATCATTTGCGAAGTGATCAATACGCCTGCTTGGCGTCGGCCTCTTCGCTGGTCTGGATCAAATCGAGGCTCTGTTCGATCTTGCCGAGCAGCGTCGATAGCTGTTTGCGCTCCTGCGCGGTGAGGCAGGCGAGGATCTCGTCTTCCCGCCGCAGCAATTGCGGAAACAGCTCCTCGTAGAGCGTGCGGCCTTTCCTGGTCAGTCGCAGACGGAATTCGCGGCGGTCGGCTTCGTTCTCGACGCGCTCGATCAAACCCTGATGCAGCAACATGGTCACCGCGCGGCTGATCGTGGATTTGTGCGTGCGGGTGCATTGCGCGACGTACTGCGCGCTGCAGGCATCGTTGCGGAAGCCGAGCGTCGCGATCACGCGCCAGGCGGGGATGTCGAGGCCGTGACGCTCCTGATATTCGACGGCGAGTGCGGAACTCACCTCCGCGGCGAGCCGGTTGAGGCGGAACGGCACGAACCTGAACAGGTCGAGCCGTGTTTTTGGCCGCGGTGAAGCCTCATCGGCCTCGCGTGTCTTCAGCGCGATGTCGCTGGATGTCCTCGCCAAGGAGAGCGCTCCGAATTCCAGTTGACGGCCGGCCGGCTCCGGTCCAAAATAGTTGCACGTGAGACTATTAGCAGATCAGGCCTCTCCTGACCAGAGCCGAGGTTAGCGCATGGCGAAGGCCAATACGCATCAGGCCAAAACCCAGTTCGGCTATCGCCGCCACCCCGATCAGGATCGTCCCGGCCAGAGCTCGGCCGAGCATCCCGTGGTGATCGTGGGCGCTGGCCCGGTCGGGCTGTCGCTTGCGATCGACCTTGCCCAACGCGGCCAGCGCGTCGTTCTTCTGGATGACGCCGACCGCATCGGAGAGGGCTCCCGCGCGATCTGCTTCTCGAAACGCTCGCTGGAATATTGGGACCGGCTCGGCGTCGGCGACCGCATGGTCGACAAGGGCGTGGTCTGGAGCGTCGGCCGCATCTTCCACGGCGAGCAGCAGCTCTACCAGTTCAATCTACTGCCGGAGGACGGTCACAAGCGGCCGGCCTTCATCAATCTCCAGCAATATTACGCCGAAGCCTATCTGGTCGACCGCATCAGCGAGCTGCCCGAGATCAATCTGCGCTGGCGCAACAAGGTGACGGCGCTGGAGAGCCGCAACGCTTCCGTCGCGCTGACGATCGAGACGCCGGAGGGCGCCTATCGCCTGCACGCGCAATATGTCGTCGCCTGCGACGGCGCGCGCTCGTCGCTGCGGCAGATGGTGGGCGCCGACTTCGCCGGACAGGTGTTCGAGGACCAGTTCCTGATCGCCGATGTCAAGATGACCGCGGAATTCCCGACCGAGCGCTGGTTCTGGTTCGATCCGCCGTTTCATGCGGGACGTTCGGCGCTGCTGCACCGACAGCCCGACGATGTCTGGCGCATCGACCTTCAGCTCAATCGCTATGCCGACCCCGTCGTCGAGAAGAAGCCCGAGAACGTGCGGCCGCGGATTGCGCGCATGCTCGGCCACGACAAGTTCGAGTTCGAGTGGATCTCGCTTTACAAATTCCAGTGCCGGCGGATGGATCGCTTCGTCCATGGCCGCGTGATCTTTGCAGGCGATTCCGCGCACCAGGTCTCGCCCTTCGGCGCGCGCGGCGCCAATTCGGGACTCGAGGACGCCGAGAATCTCTCCTGGAAGCTCGACCGCGTGCTGCGCGGCGCCTCACCCGCGAGCCTGCTCGAGAGCTATCACGTCGAGCGCAGTCTGGCGGCCGACGAGAACATCCGCGAATCCACCCGCTCGACCGATTTCATGGCGCCGAACTCGCATCAGGAAGCGCGGCTGCGCAAGGCGGTGCTGTCGCTGGCCAAGGAAACGGAATTCGGCAAGCGCATGGTCAATGGCGGGCGGCTCTCGGTGCCGTGCAGCTATGACTCGCCGCTGTCATCGCCGGATGCGGATGCGTGGCGCGGTGGCCCGCTCCCGGGTTGTTCGATGCTCGATGCTCCCGTTACGACGCGCGCGGGCGAGCAAGCCTATTTGACGGATGCATTCCGCAAGGGTGGAACAGACTTCACCTTGCTGTCGTTCGGCAACGGCGCGGCGATCGATGCGCCTGTTGGTGTGAAGGACATCTGCATCGGCGGTGAGGACGGGCTCGCAGATCCGGCAGGGCTCACTGCAAAGCGCTATGATGCGGAACCAGGCTCAGCCTACCTATTAAGGCCGGACGGTTACGTTGCGGCGCGCTTCCGCCACCCCACGCGCGCTGGCGTCGCGGCAGCGCTGTCACGGGCGCAGGGCTTGAATCAAGAATTTGCTTGAATTGAGGATTCGCATGCCGCTCTCCACCAGCTCCAACTTCGCGCGACCCGACGACGCCTTTCGCGCCATTGTGGAGGCGCATCGTGGCTTCACCGACGAGCAGAGCGCGGACTTCGACGCGGCGCTGGTGCTGATCCTCGCCAACCATATCGGCGATATCGTCGTGCTGCGGGAGGCGATTCTCCTCGCCAAGCGGCGCATGATCGACGGCCAGCAGCAGCAACAGCAACAACAATAGCCCCAAAGACTTGAAGGATGAATTGATGGCGAAGAACTTCGCATCCACCGGCGACCTCTCCGAGAAGAAGATCACCTTCTCCGAGATTGGCACCGATCTCTACGCCTTCACCGCGGAGGGCGATCCGAACACCGCGATCATCGTCGGCGACGACGGCTGCCTGGTGTTCGACGCGCAATCGACGCCGGCGATGGCCAACAAGGTGATCGAGCGCGTCCGTGCCGTCACCGACAAACCGATCAAATATGTCGTGCTGTCGCATTATCACGCCGTGCGCGTGCTCGGCGCCTCCGCCTACAAGGCGCAGGGCATCGTCGCCTCGCAGGAGACCTATCGCCTCATCGAGGAGCGTGGCCAGCAGGATTGGGATTCCGAGTACGGCCGCTTCCCGCGCCTGTTTCAGGACGCATCGAGCATACCCGGCCTGACCTGGCCGACGCTGACCTTCGAAGGCGAGATGTCGATCTATCTCGGCAAGCGCGAGGTACGCCTGATGCAGCTTGGCGCCGGCCATACCTCGGGCGACATCGTCGCCTGGGTGCCGGATGCCGAGGTGATGTTCTCCGGTGACCTGATCGAATACCACTCGGCCTGCTATTGTGGCGACGCACACCTGCGCGAATGGCCGCTGACGCTGAACGAGATCCGCAACTTCAATCCCAAGGCGATCGCGCCGGGCCGCGGCGATGCGTTGAAGGGTGTCGCCACGGTGCGCGAAGCCATCGCGATGACGCGCGACTTCGTCACCTCGCTCTACGGCGCCGCCGAAATCTCGGTCGCCAAGGGCCGCACGCTGAAGGAATCGATGGCCGCGACGCGCGAGGTCATGGATCCGAAATTTTCGAGCTTCGCCATCTACGAGCACTGTCTGCCGTTCAACGTATCTCGCGCCTATGACGAGGCGTCGGGGATCGACGACCCCGTGATCTGGACCGACAAGCGCGACCAGGAGATGTGGGCCGCCCTGCAAGGAGGAGGATCATCATGAACATCAACACCTCGCCCGATCAGATCATTCGCAGCACGGCCCAGGTCACGCCGGGCTACATGTCCGGCTTCGGCAACAGTTTCGAGACCGAAGCGCTGCCGGGCGCGCTGCCGATCGGACGCAACTCGCCGCAGCGCTGTGCCTACGGCCTCTATGCCGAGCAGCTCTCCGGCTCGCCCTTCACGGCGCCGCGCGGCAGCAACGAGCGCTCATGGCTCTATCGCATTCGCCCGTCGGTGAAACACTCGGGTCGTTTCGAGAAGGTCGACGGCGGCCTGTGGCGTTCGGCACCGTGCCACGAAAACGACCTGCCGATCGCGCAATTGCGCTGGGATCCGGCGCCGATCCCGAAGGAGGACATGACCTTCCTTCAGGGCGTGCAGACCATGACCACCGCCGGTGACGTCAACACCCAGGCCGGCATGGCCGCCCACGTCTATCTCATCACCAAATCGATGGTGGACCAGCACTTCTACAATGCCGACGGCGAGCTGATGTTCGTGCTGCAGCAGGGCAATCTTCGCATCGTCACGGAGTTCGGCCGCATCGACGCCGAGCCCGGCGAGATCGTGGTGATCCCGCGCGGCGTCAAGTTCCGGGTGGAGATTCCGAGCGGACCGGCGCGTGGCTATCTCTGCGAAAACTACGGCGGCGCCTTCACGCTGCCGGAGCGCGGACCGATCGGCGCCAACTGCCTCGCCAATGCCCGCGACTTCCTGACGCCGGTCGCGCACTACGAGGACAAGGACACACCGACCGAGCTTTACGTGAAATGGGGCGGATCGTTGTTCAGGACGCAGTTGCCCCACTCGCCGATCGACGTCGTCGCCTGGCACGGCAATTATGCGCCGTATAAATATGATCTGCGCACCTTCTCGCCGGTCGGCGCGATCGGCTTCGATCATCCCGATCCCTCGATCTTCACCGTGCTGACCTCGCCGTCGGAGACCGCGGGCACGGCGAATATCGACTTCGTGATCTTCCCCGAGCGCTGGATGGTCGCCGACAACACCTTCCGCCCGCCGTGGTATCACATGAACATCATGAGCGAGTTCATGGGCCTGATCTACGGCGTGTACGACGCCAAGCCGCAAGGTTTTGTGCCGGGCGGCATGAGTTTGCACAATTGCATGCTGCCGCACGGCCCCGATCGCGATGCCTTCGAGCACGCCAGCAACGGCGAGCTGAAGCCGGTCAAGCTGACCGGCACCATGGCCTTCATGTTCGAGACCCGCTACGCGCAGCGCGTCACCGCGCACGCCGCGAATTCCGCGACGTTGCAGCATGACTACGCGGATTGCTGGAAGGGCCTCGCGAAGCGGTTCGATCCGAGCAAGCCGTAAGCTTCTTACCCTCTCCCCTTGTGGGAGAGGGTGGCTCGCCGCATAGCGGCGAGACGGGTGAGGGGTTCTATCCGCGCGTGAACCTCTCCTTCGGACTCGCGGACAGATACCCCTCATCCGGCGCT
This sequence comes from Bradyrhizobium sp. 172, assembly GCF_023101065.1. Taxonomy (NCBI): domain Bacteria; kingdom Pseudomonadati; phylum Pseudomonadota; class Alphaproteobacteria; order Hyphomicrobiales; family Nitrobacteraceae; genus Bradyrhizobium; species Bradyrhizobium sp. 172. Next base: position 296,594 of record NZ_CP064701.1, read on the forward strand.
TCGCGCCACCTTCTCCCACAAGGGGAGAAGGGAAAGACCGAGCCAAGTGATGCCCCATCCCAACGACCCCAGCCTCCGCTCCTTCATCGGCGTCGATCCCGCCTCCGATTTTCCGATCCAGAACCTGCCTTATGGTGTGTTCTCGACCGCGGCCAATCCGACGCCGCGCGTCGGCGTGGCGATCGGCGACTATGTGCTCGATCTCTGGGAGCTTGAGCAGGACTCGCGGCTCGACGTGGGGCCGCTCGGCGTGTTCTCGACGCCGTCGCTCAATGCTTTCATGGCCTTGGGGCCAAAGGTCTGGACGAAGACGCGGGCGCGGATCAGCGAACTCCTGCGCGCCGATCATCCCGAGCTGCGCGACAACGAGGAGTTGCGCAAGCAGGCCTTGGTGCCGATACGCGACGCAAGATTGCATCTGCCGTTTGCGGTCTCCGGCTACACCGATTTCTATTCGTCGAAAGAACACGCCACCAATGTCGGCGTCATGTTCCGTGGCAAGGACAATGCACTGCAGCCGAATTGGCTGCATATGCCGATCGCTTACAACGGCCGTGCCTCGACTGTCGTGGTCTCCGGCACGAAGGTGAAGCGCCCGCGCGGGCAGCTCAAGCCGCCGAATGTGGAGGCGCCGAGCTTCGGACCGTGCAAGCGGCTCGATTTCGAGCTGGAGATGGGCGTGGTGGTCGGCCAGCCGTCGCCAATGGGCGGCATGCTCACGGAGCCGCAAGCCGAGGAGATGATCTTCGGCTTCGTGCTGCTCAACGACTGGAGCGCGCGCGATATCCAGCAATGGGAATATGTGCCGCTCGGGCCGTTCCTCGCCAAGGCGTTCGCGACCTCGATCAGTCCGTGGGTGGTGACGCGCGAGGCGCTGGAGCCATTCCGCCTCAACGGGCCGCAGCAGGAGCCGGTGCCGCTCGACTACCTCAAGCAGGGCAAGCCGAAGAACTACGATCTCGAACTCGACGTCTCCTTGCGCGCCGCCGGAGCCAACGCGCCCGCCGGCATCAGCCGCACCAATTTCAAATACATGTACTGGTCGTCGGTGCAGCAGCTGATGCACCACGCCTCCTCCGGCTGCGCCATGAATGTCGGCGATCTCCTCGGCAGCGGCACCATTTCCGGTCCGGAGAAGAACCAGCGCGGCAGCCTGCTGGAGATCAGCTGGAACGGCACCGAGCCGATCGAATTGCCCGGCGGCGCCAAGCGGTCGTTCCTGGAAGACGGCGACAGCCTCGTCATGCGCGGCTGGTGCCAGGGCGAAGGCTATCGCGTTGGTTTTGGCGAGGTCGAGGGGACGATTTTGCCGGCGGAGTGATTGCTGGGAAGCGATGCGACCTCTATCCACATTCTCCGTCATTGCGAGCGTAGCGAAGCAATCCAGAGTCTTTCCGCAGTGGCAGTCTGGATTGCTTCGTCGCAAGGGCTCCTCGCAATGACATGGTGAGAGTCTACCGCTTCTCCGGCGGCACCTCACGTAACCGCGCGCAATGCGTCGCGACGTCCTCCAGACTGTACTTCAGATGCACCCGCTTGTCCGACGGCGCCTGGTTGGTCGTGCACACGCCCGGTCGCCATTCCTGCGTGGGCCTGATCGGGCGCGGCGCAAAACCGCCGCCGCAGTTCGGGCAGACGTTGGAGAGTTTCGTCTCCACGCAGTCCGCACAGAACGTGCATTCATAGGAACAGATCCGCGCATCGGTTGCGTTCGGGGGCAGATCGCGGTCGCAATATTCGCAGTTCGGTCGAAGCTGGAGGGCCATGGCTCAATCTCCGCAGATTGGCCGGGATCATCGCAGATCGCGCGCGCAGCGCGAATGCCGGATTTCCCTCGATTTCAGCCGGGCTTGATTTCCTTCAGCGGCAGACGCGTGCTTTCCTTCAGCCTGTCGAGCACGATCGAGGAGCGCACATGCGCGACGCTCTGGTGCGGCATCAGCACGTCGTTGACGAGGTTGGAGAGGCCCTTGAGGTCGTGCAGCACGGCCTTGAGCACGTAGTCGGCGTCGCCTGTCAGCGAGTAGGCCTCCTGGATCTCGTCGATGCGGTTGACCAGAGTCCGAAACCGCTTGGAATTGTCCGGCGAGTGGGTCGCCAGCGTCACCTGGATGAAGGCGACCACGCCGAAGCCGAGCGCCTCGCTGGAGAGATCGGCATGATAGCCCGCAATGACCTTCTCCTCTTCCAGCCGCATCCGTCGCCGCGAGCATTGCGAGGCCGAGAGCCCGGCGAGGTCGGCGAGCTCCTGGTTGGTGAGACGGCCGTCGTCCTGGAGCGCGCCCAGGATCTTGAGGTCGAAGGCATCCACCAAAGTCATGCGCGTTTCACCCACTTCATGCACAAACTGTGCATATGTTAATCAAAAGCCGTCTCATTTGCACGCCCCTTGCGCGTCCCATGAAGGATAGTTCCTCTCAGCAGCAATTTGGGAGAACACCATGGGTCCGTTTCCGCACGATGCACCGCCGGCCACGATCAGCGCCGAGAATCCGATGGGCACCGACGGGTTCGAGTTCGTCGAATATGCGCATCCCAATCCGCAAGAGCTGCACGCCTTGTTCAAGCTGATGGGCTATGTGCCCGTCGCGCGGCACAGAACGAAGAAGATCACGGTTTATCGCCAGGGCGACATCAATTACCTCGTCAACGAGGAGCCCGGCACCCAGGGTCACGATTTCGTCGCCGCGCACGGCCCCTGTGCGCCGTCGATGGCGTTTCGCGTCGTCGATGCGAAGAAGGCCTATGACCGCGCGATTTCGCTCGGTGCCGAACCTGCCGATGCGTCCTCCGCGCAGAAGACGCTCGACGTCCCCGCGATCAAGGGCATCGGCGGCAGCCTGCTCTATTTCGCTGATCGCTATGGCGCCAAGGGATCGGCCTATGACAGCGAGTTCGAATGGCTGGGTGCGCGCGATCCGCGTCCTGCCGGCGCCGGCCTGTTCTATCTCGATCACCTCACCCACAACGTCCACCGCGGCCGCATGGACGTGTGGACGGGCTTCTACGAGAAGCTCTTCAATTTCCGCCAGATCCGCTTCTTCGACATCGAGGGCCGCGCCTCGGGCCTGTTCTCGCGCGCGCTGACCAGCCCCGACGGCAAGATCCGGATTCCGATCAACGAGGACGCCGGCGATTCCGGGCAGATCGAGGAATATCTCAATATCTATCGCGGCGAGGGCATCCAGCACATCGCCTGCGGCTGCCGCGACATCTACCGCACCATCGAGGACTTGCGCGAGGCCGGTCTGCCCTTCATGCCAGCGCCGCCCGCGACCTATTTCGAGCGGATCGACGCGCGGTTGCCGAAGCATGGCGAGGACATCGCGCGGCTGCAGAAGAACGGCATCCTGATCGACGGCGAAGGCGTGGTCGACGGCGGCCAGACCAAGGTGCTGCTGCAGATCTTCTCGGCCAACGCGATCGGCCCGATCTTCTTCGAGTTCATCCAGCGCAAGGGCGACGACGGTTTCGGCGAAGGCAATTTCAAGGCGCTGTTCGAATCGATCGAGGAGGACCAGATCCGGCGCGGGGTGCTGAAGGTGGATGCGGCGTAGGCGGCCGTTGTCTGGAACGCGGTGGCATTAAGTGCCGCCGTCGTCCTGGCGAAAGCCAGGACCAATTACCCCAGGGAGCGGTCATTGGGCGAACTGGTAACTCCGAGTCTTCGTCAAACCGCGTTGGTGGCTATGGGTCTTGGCCCCCGTGCGCAATTGCGCACTAGGCCAGGACGACCCGGAGTGTGATGCGACAGCGGAGGACTTAACGCTCCGCCTTCCAGGCTTTGGTCACCGCGCCGATCTCCGCCACTTCCGGCTCGCGCACCGCCGATGGAGTCCGCGAAAAGCGCGGCGCCGGCGCCGGCTGCTTCACGCCGTGGCGCTCGACGAAGACGTTGCGGGCGACCATGTGCGGATGCTCGGTCGCTTCCGACATGGTCAGCACCGGCGCGAAGCAGATGTCGGTGCCTTCCATAATCTTGCACCAGTCCTCGCGCGTCTTGCTCTTGAACACCGTCTTCAGTTTTTCCTTCAGCGCGGGCCAAGCCTTGCGGTCCATCTGCGCATCGAAATCGGGGTCGGTCAGGCCGGCGTGCTCGCGCAGCAGCGCGTAGAATTGCGGCTCGATCGAGCCGATCGAGACGAAATGGCCGCAGGCGCATTCGTAGACGCCGTAGAAATGTGCGCCGCCGTCGAGAAAGTTCTCGTTGCGGCCTTCGGTCCAGCGGCCGAGCGTGGTCATGTCGAAGAAGAACGACATCAGCGATGCCGCGCCGTCGCACATCGCGGCATCGACGACCTGGCCCTTGCCTGACCGCGAGGCCTCCAGCAGCGCCGCGAGCACGCCGACCACGAGATAGAGCGCGCCGCCGCCGAAATCGCCGACCAGGTTGAGCGGCGGCACCGGCGCTTCCTTCGTGCCGATCGCGGCGAGCGCGCCGGTGATGGAGATGTAGTTGATGTCGTGGCCGGCGGCATTGGCGAGCGGGCCTTGCTGGCCCCAGCCGGTCATGCGGCCGTAGACCAGCTTTGGATTGCGCGCGAGCACCACGTCAGGCCCGAGACCGAGCCGCTCCATCACGCCGGGACGGAAACCCTCGACCAGCGCGTCGGCATTCGCAAGCAGATCGAGTACCTCCGCGATCGCCGCCTGGTCCTTGAGGTCGAGCTCGACCACCTTGCGGCCGCGGCCTGCGACCGACTTCATGTTCTTCCTGGCGCCGACCCGATCGAGCGTGACGATTTCGGCGCCCATGTCGGCCAGCATCATGCAGGCAAACGGGCCCGGTCCAATGCCGGCGAATTCAACGATGCGGAAGCCCGACAGCGGGCCGGAGGTGCGGACGGAGGAGTTTTGGGCTGATTGATCGAGCACGTGTTTGTTTCCTCGGATCCAAGGCGCATATTGCCGATGGTCGGCAAGCGCCAAGGCGTTCCTCTGCGGGGCGAGTTAATTGGCCGATTAACTTTTCTCGCCTTCACGCCAGTGAGGCAAGCGGTTTTCATGTCGCGTGGCTAAAATAAAACGGCGCGCACCGAAGTGCGCGCCGTGGAAAATTGCGTCGAGGCGCTAAGGCCCGATGGTCAGCGAGCGGCAGCCACCGCGCGCTGCGCCATCACCTTGATCAGGTTGGCGCGGTACTCCGCCGTGCCGTGGATGTCGGCCAGCAGATTGCTCGCCGAAATGCTCACGCCGTCGATCGCCGACGGTGACCAGTTCGCCTTCAGCGCCGTTTCGATGGCCGGGACCCGCATCACGCCGCTTTGCGAGGCGCCGGTGGCGGCCACCCGAACCTCGCCCGACTTCGTCTGCGCGACGAACACGCCGGTCAGCGCAAAGCGAGACGCAGGATGGCGCATCTTTTCGTAGCCAGCCTTCGCCGGAACCGGGAACGACACGGCGGTGATGAGCTCGCCCTCCTCCAGCGCGGTCGTGAACATGCCCTGGAAAAAGTCATCCGCCGTAATCGACCGCCTGTTGGTCTTCACGGTGGCGCCGAGCGCGAGCAGTGCGGCGGGAAAATCCGCGGCGGGATCGTTGTTGGCGATCGAGCCGCCGATCGTGCCGCGATAGCGCACGGCGGGGTCGCCGAGCACCGAAGTGAGATAGGCAATTGCGGGAATCGCCTTCTTCACGTCGGCATTCTGCATGATGTCGAAATAGGTCGTGCCGGCCTTGATGGTCAGCACGTCGCCCGAGAGCTCGACGCCCTGCAGCTCCTTGATCTTGCCGAGGTCGATGACGTCGGACGGACTGGCGAGGCGTTGCTTCATCACCGGCAGCAGCGTCTGGCCGCCGGCGAGGAACTTGGCTTCGCTGCTCTTGGAGAACAGGCTGACGGCTTCGTCAACCGAGGACGCGCGATGATAAACGGTCTGGTACATCTTCGTTCCTCCCTTAAGCCGCGTGGATCGTGCGCCACACCCTGTCCGGGGTTGCGGGCATTTCCAGATTGTTCTTGCCGATCGCATCCGTGATCGCATTGATCACGGCCGCTGACGCCCCGATCGCACCGGCCTCACCGCAACCCTTGATGCCGAGCGGATTGCCCGGGCACAGCGTCGTGGTGTGGGAGAGGTTGAACGAGGGAACGTCGTCGGCGCGCGGCATGGCGTAGTCCATGAACGAGGCCGTGACCGGCTGCCCGTTGGCGTCGTAGATCGCGTGCTCGAGCAACGCTTGTCCGATGCCTTGCACAAGACCGCCATGGACCTGGCCCTCGACGATCATCGGGTTGATCAAACGGCCGAAATCGTCGGCCGCGACGAAGTTGACGAAGGAGGTCTTGCCGGTGCCGGGATCGACCTCGAGCTCGCAGATATATGTGCCGGCCGGGAAGGTGAAGTTGGTCGGATCGTAGAAGGCGCTTTCCTTCAGGCCCGGCTCCATCCCGTCGGGCAGATTGTGCGCGGTATAGGCCGCGAGTGCGACCATCGGGAAGGCGATCGCCTTGTCGGTGCCGGCGACCTTGAACTCGCCGTTCTCGATGACGATGTCGCCTTCCGAGGCTTCCAGCGCATGCGCGGCGATCTTCTTGGCCTTGGATTCCATCTTCTCCATGGCCTTCAGGATCGCGGTGAGGCCGACGGCGGCCGAGCGCGAGCCATAGGTGCCCATGCCGAACTGCACCTTGTCGGTGTCGCCATGGACGATCGAGACCTGACTGATGGGAACGCCGAGGCGTTCGGCTACGAGCTGGCAGAACGTGGTCTCGTGACCCTGGCCGTGGCTGTGTGATCCCGTCAGGACCTCGATGGTGCCGACCGGGTTGACGCGGACTTCGGCGGACTCCCACAGACCGACGCCGGCGCCCAGGCTGCCGACGGCCTTCGACGGCGCGATGCCGCAGGCCTCGATGTAGCAGGACACGCCGATGCCGCGCAGCTTGCCGTCGGCCTTCGCCTTGGCCTTGCGCCCGGCAAAGCCGGCATAGTCGATCGCCTTCATCGCGGCGTCGAGCGAGGCGTTAAAGTCGCCGGTGTCATAAGCCATGATCACCGGCGTCTGGTGCGGGAACTGGGTGATGAAGTTGGTCCGGCGCAGCGCGGCCGGATCGACCTTCAACTGCCGCGCCGCCGTCTCCATCAGACGTTCGATCAGATAGCTCGCCTCGGGGCGGCCGGCGCCGCGATAGGCGTCGACCGGCGTGGTGTTGGTGTAGACCCCGACCACCTCGGCATGGATCGCCGGGATGTTGTACTGGCCCGACAGCAGCGTCGCGTACAGATAGGTCGGCACCGACGACGAGAACAGCGACATGTAGGCGCCGAAATTGGCGTAAGTCTTCACCTTCAACCCGGTGATCTTGTTGTTGGCGTCGAACGCCATCTCGGCATGGGTGACGTGGTCGCGGCCATGCGCATCGGTGAGGAAGGCTTCGGTGCGGTCGCCGGTCCATTTTACGGGGCGGCCGACCTTCTTCGAGGCCCACAGCGCCACCATCTCTTCGGGATAGATGAAGATCTTGGAGCCGAAGCCGCCGCCGACGTCGGGTGCGATCACGCGCAGCTTGTGCTCGGGTGCAATGTTGTAGAACGCCGACAGCACGAGGCGGGCGACGTGCGGATTCTGCGACGTCGTGTAGAGCGTGAAATGCTCTTCCGCCGAATCGTAATCGGCAATTGCCGCGCGCGGCTCCATCGCGTTCGGCGCGAGACGGTTGTTGGTGACGTCGAGCTTCACCACGTTGGCGGCCTTGGCGAAGGCCGCATCGGTGGCGCCTTCGTCGCCGATCACCCAGTCATAAACCTGGTTGCCTGGAGCTTCGGGATGTAGCTGCGGCGCGCCGGACTTGATCGCGGCGTGGACGTCGGCGACCGCGGGCAGCTCTTCGTAGTTCACGACCACGGCTTCGGCCGCGTCGCGTGCGAGATTCTTGGTCTCGGCGATCACGACTGCGACGGCCTGACCGACGAAGCGCACCGTCTCCGGCGCCATTGCCGGCCATGCGCCCATCTTCATCGGGCTGCCGTCCTTGGAGGTGATGGCCCAGCCGCAGATCAGGTTGCCGACCTTGTCGTCGACGATTTGCTGACCGGTCAGCACAGCGACCACGCCCGGCATCTTCAGCGCCTCGGCGGGATCGATCCCCTTCACCTTGGCATGCGCGTGCGGGCTGCGGATGAAATGGGCATGGGTCATGCCCTGCAATTTGATGTCGTCGACGTAGCGGCCCTTGCCGGTAATGAAACGCTTGTCTTCCTTGCGCACGACGCTCGCGCCAATGCCTTCAACGCCCATGTCTGGTCCTCCCGACCGGAATTTGTCTTGACCGCGCTTTCCCTCGAAAGCGGCGGCGATCGTTCTTGTTTCGAGGCGGGCCGCTTACTCGGCCGCCTGCGAGACCTTCATGCGGCCTGCCGCATCCAGCACGGCTTTGACGATGTTGTGGTACCCAGTGCAGCGACAGATATTGCCTTCGAGCTCGTGGCGGACGGTGGCCTCGTCGAGCTGGCCACCATAGCGGTGCACGATGTCGATCGCCGACATGATCATGCCCGGCGTGCAATAGCCGCACTGCAGGCCGTGATTGTCGCGGAAGGCCGCCTGCATCGGGTGCAGCTCGTCGCCCTTGGCGATGCCTTCGATCGTGGTGATGCTGGCGCCGTCGGCCTGTCCTGCCAGCATGGTGCAGGATTTGATCGCCTTGCCGTCCATATGGACGACGCAGGCGCCGCACTGGCTGGTGTCGCAGCCGACATGGGTTCCGGTGAGGTTGAGGTGGTCGCGCAGCAGCTGAACCAGCAGCGTGCGGTCCTCGACGTCGACAGCAACGGCCTTGCCGTTCACCGTCAGTTTGACTGTAGACACGGTTGAAGTCCTCCCGGGATCGATTTTGATTGTTTCTAATTAGAGACAGCGACCCGGAACTTTGCAACTACGATTTTGGCCGCCCGCGTCATGGAAAAGTCATTGATCCAGAATGCCCAACATTGGTTTGGGGGGCGAGTCGGCCGGATCGGGTTGCGGCTCCGGGGCGCCAGCTGGGATGCCAGCCTCTATATCCCTATCCGGCTCGCCTTTGCAGTCCGCCTTGGCCGATAGAGCCGGAAGCTCTGCGGACGCACCGAATTTACCGCCCCTTATCGATTCTGCCTTAGTTTTGCGCAGCCAGGTCAGGGGGCGGGGCGCCACCGGATCTCGGCTGAATGAAAATGGGGGTGGGAATGTCCGGGCGTATCGCGTCGTCGTCGAAGCGCACAATAATGCCGACCCTCAGGTTCCGCGCCAAGATCATTCTGGGGTTTGCCGCGGTGCTGGTGATCTCCGCCGGCAGCATGGCCTTCTCCTATTTTGGCTTCGAGCGGGTCTCGTCCGGGGTCGGGTCCTACCGCACCAGTGTCACCGAGGCCGATCTCGCCCGTAACATCGACCGGGAGCTGCTCGCCTATCGCTCGGCCGTCAGATATTTCGTCGTCACCGGCAAGGAGGACGACGCCAAGACGGCGCTGGACGCGGAGACCGGCCTGAAGAGCGCCATCGACCAGGCGGTCAAGAGCGCCAAGAAGCCGGCGCGGCAGGAAAGTCTGGACAAGCTCGCCAAGGAGTTTTCCAACTTCTCCGCGACCTTCGCGAAAGTCCTCCAGGCCAAGCGTGACAGCGCGCTGCTGGTGCAGAACCAGCTCATGCGCAACGCCAACCTCCTGAAATACAAGCTCGACGACATCGGCAACAATGCCTCCGATTCCGAGGCGCAGGCGATCGAGTTCGGGACCAAGCAGGTCAACGCCCAATTCCAGACCGCGAGCGGGGCGGCGACCAATTTCGTGCTGACGTCCGACCAGGCGATCGCGACCAGCGCGCTGGCGCGGTTGAAATTCGTCGAGAACTCGCTCAACGCGGTCTATTCCATGGACGACAAGATCGTCGCCGGCCTGAAGGACGCCAAGGGATTGCTCGGTGCCTATCGGGAATCGCTGGAGAAACTGATCGCCAACGCCAAGATGATCGACGAGCTCGTCACCGAGATGAGCGGCTCGGCCAGCGCGATCCTTCAGGGTGCCACCACCATGAAGGCGGACCTCGTTGCCGAGCAGCAGCGGTTGGAGTCCGAATCGGAAGCGACCATCGGGAAGACCGAGCAACTGGTGCTGATGCTGGCCGTCGGCGGTACGCTGCTCGGCGCGGTCCTCGCTTTCCTGCTCGGCACCGGCATTTCGCGTCCGATGATCGCGATGTGCAAGGCGATGCGCGAGCTTGCCGCGGGCAATTTCGACGTCGTGCTGCCGGGCCTCGGCCGCAGGGACGAGATCGGCGAGATGGCCGGCGCGGTCGAAGAATTCAAGGTGCAGGCCGTGGCCAAGGCCGAGCGCGATGCCGCCGCCAACGAACTTCAGAACAGGGAGCAGGCCGCAAGCCGTCGTTCCGAGCTGATTCGTTTCGCCGATGATTTCGAGAGCGCGGTTGGTGCCATCGTCTCCAACGTCTCGGCTTCCGCCGTGCAGCTGGAATCGGCGGCCTCGACGCTGACCCGCACCGCCGAGACCACGCAGAGCCTGTCGAGCCAGGTCGCCGACGTCTCCGAGCAGGCCTCCAGCAACATGCAGTCGGTCGCGACCGCGACCGAAGAGCTCTCGGCCTCGGTCGAGGAGATCGGCCGTCAGGTCCGCGATTCCAGCCGCATTGCCGAAGCTGCCGTGGTGCAGGCAAAGGAGACCGATAATCGCATCGGCAAGCTCTCGCATGCCGCCCAGCAGATCGGCGAAGTCGTCAAGCTCATCACGGCGATCGCCGAGCAGACCAATCTTCTGGCGCTGAACGCGACCATCGAGGCGGCACGCGCCGGCGAAGCCGGCCGCGGCTTTGCAGTGGTCGCCAGCGAAGTGAAGTCGCTCGCGAGCCAGACCGCGAAGGCCACCGACGAGATCTCCTCGCACATCACGGGCATGCAAGGCGCCACGGCCGAGTCGGTTGCGGCGATCAAGGAGATCGGCGCCACCATCGGCCAGATCTCGTCGATCTCGACCTCGATTGCGAGCGCGGTGGAGCAGCAAGGCGCCGCGACGCAGGAAATCGCGCGCAGCGTCCAGACCGTCGCACAGGGCACTCAGACCGCCGCCACCGACATCGGCCAGGTCAACCGCGGCGCCGCCGAAACCGGCTCGGCCTCGGAAGAGGTGCTGCATTCGGCCAAGACGCTGTCGTCCGAAAGCACCCGTCTGCGCGCCGAGCTCGACCGCTTCATGGGGAATATCCGGGCGGCGTAAGCGCTCAGCCGTCCCGGCCCCCCGTGCGCGATTGCGCACGAGGCCAGGACGACGAGACCCTGCGTCACGTAACCGCCGGTTGCGGCGCCACAAATTTACCGCAGCTTATCCTTTGCCATTTACCGTGCTCACGCGTCAGGAAGCGGGCTGCTTCCGGGCTGCGCCTGGTTTTCCGCGAATGGAATGGGGTGGGGAATGCCCGTCAAGTCGAAGCCGACCAGATCGAAGCTGCTCACCTTGCGTTTTCGCGCAAAAATCATCCTCGGCTTCGTGGCGGTGCTCGCCATCCTCGCCGTCAGCATGGCTTTCGCGTATTTCGGCTTCGAGCGGATTCAGGCCGCCGTGGCCTCCTACCGCTCCAGCGTCGCCGAAGCGGACCTTGCGCGGACGGTCGATCGCGAGCTGATCGCTTACCAGGGCTTGGCGCGGGCCTACACGCTGACCGGCGCGGCGGATGATGAGACCGCAGCCAAAGCAGCTGAAGAGAATTTGAGGGCCGCGATCGCCAAGTCGGCGGCGGCCACCACGGGCGCAGCCCGCCGCGAGCAGGTCGGCAGGCTCGAGGCCGACTTCAAGAGCTTCACCAAGGTGTTCGGCGAGATCATCACGTTGACGCGCGAGAACGGCAAGATCGCGACCGAGGAGCTCAACAGCGTCGGCAACAAGATCCGGTTCAAGTTCGACGATCTTGCCGATACCGCGGCATTGGCGGGCCTGAACTCGGTTCAGGGTACGGCCAAGGATATCACATCGCAATATCTGGCGGTCTCCACCTCGGTCAGCGCCTTCGTCGCCAAGCCGGAGCCGAAGACCGCCGACGGCGTGACCGCCCGCATCAAATTCCTGGAGACCCTGCTGGTCTCGATCTATGCCAACGACCAGAAGATCACCGACCGCGTCACCGAGATCAGCAATCTCCTCAAGCAGTACCGCGCCTCTTTTTCAAAGCTCACCGAGAACGTGAAGGTCATCGTCAAGCTGAACGGCGAGATGACCAAGACAGCCGCGTCCATTCTCAAGCTCTCGGGTGAGCTGCGATCGGAGCTGACGGCGGATCAGCAGCGCATCGAGGTCAACGCCAATGCCACCATCGGCGAGACCGAGCGGCTGATGCTGATGATGGCGCTGGGCGGCCTTGCCGTCGGCGCTGCGCTCGCCCTGATGCTGGGCAATGGCATTTCGCGTCCGATGATCGCGATGTGCAAGGCGATGCGCGAGCTTGCCGCGGGCAATTTCGACGTCGTGCTGCCGGGCCTCGGCCGCAGGGACGAGATCGGCGAGATGGCCGGCGCGGTCGAAGAATTCAAGGTGCAGGCCGTGGCCAAGGCCGAGCGCGATGCCGCCGCCAACGAACTTCAGAACAGGGAGCAGGCCGCAAGCCGTCGTTCCGAGCTGATTCGTTTCGCCGATGATTTCGAGAGCGCGGTTGGTGCCATCGTCTCCAACGTCTCGGCTTCCGCCGTGCAGCTGGAATCGGCGGCCTCGACGCTGACCCGCACCGCCGAGACCACGCAGAGCCTGTCGAGCCAGGTCGCCGACGTCTCCGAGCAGGCCTCCAGCAACATGCAGTCGGTCGCGACCGCGACCGAAGAGCTCTCGGCCTCGGTCGAGGAGATCGGCCGTCAGGTCCGCGATTCCAGCCGCATTGCCGAAGCTGCCGTGGTGCAGGCAAAGGAGACCGATAATCGCATCGGCAAGCTCTCGCATGCCGCCCAGCAGATCGGCGAAGTCGTCAAGCTCATCACGGCGATCGCCGAGCAGACCAATCTTCTGGCGCTGAACGCGACCATCGAGGCGGCACGCGCCGGCGAAGCCGGCCGCGGCTTTGCAGTGGTCGCCAGCGAAGTGAAGTCGCTCGCGAGCCAGACCGCGAAGGCCACCGACGAGATCTCCTCGCACATCACGGGCATGCAAGGCGCCACGGCCGAGTCGGTTGCGGCGATCAAGGAGATCGGCGCCACCATCGGCCAGATCTCGTCGATCTCGACCTCGATTGCGAGCGCGGTGGAGCAGCAAGGCGCCGCGACGCAGGAAATCGCGCGCAGCGTCCAGACCGTCGCGCAGGGCACCCAGACCGCGGCCACCGACATCGGCCAGGTCAACCGCGGCGCCGCCGAAACCGGCTCGGCCTCGGAAGAGGTGCTGCATTCGGCCAAGACGCTGTCGTCCGAAAGCACCCGCCTGCGCGCCGAGCTCGACCGCTTCATGGGGAATATCCGGGCGGCGTAGCGCTCGACCTTCGCGCCACGCCTCCGCCGTCGTCCTGGACAAGCGCAGCGCCGATCCAGGACCCATTACCCAAGGCGGAGTTGCCGGGCGAACTGCCAACTCCGAGTCATCGCCAAACCGCTCCCTGGGGTAATAGGTCCTGGATCGGCGCTGCGCTTGTCCAGGACGACCTGGCGCTCACTCCCTCCCGAACGCCCGCTTCAGCTCCACCTTTGCCCGCTCCAGCCGCGTGCGCTGCGTCTGCGGCAGCGTCTTGCCGGCGCGGTTGATGTAGAACGTCAGCATCGACAGCGCCGAGCGGTAGGCGCCGGTCTTGCGACGCGCGCTGTGCTCGGCCGAGCGCTTCAACGAAGCCGCGATCTCCTTCGCACTGGTCAGCTTGAACACGCCTTGTTTGAGGTCGAGCGCGTCGCTCTCTTTCGTCACGCGCTGTGACCAGCGCTTCGGTGCGGCGCGTCTGGTGCTCTTGCGCGCCGATGTTTTGCGAGAATGTGTCGTCTTTCTGGCATGAGCCATGCGTCAACTCCTTGCGGCTCCACCGAAAACCAGCGCCGTCAGCGGTCGTTCCTGCTGGAACCCGCCCCTGCCGCAGACGTTGTCGCAGGTGGCAGGCGGAATGCCGCACCCCCTTGATCGGATCGCCCCCATCCACGCCATGTGAACCGGGGCCATGTCCATTGGTCAGATGCAACAACGCGATGGAATTGCAGCGAAGCCCAGCGCCGAACGATGGACCTGTGGTCTCCACGGTGGCCGCGGCCGATCGCATCATCGAAACCAGCATTCCTGCACGGCTTGACGCGCTGCCGTGGAGCGGATTTCACACCCGCGTCGTGCTTGCGCTCGGCATCACCTGGATTCTGGATGGCCTCGAGGTGACCTTGGCCGGCGCGCTCTCCGGCGCGCTGAAGCAAAGCCCCTCCCTGCATTTCTCCAATCTCGATCTCGGCATTGCCAATTCCGCCTATCTCGCGGGCGCGGTGCTCGGCGCGCTCGGCTTCGGCTGGCTGACCGATCGCATCGGTCGCAAGAAGCTGTTCTTCATCACGCTCGCGCTCTATCTCTCGGCGACGGCCGCGACCGCTCTGTCATGGAATGTCGCGAGCTACGCGCTGTTTCGCTTCCTCACCGGCGCCGGCATCGGCGGCGAATATACTGCGATCAATTCGACCATCCAGGAACTGGTGCCGGCGCGCTATCGCGGCTGGACCGATCTCGTCATCAACGGCAGCTTCTGGATCGGTGCCGCCATGGGCGCCGTGGCGGCCATCGTGCTGCTCGATCCCGCGGTGATCGGCCCCGATCTCGGCTGGCGCCTCGCTTATCTCATCGGCGCGGCCATCGGCCTCGTCGTGCTCTTGATGCGGATGTGGATTCCGGAGAGTCCGCGCTGGCTGATGATCCACGGCCGTCCCGACCAGGCCCACGCGATCGTCGACGAGGTCGAGCGCTCGGTGCTCGGACACGGCCAGGAGACGAGCCACGCGCGTTTCGCCAGGATCCGCCTGAAAATGCGGACTCACACGCCGATCCGCGAGGTGGTGCACACGCTGTTCTCGGTCTATCGCCAGCGCGCGATGGTCGGCCTCGTGCTGATGATCGCGCAGGCCTTCTTCTACAACGCCATCTTCTTCACCTTTGCGCTGGTGTTGACCGATTTTTACGGGATCAGCGCCGATCATGTCGGCTGGTATCTGCTTCCCTTCGCCGCCGGCAATTTCCTTGGTCCGCTGCTGCTCGGCCGCCTGTTCGATACGCTCGGCCGCCGGACCATGATCATGTTCACCTACGGCGCGTCGGGCGTGTTGCTGGCGCTGTCGGGTTATCTGTTCTCGATCGGCGCCTTGAGCGCGCAAGGGCAGACCATCGCCTGGATGGTGATCTTCTTCTTTGCCTCGCCCGCCGCGAGCGCCGCCTATCTCACCGTCAGCGAGACTTTTCCCTTGGAAGTCCGCGCGCTCGCGATCGCGGTGTTCTATGCGGTGGGCACCGGCATCGGCGGCGTGATCGGCCCCGCATTGTTCGGGGCGCTGATCGACACGGGATCACGCACGAGCGTGTTCGCAGGCTATTTGCTGGGGGCGTTCCTGATGATCGCGGCCGCGATCGTGGCGTGGCGCTATGCCATCTCGGCGGAACGCAGATCGCTCGAAGAAATCGCGCGGCCGCTTGCGTCCATGGAGTAGACTATGAAATCGGAACTGGCTGAATTGGATCTAAAGCGCACCATGGTCGACGATGAAGCGCCCGATGCGGTGCCGGTGCCCCACGCACTCGTGCCGCATCTCAATGAAACAGCGATCCTGCTCGACATCGACGGGACACTGCTCGACCTGATGCCGACGCCGCGTGAGGTGTGGGTGCCGCCAGGCCTGTCGGAAACGCTGAACCGGCTGACGGAGCGCACGTCGGGCGCGCTGGCGATGGTCAGCGGGCGTTCGCTCAACGACATCGACCTGATCTTCGCGCCCGATGTCTTTCGCGCCGTCGCCGGCCACGGCGCCGAGATGCGGCTTTCCATTGACAACGAAGCCGATGCCGTCAGCGCGCCGCCGCTGGATAAGGAGCTGAAGCGGCGGCTCGCGGCGGTGGCCAAGCTCAGTCCCGGCATTCTGCTCGAAGACAAGGGCTATTCGCTGGCGCTGCACTACCGCCTTGCGCCGCATGCGGAGAAAGCGATCTACGAAGCCGTTTCGCTGATCCGCGCCGACCTGCCCAATGCGCCGATCGAGGTGCTGCCCGGAAAGTTCGTTTGCGAGATCAAGCATTCCGGTTTTACCAAGGCGACCGGCGTGCGCGAGTTGATGAAGCACGAGCCTTTCAAGGGGCGCCGTCCGATCTTCATCGGTGATGACGTCACCGACGAAACCGTGTTCGCGATCATGCCCGACATGAATGGGCTCGCCTTTTCGGTTGGTCGCCGCGCTATGGGGGTCAACGGGCACTTCGACGCCCCGAACGATGTGCGCACGTTCCTTGCGCGGCTGCTCGACGACTCAAGGTTGGAATAAGGCACCGACATCTCGGAGCCACATATCGCGTGCGTAATTCCTCCAGCGCGTCGCTTCATGCTGCGCGCGCCACGGTTCCAAATCCGGCTTTGTGTAGCGAAATCGTCAGGTTGCCTGGAGGTAAACCGGTTCCAACGCGCACGCCCGATTTTGGTTTCAATTGGTGCAAAGGATGATCAGGAACCATATTGATGAACGGCAGTTAAATGGGGTGGAATGAAACAGGAGGGGACGACCTGTGAACTTAGTCGTCGTTTCGAATCGCGTCGCGCGCGGCAAGCCCAATGAGCCCATGACGGGCGGTCTCGCGGCGGCCTTGCTACCCGTTGTGGAACATTCGGGCGCGATCTGGGTGGGTTCCTCGGGCCGTGTGCGTGACGGTCATCAGAAGGAGCCGTTTGCCGAGATCGAAGCACTGGGTTCGGGCGCGATTGCGACGCTGGACCTGCCGGCGGCGCACTATGGCGGCTATTACGAGGGCTTTGCCAATTCGGCGCTGTGGCCGGCGCTGCACTCGCGCAGCGATCTGATCCGCGTCTCGCGCGACGACTATGTCAGCTATCGCGAGGTCAACGCCTTCATGGCGCGCGCCTTGATGCGCTTCCGGAAAGCGCAAACCGCGTTCTGGGTGCAGGATTATCATTTCCTCGCGCTCGGTGCGGAGCTGCGGGATCTCGGCGTCGACGATCCGATCGGCTTCTTCCTCCATACGCCATGGCCTGTCGCCGCGGTGATGCAGGGCGTGCCCAATCATCGTGAGCTGATCACGGCGATGCTGGCCTACGACCTGATCGGCTTCCAGACCAATGACGATTGCCAGAATTTTCTCAGCTATGTCGCGGGCGAACTCGGCCTCGCCGTCGAAGACGGCGTTGCGATCTCGCAGCATGGCCGAACACGCTGCGAGGTGTTTCCGATCGGCATCGACGCCGAGAAGTTCGCGCAATACGCGGCGAAGTCGGCGTCGCATCCGGACGTGTCGCGGCTGCGCCGCAGTCTCAACGGCGAGCGGCTCGCGATCGGCGTCGACCGGCTTGACTATTCCAAGGGCCTCGTCAACCGCATCAGCGCGTTCGATCGGCTCTGGACCGAGCATCCGCACTTTGCGCGCAGCATTTCGCTGCTACAGATCGCAAATCCCTCGCGCGGTGCCATCGAAGCCTATGGCAATTTGCAGAACGAGGTCGCGCGGCTCGTGTCCGACGTCAACGGCCGCCACGGCGAGGCCGACTGGACACCGATCCGCTATCTCAACAAGGGCTTTAGCCAGGCCGTGCTCGCGGGCCTCTATCGCACCGCGCAGATCGGCGTGGTGACCCCGCTGCACGACGGCATGAACCTTGTCGCCAAGGAATACGTCGCTGCGCAAAATCCGGCTGATCCCGGCGTGCTGGTGCTGTCGAAATTCGCCGGCGCGGCCAACGAGCTCGACGCCGCGCTGCTGGTCAATCCGCATGACATCGACGGCATGGCGCGCGCGATCGCGGTCGCGGCGGCGATGCCGCTCACCGAGCGCAAGATGCGCTGGGATGCGATGATGAAGAAGCTGCGCGGCCACACCATCCAGCAATGGTCGGCGGATTTCGTCGCTGAACTGGAGAAGTGCCGGACGGAGAAGGCTGCAGTCGCGCCGCTCGCCAACCAGCCGCCGCAAGCGCTGCGCTGGCTCAAGTCGGCGATCTCAGGCGTGCGGTTGATCTAGTCTTCTTCTCCCCCGTTCTTTACAGCGAGGGCAGGGGCGAAGACGACAGCCTCAATAGCAGTACGACACGCCCTCCAGAATCGCACACTGCCGCTTGTTCGGCGCGTTCGGATCGTCGAGCGGCACCATGCCCTTGCCCTGGCCGACGAACACGCCGGGCCCGACATGCACTGAGCTCTTGTGGCCGATGATGACGCTTTGATGCGGCGTCGCGCTCGAGCGCGTGCCGTCCGGCCAGAGGATGGCATCGCCCGAAAGCATCCCGCGCCGTCCGTCGTCACAGCTGACATCAACCCCGTGCCGGGTGCAGACCTGGGCGGCGGCCGGTCCGGCGAAGGCAGCGGCAAGGGCCCAAATCAGGCTCAGCGCGGCAATGGTGTTGCGGATGGTCATGGTGCCCCCGGACGTGTTTGACGGTCTTGAGTGAATCGTCGCGCCAAACCCGCCGCCGGTTCAGCGGGCGGCCGGTTCCAAGCGTCGCCGTGGCGCCTGATATTGTCTATAAAGTACAATATCTTACGGAAAAATCATCCGATTTCCCCGCGATCCCTTGCAAAATCACCGGCGCCCCTTCAAGAGAGTGCGCTCCGGAGAGATGGCCGAGTGGCTTAAGGCGCACGCTTGGAAAGCGTGTGTGCGGGAAACCGTACCGTGGGTTCGAATCCCACTCTCTCCGCCACCTAAGTGCAGTGACGGAAAAATCCTTCAAAATCAAGCGGATCTAGAACCGTCGATCTTTGACAGTGTAGCACCACGGTGTAGCACCACTTAAGCTCTCGTTTACCACATTTAGGCGGCGACCTCGATCCAAAATGTCTCCGCCCGTGGTCCGGAAGGCGATGGATATGTTAGTCGCTCGTCTGCTCGGCGCGTCTACACGGACAACCCTATGAGCTACAGGTCTGCGGCGGTGTATTCGACACCCTCGCGGAGGAGTCCGCTGAATCCCAGCCGCGGCAGCGATGAGAAGGACGTGCCCCCCACGGCCAGCAACCGGATGTCCCCCATTCGCCACCCAAGCGGGCGCAAATGACATTGGCAGTGGGCTGAGGCTGCGTGACGCGCCAGGCATATCGACAGATTGTCGAGGAATGGACGGAGGAATAGTCCCGCAGTCTTGAGGAAATCGAGAAGGCGAACCGCGCCAAATCACCTATTCCGGCGCGCCCCTCGACGCTCTTGTGAGGTGCCTCACGTTCCAAGGAAGTGCGCCACGGGCTACTTCCGGACAAATACCAGGAAGGCGGGGCTACCTAACTCTCGAAACGGCGGTGCGACTCCATCAGCCTACCTTCTAGTTGAATCCCCTAATTCCCCGCGATAAAGTTACATGGCATATATTGATCATGGAGGCCGCCATGAAGACAGCAATTGGATTGCTTATCCTGATGCTCTTGGGCCTTGCTTCCGTAACTGTTGCCACGCCACAACCGGCGCTCGCCGGCTGCAGCTCCCGCTGTTAATTGGGGCAGTGGCTTTCCTTTTGCGGATGAGCTTTATCGATTGAGCTGTAGAGTTCTTTATAGAACTCTCCGGCTATAAGGCGCCGGAGTTGATAAACTTCGTGGCTCGGGATGTACGGTTGATCTTGATTCGATAGCGAGGACTTCAGGACGCTAAGTCCTACTTTTTCGTATTCTTTTCCGAGAGAGAAAGCTGCTGCTGCATATCGAAATTGTGTTGCGGTATCATCTTTGATGTCGAGAGGCTTCAGTACTTCGACCGCACTCTCTGCTTGGCCGAGTTGCATCAGGAGATAAGCATAAGTGTCTGTGTAGTTGGCCAGTTTTTCCTTGTAGCTTGCCTCACCGAGGTTTTGCTTCTCGCCAGTCAGAATGCATATGGCGACCTTGACGGCCCCGAGGGCGTTGCTTGTATCGGTCGACCCGTCTTGCTTGCAGTCTGGCGATGCCCCCGGCGTCCAAAGTGACCCATTAGGTAGAGATGACTTCAGCGGTTGTGCATTGAGCGCAGAGAGTTGCAGTCCCCAGGTCGCCAGGATCCAGGCAAAGCCATTCAGGGCGTCGGCGCGCGCAATTGCATTACCTGCCGCGGAGTTCACTTCTTCAATCTGCCTGTGTCTGTCATTTTGGAAGGCCGCAGAACTTTCCAGGACGTCCATGGAGACGTTAATGCGCATCAGATCCTCAAGCTCCTTACGCGTCCAGCCAAGAGCCAGCCACCAAGCTGTATTCAAAAACCTCTTTGGCTCGAATTTGCGGTCAAACCGAACATCCCTCAGGTAAGTACCGCGGAGATCGGCCCTGCTAAAATCGACATTGCAGAGATCCGCATCCTCAAAGTCGGCTCTATAAAGTTCAGCTCCACTGAAAGATACGTTGTTCAGGTCCGCGCCTCTGAACTGGCCAAATGTCAACTTGGCGCCATCAAAAGCTACTTCTTGAAGTTGAGCACCTATAAACGAGCTTCCATACAGCTGAGACTGTTTCAAATTTACTCGATTGAGTGTCGACTGGGTGAAGTTGGGGGCGACAAGTCGAGCCCCGCGAAAGGAAAGATCAACAAATTCCTTTCCAGAAAAGTCATACGGAGGCGCCACCCGCTGCAGGAGGGCCAAAAACTGGATACTTAGATTTTTGTGGTCCACAGATTCAGTTGGATTCTTGACTCTCGCAACGAGCGACTGAGAAAACCTTTCAGCAGACCAAAGTAAAACGCTCAGCAGGGCAACTGCTGAAAGCAATATAAGTACTGGGATCCAGAATACGATCTTGATAAGACGGCGTACTCTCTGCTTTTTCTTCTCGTAATTCTCACTTTCGTTCACAAAATTTGCAATCTCGGTATCCCTTTGGGCGTATCTTTTTGCGTCAGTAAGAGCTTGCCCTTCCAAAAGATAGCCTCTCTCGCGATTTGACTTGTAATACTGGCGAGCCAAGGCCGAGATGCGAGTTTGCTCTCTGGCGGAGGAATATTCCTGTTGCGCTGAACTCGTCGGCGTGAGTCCTTCCGATGGTAATCGTTTGAATTCGTCGATTGTCTTGTGCGCGGACAGACGTTCTGTGGGGGCTGCTGAGAGGATCTGTGCTATCCAGTAGTCCACTATTTCCTGAGCGTCGTCACGATCGCTCAACTCCTTCAGGATCGCGCCGGTAGCGATAGATCGGTCGATAAGCTCTCGAGCTGCGGCAATATCGGGCTCCTTGGCTTGATCTTGTCTTCTCAGCCGCCATTGCTTCAACAGCGCGCTGTTCTGCTGGCGGAGTTCTGCGAGGGAGGAAAATGGCTCTTGATCGGCCGAGCCTTCAGAAAGGGGCATGCTAAGCCTCCAAATGAACTGGAACGGCGCCTACGATCGCTCGCAGCGATTGGGCGATACCATACAACTTCTCAATGTCGCTCTTGAGTTGCCGATCGACTTCAACAAACTGCACCCGCGTCTTCATATGTAAATCCGAGAAAGCCTGCTCCAGGGACGCGACGAGCTGAAGGTACCGTTCGCTCAGTTCTGGCTTATCAGACGTTCCCCTTTCGATGTCGAGGACGCACGCATCGACGCGGTCCTCAGCCCTCTCAAGCTGCTTATCAGCGAGAAGACCTAAACCTGCCAATAATTTCAGCGTTGATTTCACGTCCGGCCATAGAGTCGTAAAGTCTTCCAGGACCAACTCGTCCGGATGCGCAAGCGTCTCGGCGAGAACCGACATATTGGTTTCGGTGAGCTGCATTTGATTGTGCACGGCCACGCGGCTAAAGAGTATTCGACTGATATCTCGGATCGTAGTTGGCGTCGAATTGACGGCGTTTTCGAATGATGTCTGCGATCTCAGCTCTTCAAGCTGTTTAGCGAGCTTTAAGAGCGGAAGGGATTTGGTGATCGCAAATATCAGATCATTCAGTCGGCCGAGCGTGTCGTCTGTTTCGTTGACAATGAGATTGATGTTAACTCGGACCTCTCCAAGGTCTCTCTTGTTTAGCCCGGTTTCGAGCTGTCTTCCGTATCGGCCTAGAAAATCGATCCATTGTTGTTCTATCTGGCGGTCTTGGGCTCGGTTCAAAGTGCTGACTTCGGCTCGGGAGGTGGAGAGCGTTGCGTCGATCTGCCGGTTATAGGAACGAAGCATTTCCTCCGAATCTGAGTCTGTCATGAATTTCTTGGCCTGCTTCAGCAAATTGCGTCGAGAGACCAATTGAAGTCGGTGAAGAGCGTCGTGGAGCGCTTTGTATCTCAGCAGGCTTTCGATTCCTTCGATAGCCTCATTCAGAACGGAACTGGATGAGCGGACCAACTGGTTGAGCTGTGAGGCCGACAATGAACTTCGAATGCGATCAAGCTGAGCAACGACCGCGTCGACCTTATCTGAAACGCTGGGTTCCGCATGAAGGGCTGCCGGCATTATGCGCTCGACCAGCTTCCGCAGCTTTGTTGAACCCTCGTCGGAATCTGATCTGTAACGAAGCACCAGAGCAACCAAATTCGTCTCTATACCTCGCCGGTCTGCCCAATCTAGGCAGTTCAAAACGAAGGCGCTCGGGCGATCCGAGGGGGGGACTTCCTTGATGACTCCTTCGCCGAAGCAAATGCGAAGTAACACATCCATGTCGTCGAACGTGCACACCTTCCCAATCGCATCAGCTAACGCGATTCGATCTGCCTGATTTTCAATGTCGCTCATGTGCAAATTGGCTCGCCTATCCATAGGATCGCCGACTGGAACATCCGATTATTCCGATCTCAGTTTGCGAATACCGGGCATGGAACGGTCGTTGCCTCGAATCCTGGAATCCATGATTCCGCGCCTAGCTCTTGGCCAAGGCCGCGCTGACTGCCGAACGGTTGCGGATCAGGGAAATAGGGATGCCTTCATTGAACGATGGGTTCAACCAGGCAGGGTCGCCCATGTGATGCAGTGCCAACAACGTCCAGTTGCCATCGAAACACGGCGAGCCTGACGACCCATGGTCTGTATTTGTCGAGTAGCGCACGCGCGTCCCATTTTTGTTTGATCCGAAATTCGCATCGGTGTCGAACGCCAGTTTCATGGGATCGCCCCGCGGATGCTGCACAATCATGATGGATAGTCCGGACGTGAGCGGAGGCTGCGCTGCGGGCAGATTGATCCAGCCCCTACGTACTGCACTTGCCGTTGCCGCTCCGATCGGTTCTTCGAGGCGCAGAAGGATGAAATCCAGCTCGTCTGCCGTCGGAAGCTCGCGGTCGGGAGAACCGTCTGCTTCCCCTTTTGAATACCGGCTCGCATCCACAACCCAATCGGATGCAAGCTTGACCACTGTACCGGGGTTGACGGTGCCATCGGAAAGTCTCTTGTAATCGAATCGGAACGCGACCTCCGGCGCCTGCAGCGGGTTCTCGATGACATCTTGAAGTACGTGGTAGTTTGTCAGCACTAGATCTGGGCCAACAAGAAAGCCGGTACCACGCGGCGCAGCGGACCGCTCCACACGGCAGACCTGCCGTTCGATTCTGACCAGCGATTCGCTCCAGACATTGATATCCAAAAGCGGCAGTTTCTTTTTGACGATCGCTTCAAATTCGGGGCCCGTGGCAGTCCTGGGGGCATTACCTAAAGCTGCTCCTTCTCTCTGCAGGGTGACGGGTGGAGCAGCGCCAAAATCACGATAAATCTCTTGCACAGGCTTTTTCTTGGTCCTCACAGCGTAGCTGGCCCGCACAAAATCGGGCAGAACGCCGCGCTTGTTTGTCCATCCTACAAGGTTGAACAGAAGCTCCTTGAGCGGTGCAGCCGTGTCGACGATGTTCTCCAATGGCTCATTGAAAACACTTAGAACAAGTTCATCCAGCTCCGCCTTGTTAAAGGCTTTAGCAAGCGCGTCACGAATTCTGATGAGATCCGTGCCGCTAAGTTCGACTGGCTGCTCGCTCATGTAACGCTCCTGAACTCCAGAACTGGCATCGCTGCCTCACGTATCGAGCGCTCCTCAAACCATTTAAAACATTGACGAATGGAAGCCACGAAAGCCGGTCAAGGCCTTTAAATTGTATCGAAGAATTCTACGCGCGGAAAGGTAATCCGCCAACTTGCCTCGGGCTTGTCCTGGTAGTTGAGTAGCGTGGATCTGGCCCGGCGGCGGCCGGTCTGGCGGCTGGTCAGCCCAGTGCAGGAGCCCCGAGTCCAGAGGGTAGCTCGGCATCCATGAGTTCGTTTTCTGGCGAACTCTCGGTCCAGCAGCCCGGCGGCACGTTGTCGAATTCTTGTCGTGCTACCCTCCTCAGTGCCTAACGATTGGAATTGGCGGGGATACGGCGATCACCCGGGCCTGCGCCTCGGCCATCGTGTTTAACCCCCCGGGCGACACGCTGACGGCCGGCTCGTCGTTGTTGACCGGCGAGAACAGCCAGTCAAAATCGAGTGTCGCGAGTTTTTCCTTATCAACTTCCGCGGCTTTCTCCTTGGCGGACGCGTGGAGCAGCGAAACGTCGGTCCAGAATTCGTGGCCCACCACCGGCGCTTCGACCGAAACGAACAGGCCGGCAGTCTTGAGACGCGGCACGGTCTTGACGGCGTCCGCGGGCACGATCCTGTCCAGCGTTCCATTGGAAAGCAGCGCGTAAGCCGCGACGCTGGCGTCGCCGGTGTCCGACTGTCGTAGGATCAGATAAACGCCGATTGCAAACACTTCCGGCGCGTTCACCCATTTGAGCTGGATGGTCGCCTTGGGCGGGTTACTCGTCTCGCCAGTATCATTGGCGTTCTGCAGGGTGATTTTCAGTTCGGTGAAGGCGCGCTGATGCGCGGGCGGTCCGACGATCCGGAAATAGAGATGGGCATTGGTCGCATTCCTGTTGTTGAAGCCGGTCGAGACTAGGTCGAAATAGCCCTGCTTGTATTTCGGCGAGGCCGACAGGTTCTTGTCACACAGGATCTGTGCGGGCGTCTCGAATTCGACCACGCGGGCAATCTGATCGCGCGGCTGATACGCCGGATCGTTCTTGACATCCACGGTCTTGCCGTTGGGTGCAACCAGCACCGCGGTCTTTTCGCGAGCGATCGCCGTTCGGCAGAACAGCTCCGCCGGCCTGCCCAATTCCTTCAGAAAATACGAGGTGATGATGCCGAGATGGCGATGCACATGGAGCGGATAGGGGCTGCCGAAGATGGACGGGCCGAGCCAGACCGGCGTCTTTGCAGCGCCGTTCAGTTCGAAGGTCAGCTCGTGGTGTTTGGCATCGAGCGCTGCGACCAGCTCGCGCACATGCCGGCGATCCAGCGACCAGGAATCCTTCTCCTTGCTGAATTTCGGCAGGTTCAGGAAGTCGAAGTCCCGGCCGGTCCTGGTCCATCTCAGGAAGGTCGGCGCGCTGGCCGAGGTGAGAAAGGCGGACATGCCCGGTGCGTTCAGATTGACCGGTGGGAGCTTGTCGGGGGGCTTGCCGTCAGCGCCTTTCACCGCAGGCGACCACTCGAAGCTCGCGAGCATCAACGGCGTGTTGATCTCGCCGCGCCCGGTGTTGGCCGTGCTCGTGGTCGCGAAGATCGACGCTGAATAGCGTCCCGGCGCCACCGGCTGATGGAGAATGGCAAGGCCCTGGACCCTCGCCCGGTCGACCATCGCGATCGGTACGAAATTGTCTCCCGAGGCCGGGGGAATGCCGTCGACGGCAAGCCGCGACGCACTCACCGTGATGCTTGTATCGTCCTGCTCCAGCTTCAGAATGGCAAACGATTTTGCCGTGCCCGGGACCACACAGGTCAGTTCGGCCGGCAGAACAATGCTCTTTTCGGGAACGATCCACCAGCAGCGCTCGCCGTCGAGCTCTTTATCGGATGTGCTCGCTTCCGTGGTCCAGTCGGGATCGATGTAGCGGCGCATGGCGGCGCCGACGAACAATTCTTCGATCGGTACCTCCTTGCCATACAGGGTGGCGGGTTTGAGCGTGAACATGGAATTCGGGTAGGCCGGCGCCGGCGCATCGATATTGTCGAAGGTAAGCCCCAATGGGCCCTCGCTTCGCAGCACCAGGCCGTGCGCAATGTTCTCATTCAGCCGGCGGTAGTCCAGGCGTGGATCGGGTCCGGCTTCCTTGCGTGAATCGAGAATCTCGAGAACATCCGTCTTGAAGCCATAGCTGAAGCCGGTCTTGACCTCCGAAGCGATGCGGTCGGCAAGGCCGCCGCGCGCAAAGGGCGGCTCCTGCAGTATGGCGGCGA
This sequence comes from Bradyrhizobium sp. 172, assembly GCF_023101065.1. Lineage (NCBI taxonomy): Bacteria > Pseudomonadati > Pseudomonadota > Alphaproteobacteria > Hyphomicrobiales > Nitrobacteraceae > Bradyrhizobium > Bradyrhizobium sp. 172. Next base: position 322,896 of record NZ_CP064701.1, read on the forward strand.
CGGGTGGCGCCGGGGTTCGATCGTCCTCGTCACCGGGGGTCGTGGTGAGCGGGATGAGGGCGCGCAACTGCGGACGGGTCAATTGGATGCGCGACAGATCTGCCAGCATGGCAACCCGCATGGTCCAGTGATGCGCGAGCGTCTTTGGCTGCGCGGCCGCCTGCCTGGTCGGGTCCTGCGTGGGCCAGGCGATGGCTTCACCGCGGCTGCGTTCCCGCAGCGCACCGGCATAGCGGGATCGCAGCCTGAAGCGATGGCGGAAATAGCTGGCGGACTCCGGATTCCAGTAGTTTTCCTGAAGCTTGGTCCTGGCCGGCAGCGGGTCGAGGGTCTTGGTGATGGTCTGTGCATCGATGTCCGGACGGTCGAAGAACGCTTCGAGCTCGAACTGGGCAAGCTCGTCCTTGCCGTCGTCGCCGAACTCGAGCCGAAGCGTCGGGTGCGGAACGGCGTCTTTGGCCGGCTTTCCGTCGAATCTGTACTGGCGGGGATTTAGAAAATGATAGATCGGCCGTCCCGTATTCCGCCAGCGTTGCGTCGTGACGTCGATCTCGGCGAGCAGCCGCCAGTGGCGGGCGGCGTCGGCGCCCGCTGGAAGCGCCGATGTCATCAGATCGAACCGGCGCGTGCGTTCGATGCCCTCGGCAGCAATCATGGCGGCTGCCAGTTCCATCGCCGGCTGGTTGCGATCCTGTGTCGGGTCGTCGGTCGCGAGCTCGGACATTCCGTCGCGCATGGTCTCGATGCGAACCGCGGCTGCCGGGAATGCCAGATATTTGCCCTGCAGCTTGCGTAGCGCATACTGCATCAGCCCCGGGTGGAAAACCGACGGATGATCGCTGTTTTTCTCGAAGCGTTCGCTCGGAACCAGAGAGTCGATCGACAGGCGGGCAACGATACCTTCCGGAACGGTCGCCGAGAAAGCCGGAGGATCTTGATGCAGGTTCGCCAGATCTACCGAATCTCCGGATTGCAAGGCGACCTTGAACTGAAACAGCTTGTCCAGTGGATCGAGGACGTAGAGCCGCAGACGGCGTGGCGTCCAGGGCGGATCGTCTCTGTCGCTTTCATCGATATCCCGGTACTTCACTTTTTCTTTTGCGATCATCCGGTCGATGAGATCGTGGAACTCGCGTGCAAACTTGCCAAGCGTTTCCTTGAGCGGAAGGGTCTGACGCGTGACGCCAAGCGCAGGCTCATGCCCGGTCAGCGTATCGTGGAGCGCCAGTTCAATCTGAATTTGTTCGACCGCCGGGTCAGGCAGCCTGTCGATCGATGCCGCAAGCCCAGGGTCGAGGTGACGCATGACGTAAGCCGAGATCAAGGCCTTCTCAAATAGCTTGACCGCATCTTTGATGGACTGCTCGTCTCCCGGCCGGAAGAACATATCCTCCCGCAGGTCGGCATTGGCGAACCACCGCTCGAAATCGAGATAGCCGACCCGTGGCGTCGAAACCGCGACGTTAACGGGGTCCGCGAGCCCTTGCTTCCAGAATTTCGTGCCGGCTTCCTTCGGGGCCAGCAGCAGCAGCGGATCGCTGACGTTGTCGCTCTTCTGCGCGTCGATATTGGCAAACGTCATCGTCGCCCGCTTCCCGTCGCCGGCGGTGTCGAGCACCAGACGCAGCCAGCCGGCGACGCTGTCGCTATCGGCCAGTTGTTGCGGGTCGAGTGTTGTCCCGCCGCACCTGACGTTCAGCCAGCGCTCGAACGATCCTGACTTCTTCACCCTGAATTCAACGCGGACAGCTATTTCCGAAATGGCAGTGAAACCGGGCACCGTCGCTTCATTGATCACGAACGTCGCATCGCCGGAATCGGAAGGAAATTTCGCCGGCCGGTCGAAGAACCGCAGGGTCAGCGTTTCGGGAACGCCGTCGAATTCGATGTCGCTGAGCCGCCATTCGGAATTCTGCCTGGCGGCCATCTTTCCGCTGCCGTCGGCTTCGCGCAGGATATCCCGGACCGCGGATTCTTTCGGGTGAGCGAGCAGGGCTACGCGCGGATAGTCCTTTGCAAGCGGGGTCACGCCTGCGATCTCCGCGCCGATCCGCGGCGCGCGGCCGGTTGCCGGCATCTCCGCCACCGTCATCTGCGCAATCGCGGTGCGACGCTGATACGGTGCGGTTCCAACAAGCAGAGGCGACGGTGGCGGTTCCGGCAGCGGTGGCGCTGCGGGGCCCGGCTGTGGCGGCCCGGCTTTCGGCATCCACGGCGAAGCCGGGTCCAGTTGCAGGGCAAGCGGAAGCGTTCCGGCGTTGGTGGTGACGAAGCTGAAGGTGTTGAACGCCCGGCCATAGGCCAAACGAGGGACCTTGGCGAATCCGTCCTCGTCGGTGTGAGGATCGTGCCGATAGAATGGCTGCCGTTTTGCGTCGTGCGGCTCGGAATCGCTGTCGATGATGCGGGCATCGATCGCGCGATCGGAGAACGGAAATCCCTGATACTCGATGAACATCGGGCTGCGGCCGTTGCTTGTCGCGGGCAGCATGGGATGAATGGCGGCCTTGACGTCGATCGGATCGTCGTGACCCGCGGTCGGCGGCGTCCAGCCGAGGTCCGTCAGGTTCGCATGCGCCCACAAGTCCGCCCCGGAACTGTCCACGCGCTGGACGGCGACGGCGATGCCATTGAGGTGTTTGGCGAACTCGTCGACCTTGCTGCCGTTGATGTTGGCCGCGATCTGAATGGCCAGCGGCTGCGGCGCGCGGTCGGGAATGAACCGGGCGCTCGGGTCATTGAGGAATTTCAGCGGTTCGATGGCCCCGTAAAACGCCATTCGCAATTGAAGCCGCAAGGCAAAGTACGCAGTGGCTGGTACTCTGGCGATGTCGGGCTGGATGAGAACATCCGTTAGGCCCGGCAGTTGTTTCGGCTTGTTGAAGAAGCGGGCCTCGTAAAACGAGCTTGTGCGCAGAAGCTTTAGAAGATAGGCGGAAGTCGTGCGGGGTTTTTTCTTTTTGGTGCTTGGATGATCTTCTGCGTAGCTCAACAATGCCAGGACAAACGTGCTTCCGGCCGCGCGCCGGATTGCTTCAGCGCCATTGAAGGGACTGTCGAGCAAGGCCCGGTAGTCGGTCCAGGCCGCATCGACAGCACGCTGGACCAGCGGGCGCAAATTGGCGTCGTGTGTGATTTCGTTCGCAAGCAATGCCGAAAGCCTGTCGCTGGGGACCGGTGACGAGCCGTCTGCCGTTGTTTCGACGGTTTCGATCAGACGGACGATCGCCGCTTCCGCTCCGGCTTCGTCGTGAAGAGCCTGCTCGAGTTCAAGCAACGCCCGTGACATGGTTTGCGCCGTCTGGCCCTTGATCGAGATCAGATAATTGGCCGACGCATCGTCGATCTTCTGGCCTGGCGTCTGAAAATCCTCGAGCAGCGCGGTAACGAGTGTCTGCTCGTCGAACACTTTTGGCGCGGCGGGCAAGCCGTAGACGTGCCGCAGCGCTTTGACGAAAAGCGCATCTTTCTGGTCCGGCGTACCACCCCTTCTTGACATCAAAGGGCTGCCTGCGACGATCACATGTCGGATCGCCGCTGCGAGGCCAGATCTGTCAACCAGCTCCGGATCTGGTGAGGCAAACTCCCGTTCGATGCGCGCGATCAATGCTGATACAAAGGGCGCAAGTACCTCGCCTTCGCTGGCCCCGACCCCGGCGCCGGACGTCGGAGGAACGGGCTTGAGCAGGGCGAAGACCAGATTGTCGAGGGCCGAAACCAGTCGCGTTGCGGCGTACCACGATGCTGCCTTGCCATCCCAATAGAACTCGGTCGGCTTGTTGGGCTGCTCCACCGTCCTGATCTGAATCTTGAACAGTTGTTCGAAGGCTTCGGTGTCATCCGCGCTGGTTCCGTGCGGAAACAGCCCGTAATTGGCGGTCATCAGCGATGCCGCGCGTTCCTCCAGCCAGACAAGCAGACGGCGCACGTTCTCGGCGTCGCCATCGACCTTGATATATCCGTCGTCCGTGAAATTCGAATCGATTGTGGACGGAGAGAACGGTTTGGTGATCCCTTCGCCGATCAGATTGGCGCGGCCGGTCACGTTCCCGAATCCGCCTTGCGGATCGTAGTCGTAATCGAGGACGACTTCGTCTCCGGTGTGCTCAAGCACGAAACCAGGCACCGCTGGCGCACCGGTGAGGTGAGTGAAATAGGGCAGGATGACGAATTTCCCGGCGGCGATTCTGTCCCTTGCGACCCGAACGACATGCGTCAGGCCGAACCGGTGCGCGACCGGCGCGTTCCAGGACTGCGCCGCGCGCAACCGGTGGCTCGCGTTCGCATCGTCAGCGTCGACGACGATGCGGGCCTGGGAAGACAGGCTGGTCCAGTACCTGTCCGTCCCGGTGGTCGGCTTCTGGCTGTCGAGCCAGTCGCGCAGAACTTTCGGGTTCTCGGTCGCAAGGCTACCGGACGTGCTGTGGACAGGACCGGCATAGTCGAGCTGCCATCCGGGTCCGGACGACACCTCGTACAGATGGAATTCTACTTTGAGAGCCGCCGAGAGAAAATCGAGATACTGCTGCTTGCCTTCGTCCTCTTCGACCTTGACATCTCCCGCGGTCGTTCCGACGCAATCCAGGCTCAGATTGACGGCGAAGGAAAAGGTTTCCTGACTTGCGTCGCTCGAGTGAAATGCGGTCGGCTCCTGGTCGACCAGACATTGAAGAATCGGGTTAGGCAACGCCATGTCTACTTCCTCGCCGCATCAAGCGTCTTGGCGGCGCTCTGCAATTTGTCGATGTTGGCCTTGAGCTTCGGATCGGTCGGCTCGACGCTGGCGTCGGCGCTGACCGACGTCTCGGACTTGCCGCCGCGCATCTTGTACTTGGCGTTGGCGTGCGCGGTGATCTTGAAGAATTTGGAGATGCGGATCTCGACGGTGAGCGAACCGTCGGCGTCGACCTGCCCGTCGTCGCGGTAGGTCATTCGCAGCATCAGCACGATGCCGATGGTGACGAGGCCGGCGACGTCGACGTGGCCGCAGATGACGAGGACGGCCGAAATCGACAGGCCGCCGCCCGGCTTGCCGATCACCTTGCGGTAGGAGAGAGTGCCCGACAGCGTGATGAAGACCTGGCCTACGAACGGGCCGAACGCGAAAGCGAGCGACGCCGAGCCGCCGGCGCCCGCCTCGACCGTGACGGTGAGCTCCTTGTCGAACGGGCGGTACTCGGCCTCGATCTGGATGTAGCCGGCGCCGCCGATGATGAAGATGGAGAAGATGAAGGGCCGCTCGATCGTCGACAGATTGAAGCGGTTGGACAGCAGGAAATCCGGAAACGCCAGCAGCTTGAAGTGATTCTCGATCGAGATGTTCGAGACGCCGCTGGTGCCGAAATTCAGCGATATCGGCGGCAGTGCGAAGTCATGCTGCACGCCGACGGGAATTCCGTTCAGCTTGATGAGTTGCAGGCCGCCGACCTTGTTGGGAAACAGCGTCCCCAGGAAATCCTGGATGAACTGGAACGTCGGGTTGAGACGGATATTCTTCGGATCGAATTCGATCTTCAGGCCCGATTCGCGGGTGAAATTCAGCGCGAAGTTCTCGAACCGCACCATCGACTGGCCGCCGACAACGAGATCGACCACGGTGCCGATGCGGCCAAAGCCGGTCTCGGTTACCTTGTCCTGGTCCTTCGAGGCCTCGAGCCGGACCTGCCCGGTCAGCCGCATGTCGACGAAGTCGGCCTTGAAGACGCCGATCGAGAACAGGCTGCGGCGGCCGCCCATCGGCGCGTCGATGTCGACCTGGACCCAGGCCCGCGCCTGCTTCTTGTCGAAATCATGGGTGAGCCGCACCGCGTCGCCGACGCCGGACGGGATCTTGTAGCCCTTGAGAAGGTTGTCGAGCTTGCTGCCGCCGAAATTGCGGAACACCTTGCCGATATCGAAATTGGGAAGGTCGGCCGGCAGCAGGCGGTCGCCGATCTTGTCGAACGGCAGCGAAAGCCCGAGCGCCTTCAATTCGTCGCCGAGCCGGTTGAACAGCGCATTGGCCTTGGTGGTCTGGACGATGTCGCTGAGCTCGTCATACCCGGACCGGATGCGGTCGATGTCGGCCTTCAGCGCGGCGATTTCCGGCGCGGTGGTGACGGCGGAATAGAGCTTGAGGATATTGCTCGGGGCGGCCATCAATCCGCCGGCATCGAGCCGGCTGGCGGCGGTGAAGACCCGATCGGCATACATGCGAGCGGTCTCGGTCGACCGCGCCAGATCGTTCTGCAGCCCGCGAACCGAATGGTCGAACGCATTGACGGCGGCGATCAGATCCTCACCCTCGCGGGCGAGTGTCTCGGCGCTGCCGAGTGTTTGCCTGATCCGGCTGTCGAGGCCAGTGAATACGTTCTGCAGGTCGCCGACTTTCTTGTCGAAATAGGCCTTGCCGTCCTTGGCGAGGTCTTCAAGATAGCTTTTTGCCTTGTCGACGGTGTCAAAGGCTGCGCTACAGGCGCTGGACACCTGCTCGAGCGCACCGAGCACCTTGACGTCAAGCTTTCGGATCGGCGCTTCGATGGCGTCGCTCAGCGCAAAAAGATTCTCCCGAATCAGCTTGAGCGCCGTTTGGGTATCCTGGAAATCTCCGTCACTCAGGGGCTTCAATACCTCTTCGAGAGCGGGGCGAAGCACATACTCCCTCACGGCGGTTTGCAGCAGGCTTTGCGGCGCCAGCGCGAGTTGCACGGCGCTGAGGGCTCCCTGAATGTCTCCGATCAGGCCGTTGAGGCTGCCTTCGAGGGTGTGCACGTCCGCGCGGAACTCATCGACCGCGCTCTGCACGCGTTTCGTCGTCTTTTCGACGACAAAGTCGAGCAGCGTGCCGAGGTTGACCAGTTCGTTTTCGATCGGCTTGATCGTGGTCTCGACGGCGGTTTTGAGATTGCCGAGTTCGGCGTCGACTTTCGGCCAGATCGCCAGAAGCTGATCCTTGACGGCGGCAAAGCCCGCGTCGGAGAGCTCCTGCGCAACCTCGACCACATCCCTGGCCTTGTCCGCCAGCGAGGTGACGATGCCGCCGAGTTGCCCGGCGACCGCCTTGATTGTCGATCCGGCCTGGTTCAGGAGATCGTCCGCCATGTTGGCAGCGCTCTCGACGCTGTCGCGGCCGGAAGCCACGACGGTCTTCGCCTGGACGGCCACCGCTTTCAGTCCGTTGAGTGCGAGGTTGGCTTTGTCCTTCAGCCCCGCATTGATGCCGGCATTGCCGTCAATGTCCGTTATTGCCTTGTCGATCTCGGTGATTGCCTTGTCGATGGTGCCGGTTCCGGAAGCCGGGACCAGTGTATTCAGGGCCTTGCGGGCATCGTTCAGATAGGGCTGCAGGATGTCCTTGAGCGATCCGATGTCGGAAAGCGCATCGCTCCTGCTTCGCGCGATATCGCCGAGTGCTTTGGCGAGATATCCGCCGACAGCCTGGCTGGCGTCATTCAGTTCGGTGGCGAAGTGCTGGCGGGCTTCGTCGATCAGGCTGGCGACGTCGCTTTCGATATTGCTCGCGCATGCCCGCAGTCCGGCGTGAAACGCCTTGCGGCGCTGGTCGGACCACGGCTTGTCCCGGTCGTAGCCCGCTACGAACTGGTCGATGCGCTGCCGGGCGCGATCGACGGTCGCATCGAGCTCTGCCTCGAGATTGAGAACGACGGCACGGGCTTTCTCTACGCCTTCATTGGCTTTCCCGACATCCCGGCTCGCTTCATCGAACAACGGCCGCAGGTACTTTACCCCGACGTGGAGAAGAGCGTTAACGGCCTCCGCCTTGGTCTTGATTTTTGTATGCGGAGGATACGTCCCGCCCAAGGTATTGGAAGGGTCGGGCTCGTCGTCCGGGTGCTCAAGTTCAGGAAGAATTCGTTCCGCATCCGCCGTCCAGTCGTGCAACGCGGTCCGGATCAGCATTTCCTTGCGCTTGATGACGCCTATCGCGTCACTCTTCAGTTTGTCGCACGGGTTCTCGACTGCGAGCAAGTTGGCGCCCAGCTTCGAGCCGGCAAGGAAGCCTTTTGCCTGATCGAAGCCCTTGCCAAGGTCGTTCTTGAGTGTGGCGGGCAGACCGGTCCATTTCTGCGCAAGGTCCGCGAGCGCGGGGGAAATTTGAGCAGCGTCCTTTTTTTCGATTGCCTCCCGGAGGGTCATGATTGCGTTAGAATATTTCCGGGAATCGTCGCTGCCGCCGGTGCCGTCACTCGCCCAATATTTGAGAGCCTGGATTGCCTCCGGTTCGTCCTTTGCCGCCAGCGACACGGCCGAGCCGAGCAGCGTCGCGAGGTCCGGCTTCAGCGTCTTTGCTTCATCGGCTGCGTGCGTTGCGCGCATGAAGCTCGCGCTGCCGAGACCCGCATAGACCGGCTTTTCCGCGCGACCGGCATTGATGGCCGCCTTTTGTGCCGCTGGCGCGAGACGCCAGGTAAAACGACGAAGTCCGGGAAGGATGCGGCTGACCGACGGACGCCGTTGCTCGAAGCCCGAAGGGTGGTCGTCGGGCTGGCTCGACGATCTCTGATCCGCCGTTTCGGCAATCGCCTGCGCAGTCGGCATGTTGGGGAAGTCGAGGTTGAGCCGCGACACCCAGGTGTCGCTCTCCGCCGTCGTCGTGGTGCTGAAGTCGGCGAAGAAGAACAGGTAGTCCGGATCGAGGCATTCCTGTGCGACAACCGGCTTCTCGCCATCGCCTTCGCAGGTCGACACGAAGGCGATGTCGGGCATCGGATAGACCTGAGGGCGTTCGCGTGCGCTCAACCGGTTCCACAGCGGGATTTCCCAGCCGAAGTCGCCGACGTCGTGAGCCCAGGCGCTGTCGACATTGATGATCCGCGAATTGAAGCGCACGCGCTCGAGGAAACCGGCGCTGCGCTGCGCCGCCGTGCTGAAGTCCGGATAGTTGCGCTCCGGCTGCAACAGTTCGATATATTCGCGGACCTTGCGCAGGATTGGCCGGCGCGAGCGCGTCTGGTTGGGATCTTCTGCCTGCTTCGGCGCGAACTGCGGCGGCAGGTTGACCGTGCGCTCGTAGACCACGACGTGCTTGGCGCGATGCCAGAATGCGCAGATGCGTCCGAGCACCTCGACCTGCTGGCGCTGGACAAAACCGTTGCGCGTCTCGCTGATGATCCTGACCTTGCCGCCGAGGAATTCGCCCTTCTGCACGGCATCGCCGCCAATCGGCGACAGCGCGATCTGTTCGATGGCCCCACCGCTGGATTGCGGCGCGCGCAGCAGCGTCCTGAACAAATTGAGCGATTCGACCGGCCACAGCGCGCCGCCGCTCAGACCCTGCGGATGGTGCCGCGGATAGAAGGCCATCTCCGGCGGCACCTGTGCCGGATCGATTCCGCCGATCTTCGGCGGCGCTGCGTAGTCCGTGTCGCTTTCCGGAGCATCGGCCGAATACTGGTCGATCACGGGCGCGCGGTGCAGGGCGGTGTGACGCAAAGCGAATTGGGCGCCGTCGGTGAAGCGCGCGGGCGTAAAGTCGATCGCCGAATCGAGATCGCGCGCCCAGACTTCCAGCCGTTCCGGCCGGCGCGCGACTGCACTCCGAAGCGCGTTCCAGCGCGCGGCGAGCTGCGCCTCGGCGTCGGTCTCGTGTGGACGTCCGGTCAGCTTGCCGGTCAGCGCTTCGATCTCGGCGACGCGCGCGCCACGCGAAATCGAGTGCTCGCGCGAGACATCGATGCCGACCGCTAGGCCGTAGAGGAATTCGGCGCGCAGGAATCCAAGCGCGGCGCCCACTCCATATTCGCCGTGCTGCCGGAAGATTTCGTAACTGGTCGACTCCGGCATGAAATAGCCGCGTTCGACGTCGCTCGGATGAATCCAGATTTCCGCCGACGGCGTCAGACGAAATTCGACCGCGCGACGCCGCATCTGGTCCGGTATCGGCTTTCCGTGGTTGTCTATGATGACGTTGTTGTGCTGGTCTTTCTGATAGAGAAAGGGCCGCGGCGGCGTTTCGCTGTCATCGACCAAGTCATGAATTTCAAGACGCCGCGGCTTGTCGGCGCTTTCGCCCACGGCCTGCGGCGGCAGGACGTAGTGGTAGAATTCGGAAACGCGCTTGTACTGCCAGAGCCGGTCATCGCCGGAATAGTCCGCCACGGAAGCGTTGCTTGCCTCGCCGCGGTCGTAGAGCGAACGATGGGTGAAGCGAAAGATCGTGAAGGGCTCGGACGACAGCACCACATAGGTGCGATCACCGGTTTCCGGGCTGTCCTCGTGGAGGGTGGCCTGCAGCCGCCGGTCCTGCGTCGGCGAAATCGTCTCGGTCGCGGTCAGCCATAACTGCCCCGGCAGATCGGCGCCATCCGTCGGCGGAGGACCGAGGGGAATCAGAAGTGGAGCGGGCCGCTCGGTACGATCGTTCCTCGCCACGTCGACGCCCTTGGGCTCGACCCGCGCCGTCCGGATGGAGAGGCTGAGTTCCACGGCGATGCGTCCGTCTGGATAGGTGAGGATGGGCGCGCCGTCGCCCAATCCCAGCCGGGTGCCGCGTCCGCCGATCCGCAGATAGCCGCTCTTGTCTGGGCCGCCCTTTTTCGTACCTGCAAATTGCAGCGAGGAGAGCCGCCCGATCCAGGCCTTGCTTGCTGTGGCGTTGACCGCGAAGGAAGCAAAGAACGCAGGGCCATTATCGACGTCAGTGAAACTCTGCGGCGGCCAGTCCTTGTCACGCGTCAAGTTGAGCGTGAGCTTGATGTCGTCGGTCTCAAAGAAGGCCAGCTTGCTCGCTTCGACTTCGAGTTCGAATTTGTCCTCGTCCCCGGTTTCATCGGTACCGTCGATCAGAAGCGCCTTGTCCGTGATGCTGAGCCGCATGCCTGGCCGCCGCCACGCCTGGTCGCCGTCTCCGCGCGCCCGCCGGCCCCATGCGATGGTGCCGTCGGCGTCGCTGAAGCGTGCCGGAAGCGGTGTGCCATGGAGTGAGAAGCGCACCCATTTGCGGTCTGCCGTTGTCGCCAGATCGGGAAGGAAGGAGTGCGGCTGACCCGCCTCGCCGGCCTCGAGCGCATCGCGAACGGTCTGGAACGAATAGGCGGCCTGCGCCAGCAAGCCCGCCCGGAAGACCGTGTCAGTGTCGACGGCCGCGGTCAGTTTTCCCGCTTTGTCGGTCTGCTCTGGCCAATGCAGCCGGATCGTGACCTGAGGCGACCAGTCGGCGTCGCGGTCGGCGGTCCAGATGCTGTCGCGCGAAATCTCCCACGACAGCTCGCAGTCGGTCGAAAGCGTGCCGCCGGTCGCGAGCCAACCCTCGACCTTCGCGTTGTCCTCGCCGGTTTTGGCGTCCGCAAGCCCGAACTGGGTGCCGTCGGCGGTCCGGCCGTCGAGCTCATCTTTCAGACGGATGCGCAGTCCCCGGCTGTCTCCCTGCAACTCGTCGCCGTCGGTGTCGTGCGACGCTGCTTGCGTCACCGTCGCACGATAGATCAGGGCGCTGCGGTGGCTCCTGCCGCCGTCTCCGGCGCTGATGGAGGCGAAGCGAAGGCTGGAATCGGGGATGCCGAGATTGGTCGGACCCAGCCAGTCGGCGTCCGATACCGTGATCCCATACGGCCAGAGGATATCCTGGACCACGGCCTTGCGATTCAGCGGCCAGAACCGGCCGGTGACGCTGGCTTTGCGGCGGTAGAGCGCGAATTTGTTGCCGGCGCCGAGCCCATATTCCGAGAGGCCGAATTTGCCGAGCTGCTTGTTCTTGTCTGCCGGTGCGCTGTTGCCGAGGAAAGGAAAGGATGTGTCGTCCGTGTTGGGCGGCTGTGTCAGGTTGGGAAGTGCGTCGTCCTTCTTCCAGCCGGCGACCAGGGTGTCGATGCCGAGGAGGGCCGCCGGCACCGGCGCGAGACTGTAGACGGCAGAAAACGGGAAAGCCCTGGTCTTGTCGTCGTCGCGGCTGGTGCGCCGGACCGGGAAGGGCAGGTGAAAGCTGAAATAGAACAGCGGGCGGTCCGTGCTGCAAATTCCGAGGGCGGAGTGGACCGTCGTGCCGCTCTTGTACTGGCATTGCGTGACCAGCGGCCACTGCACATCAAGAATAGGCGTCGCCCCCCTTTGGTCTTTCGGTTCTCGATACTGTTCGAATAGGAAGGCGCCGCGAAACACCAGCCAGCTCTTGTTTTTCGTCAGGCTTGCCGGCGGGTTGGTGGTGTCGAGCCAAATCGCGACCTCCTTGGTCGCGTCCTGGAACAAGGCGGCTGCGTTTTCCGGGCTGATGTTGAAAAGATGATCGGTCGGCAGGTTCGCCGGCTGCGGAGGATCGGCCGCATTCTGTGTTGGATACCAGCGCAGAAAAGCGCGGCGCGGCGCAGTTTCCGGGTCGCCAAGCCTCACCGCATAATGGATTTCGACAACGCCCTTGGCGATTTTGTCTGTCAGCGCAGGCGTCGGCGGCCAATGAAAATTTCCGTAAAGCCTGAATGCTAGAGCCACGTACTCCCCCCAAGGCAAATCCCAAGGCGAAAATCGTCAACACGCCGGCCGAGAAGCCGGATCCCGGGTACCGTGGCCGTCACACCCCTGCGAACCACCGCCCCCGATGCATATTCAAAATCATTTGTGTCGTGGCGCTAGGCGGCCACGGCAAAGTGAATATGGTTCTTGTGGTCTTCGAGAACCGTCGCATCGTATTCATGCTTTACGCCGGCGCCGTAGTTCCACTTGTTGCGATCACCCTCGTTGACAACGGCGGCGTCGAAAATGACCTCTTCGATGCCTAGCTCTTTGACCTTGGCATCGGTTGCGACCTGCGGAAGCAGGCTGGCTGCGAAATCTGGGCCGATATTGACGGCCCGCCCCGCAACGTGAAGGGCATCCGTGGACGGCAGCAGCAGGTCGCGAATCCGGACGGGCTTCTCCGGCGACGACATCTTCGACAATTCAAGCACGAGCTTCTGGAGCTTTCCGGTTATCTGGGTGCCGCTGGTGTTCTTTCGCAGCAACTGGTCTTGAAGTTCTCCCTTGCCTGGATCGAAGGTGATCGTCTTTTTTTCGATCATTTCCTGAAGCTGCTGGTCGAGCGGCACTACGGCGCCCGCGGGCTTGGGTTGCTCGGCAGGCTTGTCACCCGGGTTTATTCCGAAATAGGCGTACGCAGCCGAGACAGCGAGACCGAGCCAGGTGGTGCCAAGATCGGATACTGTCTTGCTGGCGCTCGGATAGAGCATGACGCCGACGACCAGCGCAGTAACGCCGGTAAATATCCAGACGAACAGAAATATCCCCACGACGGAGTTGGTGGTCCAGATCCCGGCAGTAGACTCCGGGCGGAAACCTCCGATGCCGGGGGCATCGCCCGCTTTCGTCACGCTGAGCTGCGCGATGACCAGCGCCGAGACCAGCCCACCGACGGTCGTGAGGACGTAGACATAGCCGGGCCCGATAGCATCCAGCGCCTTCTTGGCCCCCTCGAGGGCAGCCGCATCCAAGCCTTCCTTGTTCGCGGCGAGGATCTTGAAGATCAGGTTGAAGGTCGAGCAGGAAAACAGGGCCAGCAACACCAAGGCCAATATTGCTCCGAAAGCGGCCCCAAAACGGTTGCTCATTTTCAAATATCCAAAAAACAGACCGTCGGAAAAATTAAGACTATCAATGCAACCTCGGGTAAGTCAAACTCAAAGTTGTTTTTTTGCTTCAAGCTACCGAATGACCTTTAGTCCGGAGAAATCGATGGCATTGAAGATTTGGATTTGCAGTTTCATCCCCAAGGACATCGCCAACTACACGAAGCCCGTGCCGAACGGCGGCGGAAAGACGATGATCCCAGGTCCGCCGCTGACCAATTGCTACCTGACCGATCAGCGCACCTTCTCGAACTCGCCGACTGCTTCGTCGCGCACCCGTTCGACGGTCGAGGTCGATAATGCGACGATGAGCCTCACTACGCAGAACCACCATTGCGACAATACCGTGGAGGTGGGGTGCACTGACGGCAGCGAGAAATGCAATAAGACGCCGGATTCGGGCAAGCTGAAGATAAACGGCGCTACATCCACCGGGACGAAATGCTCGTTTGTCTTCGATGGCGGTGCCGGTAATCCGTGCGCCGGATCTGCCGCGCCTGACATTGACTGGCTTGTCAAGGTCACCGTGGAGAAGCAGGGCAATAGCATCTCCGTCAGGCTGGACAATGGCAGCCTTGTCGAGCCGTTCCCGGCATTCGAGATGTATGCCTCACTCAACGGCGCGACGAAAATGCTTTTTCAGCGATCGCCGGACCCGGGCGCCACGCCGTGGGGTTTGTTCGGGCCGCCGAACAAACCGGTCACGGGGAGCGTGGTGTTTCCATGATTGATTGCGGCGGCGAAGCCTGACGCTGACCAGGGACGCAACGGCTCGAGCTAAGCGTTTATGATCGAGGCGGAGCGCCTTTGACGATCCGGCAGAGAGCCCAAGGGAGCAAATAGCCGCCCGGCACCGTGCAGGTTCATCTCGGGGGCCGGCAGTGCGGATACCGATGCGCAAGCCGTGGGCGGAATACAATCAAAGATCGGGTTTGGAAACGTTTAACGGACCAATTGGAGGGCAGCATGGCAGAGGCCGATCAAGCGAAGCAATTCCTGGCGCGCATTTCGGGTGGGCTCGAGGCTATGTCCGATCCCGTCCGGGTTGCGGAATCCGCTGTCGCCCGCTCACGTCTCGACGAGGCGATGCGGGATCCGATGGCCGAAGCCGCGCGCGCCGCAGCTCGCAAGGTCAACTCTCGCGAGAGCCTGTCACCGCGCGAGCAATTCGCGCTTGAGGCTATCATCATTCCGGACAAACGACCCGCCATCGACATCATCAACGGAGACTTCCAGGTTACGCATCCGGATTGGACGGGCTTCAATGCGGATCCGATCAAGAGCAATTTGCGGCGAGTCATTCCCTCGGTGGGTCGCGTCGAACTGCCGCACCATCCGACGCTGCCTTATGGGGGCACGGGCTTCGTGGTAGGCGATGGCTTGCTGATGACGAACCGTCACGTCGCGCAGATATTCTGCGGCGGTCTCGGGCAGCGCGACCTTGTCTTCCTGCCCGGTCGGGAAGCGGGTGTGGATTTCCTGCGCGAGAAGGGCAACACCGACGCGCAGGTGCTCAAGATTGGTGAAGTCCTGATGATCCATCCCTACTGGGACATGGCGCTCCTGCGCGTCGAGGGTCTGGGAGCCAATCACCCATCCTTGTCGCTCGCGCTGACGCAGCCGGACGCCCTGATGTCCCAGGAGGTCGCGGTCATCGGCTATCCGGCCTTCGATCCCCGCAATGACGCCAACGTGCAGAACACGGTGTTCGGCGGGGTCTACTACGTCAAGCGGCTGCAGCCAGGCAGGGTGGGACCGCGGCGCACGATCGAGAGCTTCGAGAACCGCGTGTCTGCCATGACTCATGACAGCTCGACACTCGGGGGCAATTCCGGCTCGGTTGTCGTTCTCGCCAAGACCGGACAGGTGGTCGGCCTGCATTTTGCGGGCGTCTATCTCGACGCCAACTTCGCCGTTCCCACGGCGGAGCTGGCGCGGGATGGCCGGGTCGTCGACGCCGGTGTCAACTTCCAGCCGGTCGCGCAGCCGGATCCGGCCGTTTCGCAGACCTGGTGGGCGAACATGCCGGCGGAGCGCGCCAGCGCACCGCCGTCCACCGTCCGTCCTTCGCCGTCGCGTCCAATCGAGGTGCGCTCGCGGCCGCCGTCGCCTCCGCCCCCCAGCACGCAGGCCCGCGGTTCGGAGTTGACCTTCACCGTACCGCTCGAGATTTCGGTCCGGCTCGGGGCGGGTGCGCCAACGTCCGCACAGCACACGGACGAGGCTGCGACGACGGAAGCGATGGTCGAGCCGCTCCATGATGACGACTATTCGACCCGGATGGGCTACGATCCCGGCTTCCTGGGGCCGCGGGTGCCGCTGCCGGATCCGAAGGATGTGTCGCTGGTCGCCAAGCTCGACGACGGCGATCACGTGATCCCGTATCATCACTTCTCGCTGGTCCTGCACAAGCGGCGTCGCCTGGCGCTGTTCACCGCGTCCAATCTCGACGCCTCCGCAGAGATGCGGGTGCCCGAACCGGGAAGGAAGTTCACCCGCAAGGCCTTGGGCGACCTCGGCAAGTCCGACACGGAAAAGTGGTTCTCGGATCCACGCATTCCGGCCATTCACCAGCTTCCCGACCGCTTCTTCACCAAGGACCATGGCGCCTTCGACAAGGGCCACCTGGTCCGCCGGGAAGACGTCGCGTGGGGCGAGAGCTTCGACGAAGCCCAGCTCGCCAATGGCGATACGTTCCACACCACCAATTGCTCGCCGCAAGTGAGTAAGTTCAATCGTCCGGACCAGAAGAGCAATTGGGGCGAGCTCGAGAAGTTCGTCTCGAAGGGAGCCGATGGCGGCCGGCTCTCCATCTTCGCCGGGCCCGTCCTGTCGGAGGACGACAAGGTTTTCGTCGGGGTCGACGATGAAGGCGAGGTGCGGCTGCAGATCCCGTCGCAATACTGGAAGGTGGTGGTTGTCGCCGAGCACGGAAAGCTGAAGAGCTACGGCTTCATTCTGCGGCAGGATCTTGGCGGAGTCCCGCTCGAGTTCGCGGTGACGCCGAAGTGGCGGCAGCACATGATCTCGATCGCGGATCTCGAGAAACTGCTTGTACTGGTCAAGTTTCCGGCCGCGGTTCGCAATGCGGACCAAGCCGGCACGCCGCAGGGCGAGGTCGTGCGTGCGAGCGCCGGCGTGGAAGCGATGCCGGGGCAGCCCGGTCGCCCGCCAGCAGCCCCGCAACCGGACCCCACATCGCGTGCGCGCGCCGCAAGTGCAGCAGGACCGATCACGTTCCGCGATCACTTCGCCTCGCTCTATCAGTCGGCGGTGGACGATATCGCGGGCAAGGTTGCTGCCGAGAAGAAGGCCAACGTCGAGTCACTCTCGTCCGACACGTCCGAGGAGCTCGTGCTGGCGGCACAGCAGATCGTCAATCTTCAGATGGGCGGACAGGTCTCCTCGCAGCCCGGAGCGGATGCGACAGCGACCGAATCGATGCTGGAGGGCATGTCGGTCGCGGAGCATGCCCGAGCCTGCGCCTCCCTAGGCTGGCAGTACATGCAGGCCAAGGTGTTCGGTGATGCGGCTTCGGCGCGTCGTCTGGAAGGTGAGCTCGACTCCGGAACCTGCGATCCGCGCTGGGCGCAGACGATCAGCGAGTACGCCAAATATTTTGGCGTCGGCGGCTCGCGCGTGGAGCCGCTCTACGTCACGCCCGAGAAGGCGGGTGACGGCGTCATGGTGATAAAGAAGGATGCGAAGATCGGCCTCATCGGCGATTGGGGCACCGGCGCGGAGCCGGCGCAGCGCGTGCTGCGTCGGCTGCAGGAGCAGAAGCCTGACGTGTTGATCCATCTCGGAGACATCTATTACTCCGGAACTCCGGAAGAATGCCGCATCAAGTTCGAGGCGCCCGTGAACCGGATCTTCAACCGGCCGGCCAGCAAATTGCCGGTGTACACGCTCTCCGGCAACCACGACATGTACTGCGGCGGGGTGGGTTACTACGAGCTGATCCAGCGCCTCAACAAGGGCCTTAAGGGGGCCAACGGCAAATCGCTGGTCCAGCCGGCAAGCTTCTTCTGCCTTCGGGCGGAGGACGACAGCTGGCAGCTCCTCGCCATGGATACCGGACGCCATGACTATAGTCCGTTCTCGGTCACGGATGCCGTGACGTTCGTCGACCTCGCCGAACAGGAATGGCTGGTGCGCCGCATGACGGAGTTCAACGGAAAGACCATCCTGCTGTCGCATCACCAGCTGTTCTCGGCCTTCTCGCAGATCGGCACCAATGGCGCGAACGGCCGTCTGACCCCGGTCAATCCCAAGCTGCAGGCGACCTATGCGGCGCTCACGCAGAACAACAAGAAAATCGCGGCTTGGTTCTGGGGCCACGAGCACAATCTGTGCATCTACGAACCCTATGCGGGCCTCGAGCGTGGCCGCTGCCTCGGCCACAGCGCGATCCCGGTCTTCGTCGACGACGAGCCGTACAAGACCCTGGCCGATCTGGCCAACCCGCCGCGGATCGCCGCCAACAGCATGCTGTCGAAGGACGGGCAGTTCTTCACGCACGGCTTCGCCACGCTGTCGCTTGGCTCGGATGGGGTTGCCATTGCCGACTATTTCGAGGATCGCGACGGCGGCAACCGGAAGATGTACAGCGAGAAGATCAGCTAACGGGTGGCAGACTGAGCAGTTCGCCCCAACGCAGAAAGGCATCGGCGAGCATAAGGAAGTCGCGCGCCGATAGCGGAGAATGGGCGAGCGCGTCGCGATAGGCGCGGACCGCCTCGGTGAGACTTGCCGCCTCGTCGGCGAGCGACAGGATTTCGTATCCATCCGAGGCAGCCGAACGGCGTTGACCCCGCGCGTCACTTCCCAGATAGCGGGAGATCGACGACCACCAGCCAAGCTTTTCCGGAACCTCCCCGCCGTAGGCACGGGTCAGTGCGTTGCCGAGCGACTCCAGCCAGTCCGGATGCGTCAATGCCAGCATGGCGCGCACCTTGACGTTGGTAGCTGGTGATCCCTTTTGCACCAAGCTGGTCATGATCTCCGCGAATTCCCGTGTGATTGCGGGATCGGCAATCACCCTGAACCGGTCTCCCTTGTCATGAATATCGAGAAATCTCAGGCCTCTTTCCAGGGTGACGCTCCCGCGCAGGCCGTCACTATCGTTTGCCAGGACGAGAAGAGACCGGAACGCCTTGAGCTCGGCGGCGCTGAGGGTGGAGAAATGGCTCGCGAACTCGATGCGGCGCAGGATGGGTTGCGCTGGATTGTCGTCGAAGATGGCGAGGATCCGCAGGGCGCCGCCGTCATTGACGCTGGTGGGCAGCCGCTTGGCCTCATTGCAGCGCTGGCCGGCGATTCTCAGTACGTTGGCCGCAATGTCGGAGGCGCCTGCGCGGCGGTTCATCGCGCAGGCGAATGTCGCAAAATCCCAGAACGTATCGGAGCCTGACAGGAATTCCGCAGCTGCGCCCGACCAGGCGCTCAGGCTGCCCCTGACCGTCTGCAGATATTCGTCTGCGCGAGCATCGTGAGTCGCCCATCGCAGCAGAAAGCGTGCGGGACTACCGGTGCGATCGTCGATCGCGCGAACGTCCTTGAACTGGCCCAAGCGTACGGCGGCAATGAGATCGGCTATGGTCGGCGAGGTCCGCGTCTCATCCAGGATGTCGCTCCATCGGCCGGTGCGATAGCATGCTTCGAGCTTGACGGCGGTGAGATCGGGATGAGGCCCATCGACCGAGCTGACTTGCAGCAACGTCACGACTGCTTCCGGAGAATAGCGCTCGATCATCCTGCGTCCTTGCGCCAGCAGGATTGCGGTCAATGAGCTCGGAGGAAGCGAGCTCAGCGATTCAACCGGTACGCTGCGGCCCAGGCGTGCCGTCAGATAGACACGGCTTTGTCCGCGAAGATCTTCGACCGCTCCCGACAGCCGTGGAGCAAGGTCATCGCTCCAGATCCGGTCAACCGCGCTCAAGTCGACGCTGCTTGCGAGCAGCATATGATAGACCGCCTCTGCGCGGGCAACGGGATCGTGCAGGCGGGACATGAAGTAATCCAGCGCCCGCTCATTCGTCGCTTCGAAGCGTTCCGCGTCCTGTGAGCGCATCAGCGAGAGCATCGCCTGACGCACTTCCGGGCGATGCCGGATCACGCCTTGACGCTCCTCGACCAGCCAGCGCTCGCGAGACAGCCGCTCGAACAACTTGTTCTCCCCCCCTGGCGCGAGATCCTTCGCATCGCCGACAAGGCCGCTCGCCGGCGCCATGACCTCGCGAATGACGTCGGGCGTGACTGCCCGAACCACAAGACCGGGATTGGCGAGCTTTTCCACTTCGCGATCCTTGATGTGGCTGATCATGCGCCGGATCAGGAATCCGGTGATGAGTTGCCTACCCAGATCCCCTCCCACGGCCGGGTTGCCCGCCGACTGCGCCGCCTTGGCCTCGGTAACGATATCCTCGACGAGCACAGCTCGCGTCTCCGGCTCCCGCTCCCTCAGCCAGTTCACGAACAAGGCGACATCCAACGGACTATTGCTGAGCGGGGTGGCAAGTGCGGTCGCTTGTGCTGAGGTGAGGCCCAGGTTTTCGGCCTGGCTGCGAAGCGCGAGCAGTCGCTTTGTGGAGGGCACGTTCAGGGGCTTGAGCTCGATCGGCTTCTGGCCGGTCGATATTTCGGGCACTTCGGCGCGACCGGCGATGACGATGCGGAGGTTGCTCCAGGGATCGCCATCGCGATCTGTCAGCGCGCTGATCAAGGCCTGCACACCATCGACCGCAACGGCATCGTATTGGACGATCTCGAAGGTGTCGAAGAGTATAACGACGGGAGCCCGCGCTTGGTTGAATTCCTCGGTTATGCCGCGCAGCCTGCGACAACAGGCCTTGAGTTCGGAGCGCGTACGTTCCTCGCGTCGGCGCTGATTCTCGTCCCGTGCCAGCTTGTCGATGCCGTCGCGCATCTGGGCGCGCAATTCGCGCAGCGGTGCTTCGATCTCGGGGAACCACGCTTCCAGCTGCAAGGCGATGTCGATCAGGAGCTGCTGGGGTTGACGCGGCGCGAGGGCTGCACGGTCGAAATCCAGATAGACAATGGGAAGGCGAACACCCGGGATCAGCGCATGATCGAGCACGAACTTCGCGATCAAGCTTGATTTTCCAACGCCCCCCAGTCCTTGAATCAGGAGCGGCTCATTGCCGCTGCTGCTGCGGGTGACCGTCGCCCAGAGGTTCGACAGATTACGGGACAGCATATGCCGTAGTTGTTCCGGCGGAACGATCCCGACATAGGAGCGCAGTCGCTCGATTTCGTCTTCACGGCCAACGATACGATCGTTGGCGGGATCGGCACCGGCCTGAACCGAGCGGCCTACGAGTTGGCGGAAAGGATCAAACAGCTCCCGGCGATAGATCGTGCGGCGTAGCTCGGCGGTACTGGGCAGCACGCCGAGTTTCGTCCCGGACAGCCAATCGGACATGGTGGCAAGTTGGTCAAGTTCCTCGATCGACAGGAAATCCAGATCCGGAGTCGCTCCGGCCAGCACGGAGCGCATGAGCTTGCCGCCCCGGTCGCTTGACTGCGCGTCGGGTTTACTCGCTGCTTGAGCGGCGACGATGGCATCCTGGAGTTCCCCAAGAGGAACGCTTTGCAATATCTCGCGTCGGATCGCCGCCTTGAGCTGCCACGCGCGCTGCGTCCCGACAGTCACGACATTCGAGTGCGCCAGCACGGTTTTCAGATCGGCATTCTGATCATCGCTCGTACCGAGGAAATAGAGGTCATCCGGCTGGAAGGCATTCCGCAACGCGGCGGCAAGCGCGATACGGCCCTGAGGAAGCGACGGTGGTGCTTGCGTCAGTTTCGTTTCGGAGGGCGAAGCAGCAAGATTGCTGAGACCGCGCGTCAGCTTTTCGACGTCGATGCCGGCCTCGCGCAGCTGTTGCGACAGCCCCTCCAGGTTGGGAATCGCTTCTGATGTCATCTCGGTCATGCTCCTCCGGCCGGAGGCTGAAGTGACAGGATCGCCTGCGCGGCGGCACCCGCAATGCTAGTAAGCCTGCTCCTGGGATCGCTGGCTCCAGGCAGCATGCTGACGGAGAAGTCATACAAGGCTTGAGCAGTGGCTTTGTCGAACCGGTCAGCTTGGCCCGAACTGACGAAATAGGCGCGCAGCCAATCCACCCATTCCGCCTTTCCGATGGCGCTCGGCGACACGATATCGGGAATGTATTCATTGACGCGATCACGCACGAAATCCGGAGCGTGGCCGATCATCAGCCAGCGCAGCGCCTTCAAGCCGGGGCGCAAGACCGGTTGCGTATCGGTGACGCCGGCCATCCCCGCCAGCAGTTCCTTCATGCCGCGTTCGGGCGGCGTCTTGTGGATGTCGTCGATGACGATCCAGATAAGTTCCTTGATCACGAGTTCGCGGCCTGTTGCCGGAGCCGCGTCGCGCTGTCGGGTAGACGCATCTCCGTTCTGCCCGGCGGCCGCGCCGTTGGCTTGCCCGGCAGCGGCGCCTGCATCGCCCTGCCGTTCGAGCGCCGCGACGACCGCCGAGATGGCGCGATGTTCGATCAACTGTCCGAACCAGTCCGGCAGCTCGGTCGAGAGCCAGCGCGCCAGCTGGCGTTCGCCGTTCGGCTTTGGCGGCATCGTTTCGAACTGTTTCGCATCGATTCCGATCCTCCGGCCCAGTTCGAAAATGAATTCCTCAGGGCTGAACCTGGCAAGTTCGGACGCCGGAAAGTCCAGCACCATGGCCGGACGGTCCCGTGCAATAGCCTTGAGGATGCCCGCCGAGAAGGTCTTGCCGGACTTGCCTGTTGCCGCCGCTTCGCTCGCCTCCTCGACGACGATGATGCGCTTCTCCGCTTTTGGAACGAAGAGCTTGAGCACTGCTGTCTGGAAGTCCTTGCGGCCAAGCACCGGAATTGGACGATCGCCGCGATCCGCCAGCGACCACAACGCGCTTTCGCCGATCGTGCCGTCGCGGGAGGCGTCCTTGAGCTTCCGCGGCAAGGCGTTGACAACTTGAGCAATGTGGATGCCTTGATTGCACTCCTTGGTGGCGCCCGTGTAGGCTGCAGGAGGACGGCCCGCGTTGTGGAAGCCGACGATACCGGTTTCCCGGTCGAAGCAGGGTGAGCCTGACGAGCCCCCGGAAGCCTCGGCTGTGTACCAGATGCGCGTATCCGATGCATCCGCTCTGACGAATTTCCCCTTGTCCAATCCCTGGGGTCCACCGTTCGGATGCTGAAGAATGGCAACAGGATCATCGGTCGTCATCTGTTCGACGGCGTCAGGCAACTTGATCCAGCCTCGCAGGCGGCCGCCGCCGGCCGCAAGAGCTTCGGCTCCAATGGGTCTTGACAACCGAATGATCGCGCAATCGAGACGGTCGTAGACGTCCGGCGGATACGGGAATTCGTGACTGCGACCGTCTGACGGATGCCGGAGACTGTGCCATTCCAGCCATTTTTGCGGAGTGTCGGCTACGATCAGTTCGGATCCGTTCGGGGTTTCGACATCGCGAGGATAGATGTTCGCCCAATAGTCGAAGACACATTTGACGACAGCGCCGTCGAGTTCTTTGTCGCCCGCTGCGGTCAAAGCCTTGTCGAGTACGTGATGCGCCGTCATCACGAGATCCGGCGCAATGAGGAACCCGGTTCCTTTGAACTCGCCTTCTCGCGCACCGGGGCGCTTGATCCAGATCGCACAGACACGACGCGGCGTCGAGGCCATGAAATCGCCGAATGTCTTGGCGTTCAGAAACGGGCTGACGCGGCTTTCCAGACTCTGCAGATGGGCCTGGTCGATATCGCCGGAGTCGTTGATGGAAATCGTGCCGTTGAAGATGCCCTGCAACCGGATGTCCATGGCCCGGGAGCGAAGCAGCGTCTGGATGAAGACATTGATGAGGTCTCGTGCTGCGAGCTCCTCGGTGAGCGCCTCCATCTGGAGCGGCAGTTCATTGAGCGCATCGGGCCTCAGATTTTCAATGAAGTGCTCCCGGGCATCGCCGGTGATGTCCAGCGGCAGCACAGCGTCCAGCGTCGTGTGCACGCTCGCCTGCCGGACGTAGCGCGTGAGGATCTTGGCCAGGACCTGCTTGGTGCGGGGATTGGCCATGATCAGCTCCAGGCGTTGTTGACGCTCTTCGCGATCGCCGGGTGGTCCGCGACCGCGGCAAGCAGCACCGATTCATTGCGCGCGCCCGGTACCCCGAAATAGTGCAACCCGACGGCCTTGAGCGAGACGAAGTCGACGATTGGGCTGCCTGACGAGCCGTTGGTGGTCGAGCAGTCGTGTGCCAGGACTTTGTTGCCGAGCACGGCCGTCAGCTTGCCCGGGCTGAAGCGCTTTGTCGCATCGAGCTCACCGAAGACGAGCGCGACGTTGGAGGAGTCGTTCTGCTGATCCCGGATCGGGTGTCCGACCGCGAAGACGTCCAGGCTGCGCCAGTCGGCACGCGACCGCAGGTCCACGGGAACCGGCGATGGGAACGCCTTGGTGCGATTCCTGAGCCTGAAGACCGCGAGGTCGGGATCGCCGGACGTCTGGACATGAAGGACGTCTTCGATCTCCCAAACGAGATCCGAGGCTGGCCGCTGGTGCTCGAACGCGAAGTTGACCACTCCCTTGTGACCCGGCTGCATTCGCCAGCGATCCCGCGGGTCGTCGGCGGGTAGACCACCGTCCTGATGCGCTAATTCTCTTGCAACATGGGCGTTGGTGATGATGGTATCCGATCCGATCATCCAGGCAGTGCCGAACGGCACCGGGCTCCCGCCGGTGTCCAGCATCACGACGCCCGCCCGCGAGCAGATGCTGCGCAATTTGTTGCCGGCACTGCCGATCTTGACGATCCAGAACTCGTCGTCCCGCGTCCTGTCCGCCCCGGCCTCGGGCGCGGGAACATTTTGGCGCACGTACCAGGCCGGGCGTCCGACCACGCGGATCACCGCCTCGAGATTGGAGAGCGCGTCGAGATTGAGGTCGGCGAGGCGAGCGTCGCCGCCCCGGATTTGTGTCGCGATCTCGTGTCCGGACTGCGCGATATCGCGCGCCATCGCCTCCTTGGTCAGTTGCGGGAGATCCGTGTTGCTGTCGGCCGCATCGAGTTGCGCCACGATGCGCTGCTGCAGCGCTTCAGGGCCGGGGAGTCCGCCGTCATCCATGCTCTCGAGCGCCGAGGAGGACTGGTGCCCGGCGGCAGGCGCCGCAATGCCTCGGGCGAATGCGACGAGCCGCGCCGCCCTCTCTTCTTCCGATTCGGGAAAGCGCTGCCGCGGACGCGTTTCTGGCGGGTCGTCAGTAGTCGAGGCCATCGCCTGCCCCTACAAATCGATAAGATAATAAATTCTGACTGCGAAATTACTAGGTTGCATGACGGGCATTTTACAATGAAATGGCGACTTCGCAAGGGCGATCCGGTACGCCCATGTCAGGTCTGGCGAAATGCGGCTGATCAAGCGCTGATCACCAAAGCGGTCTACACTAACGCCTGCGCACTAGTTAGGGGGCGAATTCCACTCTCTCCGCCACCATCCGAGACCTTTGGTCGAACACCTTCCACGAAAGGGTGCCGCTTGAACCGGCGGGCGGCGTCGCGGCTGACTGGTCGCCGCTGCGCGAGCTGTTCATGGCGGTGCTGCAGAGCCGCACCAGGGCGGAGATTGATCTCTGGCCGTCACAGGTCGACGCGGCCGGACGTGCCGTGGACCAATCGGACGATCTGGTCGTCTCGCTTCCGACCAGCGCCGGAAAGACCCGCATCGCGGAGCTCTGCATCTTGCGCTGTCTCGCCGGTGGAAAACGCGTGGTCTTTGTTACGCCCCTGCGTGCGCTTTCGGCGCAAACGGAAACCACTCTGCAGCGGACCTTCGGCCCGCTAGGAAAGACCATATCGGCGCTCTACGGCAGCATCGGCACCAGCGGGTTCGACGAAGACGCCATCCGGGAACGCGACATCGTCGTCGCGACGCCGGAGAAGCTCGATTTCGCGCTCCGCAACGATCCTACGCTGCTCGACGACGTGGGCTTGCTGGTGTTCGACGAAGGACACATGATCGGTCCGAACGAGCGGGAGGTCCGCTACGAAGTGCAGATCCAGCGGCTGCTGCGACGGACAGACGCCGCTCAGCGTCGTATCGTATGCCTATCGGCGATCCTGCCCGACGGCCAGCAACTCGACGATTTCGCCGCCTGGCTTCGGCGGGACCATCCGGGCGGCGTGATCAAGAACGATTGGCGGCCGACCCGATTGCGATTCGGCGAGGTCGTCTGGTCGCCCTCGACGACGACGGCGCGGCTGAACCTGCGCGTGGGCGACGAGCGTCCATGGGTCCAGCGCTTTCTCGTCGGGACAAGCCCGCCCAAGTGGGTGAAGCCGAAGCGGCAGCGTAAGATCCCGTTTCCGCAAGATCAGCGGGAGCTCTGCCTCGCGACGGCGTGGCGGCTGGTCGAGGACAAGCAGACGGTGCTCGTCTTCTGCCCGTTGCGCAAGAGTGTGGAGCCTTTCGCCGACGTCATCGTCGACCTGCACGAACGCGGCGCGCTTCGCTCGCTGCTCGAGGCCGAGCCCGCCGTCCTGAAGACCGCGATCGCACTCGGCGAGGAATGGCTCGGAGCGGACAGTCCTATTCTCAAGTGCCTCCGCATCGGGGTAGCCCTGCACCACGGCGCTTTGCCGACCGCCTACCGCAAGGAGATCGAGCGTCTATTGCGCGATAATGTCCTCAAGGTCACCATCTCCTCGCCGACGCTGGCGCAGGGGCTGAACCTGTCCGCGACCGCGGTGATCATGCACTCGCTGCATCGCGCCGGCGAACGGATCGACGTCTCCGAGTTCAAGAACGTCATCGGGCGCGCCGGCCGAGCCTACGTCGACGTCGAAGGCGTCGTGCTGTTTCCCATGTTCGACGATGTCGGGAAGAAGCGGGAGAATTGGGAAGCGCTGATCGACGATCTCGGCGCACGCAACATGGAGAGCGGGCTGATCCAGCTGATCACCGCGCTCCTGAACAGGATGCACGCCCGCATCGGCGGCGACATAGACCAGTTGATGGAATACGTCGTCAACAACGCCGCGGCATGGAGCTTTCCCGAGGTCGCCCGCGAGAGCCCGGAAGCGCGCGAAAAGGCGCTCGCCGACTGGGAACGGCACATCGCGACCCTCGACACCGCCATACTGAGCCTCATCGGCGAGAACGACGTCCCGGACCACGCGATCGGAGCCGCGCTCGACGACATTCTCCAGTCCTCCCTCTGGCATCGGCGCCTGCAGCGCTACAACGAGCCGTCCCGGCGCATCTTCAGGGCCGGCCTGGTCTCGCGCAGTCGGCTGATCTGGAAGCAATCGAACGCGACGGACCGGCGCGGCTACTTCCTCGCCGGCGTGGGGCTGTCCGCCGGGCATGCGCTCGATGCCATCGCGGCGGAGGCGAACCCACTTCTGGTCCAAGCCAACACGGCGCTCCTGACAGGTGAGGCCGAGACGGCCATCACCGCAATCACCCGCATCGCCGAACTCGCCTTCGCGTTCTATCCATTCACCCCCGATACGATGCCGGACGATTGGCAGGGAGTGCTGCGGGCGTGGCTGCTTGGTCGGCCGCTTGCGACCATGGCGGTCGGCCGGGAGGCGGAAACGCTGCAGTTCGTCGAGGGCGGACTGGTCTTCCGGCTGCCTTGGGCGCTCGAGGCCGTACGGGTCCGCGCCGCCGCCCATGGCGACATGGTCGATGGCCACGGGATGACCGACTTCGAGCTCGGCCATGCGGTCTCCGCCGTGGAGACCGGAACGCTGAACAGGTCCGCCTCGATCCTCATCCAGGCGGGCTTCAACTCCCGGCTCGCGGCCATCAAGGCCGTGACCGACACCGGCGCCACCTTCGGCAACGGCCAGGAACTGCGGCTATGGCTGGCATCGAAGGACGTCGTCGCGAGGAGCGCGCGCGCCGATTGGCCGACGGTCGAGACGAACGCCATGTGGTCCGAGTTCCTGCAGACATTCCGGCGAAGCGATAACCGTACGTGGGGGAAACGCGGATACGCCGCGAAGGTGACGTGGCTCGCGATGCCGCCGCCGCCGGGCACACCCGTCCAAATCCACCACGACTTCAACTCTCACCCGCGGGTGCTCGCTGCCGACGGCGCGCCGCTCGGCACGGTGGAGGCCGCCCTCAATCGTGAACGGGTCGGCTTGGCGCGGGCCCAAGTGTCGCGTCGGCCCGGCAACATCGACGTCTTGTACTTCGGCCCGGACGATTTCAACGTCGCCCCCTAGCGGGCTTGATCTCAATCGTTCGGACTCGACTCTGCGTTCTTGTTGTGTTCTCATGATGGCATGACCGATCGCCCCGCCAGCTGGCGCATGCCGACCCGCGCTCAAATGGAAAAGATGGCCGCCGCCGTCGGCAGAAACGCCCCGTCCAGGCGTGGATTGGCTCCGGACGGCGACTTGCCGCCCGAATACTGGCAGGCCTTGCTGGATGACCCGCGTGCCGACGGCGGCTGTCCAAGCCCAAACGCGTCTGGACGCCTGCTGGGGCTAAGCCAAATTCCCCAGCATTTGCTGAGGGTGGGCTGCCGGCGCTGCGGCCGGATGGTCGAGATCCAGAAGACCGACGCCACTCGCCTGTACGGTCCGGACGCAACATGGGGGCAGGTTGGCCAGCGCTTGCTCGACAACACGTGCTCCCAGCGGACCGGGCGCCATGAGGAAGACGGCTGCTGGCCGTCGTTCGACGGCACCTAGCTCGGCGGCGACACGGCCCATGGCCCCCAAGCACCATCCGACGCCTCTCTCCGGAGGAGACCGCAAGGCACTCGCCAAGGAGCTCGGCCGCGCCCGTGCGATGACCTCGATTCTGGCGGCGCAGTCGGCGGAAGCCCGGGCCAAGGGCGAGGCTCTGATCGGGACGGCAGATCGGCTCCTGTGCGAATCCTGGAACGAAAGGATGTGGGCCGATGGCGGTCCGATCGATCCGTCGCCGACGATCGACCAGGCCATCAGCGGCGGCCATTCTTGGGTCGAAATCGAATGCTCGCGCTGCAAGATGAAGCGGGACGTCGACATGGCCGCGCTGCACCATCCGCCGACCACTTTCGTCCACGACCTGGCCGGCCGTCTCCGCTGCAGCAAGTGTGCTAAGGCCGGGCGCCGGCCGGGTGCCACCCTGCTGCAGCTGGCGCAGCGGGCCCGGCATCCGGATCCGGAGACCTGACCTTGTGCTGGTGTGGACGGCCTCTCATCCCCACGGTTTGATGGCGCTCTCGGCGTCACAGAAAAGATGAGAGGAAAGTCTAATGAATATTCCCGTTCGTATCGGCATGGATACCTCGAAGTCGGTGTTCCAGCTTCACGGTGTTGATGAAAATGAGGTAGTGGTTGTCCGGCGCCAATTTCGGCGAGCCGAGATGATCCGCTACTTCGAGCGGCTTCCGCCGGTTCTCGTCGCCATAGAGTCTTGCGGCAGCTCGCACCATTGGGGGCGCCTGCTCCAATCTTTCGGGCACGAGGTAAAGCTGATCCCTCCTCAATACGTGAAGGCTTACGTGAAGCGCGGCAAGAACGACGCGGCCGACGCCGAGGCACTGTGCGAGGCGGTTACCCGGCCCAGCATGCGGTTCGTACCGGTGAAGTCGAAGGAACGGCAAGCGGCTTGCATGTTGATGACTGTGCGGGAACGCCTGGTCAGCGTGAAGTCGCAGCTCTCCAATGCTTTCAGGAGCTATGCCGCTGAGTTTGGTATCGTCGGGCCCGCCGGCCAGCAGAACGTCGCGGCACTCATCAAACGTGTGCTCGAAGACGAAAGCCTGCCGGAAATGGCGCGGGATCTCTTCCGCCTTCAGGCTGACGAGTATGCCGCGGTCCAAGCTCGCCTGGCGAAGATCGAGGCCAAGCTGATGAAGTGGCATCGCGAGGATGACATCAGCAGGCGTATTGCGACAATTCCAGGCGTCGGTCCGATTGGGTCGTCGATGCTCAGCATGAAAGCGCCGCCGCCCGAGACGTTCAGATCGGGTCGCGACTTTGCGGCGTGGCTCGGGCTGACACCCAAGGATCATTCAACTGGCGGCCGGCAAAGGCTCGGCGGCATTACAAAGGCCGGAGATTCTATACTGCGATCGACGTTGATCGTCGGTGCAACCGCACTGCTGAGGCATATCCGAAAGGGCCGTCATAAGCCGACACAATGGCTCGCTTCGCTGCTGGGGCGAAAGCCGCCAAAGTTGGTCGCGGTGGCCTTGGCAAACAAGTTTGCCCGCATCGCTTGGCGCCTGATGATATCGGGTGGCGTGTACAAGCAGCCGGTAGCCGCCATGCCGACTTGATCTGAAATCGGCCCGCGAGCGAGGTTGCTCGGCGGATTGCCCACGAACTTGCAGGACGCAGTAGATGGAAGGACCGATCGGTCGATACGCGCGAGCTTCCGAAGATTACACTGGCACTAAGAATGTCGCCCATGTGCTTGGAGCGTGCGTAGCGAACACCATCTCGGCCAGCGGGCTTTGTCCGCGCAAACAGGCCGGACATCTGATAGCAAGCGATCTGGCCAAAAGTCTGCTACAATCCTGACAAGTGGGGGGCCGTCCACATCTGCAATTTGTACTCGATCACCACCAATCAGGCGGCCATCAGCGCGCTGTTCCGCGTCGTCAACCGGTACGTCGGCAACCTGGCGCCGATGCCCGGCGTCTTTCCGGACTACGAGGCGCCGATCGTCCGGAGCGGCGCCGAGGGCCGGGAGCTCGTTACCGCGCGCTGGGGCATGCCGTCGTCGTCGAAGGCGCTCATGGACGCCACGAAGAAGCGGGCCGACAAGCTGCAGGCCAAGGGCAAAACCGTCGACTTCAAGGAGTTGCTCCGGATGGAGCCGGATTCTGGAACCACCAACATCCGGAATGTGAAATCGAAGCACTGGACCCGATGGCTGGGCGTCGAGAACCGTTGCGTGGTGCCGTTCAACTCGTTCAGCGAATTCAACAAGACCGAGGGCGGCGACATCTGGTTCGCACTCGACGAGACTCGTCCGCTCGCATGCTTCGCCGGCATCTGGTCGAACTGGACGTCGGTCCGGAAGGTCAAGGAAGGCGAGACCACCAACGACCTCTACGCGTTCCTGACGACGGAGCCCAACGCCGAAGTGGGCGCCATCCACCCGAAGGCGATGCCGGTGATCCTCACGACGCCTGACGAGGTCGAAACCTGGATGACCGCGCCTGCCGAGGAAGCCCTAAAGCTGCAGCGGCCGCTTCCGGACGGAGCGCTCCGGATCGTTGCCCGGGGCGTCAAGGAGGATATCGCGCCGTTGACCTAGAGTTCTGGACTTGCAGAAAGCCGATGGAGGCCAGCTGCCAGACCGGCCCGCCTAGTACGGTGCGCTGCCAGGCCTTTCATTTCTGGTCGTCGGCCACTTCATACCCCGTCATCTTCGCAGAAAGCGGCTGAACTGAAACTGCTGCGTATTGCCGCCTGGGGTCAAGTGATGATGCCGCCGAGAGCCGACGAGCTCGAAGGTGGGCCCCAGCGTCGCGGCAAGTGCCTCGGGATCGTACCGCACGATCGGCAGCCCGCTGCACTTTTCGGGACCATCGGGCGCGAACGTCGCGATGATCACATGACCGGCTGGGCGAACCGCTTTCTTCAGGCACGCGATGTATGCATCGCGGTCGGCGGGGTCCGTCAGGAAGTGGAAAGCGGCTCGATCATGCCAGAGGTCGAAGGTATCCGAAGGATTCCAGGTGGTGACGTCCGCAACAATCCAGGCGACCGCCTCGCCGCGGCGACCAATCCGCTGTTTGGCTGCTTCGAGCGCCTTGGCGGAGAGGTCCAGGATCGCGATCCGGGTAAAGCCCCGTTGCAGCAGGCCATCAACCAGCCGTGAAGCGCCGCCTCCGACGTCAATGATGGGCGCGTCTGTCGAGATGCTGGTTTCGGCGATGAGATCGAGCGATGGAGCCGGATCCTCCTGAAACCAGCTTACTTCCCTTTCCGCTTTCGTCGCGTATACGCTCTGCCAATGAGCCTGGCGGTCGAGGTCGTTCATGGCTTCCGTCCCTCCATCGATCCAAGGTGCATAGATGGCGATTCCCCCGATCCTTGAGAACAAGGACCCCTCGGCTCCTTCGGTCTTCATGCCGGCTGCCTTGATGCGGGAAGCACGGCGACAGAAGAACATGGAGGCGGTCGGCGTCCCCTCCGTTTGCCTGCTCGATCCGGACGGCGATCTTGTGCGCCATCTTCGCCGTACCGGGCGCGCAAGGCCCTTCGGAGGATGGCCATGCTATCACACCGAGCTCGATGTGTTCTCCCTTGCCGGACGGGAGGTCGGCATCGTCGGGCGGGCTGTGGGGGCCTCCTTCGCCGTTCTTGTCGCCGAGGAATTGTTTGCCAGCGGTTGTCGCCTCCTGGTCAGCTTGACGTCAGCTGGGCAGATCGTGGCCGCCGGTGAACCGCCGTACTTCATCATCATCGAGCGGGCGTTGCGCGACGAAGGAACGAGCTACCATTATGTTCCGCCTTCGGAGTACGCCACCGCTTGTCCTCACCTGCTGCAAGTCGCGAAAGAGGCAATCAAACACGGCGCACCGCGAACTATCGCGGGCGCAAGTTGGACCACGGATGCCCCGTTCCGCGAGACCAGCCAGGCCGTTCAAGCAGCCGCGGACCGGGGAATACTTGCGGTCGAGATGGAAGCGGCCGCGCTGTACGCCTTCGCCGCCGCCACGGGAAGCAAGGTTCTCTGCGTCGCTCACGTGACGAACACGATGGCTCAAACGGGCGCGGACTTCGAGAAGGGTGAAGACGACGGCGCGGTGGACGCGTTGGCGCTCCTGGGCCCAATAGTAGCTGCTTTGGCCGAAGAATAGAGGGGTTCGTCTGCTCAATCGGCTATGCTCGGCGGGTTGCACAAAACCCCCTTCTCACCTCACCCAGCAGGCTCCAGCAAACGCAATACGGTGGGCTTCGTCACTTCCGGCGCTTGTCCCTTGGTGTTGTCTTCGGGAGGCAAGCGGAAGCCCTTGACCAGGCCGAAGATCGCCGGGATCACGACCAATGTCAGCAGCGTGGATGAGATCATTCCGCCGATCATCGGGACCGCGATGCGCTGCATGATCTCGGAACCGGTCCCGGTGCTCCACATGATCGGCAGCAGCCCCGCCATGATCGCGACCACCGTCATCATCTTGGGCCGCACGCGCTCCACCGCGCCCTCCATCACGGCGTCGTAGAGATCGCGGCGGGTCACGGTCCGCCCCTCGGCGGTGCGCCTCGCCGCGGTCTCCGCCAGCGCCTGGTTGAGATACATCAGCATGACGACGCCGGTCTCCGCGGCCACGCCGGCGAGCGCGATGAAGCCTACCGCGACCGCCACCGACAGGTTGAAGCCCAGCCACCACATCAGCCAGAGCCCGCCAACCAAGGCGAATGGAAGCGACAGCATCACGATCATCGTCTCACTAATTGAGCGGAAGTTAAGGTACAGCAGCAGGAAGATGATCAGCAGCGTCACGGGCACGACGATCTTCAGCCGCGCTGTGGCCCGCTCCAGGTATTCGTACTGGCCGCTCCACATCACGTAGTAGCCGGCAGGGAACTGGATGCTGGCCTGCACGGCGGCTTTGGCATCGGCCACGTAGCCGCCGAGATCGCGGTCGCGGATATCGACGTAGATGTAGGTCGCGAGCTGCCCGTTCTCGGTCCGGATCGAGGTCGGCCCGCGTGCAGGGGCTACCTTCGCGACCTCGCCGAGCGGCACAGCGCCGCCGGCGGGCATCGGCACCAGCACGTCGTTGGCGATAGCCTGCGGATTGTCGCGCAGATCACGCGGGTAGCGCATGTTGACGGTGAAGCGCTGCCGGCCTTCGACGGTCGTGGTCACCGTCTGGCCGCCGAGCGCCGTCGCGATCGTGTCCTGCACGTCCTGGACCATGATGCCGTAGCGTGCCAACGCAGTCCGGTCCGGCGTGACCTCCAGATAGTAGCCTCCAATGCCGCGTTCGGCGTACGCCGAGGAGGTGCCCGGCACCGCCTTGAGCACCTGCTCGATCTGCTTCGCGAGCTTGTCGATCTCGACCAGATCGGTCCCGATCACCTTGACCCCGATCGGCGTCCGGATGCCCGTCGACAGCATGTCGATGCGGGCCTTGATCGGCATGGTCCAGGCGTTCGAGACGCCCGGAAATTGCAGCGCCTTATCCATCTCCGCGATCAGCCCGTCGATGGTCATGCCATGG
The DNA here is from genome assembly GCF_023101065.1 of Bradyrhizobium sp. 172. Classification (NCBI taxonomy): domain Bacteria; kingdom Pseudomonadati; phylum Pseudomonadota; class Alphaproteobacteria; order Hyphomicrobiales; family Nitrobacteraceae; genus Bradyrhizobium; species Bradyrhizobium sp. 172. Next base: position 356,666 of record NZ_CP064701.1, read on the forward strand.
CGCCACTCCTCCTTGGGCTTGAGGTTGACGATCGTCTCGAACATCTCGGACGGGGCCGGGTCGGTCGCGGTCGCCGCACGACCCGCCTTGCCGTAGACCGAGGCCACTTCCGGAAACGACCGGATGATCCGGTCCTGGGTCTGCATCAGTTCGGCGGCTTTCGTGACCGAGATGCCCGGCAGCGTCGTCGGCATGTAGAGCAGCGTGCCTTCGTTCAGGTTCGGCATGAACTCGGTGCCGAGCTGGCGCGCCGGCCAGATGCTGACGGCCAGCGCGGCGAGCGCGAGCACGACCACCAGCGCCTTGGCGCGCATCACGCCCTTGATCACGGGGCGGTAGATCCAGATCAGGAAGCGGTTGATCGGGTTCCTCTGCTCCGGAACGATCCGCCCGCGCACGAAGATCACCATCAGTGCGGGCACCAACGTCACCGACAGAAGGGCGGCGGCCGCCATCGAGAACGTCTTCGTGAACGCGAGTGGGCTGAACAGGCGCCCCTCCTGCGATTCGAGCGTGAAGATCGGCATAAACGACACCGTGATGATCAGCAGGCTGAAGAAAAGTGCAGGCCCCACCTCCGAGGCGGCGGCGATCAGGACGTCGATCCTGGACCTTCTCGGCTCGGCGCGTTCGAGATGCTTGTGGGCGTTCTCGATCATGACGATGGCCGCATCGACCATGGCGCCGATCGCGATCGCGATGCCGCCGAGGCTCATGATGTTGGAGCCGAGGCCTAACAGCTTCATGGCGCCGAAGGCCATCAAAACGCCGACCGGCAGCATCAGGATGGCTACAAGCGCGCTGCGGACGTGCAGCAGGAACACGATGCAGACCAGCGCCACGACGACGCTTTCTTCGAACAGCGTGTGCTTGAGCGTGTCGATGGCCGCGTAGATCAGGTTGGAGCGGTCGTAGACCGGCACGATCTCAACCGACTTCGGCAGGCTGGAGGCGATCTCCTGGAAGCACTTCTTGACGTTCTGGATGACCTCCAGAGCGTTGAGACCGAAGCGCTGCAGCACGATGCCGCTGGCGACCTCGCCCTCGCCGTTCAGCTCCGTGATGCCGCGCCGCTCGTCGGGCCCGAGTTCGACCCGGGCGACGTCGCGCAGCAGCACCGGCGTGCCGCCGGAGGTCTTCAGTACGATGTCGCCGAGGTCGATGATCGACTTGATGTAGCCCTTGCCGCGGATGACGTACTCGAACTCGGAGAGTTCAACGGTCCGACCGCCGACGTCGGCATTGCTGGCGCGGATGGCGTCGCGCATCTTCTGCATGGTGATGCCGCGGTCGCGCATCCGCTGCGGGTCGAGGATCACGTTGTACTGCTTGACGAACCCACCGACGCTCGCGACCTCGGCGACCCCCTCGGCCTTCGCCAGCGCGAACTTCAGATTCCAGTCCTGGATGGTCCGGGTGTCGGCGAGGTTCAGTTCCTTCGAGATCACCGCGTACTGGTAGACCCAGCCGACGCCGGTCGCGTCGGGACCGATCGTGGGTGTGACGCCGGCGGGCAGGCGCGCGCTCGCGCCGTTGAGGAATTCCAGCACGCGCGAGCGCGCCCAGTAGATGTCGGTGCCGTCCTCGAAGATGACGTAGACGAACGAGACGCCGAAGAACGAGAAACCACGGACGACCTTCGATTTGGGCACGGTCAGCATCGCCGTGGTCAGTGGATAGGTGACTTGGTCCTCGATCACCTGCGGCGCCTGGCCGGGGTACTCCGTGTAGACGATGACCTGGGTGTCCGAGAGGTCCGGGATGGCATCGAGCGGCAGATGCAGAAGAGCGTAGAGCCCCGCCGCCGCGGCGAAGCCGGTCCCGAACAGGACCAGCAGCAGGTTGCGGGCGGACCAGGCGATGAGGCGCGCGATCATTGCTGCGCCCCCTCGGCAAAGCCTTTCAGCGCGGCCTTCAGGTTGCTTTCGGCATCGATCAGGAAGTTCGCCGAGACCACGACGGCGTCGCCCTCCGCGAGGCCCTGCCGGACCTCCACGAACCCGCCGCCCCGGTGGCCGAGCTTGACATCGCGCGGCTCCAGCCGACCCTGCCCCTTGTCGACGAACACGGCCTGCCGGCTGCCAGTATCCATGACCGCGCTCTCCGGCACCGCGAGGACGGCCTCGCCGCTGCCGGTGTCGATGTTCGCGTCGACGTACATGTCGTGCAGCAGGATCAGGTCCGGATTCTGCAGTTCGATCCGGACGCGCGCGGTGCGGGTCTCCTTGTTGATCTCCGGGTAGATCACCTGGACCTTCCCCGTGAACTCCCGTCCGGGAAAGCTTCGCGCCTTCACCGTGACCGGCTGGCCCTTGGCGATCATGCCGAGGTCGCGTTCGGCGACGTCGATCAAGGCCCACACCGTCGAGTGATCCGCGATCCGGAACAGGACTCCGCCGGGCTCGACGCGCATGCCCTCGACGGCGTTGCGCTCCAGCACGATGCCGTCGCGCGGAGAGGTCCATCCGATCGAGGTCGGCACTGTCCGGCTCTTCTCGATCGCCGAGATCGCGGCGTCGGGCACATCCAGGTTCATCAGGCGCTGGCGCGATCCACGGCCATACTGGACGTCGCCGCTGGTCGTCTTGGAGGTGATGGTGGTGAGGTACTCGGCTGCAGCCGAGGAGACGGATGGGCTGTAGACCTCCATCAGCGGCTGCCCCTTCACGACGTGAGATCCGGTCGTCACGTCCGCCACCTTCAGGATGAAGCTTTCCGCCCGCATCGCGACCACTGAAATCCGCCGCTCGTCGAGCGCGATCGTGCCCGGCGCCCTGACGGCGGTCCGGACCACGCGCATTGCTGCGGGCTCCGACTTGACGCCGGTCCGCTGGATCTTTCCGGGCGACAGTTTGAGGAAGCCATCATCGCTGTCCTCGCCCTCATAGACAGGGATGTAGTCCATCCCCATGGAATCCTTTTTCGGGGTCGGCGAGATGTCCGGCAGGCCCATGGGATTGCGGTAGTATTTGATCTTGCGATCTTCGGAGCCGTCGGCCGTTGTAGTCGTCGGGGCTGCCGCCTGGTCATCGTCGAAGCTGACATCGGCGCCGGCCGGCACCGCGCGGTAGTCGCGGCCGTCCGGCGTCTTCCTCGGCACCAGCGAGTACGATGGCTTGCCGTCCGGATCCTGGTAGTAGATCGGGGCGCGGCGCTCTTCGGCCGCAGCGGGGCCGATCAGGGCGGCGGATCGCGCCGCCAGCCGCTGCGGGCCGGTGACAACGAATGCGATGCCGGCCGCCACGATGAACGCGGCGGCCACACTTGCGGTGAGGGCGCGGGTCACTTCTGCGCCGTGATGACGAGCTTGTTCTCGACGGTGCCGCTCTCGCCCTGGACTTTGGCTCCGAGCGAAAGCTGCCACCGCCCCGCCATGCCGAAGGTCGCCTTGAAGCGGTAGGTGCCCGGCTCCGTTCCCGGCATGGGCGTGACCTTGGTCGCCATCTCCTGCATCCCGTCCGGAGCCATGTCCAGACGGCTGGCGAAGATCACGGCATCGGGCACAGGCTTGCCGTTCTTTGTGTTCACGAGCTTGACGGTGATGACCTTGTCGGGCCCGGCCTGGACCGACTGATCGACGAGCTCGAACTTGTAGTCCTTGATATCGGCCAGTGCGGCCGGGCTTGTGCCTGCGACTGCGGCAGCGATCAACGCCGCCTCGACGGCGCGCGCGATGGTAGAGGTCTTCATTTTCTGGTCCTCGAATGTCCCAAATGCGCCGCCGAAGCGGCGTGCATCATCCGCGCGCGTGAAGCGCACGGACGCGATCGGCGTAGAGCGCCGTTCAGCCCAGGGTTCGAGGGGGTTGGTGGGGAGGTGGACGGGTCAGACCGTCGCCGATTACGTCGTCCGCGACCAAGTGCGTGGTGCGGATGGCGTGCCGCAGCGGGAGGGCGGCGGTCTCGGAGAGGCCCGCCTGGGCCGTCTTCAGGACGCACATCGCAACCAGCGGGCAGTCCTGACAGCCCGTGCTTTTCTGCTCATCGGGGCAACAGGGCATGTCGGCCGACACGGACATGTCGCTCATGCTGTCCGAGCGAGCTTGCGCGGCTGCCGCCGGCGCGGCCAAGGGCGCCAACGTCAAACCGGCGGTCACCAAGACCGCGAACGCAACTCTGAGCAGCCCGCGCAGATTCATGGACCTAGCATCCCACGAGCGGACTCGCTTTGGAAGTCGCGCCCCTTCACATCTTCGCCACCCTGGACCCGCAGCGACATAGCTCAGCCGGCAGTGGCAGCACCCCTGCACCTCGCGCTCCGTCACTCAGCGGGCGTCTTCAATCTGGCCTGGCCTGCACACGGAGGCCACATCAGTGCGGACGAGCCTTTTATCCTCCACTGCGCAATATCGCCGAATGGAACTGCGATATGGATCGTTAACTCCACAACCGCAGACTTCTGCAAGACGCACGGCTTCGCCTCCGTCTGTCGAGTCAACCGGTCCTGTGCGTTCCCAGCGCGCGGGGACCGTTCCTTTTTCGCCCCATTCCTCGGCGGCAGAACCCCTCCGGCGCAGCGCGGCAGGGGCAGCGCTTCTGTGAGGTCAAACCAATCGCTCACTCCGTCCGCAGCTTCTCACGAAGGCCGTGAGCGACTTGGAGAGGAGGCGTTTACCACCTCGCCTGCCGCTGCCGGGCAGGCAAGCCGACATTAAGACCTCGGTGGGAACGTGCCGCGAACGGAGCCGCCTCCTAGATGTCAACCAGCCGCCGAGAAGTGGGCAAGTCCCGCGTCCCGCTATGGGTCGCGGGCTTTGTCGCGTTGGCTTGCGTTGCCATCCTCACCCTGAGCGGATGGCGGGAATGGGAAGCTCGCCAGGTCGACCTGAGAAACGCGGAAGTGGACATGGCCAATCTGGCCAGTTCGCTCACCCAGCACGCCGAGGACATGTTCGAACTTGCGGACACCATCCTGGCTGGCATGGTCGATCGCATGGAGATCGGCGGAACGAGCGCCGGCGCAGTGACCAAGATCCAGACCTTCCTTCAGGCTCGCAAATACAACAGGAAGCGGATCCGCGGCATCTTCGTCTACGACGAAACCGGCCGCTGGCTGGCGACCACCGAGGACGTCGATCTGGCCGGCCTGAACAACAGTGACCGCGACTACTTCCAGCAGCACCGCGCGAGTGCTGACCGCGGCACACTGCTCGGCCGACCTGTCAAAAGCCGTTCGGGCGGCCAGTGGATCATCACCGCGTCTCGGCGCTTCAATCATCCGGACGGCAGTTTCGCTGGTGTTGTGCTGACCAGCATCGACGTCGCGTACTTCGCCGAATTCTACAAGCAGTTCGACATTGGTCCAAACGGCGCGGTGTCCCTACTCAGCGCCGACGGAATCATGTTGGCGCGCAGCGGCGACGACCAGGGCGCTTATGTGGGGCGGGACCTCTCCAAGTCGCTGCTGTTTTCGAACTTGGGAAACGGACCCAGTGCCAGCGTCTACTACTTCAAGTCTCCGATCGATGGCCGGCAACGCCTGAGTTTCTATCGGTTGAGCACGCGTTATCCGATCCTGACGGTGGCCACCAAAGCAGAGGAAGACGTTCTCGAGCCGCGGCGCCGGCAGGCGGCCGTGCGCATGAGCATCGTCTCCGGCCTCACACTGGCGATCGCGCTCATCGGGTGTTTTCTGGTGCGCTACCTCTCGCAGCGCCAACGCATGGCGGCGGCGTTGGTGGCGAAGGAGGCGGACTTTCGCCTCTTGGCCGAGCAGTCGAGCGACATCGTCATGCGCATCGGTTTGGACGAGCGAATCCTTTACGTCTCGCCATCCTGTACGCGCGTTCTCGGGTGGGAGCCTGCCAAGCTGCTCGGCACGCCGGCGCTTGCTGGGATCAATCCTGAGGATCGGTCCCGGTTGGAGCAGGCCATCAACTCCCTCAAGTCGGGCGAAGCCGAAGAGGCGCGGATCATCTACCGGACTCGCACTCGGGCGAAGTCCGAGATCTGGGTCGAGACGGCGCTGCGGGTCACCCGGTCCACGCTCAGCAACGAGATCGACGGAGTGGTCGCCATCTCACGGGACATGACTGAGCAAAAGGATCTGCAGGACAAGCTGGCAACTCTTGCCACCTCCGATGGTCTGACCGGACTTGCAAACCGTCGCCATTTCGACGAACGTCTTGCCGAGGAATGGGCCCGGGCCAAGCGCGATGAAACGCCGCTTTCCTTGCTGCTGATCGACGTGGACCACTTCAAGAAATTCAACGACCAATACGGCCATCAGGCAGGCGATGCCTGCCTGCGCTCGCTGGGCAGGATTTTGGCTGAGCAGGTTCGCAGGCCCGCCGACCTGGCTGCTCGGTACGGCGGCGAGGAGTTCGCGCTGTTGCTGCCCAACACCGACGCCGACGGATGCGCCGAGGTGAGTGAGCGAGTTCGGAAGGCGCTGCGCGAGCTAGGCATGTTGCACGCGCTGAATCCGCCTTCCAAGTTTGTCACGGTCAGCCTGGGAGGCGCCACCAACAACCCCATCCAGGGTGTCACCGAAGACGCCCTTGTCGCGACAGCAGACCGGGCGCTCTATGCGGCCAAGGAAAGCGGTCGCGATCGGCTGGTGGTGGCAGGTCAGGTTATCACTTGGCCCGGCGCAAAGAGCGCATGAGCCCAGCCGCTGTTGCCCGGCACTCCTGATGCTGAGGCGCAACGGAGCGCTGGCAGCGTTCCGCCCGCCATCCGATCAGGTCGTTCTAAGACCGGGCGGACGAGCGAGATTGAGGAGCGCCACCCACCTTCTCCCGACCAGGCGATGCGCTCGAGCTGGTCGTCTGGATAGTGCCGCCGGCAGGCTCGCGCTCGCCGGGGGCCGAAGGAGCCCCGATAGATTACTTCTGCCCGGACGGAGCTTGCGCGTTCGAGTTGTTCGGGTTGTTGCCGTTCTGCTTGTTAGCCTCATGATGGCCCACCGCGCAGCCCGCCACCGCGCCGAGCTTGCCATGGCCCGCCATGTGGCCGGCAACACCGCCGACGATCGCGCCCTTGATGCACCCCTTCGCTTGCACCGGCGAGGCCAACGCCAGTGACAGCAGGCAGACAGCCGCAAAGATGGTCTTCATGATCTCTCCTCCGAAAAATCGACGCTCGCGATGGTCAAGTCGCGAAGTGAATGGCCGTTCCGCGGCCATTGTTCGTGTAGATCCATTGCTGGTCTCACGTCACCCGCTCGGCTGGGCCTGATAAGCTCGGACGCCGCAAACGCCCGAGCTCATGCTGAGCGCACCGCGAGCATCTGAATTCGAGCTCGACACCGGGTGAAAGGTTTTTCGGCAGGTTCGCGGCCATCGGCCAGGCGCCGCAGTTCGGGCACTTAACCAGCAAGGTATCGGTTTCAAGCATCGTTGCCGTTCTCTGCCGCCCCGCTGGGCAACCGCGCCAAATCCGAGACGTTCCTGCGTGCTGCCAGACCTAGGAAAAGCTGCCGCGAAGAGCAAGGACCGATGTTGCCTGGCTCACTGAACGGTGGCGGCGCTCAGACGAGGGGAGGGCGCTGCTCAGGAGCTTGTAACGTTCGGTAGTCCGTCTACGATCCCGAAATGACAGAGCACAAAGCTTGCCCGAAATGCGAGGGGACCATGGAGCAGGGTTTCATTCCCAGCCTGGGGCGTGGGCAGTTGCTCTGGTTTGCGGGAGTGCCGCCCGCCACGTACCGCGAGTCGTTCATGTTCGGCAGGAAGGCGCTTACGGTGGCCACGTATCGCTGCTCGGCCTGCGGCTATCTGGAATCGTATGCGGAGGCAGGATCGCCCGAGTAAAGAGAGCGCTTCATGGAAACGATTGCTGGATCTACCGCCCTTGTGCTCGCCATGGTCACGGGGCTCGCGTTCTATTTCCGCTTGAAAATGACAGGCCTGCAGCGGCGACTTGTCACGCTGGAAAGAGTTGAAGCAAAGCTCGATTTACTACTGAAGCAGGGCGGTGTGAGCTATGAACCGCTGGGTGGTTCGACGGAAATAGAGGACGCGCTCAAAGCCGGCGAGAAGGTCCGCGCAGTTTCACTTTACCGCGCCGCGAACGGCTGCCCGTTGGCAGAAGCAAAGGCAGCGATTGAAAGGGCGCAGCGGCCCTAACCATCGTCACGTCAGTTGCCTTATGAAGCTTCGGCGTGCCCTCCTAGCTGGAATTGGACTTCGCGCCCGCGGTAGGCGGCTCGGACGGAACGAATCAGCGCGACCGCGTTGAATCGGCATGTGTGCGGTGGCGTTGCGTCAGTCTCGTTCGGGAGTATCGCGCGTCCATGGCGCCGTCAAAGCTGCTATTCCTGGTTACATCGAGCCGTGTGATCCCACGTTGCGCGAGAGGCCGCCGCGCGGCGAAGACTGGGTCTACGAAATCAAGGCGGACGGCTACCGCGCGCAGCTGCATCTGCGAGATGGTGACGCCAAGGTCTACTCGCGCACCGGCCTTGACTGGACCGAACAATTCTCATCGATCGCCGCGAGCGCCGACCTACTCAAGGCAAACACTGTGATCATCGACGGCGAGGCCGTGGTGTACGGCAGTGGCGGCCTCCCGGACTTCCAGCAGCTCAGGCGGGAGCTCGGCTCCAAGCGTAGCGCCCGTGTGCGCTACCACGCGTTCGATCTCCTGTACCTCGATGGTTACGATTTGCGTGGCGTCTCGTATGAGGATCGCAAGCGCCTGCTGCAGCGTCTTTTGAAGGACGCACCGGAAACATTCATTTACGTCGAGGCGCTTGCGGCGGAAGGCAACGTGATCCTCGACAAGGGGTGCAAGCTGGGACTGGAAGGCCTGGTCGCCAAGCGGCTGGGCCACCCGTACCGCTCGGGTCGGCAGGAGAGCTGGATCAAGCTCAAGTGCAAGAAGAGCGAGACCTTCCCAATCGTCGCCTTCGTGGAGAAGCTTGGGGCGCGCCCGCGCAAGGTCGCCTCACTCTACGTCGGCCGGCGCCAGAACGGCAAGCTGCTCTACGCCGGCAAGGTGCGTACCGGTTACACCGAGACGACGGCGCGGGAATTGCGCGAGCGACTTGATCCGTTGATCCGCAAGACTTCTCCGCTCGATGCGGCGGTCAAAAAGCCGAAGGCGACCTGGGTGGAGCCGACCCTTGCAATCGAGGTGCAATACGGCGCGCTGACCGATGATGGCCTGCTGCGCGAAGCCGTGTTCAACGGCTTTCGCGATGATCTTACGGTGCGCAAGGTCAAGGCGCCACGGCTGGTGCCGTCCGTCGCCGGCCGGCCGAAGCTGGGCGTCCCCCGAGCGAACATCCTGCAGCTTCTGCCCGAAGCCGTTGCTCCATCGAAAGAAGAACTCACAGAGTATTGGACGCGGGTCTGGAAGAAGGCGCTGCCGCACCTCGGCCATCGTCCGCTGAAGCTCGTTCGTCACGTGCACGGCACGACCTTCTATCACAAGGGACCGCTGCCGAAGGACATTCCGGCCGCCGTGCACCAGCTCCGTATTCAGAAGCGCGAGGGCGGCCAGGGAACGCGCCTGTGGGTCGACAGCCTGGATGGCTTCCTTGGGCTCGTCGAGATCGGCGCTGTCGAGCTGCACCCGTGGAATGCGACCGTCGAGGACTTCGAACATGCCGACCGCATCGTAATCGATCTCGATCCCGGCGAGGGTGTCGGCTGGGATGCGGTCGTGGAGACCGCGCTCGATCTGCGCACGCTGATGAAGCGCGAGGGCTTTGAAACGTGGCCCAAGCTCACCGGCGGCAAAGGAATTCATCTGATGGCGCCACTGGATCAGCCGGTGCTGCACGACAAGGCGCATCGGGTCGCGCATCAGTTGGTCTCCGCCCTCGCAGCGCGCCATCCAGACCGCTACCTGCTGTCCGCCCAGGCAAAGCGTCGCGATCGCATCTTCCTCGATTATCTGCGCAATGGCCGCGGCACCACCGCGATCGGCACCTATTCCCCGCGAGCCCGGGAGGGATTCCCCATCGCAGCGCCCGTGACCTGGAAGCGCATCGAGAGCGGGATCGAGCCGGACGCCTTCACCATCGACAGTCCGTTCCGCGCCAAACCAAGGAGGTGAGCGATATGTCGGACGCATTCGATCAATGGGTGGAATGGCGCTCCAAGCCTCTGGGCGACAGCCGCAGCATTCCCGCCGAACTCTATGCCGCGGTGACGTCGCTGCCTGAAGCCGATCGCTCGGACCGCCTCGAGCGCCTCCAAGAAGCCCTGGCACGCGACGCTGGGGAAAGCGTCGCGGATCGGCTTGCCGACCCAGTGCTTCCTGTTGAAAGCGGATCGATGGGCGTCGTTGAAGAATTCGAGGACAAGGGCCGGCCCGCCCATGATGATGATGACCCGGGGGCCTGCTGGAAAAGTCTTTGTTTGCGTGTGGCCAGATGGCTGCTGCCTCACTGCGGGACGGACAAGCTTCCTCCCGGTTTTTTTGGGGGGGTGCGGTCGAACTCAGGGAGCTAGGATTGAATTTGCACGCTTAAAGGGACGCCGGTCGGGCGCTGGATCGGAGCGGTGACGAAGCACTGCAGCCCTTCTGGCTCGAAGCCGATTGTCACGTCGCCATCCAGGTCATGCGCGAGTGCGCGCTCGAGCAGGACGGTTCCAAAGCCCCGACGCAAGGGTTTGGACACCGGTGGCCCGCCGCTCTCCTGCCAGCGCATGCAAAGCTCAGGTCGGGCTCCTCCGTTCTTTTGAAACCACTCTAGTGTGATCCGCCCTTCCTCGGTCGAGAGAGCCCCGTACTTGCGGGCGTTGGTGCATAGTTCGTGCAGCGCCATTCCGATCGAGACCGCCTGCTTCGGGGACAGCAGGACGCTCGGGCCCGCCAGCGATATGCGATTTGCATTGGCGCCTGCGGTGTCGAGCGTGATCGCGGCGAGCTCCTGGAGCGAGGCATTTTCCCAATTGGCTTCGGTTAGCAGATTGTGCGCCCCCGCGAGCGCCACCAAGCGCCCCTCGAACGCCTTGCGGGCCTCCGTGGGATCGCCACCGTGTCCGAACGTCTGGTGCGCAATGCCCTGGACGATCGCCAGCGTGTTTTTGACGCGATGGTTCAACTCGGCGACCAGCAGTTCGCGCGCCCTCTCGGCCTCTTCGCGCTCCGTGATGTCGACATTCGCCCCGATCATGCCCATCAACTCGCCGCCGGCGGACAGGTGCGGATGCGCCCGGGTCTCGAGCACTCGGTAGCGGCCCTGGGCGTCGAGATAGCGCGCCTTCACCGAAAACCCGCTGCGGTTCTTGATACCTTCCATGACGCTACGAGCGACGGCGGGCGCATCGTCGGGATGAAGTGTAGTTGCCCAATCGAACTCTCCTACCCGATCCTCCGTTACGCCCCAGAAGGCGCGCAGTCTTTCGTTCAAGTGCAGACATCGGCCTTCCCGATCGCTGATCCAGATCATGACGGGCGCGTTCTCCGCCATCACGCGAAAGCGCATCTCCGATTCGCGCAATTCCTCCTCGGCGAGCCGCCGCGCGATCGACAGCGCGAGCTGCCGCCCGATTGTCGAAGCGAGGTCGATTTCGGTGCGCGGGAAAACGTGTGGCGCACGGTAGTAGGCCATGAACTTGCCTATCAATCGGCCGTCGGTGAGCAGCGGGACAAAAGCCAACCCCCTCAGTCCCTCGCGTGCAACGATCTCCTTCAGCTCAGGACTTTGTTCTGAGGCCTCCATATCGGCCAGGAAGATCGCTTGTGGCGCGGCCGCGTCGGCATTCCACGGTGAATGGCCGTCGACCGCCTCCCGATAGGCCTCCGAGAGGCCGCGCGAGGCGACGAACCGCATGACCTTGTTCGCATCGAAGAGGAGAATCGAGGCACAATCGCAGTCAAGGGCGGTCGTGATGGCATCGAGAGCGGCGCCGTAGATCTCGTCCAGCCTATTCGCGGCCTGCAGTCGCTCCGAAAGCGCGTGGATGGCCGTCAGCTCGGTCAATCGTTGTGCAAGCGAGGCCTCGAATTGCTTTCGCTCGGTGATTTCGCGGCACATGGTCGAGACGCCCAACACGTCGCCTGCTTCGCCGAGAATGGGTGAGACCGTCATTTCCAGATCCACTGCGGTACCGTCCTTGCGGATTCGCACGGTCTCATAGTGGGCGTACGATGCACCAGCCCGGACGCTCGCGATGACGGCCTTGGCCTTGACGTGGCGATCGGACGGGATCAGGCGCAAGAGAGATGTTCCAATCATCTCCTCGGCGCTGTAGCCGAACAGATGCTCGGCTGCCTTATTCCAGCGCACGATGGTACCATCCGGATCCCATCTCCAGATGGCGTCTCTGGACCCTTCCAAGACGGCGGCGAGCTCCGACCGTTCCGCCTGAAAGCGCTGATTAAGCGCCCGCGCGGAGGCCAGCTCCCGTCGGCAATCTTCGAGAGCCTGCTCGATCGAGCCGGCCGGCGCGCTTCTCGACTGGGACAAAGGCATGCGCGAAAATCGCCTCCATCAGGCGAACCCGATCAAAAACACCAAAAATGTGGCACGGCTTGCGGATGGTGGGCAAGCCGGATCCGTAAATTCCTCGCCAGTGTATCGAGAGCTTCGGGGCCGCTATGCGCAAAACCAACTGTGCAGCCAAGCTCTTTGAGCATAGATGCGATCACGTCGGGCACGCCGGGATCATCATCTACTGCCAAAACTGTAATGACTCATGGCGAACACCTCGCCGACTTAAGTGTGCATGGCTGAGGTTCCCCGGGGTTGAGCCACATGCCGTACGTAGAAGCTCAGGATGAAGCATATCCGGGAAGCTGTTGAGATTAACCTGGATCAGCGAGTTTTCACGGTGCGGTAGCATTCGGCAATTGGGCGGGAACGGCTCAGAATACGCGGGGTTGCGGGACATGGACGACACATTGTCTTCCTCCCCTTGACTGACCCGGTCAGCACCGCTGGCCGGGTTCTTCTTGCCGGAAGGTTGTACCCGACGCGAAACGGGGCAGCGACTAAGGGCTACAGGAACCCACTTACGATTTGTATGTTGGCGCCTATGAAGACTGCATCACAATACCCGGGCCTCTCGGCGGAAATATGAAGAGGCTGCGGCGCAAGCCGCAGACCCATTTTCCCGCCATCAGTTTCTCGTTCTAGCGAACAGCTTTTCTGACGCTGGCTCGCGGTGCCGAGTTTCTGACCCGACCCCAGCGCTTTAGGGTAGGCCACCACCGGCAAGAGAAAATCCAAATCCGAGGCTCGCCAGCACGTCCCGCAGGGCGAGCAGGCCACGCTGCAGAAGATGGAGCAAATGCAGGGCAAGGAGTTCGAGGCGGCCTATGTCCGCGCGCAGACCGAAGGTCATCAGAAATTGCTGCGCATTCAGGAGGACTATCTCGCCAGCGGCAAAGATCCAGCCCATATCAACGTGGCCAAGCTCGCGCGTGGGCAGATCAAGGAACATGTGAATTGCTGGCGGATCTGCGCGAGGATGACGACGATAAGGACGCGACAACGGGTCGATCATCACGCGTCAAGAAGTAAGGCTCCTGAGCGCCACAGCTTCGGGCCAGGGCGGGACGCGGCGGAGCGGCTCGCCCGGCCTGGTTCGTGTCGACGCCGGCGTGCAAGCGCAGCACTTGCACCGGTTGCTTCTGCGCTGCTCCGACACCTGTTGTAGCCGGCTCTGCTCCAGAAGCTCGATGAGCGCAAGCGGCGGTCTTCGCACCCTCGTCAGCTGATACTGCAGGCGAAGTGCCCCGACTGGCGGGCGGGCTGGCCGCCCGCATTCCGTGGCTGGAGACCGAGGCCGCCCGATCATCCTCATGCCTGATGTGAACGGCCCCAGGCTTGCCGCGGAAGCGCGACGTCGCTGGCCCGTTCGAAGGTACTCCTCATGTCGGGCCACACGCGGGACGCGGTCGTCCATACCGGGGTGGTTGAGCGCGGGGTGGAACTGATCGCAAAACCGTTCACGATCATGAACTGACGGCTCGGGCCCGCCACGTGCTCGACAAAAGGGTGTGACATGGGATGCTGAGAGCAGTAGCTTTCAAGGACCCACTCGTGAGCCATCTTACAACCAATAGCCAATTGACCGCGGCCGTCGAAATCAGGGAACGCTGCAAGCCGTTTCTCGCTGCCCCCGAGGGTTCCCGACGGTTTCGACTTGCCGGGTTAAGTGAAGCTTCTTTCAAGGTCATGTCTTTCGGAAATGAGAGATGCGCGAGGATGCAGCTGAGCAACTCCCAAGAGGCCGCAGGAAGACCGAAAATCCTCCTGGTCGAGGATGAAGATCTTCTCCGCGAGATGCTTGAGGAGACCTTGATGGAGGCGGGTTACGGCGTCGTAAGCGCCGCATCCGGCGAGGAGGCCGCCGATCTGCTCGGCGGGGCGCCGCTACCGCGAGCTCTCATCACCGACATCAATCTGGGCCGCACCAGGATGGACGGCTGGACGCTCGCCCGTCTCGCACGCCAGCATGATCCGGGCTGCGGGATCCTCTACGTCTCCGGCGATAGCGCCCATCGGTGGACCTCGAACGGCGTGGCGCGCAGCGTCATGCTATCCAAGCCCTTCGCGCCCGCGCAGTTGGTCGAGGCTTTGTCGGATCTCCTGATCCGGAAGTCCTAATCACCTGCCGACTCTAAAAAGGATGCCCATCAAGTTGCCCCTAGGCTTGTCCAAAGAATGATAATCGCCTGAAGCGAAGGAGAATTGGGTGTCAGTCGAATTCCGCAACAACGTGCAGGTCCGTGGCCGCGGCGAGCGTGCAATGATGTTCGCCCATGGCTTCGGATGCGACCAGAACATGTGGCGCTTCGTGGCGCCGGCCTTCAAGGCGGAATTCAGCACGGTGCTGTTCGACCACGTCGGAGCCGGCCGGTCGGACCTCAGCGCTTACGACCGCCAGAAGTATTCCACATTGTCCGGCTATGCTGATGACGTCGTCGAGATCGGCCGCTCGCTGCGCCTGAAGGACGCCGTATTCGTGGGGCATTCGGTCAGTGCGATGATCGGAGTGCTCGCCGCGATCAAGGATCCGACACTGTTCGATAGCCTGGTGCTGGTGGGGCCCTCGGCGCGCTACATCGACGATGGCGACTATGTCGGTGGCTTCAGCGCCCAGCAGATCGAAGAGCTTCTTTCGTTTCTGGAGGAGAACCACATGGGGTGGTCGGCGCAGATGGCGCCTGCCATCATGGGCAACCCCGACCGTCCCGAACTTGGCGAGGAACTAACCAACAGCTTCTGCCGTACCGACCCCGCCATCGCCAAGGAATTTGCCCGGGTCACCTTCCTCTCCGATAACCGCGCCGACCTGGCCAAGGTCAAAGCGCGCACACTGATCCTCCAGTGCAGCGAAGACATCATCGCCGGACAGCAGGTGGGTGCGTACGTCCAGCGCAACATCCCGCACAGCGAAATGGTCGTGCTGAAGGCGACCGGCCATTGTCCCAACCTGAGCGCCCCTGACGAAGTCGTCGCCGCAATCCGAGATTTCGTCTGAGTGAGCAACAATCATCCCGCCGACAGCGATTTCGAAGACCTGTACGAAAACGCACCCTGCGGCTACCTCTCCGTTCGTCCTGACGGCCGCATCGACCGGGCCAATCGGACCCTTGCGGACTGGATGGGCTACCCACCCGATGACCTTCCCGGGATGCGGCTGAGCGACTTGCTCAACAACGCGGGACGCATATTCCTCGAGACCCATGTCGCGCCGCTGCTTCGGATGCAGGGCTTCTTCGATGAATTCGCGCTCGATCTCCTCACGAAGACCGGGGCTCGGCTGCCGGCCATCGCCAACGCCCGCGAGCGGCGGACCGACACGGACGCGCTTCTGTTCACCCGCCTGACGATCATGCGCGCGGCGGACCGGCGCCGCTATGAGCGCGGGCTGATCGACGCGCGCAAGGAAAGCGACGAGCTCAAGACGGCGCTGGAGGAGCACCTTCAGCAGGAGCGTGCAAACGCAGAACTGCGCGAGCAGTTCATCGCTGTGCTTGGTCACGACCTGCGCAATCCCCTCGCATCGATTGCGGCCGGCGCACGGCTGATGCTCAAGGCCAAGACTTCGGAAGACGCGCTTCGCCTCGAGTCCATGATGCAGAGCAGCGTGGGCCGGATGGCCAAGATGATCGAGAGCGTCATGGACCTGGCGCGAGGCCGCCTTGGCGGAGGCATCACGCTCTCCAAGGCTATGACCGCAATTGAGCCCGTGCTCGATCAGGTCGTGGCGGAGTTGGCCACCGCCCATCCGGATCGCGGCATCGAAACCATATTCGAGGTTGAGTCACCCGTCTTTTGCGATCCGGCCCGCATCGCCCAGTTGTTCTCGAACCTTCTCGGCAACGCGATTAGCCACGGCGCGCCTGACTGCCCCGTGCGGGTCGAGGCGAGCGCCAAAGCAGAGCTGTTCGAACTCTCAGTCGCCAACGCAGGCGCGGCCATTTCGGAAGACGCGCGCAAGCGCCTGTTTCAGCCATTCTACCGCGGAGAGGCGCACGGGCCTTCGCAGGGACTTGGGCTGGGTCTCTATATCGCAGCCGAAATCGCCAAGGCGCACGGTGGCACGATCGAAGTGGATTCGTCCGAGACCGAGACCAGGTTCATGTTCCGGATGCCACTCGAAGGCGACGGATCGCTGCGGCCCAGTCCCAGCACGCGAGTTCGGGGACATGCCGGTTGATCTGAGCGCGGGCGAGGTCCGCCTACCCAGCGAGCGAATGCTCGAGGAAGAAGCGCAGCATTTCCCTCGTCGCATCCGGCCCCTGAGCATCGGTATAGGACCCTGCGGGACTGCCGCCCGACCACGCGTGTCCGGCGCCGTCGACGTTCCAGTGTTCGGAGATCGCCCGACCGCCCCCGTCGATCAGAACGGTGCGAGTATAGCCATGGCCGTCGGGTACGCGTCCGCGAAGCACCTTGCTCGTCGGTCTCGTCGCTCCGGCCGACTGCTCGATGATCTGATCGCCATTCTTTGGATGGACCGTCGTGTCGCGATCGCCATGGAAAACGATGGTCGGCACAGAAGTTTTGCCGTTGGTAATTGCCTTGGACTCGCCTCCCTGCCGCATGGCGGCGAACGCAGAGGGAAGATCGCTCGCGGCGCCGCACGCCAAGCCCGAATGAACACCGACGGCAGCGTAAAGGTCGGGATACGTCGCGCCCATGATGGCGGCGGCGGCCCCGCCGGCCGACAAGCCTGCGACGTAGACGCGCTTCGGATCGATCGCATGGTCCCGCATGACCTGGCGGGTGATGCCGGCGATCATAGACGGCTCGCCTCCGCCGCGGCGCTGGTCGCCCGTCCGAAACCAGTTCCAGCACTTCGACTGATTGGCTCCGCTCGGCTGCTCGGGATAGACGACGAAGCAATTCCGCTCCTCTGCCATGAAGTTCATCCGGGTGCCGGCGGCGAAATCGTCCGGCGACTGGGTGCAACCATGGAGCATGACGATCAGGGGGAGCTGTTTTCCCTGAGGGCGGCTCGGGATGAACAGCTTGTAGGTCCGGCTTCCCGCTGCGTTGCTGAAGGTACCGGCGATGAACTGGGTGCCCTCGGGCGCGATATCCGACGTTGACGGCGGAGCGCGTCCGATCGGGCCTTGCACGCCCAACCCGGAAAACTTCCTCATGCCATCGAGCGACGAGTTGCGTTTGCGTCCTTGAACAGGGCTAGGGGGCGTCGGCCGACTTTCCCTCTGCTCGACGACGTCGGCCTTGGCATCGATGGTTGGCGGCTCGAGCCGCGCGAGCGGAGCCTGAGTGCCGCTGCGAGACGTCGGTGCTGGGGCGCTGCCGCCCTGAAGCATGCGCTGCAGGAGTGCGGTGGCTTCGACCAGTTGGCCGGCACGGGTGAGGCGCGTGGCTTCGCGGACCATGTCTTGATTCAGCATCGTTCAACTCGTTCTGTCGGCGAGAGCGGCCTTGACCGCGGGAGTGGCGTGAAGCGCCCCAAGCACCGACACCGACACGATGGTCGCGCGGGCCAACTCGGGAGTGACGTCCTGCGCGATGGTGGCTAAGCCCAAAACGTTGATCTGCAGCATCTCGCCGGCACGCCGCGCCGCTTCGAGATCCTCGCGGGTGTAATTGCGCAGACCGAGGTCCAGGCTCTTCCGGGCCGTGGATTGCCTCACGACGTCTGCATGACGTTCGAGCTGGTTCCGGATGGCAGTCCGGATGAAATCGGTCCGATTGGAATAGAACCCCTCCTGCACCATGAGATCGACTTGACCGAGGTCCACATAGCCAAGGTTGATCGTGATCTTCTCGGTTTCGGGAGTTTTGGGTCGCAGTTCGCGCAGACTATCAGCCATATGTCATCCCCTCACCATCCAATCGGATGGCTTTACGCTAGATAGATGCTTTATGGCCTAGTTCAAGGGGCACATGGCCTCTGGAGCTGTAAGCGCCGACGTAAGCAGAGTTGCCGGGGGTCACTTCACCCGGTTGACGAATTCCACCGGCGTGCCCTTGGAGAGGCGTTCTGCGACTCGCTCGGCATCTCAAGTCGTGAGCCGTACGCAGCCGTGCTATTCCGACTGGAAACTTCTCCCGGGATCGGCGTGCCGTGGACCCCGTAGCTTGATGGTGAACGGCTTGAGGGAGTGAACGCCGCTGAATGGTAAGCCGGATTGTAGCGGTAGGTCGGGGTGCGATCGATCTCCGTCACCGTTCAAGGTGCCGGAGGGGAATGGCTTCTCCTCGCTGCCGATCGTCGCGGGGTGGAATCCTATCAGCGCGTTCGACTTGTCGAACAGCTTGGCCGTCTGCCGGCTCTTGTTGACTTCGACCTTGGCCGCCTTCTCTGAAGTCTGCTCGGCTCTGGAGTCGATCACGAGGATGGCCTCGCCGGCCCGGCCGAAGTGCCTTCCCGGATTCAGAGCGGACAGCAGATCCTCTCTCATGTGAAACTTCTCCGCCAAGCCTTCGCACGGGCTGTCGTAGGACAGCTTCGGAATGTCCTTCACGTCCTCCATCTTCGCAGGCTTCTTCTTGAGAAACGGCTCCCGCGGTGGCGTAGTTCATCGTCACCCGGCGGCCGTCCGCAGCAAGCTTTCCCCAAACACCGGCCTTGAGGTCTCGGAGACCGGCAATTGCTGCGCCTCTTCGAAGGACCGCAGTGCTTCTTCGCGTTCTCCCCGAACCTTCTGTCGATCTCGCCTGGCCGAGAAGTGCGCCCGCTCGAGCAGGACCCGCAACCGGACCCCCGCCGGGGTCGGCTTCTCGTTGGACAGGGTCTTCGTCGAGGGCTCGGCCGCGTCGATCGCGGCCGGCTTCATTTCGGCGGCAAGCGTCGAAATCGTGACGCCCGCCAGCACAAGGCCGATGACAATGCATCCGGAGGACGCATGCAGCCTGGCTTGCGGTGGCGCCTGTGGATCCCGGTTTGAGCCGCTGCCGAGTTCCAAGAAAGGCTACAGATGTTCGGCTGCGTTGGTGACTGGCTTCCGCTACGCTGCGATGATTTCGCGCAGAGCGGTCCCAAGCTCAGCCGGGGTGTAGGGTTTGGGCATGAACCGCCCGCCACTTGGCAGTTCCTCTACGGCAAACCGTGCCTTCCCCGAGGTGGTGAGGATTTTGACCGGTGGCCAGCGGCGGCGAACGTAATGCGCCAACTTCAAACCATCCATCGAGCCGGGCATGTGAACGTCGGAAACACAACGTGGACGTCCGAGCGCTTTTCCATAATGGCGATCGCTTCGTCAGCGTGCTGCGCTTCGATGACCTCGAAGCCCAACTCGGCGATGATTTCAACGGCCACCATCATCAACAATGGCTCATCTTCAACGACAAGCACCACGAGCCGTGACTGCATGACCCCCTCCATGGCGTGAGCCTCTAGAGGGCTCTAATCACCGGGATGCCTGCAATTATGCGATGATCTAACTCAACCGCTTGGTGATGCAAGGGTTCCGTCGCCCCCGAACATATACCGAACTTGGATTTATTGAACGT
This sequence comes from Bradyrhizobium sp. 172, assembly GCF_023101065.1. Lineage (NCBI taxonomy): Bacteria > Pseudomonadati > Pseudomonadota > Alphaproteobacteria > Hyphomicrobiales > Nitrobacteraceae > Bradyrhizobium > Bradyrhizobium sp. 172. The sequence goes on from NZ_CP064701.1 coordinate 376,511, forward strand.
TGTCGGATACTGTGGTCCAAGTACCGTTCGCGGAGTGACATGAATGAATGGTTTGAGCGGGGCCGATCAGCGCATGCGAGAAGTTGAGAACGAAAACGACGTGCTGCGCGAGCTCCTTTTGAAAGCAGGCGTTGAAGCGAACGCCCAGGTGGCTGCTGCAAAACTACAAACCGTTCTTATCGGGGAACTGCACCATCGCGTCAAGAACATGCTCGCGATTGCAGCCGCAATTGCGGCTCAAAGCCTACGCGATGCTTCATCTATTGACGCGGCGGCTAAGACCATCGCCGAGCGAATGAGCGCGCTCGGCGTATCTCATGATCTCTTGATTCAAGAAAGCTGGACCGGGGCGGGTTGCCGAACGCTGATCGAGAACGCGATCAAAGCATTTCAGACTAAAGGCTTCGAGCAATTCACTATTGACGGGAACAACGTCGCCGTGTCTTCCGGACCTGCGGTCGCGTTGTCTATGATAATTCACGAGCTAAGCACCAATGCGTTGAAATATGGCGCGCTCTCAGTTGCTGAAGGACGGGTCGCCATCACTTGGTCGATTGACGCGGAAAATCAGCGCTTTCATCTCGAATGGCGCGAACGCGGTGGACCGCCGGTTGTCGAGCCAACCAAAAAGAATTTTGGCAGCCGCTTCATTCAGACGGCTTTGCCCGGTCAGCTTAAAGGGGAGGCTCGATTGCTGTTCGAGTCGACCGGAGTCGTTTGCGACATCAACATTCCCCTAAGCTCGCTTCAAGAAACCATTATTGCGGTAGTCGACTAGAGCGTGGTTGGACCGCTCGACTCGTCCCCAAACGCTCGCAGCGAAACAGCGCCGGTGAAGTCGCCCAGCATCCGGTTGCCCGTGGCGCTGAAAGCAGCCGCTCCGATCATGCCTTCCCCACGGCGCGCATCCACAGGTCAAGCGAACACGGAGCTGGCACCCAAAGCCTGCATCGTCTTGCCGCGCGGTGCCCATTGTCGCACGCGGCGGCCATCCTGCTGGACCATCAAGCAACACGAGTTCAGTTCGGTACGGCGGACGTAACAGCCCCGCGATCGGCCAGAACGGCGGCGCGTCTTCATGCGGGCAGGACGACACCGGTTATGGTGGGCTCGCTGCCCGGCCTGACATCGGCGCCGAGGAGATCAAGTCCGGTGTCCCCTGGAAGCAACCGGCGGATAGGCCGCGTGTGTGTCGGCCTCCAGCTGCTCTACAGCCCGGTGCCAGTATTCTTCGGCTCGCCCCTCCTGGCGCCCCTCAAGTGCCCAAAGATGGTAGGCCCGCTCTCGGATGCGCCGTTCTTGATCGGAATGACTGCTGGAATCGGACATGTCTTCAACCTCGGATGTTGCGGCGGCCGTTGCCGGTGGAGATCTTACCGTTCAGGCTGTGTTGGCAGTCCTTTACTCCTCGATCACCATCTCGACCAGCTTCGCTATTTTGGCTCGCGTCAGATCACCGGAGTTAGAAATGTAGGGCTCGACATCAGGGGTAAAAACGAAAGGGATACCCTTCTTGGTTCCGCTGTCACCGATGCGAGCTACGACGATGTTGCCGAATGCAGTTGAGATGCTGGTCGGAGGACCATTGCCGATTGTGAAAGAAACCCCGACTGGGCGGTGGTCGTTGCGCTCAATCTGCGGAGCGAAGGAGAACTGCTCCTCCCCGAAATGATGCTTCAGCTCCTCCAGAAAAGGTATGACTTCGCGCTCCATCGCCTGCTTGCAGTGCTCGATATCGGCGGTTCGCTTGTCCTTGTTTTCTGCGGCGATGATCGCCTGCCTCTCTTTTTCAGCGACCGCTGCGGATAGTTTCTGTCGGAATTTCTCAGCCAGCTGCTCGGCGTTCATTCTTGTTCCAATCGAGCTCGGCCCCACCTCATCATGTCTTTCATAATACTACGGCTTATCGGCGGCGTCAGCGGACCCGGACGCATCGGAGCTGGTATCGATGCCGTTCCGGCCGTTACGTGATTAGCTAGTCGTGCGAACGGGTGCCCCGGTCTATTTGTCTTGAGGAGACGAACGCGCTGCCCCTTGGTTTGGCTTCGTCGGGGTTTGCGGCTTCCGATCCACGCGGCTGATTGCATGGGGGAACCAAGAGGGGGCAGGAGCGTTGTTGAGTGTCATCGGTCAGGCAGTTGGTGCGGTGCGCTCTGGCCATCGTGTATGGCCATGGTCTCTGCGAAGATGCTACCCGAACAGGCTATCCTCAAGGATTTTGGTGCCGCTACACTACAGAGCCGGTCGAACTCAGTGCCCGCGGTCTGGGATGCTCATACGCCAAGGGTCTCGAATATCTCCCTGCTGAAAGGCGTTTGATCGTGCGTGCCGGGATGGGCTGGCCGGCTGGGACTGTAGATCATGTGACTCTCGGTGCCGATATTGGATCGCCCGTCGCCTTTGCCTATCAGACAGGTCAATCGGGGATGTCCAACCATTTGGAGCAAGTGATTCGTCTTCCGAACGCGGAAACTTCTCGCCGAACATGGGATCAAGCGCGCGATAAACGTGCTAATCCGGCGGGGTGGCGAGGGCGACATTTATCCCGAAGCCGTACCAGCCCGAGCAGATTGTCGACCCGATCCGTGAGCTTACCAGCGCGGCGTGAAGAACAACCCCGAGCGCCAAGAGGTAGATTGCTATGAATACCGTCAGAATTACGTTCATAGCCGCAATGATAGCAGTGGCTGGCGCCAACCAGGCGCGCGCTGAGTGCCAGATTGCCGACGCAGGGCTTGAAGAGGCTATTCAGCTAAATCCACGCCTCCGAGGCCCAGCCAACACTCAGGCCGTGCGCGACCTCCGGAGTTTGAGGGATGCCGCCTTTACGCTGCGGTCCTATGGGCGTCACGAAGACTGTGAGCGTCTCCTCGCCAACATTCGCGAACTTATCGCCGGACCACCCATGGGGTCCCTTGGAGACAATGATGAAGAGGCGGCCGATAAGCAAATGGCTGATAGCGAACCCAAAGCCAGGCGCGGGGCATCGTCAGGGAGCAGGGACAAAAAAGGCGCCAAGCCGTTGATGAAGATCGACCAACTTACGCCCGGCTTGAGGACCGACGAGATGATTGGGGCGGAAGTTCGCAGCTCCGATGACAAGATCGTTGGCGAGGTGCGGAACATCGTGTTCGGCACCAAAGATGGAACGGACTATGCGATTGTCGCGTCGGGAGGTTTTTTCACTACCGGCAAGGACAGCATTGTGGTGCCGATCCGATCTCTTAAGGTGACGCAGGATCGATCCAGCTTCTTTCTTCCTATTGCAAAAGAGGTCATGAAAACGGTGCCTGTGATGCCTGATCAAGACTACAAGTGGCTCTCTGATCAAGCCTGGCGTATCCACAACGATGCATTTTTTGGAAAGCCCTAGGTCGTGGTCAATTTGTAGATGGACCGCTGATGCCGCACAGCCCCAACTCACCCGGCCATTGGTCGGGCTGAGGAGCGTGGAAGGGCTACAGTGGTAGTCGGTGCAACGGATTGGGACGCGGCGCAGGCATGTCGGCCAGATTTGCTCCTGAGTGCAACGCTGCTCCATCTGGCCGGCGCGCGAGGCGCGATCTTCGTTACCGAAAAATCTAGAACGCTGGCGAGTTTCATGCTCTACTGAAGCATCACCGGCCGAGGCTTTGTCCGTAGGCGTCGGTGGCTGAGAGAGGTCGCGCTCCCGCCTGCATGTGCAAGGGAGTGATCATGCCGCACCGCAAGTTAATAGCGCGCCTACAGGCAGTCGGCGGTCTATTCGAACGCGATAAGGTTAGACTCGCGCGCATACCATACAAAGTGAAGTCCCTGGCTGATGGCGAATACGCCGTGCGCGAGGGAGACAAGCCCAGCAGCTGCATCGTTGTGATCGACGGCTTTCTAGCTCGGCAAAGAGTGGTGAATGATCGAAATCAGATCTCGTCATTCTACCTGGCTGGGGACATGCCCGACTTGCCTACCCTGCATCTGCCGATTGCAGATTGTGATCTGTGCAGCGTAGGCAATTCGACGATAGCCGCTGTGTCTCATTCATCTCTCAGAGAGATGATGACCGAATCTCTCGGACTTACACACGCGTTTTGGCGCGAAACGCTGATACAGGCGGCCATCTATCGCGAATGGGTTGAGAATCTCGGAGCCCGCCAAGCCTTAGGTCGACTCGCGCATCTTCTTTGCGAGCTTACCACTCGCATGGAATTCGTTGGGCTGGCGGACAACGGCAGCTTCCGGATCCCGCTCACCCAGCAAGATGTTGCCGATGCATGTGGGCTTTCGATAGTTCACGTGAACAGGACGATCCAGGAACTCAGGGGTTTGGGCCTCATCGAATGGGAAAACCACACCGTTACTCTGCTCCGCGCCGACGAACTGCAAGCTGTAGCCGAGTTCAGCCCTGAATATTTACATGAGCTAAACCCAATCCTAGGATCAAAGATCACCACAGCTGGCTTTGGGTCGTAGGAAAAATACTGACTCACGGCCGGAGTGCCGGTAAGTGACAAGAACACCTCTGCAGCTCGGGAGGGTCATGAAGCGCGCAGGTTAGCGGCGCGTAAGCTGCCGGTCCGAACAACACGCGGTTGCTGCCCTTTTGTCGCAAGCCGACTGGCAGACCACTGCCGCGTGTGGGCCCGTGCGAGAAGTGCCCGTTTGAACTGGACGCTGCCCTCGAGGCCTACGATAGGGTTATAGCCGCTGACACCAACTCTTCGCGCATCCGTCGGTCCAACTGATTGCCTGCGCTGGTGCTGGATAGCCGAGTCCATGAGGGAACCGTGACGATGGCAGCGACGCGCTCGCTAACGCCATCTGTTGGCCCCACTCCGACGTCCGGTGAAGTGCCGTACTGCCCCCGATCAGAGCAGAGCGGACCTCATCCGCAACGTGAGTTCGCGCGGCTATAAGTATGCGGCCTACTTCGGGCTTGGCTCCTCTGCTTTTGGGCGGATCCCGAAGCCCCTCACCTGGAAGCAGTCAATTCCACACGATCGGCGCCCCGCGAAGTGCACTCCTGCCGATCTGCTTAAGGCCGTCGACCGAGGTCTCGCCCTTGCTCGCGGCTTCGAGGATCATGGAGGCCACGTGCGTGCGGGCAGCGGTCTCGTAGCAAGACACGCTCTCGCACACATCTTCGAGGACCGCGCGACATTGGAGGTCTCTCCCAGCGAAGCCAGCATCCTGCCTGAACCCGCCCAGCCTGGGATTCACGCAAGTTAGGGAGAAGGAAAAATTCTGCGGAAGGACGGAGAGGATTGAGCGTGGCCCCGCCTTTTGGGGGCTGGGGGGCTTGAGGGCGGAGCCACGCAGGCCTTGCATTCGCGCGGGCCCGCCGCATCAACGGCATCCGGCCAAACCCGTGCTCGGAACGCAAAGAACTATGGCTCCGGAGGGCGCAGCCGGCTGTGCGCCCATTTGAGGACGTTGGGGTCGCGCAGAGGGTCGTCGTTGCAAGTGGTGCAGACGTACCGCGGGCGCTTTTCCGAAGCCTCGTCGGGTACAGCTTTCATCGGCTTGCCGCACGCGGGGCACGCCTTCCGGACCGGATGGAGCATGGCCATCTATTTCCCCCCGTGACGGCACTCTAGTTCAGCCGACAGCGGAGGCTCAAGCAGGCCGATGAAATCCTGGTCGCGTTCACGCACTATTGCGGCCTTCTTGACTCCGCGGCCGCAGAGCACTCAACTCTGGGCAGTGATGTTGAGGGGCGTGTCATGGAGCAGGAGTTCTACCGAGGTCTGGCCCAACGGGTCCGCGGTATGGCCGAGAAGGCTGATCCGTTCACCCGGCGTCGTCTCCTCGATCTCGCCAAGCGGTACGACTCCAAGGGCGGCGCCGCAGGACGGGGAGCGACCGAACGGCCGCTGCCGGTGCCGCGCACGACGCCGCCTGCATCGATCTTCTCCGGACCCGGGGAGGCCTGACGCGCGCGCCACTTGGCATTCTCGATGGCGGCGCAGCGCGCCCCCGATCGAGCCGCAGCGCGCCAAGAGAGCCGCCGACGGGCGTCTCCCGAGGACCATGCTCGCCCAGCCGGTGGTTCTGGCCTCACCAGCGAAGATTTGAGGTCGTAAGCGGGTGCCGCATCGCATTCCGCCCTGAACTCGATCCTAGCGGCTTGGAACGGGGTTGGGGAGGCGCCCGTGGAACACGGCGCCTCCATCAGGAGCGCTCGCCCCCGGCAGCCGCTGCGCGAGCCCGCAACAGGGTCCAACTGCACCGACACTCCCGAAAAGTGCGCGGTTTTCTGATGGCCAGAAATTCCGACGATCTGCTCCGCGACATTCTGCAAGGTGCGAGCGACGTCGCCGAATACGTGAGCGTGATTGAGTACGTTACTTTTGTGGCTCTGCCGCGCGGAATGCTTGAGCGCCAACGCTGCGGTCATGCGGGCCGAGGCACCGTCCCGCAAGCCGGGCCATGCCGGCGCGATCGCTTTCTCGCGGACAGGCGACCCGTCCAGCGGCGACTTCAGCGAAGCCAGGCTGATCCGGAAGTGACGTGCCGGACGATCTCAGCACCCTATGAAACTCGATCGGATCCGGAACGAGATCGCCCGCATGCGCGGACAACTCCGCGCCCAGGAGCGCCAGATCCAGATGCTGCAGCGGGCCGGCGTCGCGACCGCCTCGGCCGAAATCTTGAGGATGCGGGCGAAGGTCGACGATCTCTGCCGCGAGCGGGACGCGTCCCGCAAGGCCGAGAGCGAGGTCGAGCGCCGCACTGGAACATGCGATCTACTCAGGGTCGGGAAGAGGAAGCTCAACGATTCGGTTCATCAAATCGCGGAGATCAGAGGCCTCACGTTCGCCCACGGCCTTTTCAAAGGCGGTCTGCGCGCGCCGCCATGCGGCCAGGGCTCTGGGATGCGTTCTGTGACCCAGCTTTGTGACGGTAACGATCCGTTCCCGCCGGTCAGTTTCGCCGACTGAAATCTCAACGAAACCGTCACGCACCAGCGGTCTGAGGTTATGGCCTGTGGTGGCGCGGTCCATGGACATCAGCTTGGCGAGACGCGCCATCGTCATTGGCCCCGACGTCACCAGATAACTCAACAGACCATATTGCGTCGCTTTGAGCCCAGTCGGGGCGAGGGCGAGGTCATAGTAGCGCGAGAGACGACGGGCTGCGCGGCGGACCTGATTGCAGTTACAGCGCGCCGGGTCATCAACCAAATTCGATGCTCCTACAGCTGCTCTCGTCATCGATCCCCCCGATGCGCAAGATATCACCCGCGCGTGTTTGCTGTCGATAGTTCCAGAGCGGCGGGATCCGAGAGACCAGTCGAACGAGGGCTCCTCCTGCTGTATATCCAATATAGTTTGATATGCCCCTATTTGTGCGCGACGCCCGCCTCGGCTCGCTGGGGCTCCGGAGGAGGAGATATGGATTTTCCTGTCTTGATCTCGGATGCCGCAGGGACTGTCGATCATGCCGTATGCGAGCTGCTGATCCGACAGGTCTCCAAGCTCAGAGCTCTCGTGCGCCACGTGGATTTGTACATGGCTGGAAACCCGGGCTGCGCGCTATGAACCGCATGGGCTTGTCGCTGGGCCTGATCATGCTGGCCACCTCCGCGCCGGCGCGTGACGATGGGCGCTACACCGGTTCACCACTGAAGCCTTGGTTCGAAAGCCTGTCCAGCGACTTTGGGCAGTGCTGCTCGGATGCGGATGGATACTTCGTCGCGGATGTCGACTGGGAATCCGACCACGGCCACTATCGTGTGCGCATCAACAATGAGTGGGTGATGGTGCCGGACGGGGCCGTGATCACACAGCCTAACAAGGTCGGGCGAACTATGGTTTGGAACCACTACATTGATGGCCACCCGCGGGTGCGCTGCTTTTTGCCGGGCACCATGATGTGACATGTGGGGCTCGAGCCGCAGTCACGCCGATCATGCGCCCTCCAGTGCTTTGCGGATACGCGGATTGTGTTCGAGAGCCCATCGGACGGTCTTTGGAGCGCGCCCAAGCAATCGCTCGAGCTCGTCGGTGACAACGTCATAACGTCCGCCTGCGACCAGGCGGGTGATGGCTTTCAGGTGGTCCGCAATGTGCGGATTGCGAGATGCCAGAGCCCTGTTGATGTATGTGCCGATCCAGGCGTCCAGGTCCTGGGGTACGTACGAAACCTGGCGCCCCAGCGCGGCGCCGTAGTCCTCAGCAAACCCGTGCATGTCCTTCAACACCGGTCCCGTGAGCGCATACGACATTGATATGTGCGACGGCGGGTCGGTCAGGATTTTCGCGCAAACTTCCGCAACGTCATAGGCAGCGATTGGCGCGATCTTCTGCGTGGCAAACGGCAGATGAAGTTCGCCCGCACTCAGCAATTGCTTGAGCGGAAACCAGGAAAGGATCGGGTTCTCGGCGAACATCGTTGCTCGGATGTTGACGACCGGGAGACCAGACCATTGCAACGCCTGCTCCGACGCCCAATGTGCCCGCTGTTGCGGCGACCACTCGGCGACAGATCCGCCCAGCCAGGCTATTCGCGCCTCCCGCTCGGCGGTCATTCGATCGAACGTCATGAAGGTCTGCTCGAACTCCGAGATGTTCACGAAAACCTCGATGCCTCCTTGCGCACGCGCAGCGGCGGCCATCAGGATGGTCGCGTCGCTATAGTAGGGGTTCAAGCTCATGCTGAAGTAGATCCGGCGACAACCTTTCAGGGCAGCCGCGACATCGGAGGCATTGAGAAGGTCGCCGACGAATACCTCGGCTCCGGCCTGTCGAAGCGCCTCAGCCCGCTCGTCGTCCGTCCTAACGAAGGCGCGCACCGGACATTGCTGCAGCAGCATCTTGATCATCGTCCTGCTGACAGAGCCAACCTCGCCACCGGCACCGGTGATCAATATTGGGGGCCGCTTCGACATCGATTTGTCCTGTTGGCTGAGTGACCGAGTGCTTCGCGGACAGGTCCGATCCTCGCGCGCGGGATCGGTTAGGTCCTTATGAAGCGGAGGATGTGGTCGAAGACGGCGTCGGGTTGTTCGAGATGGAGAAAGTGCCCGACTTCAGGCATCACGACACGCTCAAGACCATTCGTGAACGCCGCCTCCATGCCTTCGCTAAGCTGGGCGGAGATGCAGCCGTCGTCTGCCCCGTGAAGATAGAGCGACGGGACCGTAATTGGGCCAGTCGCGAGAGCCTCGAGAGCTTGCGCTGCCGCGTCGGATGGCGGGGCGAACAACTGCCGATAATAGGCCAGAGTCTGCGTGAGGACGCCGGGCTGGGCAAAGGCCTCGTTGAGTGAAGATCGAGCCGGAGCTGGCAGCACATAGCCCGGTGACCATTCCCGCCACAGGCGGTCAAGGAATGCAAAGTCGTTCAGCTGAACGGCGATCTCGGCCAGACGTGTCTGGAAGAAGAACATGTACCAGCTTCGTCGCTGCTGATCACCGTCGGCAACAAACGCCGACGCCAGTCCCTTTCCATAGGGCACGGCCAGCCCGACAAGCTTGCGGACGCGTCCCGCATGGAGGCTTGCCGCAGCGTAGGCTGCACGTGCGCCCAAATCATGGCCGACGAGAACGGCTTGCTCAGCGCCAAGCGATTCGATGAGCGCTAGTACGTCCTGACCTGTTGCCAAGGCGCGGTACGACCCGTCCGGTGCAGCGCCGCCGACCCAATATCCACGGAGCGCCGGCGCCACCGCCCAATATCCTTCTCGCTCGAGGCGATCGAGAAAGGGGATCCAACTCTGCGCATGATCGGGAAAGCCGTGCAGGCAGAGCACGAGGGGACCATGTCCAGCCTCCAGAATCGGGAAATCGAGCCCGTTGGCGTGAACCGTGCGGTTGCGGATATGGCCGCTCGCCAGAGAGTTCTCCCGCGAGCGCCCTGGACTATCGGCGTGCCGTTGTTGGGCCATTGAAGCGGAGGCGTTCATGCTCGGGTTTTCCTTCGTAGAGCCTGTCTGAACTAACGAGCGCGCTTGCCGACTAGAGGTCCCACGAGCGAGGCGCCGGTGCTACGCGGCCATTCGCAGCAGATCGACGATATCGGCTTCGTCTTACGGAGTGCCTGATCTTCTCGATCTCGTCGGTGTTGGAGTTCAGGGTCCGACTGGCAATGAGGAAGACGCTCTTTGCGTCAAGTCGCTCCGCCTCGGCGCGGATAGATTGGGAGGCGGCTTTGCCATAGATGACGCGGTCAATTGCCGGAAATTTTTATACACCGGCGTTGCGCATTTCTTCCTCCCATTAGATGCCCGATATGGACGTTATCTTATGATCATCATTCTAGTTCGAGTCGGCATCTCAGCCCGCTGGAGCCCCGGCGGGCGATTAGATCGCGACTGTTCATGGATGCGCTGCCGCCAATGTCAGGCGAGCCAGCTCGGACGGGTGCTCGACAGAGGCCTTCGCTTTTCCACAGCGCCGCGACCGCTCCAGGCGTCAAGCGTCCATGATTCTTTTCATCGTGGCCCTTTGCATCGATCGCGGCGTCAGGCGATTTGAAAAGGCGGCCATGTTGTTCGCCAGGCCCGGGATCACCATGGCCTTTCCTTGCGAGAGCGCCCGAACGCCGCTCGCGGCAACCGGACGCGGCTTCATGGTGAGGAGCCGCAGCATGGCCGATGTGGTTGCGCCGGCCGCCGCATCGAAACCGGTTGCGGTGTGCCCCGGGCAGAGACTGGTAACGACCACGCCGTGCGGGCGGAGTTCGTCATGCAGGGCCTCGCCGAAGGCGAGTACATAAGCCTTGGTCGCCGCATAGGCCGCATAGCTGGGAACGGCCTGGAAGGCCAGGAGGCTGGCGATGAGAAGGATATGTCCGGATCGCCGCTGAGCCATGTCGCGGCCGAAAAGATAGGTCAGCTCTGTGAGCGTCGTGATGTTGAGCTGGATCATGTTCGCGGTCTGCTCGATCGGCGTGTCCAAAAAATCGCCGTGCAAGCCGAATCCGGCATTGTTCACTAAGATGTCGATCGTCACCGACCTCGCGTCGAGACTGCTTTTCAGGCGGCTGGCCGCGCTCGGCGCGGCAAGATTGATCGCCTCGACGAGCACATCCACCCCGTATTTGCTGCGGAGATCGGAGGCAAGCTTTTCCATCCACTCCCGCCGTCGAGCCGCCAAGACGAGATTGACTTTCTGCGCCGCCAGGAGACCTGCGAATTCAAGACCAAGGCCACTTGACGCTCCCGTGACCAGCGCCCATTTTCCGGCGAAGCTGTTCATTGCTTCATTCGACATCGTTCTCGTCCTCATCTATTTGTTGGTCGGCGAATGAAGCTCGGCCAGATTCTCAATCAGAACACTGGCCCGTCCTTTCAAGCTGCGGCGGCGCCGCGAACCTGTTCGGCCGCGGCATCCAAAAGCGCCTGAGCCAGATCGGGGTCGTTGACGACGCGCGAGAGCGTCACCGCGCCAACCATCGTCGCGAGAATGGCCATGGCCTTGCTGTGGGAGGCCTCGTCGCCGGCCCCGGCGAGAAAGCGGTCGAGCACGTCGAGATGCGCTTTGATTCCTGCTTCGAATTCCGCCTTCACCTCGGGGCCCTGCCGGGCGGCGTCTGAGCCGAGTGCCACGATGGGGCAGCCGTCCATCTTTTCTTCGCGATGGTCGCCGCTGAGGTAAATCCCGATCACCGCGCCGAGCGGATCATCGGGATTCCGAGCGGCCGCATCCGACCATCGGCCCGACGCGCTCTCCAATGCTCGCCTGGACGCCTCGACCGCCAAATCCTCTTTTGACGCGAATTGCTTGTAGAAGGCGCCTTGGGTTAGCCCGGCCCCCTCCATCAGATCCTTGAGCCCGATCCCATCGAAGCCGCGCTCCCTGAACAGGCGACTTGCCACATTGATCACGGTCTTGCGGTTCTCCGCGGCCTGAACGCGACTGACTCGCATCGGCACCTCCAACTTAGATTGCATTTGAACTCTATTACCACAATATAGAAGCCGAACGCAATCTATCAAGGCCCCAAGGCCGAATCTCTTGGTAGGAGCGGGCCTGAATCACATTTTTGTCGCCTCCTTTCCTTTTTAGATTGCGTTCGAAAGCTAAACGGAATACAGAGTTCGGACGAAATCTAAAATTGGGAGATTGACATGAGGATGCGGGGCTTTGCGGTTTTGGCTGGTATTTTGATCTCGGCCGGGGTGGCGACCTTCGTTGCCCTCGGGATCCCGCCCCGGGAAGCCTCTGCGGTCGGTGACCCCAGGCAAGAGCCCCCAATGGTCCGTCTCGTGATGGCCGCGCCGGTCAGCGGATCCGACCGCGGTTTCACCGGCACCATCGGCGCGAGGGTGGAAAGCAATCTCGGTTTTCGCGTCGCCGGTAAGATCGTCGAGCGGCTCGTCAGTGTCGGTGAGCAGGTCAAATCCGGGCAGCCGCTGATGCGGATCGACGAAACCGACCTCCGCCTGGCGCTCGCAGCGAAGCGCAACGCCGTCGCGGCTGCGCGTGCAGCTGTCGTTCAGACCGACGCCGATGAGCGGCGATACGCCAACCTGGTGAGCGATGGGTGGACTTCCAAACAGCGCTACGAGCAGGCGAAGGCCGCCTCGGATACAGCCAAAGCGCAGCTCGCAGCGGCGGAAGCCGACGCCGGGGTTGCCGAGAACCAGGCGACCTATTCCGTCCTGGTGGCCGATGCGGATGGAACGGTCACCCAAACGCTGGGCGAGCCGGGACAAGTTGTCTCCGCCGGCCAACCGGTCGTTCGGGTCGCGCAGTCCGGTCCTCGCGAGGCTGTGGTGGCGCTCCCCGAAACGATCCGGCCGGCGATCGGCTCGCTCGCTGAGGCGAGCCTGTATGGGAGCGATGGGCGCTTTACTGCGCATCTGCGGCAGTTGTCGGATTCCGCCGATCCTCAGACCCGCACCTATGAGGCCCGCTACGTGCTCGGCGGTGACGCCGCGGCGGCACCGCTTGGCGCGACGATCACCATTCGGCTTGCAAGCCAGGGGAGCCAGCCGGAAGTTCAGGTGCCGCTGGGAGCCGTGCTCGACGACGGCAGAAAGACCGGCGTTTGGGTGTTCGACGGCGGCACCTCGACGGTCCGCTTTCACACCATCAAGCTTGTGCGTGTGACCAGCGAAAATGCCGTTATCTCCGGCCTGAGCTCCGGTGATCGGGTTGTCTCTCTGGGCGCACACCTCCTGCAGGAGGACGCTCACGTCAGGACAGCCTCTCAAGACAGGAGCAACTGATGAGCTTCAATCTTTCGGCGATCGCAGTCCGTGAACGGGCCGCAACGCTGTTCTTCTTGCTTTTGCTGGCAGCCGCAGGCGCCTACGCCTTCTTCATGCTCGGACGGGCCGAGGATCCCTCCTTCACCATCAAGACCCTGACGGTCACGACCGTGTGGCCGGGTGCGACCGCACGCGAGATGCAGGACCAGGTCGCCGAACCGCTGGAGAAGCGGATCCAGGAGCTGACCTGGTACGACCGGGTGGAGACGACCACACGGCCGGGTTATGCCTACATGACCGTGACCCTGAAGGACAACACACCGCCATCGAGCGTGCAGGAGGAATTCTACCAGGCCCGCAAGAAGCTGGGCGATGAAGCGCGCAAGCTGCCCCCCGGTGTGCTCGGCCCCTTCATCAATGACGAATATTCGGACGTCAGCTTCGCCCTTTATGCGCTCAAGGCCAAGGGCATGCCGATGCGGGAGCTCGCCAGGCAGGCAGAGACCATTCGCCAGGATCTTCTGCACGTGCCCGGCGTCAAGAAGATCAACATCCTCGGTGAACGCCCCGAGCAGATATTCGTCGAGTTCTCCTATCCCAAGCTGGCGACTCTCGGCGTATCGGCAACGGATATCGTTGCCGCCTTGCAGCGGCAGAACACGGTCACACCGGCGGGCTCCATCGACACCAAGGGGCCGCAGGTGTTCATCCGGGTCGAGGGCGCCTATGACAGCGTCCAGGCGATCGCCGACACTCCGATCGTCGCAGCCGGGCGAACGCTGAAGCTTTCCGACATCGCCGAAGTCCGTCGCGGTTACGAGGATCCTCCCACCTACCTCATCCGGCACCAGGGCGAGCCCACCATCATGCTCGCGGCGGTCATGCAGGAGGGCTGGAATGGTCTCGCGCTCGGCAAGGCGCTGGAGGAGAGGTCCGCAGCGATCTCCCGGACACTGCCGCTCGGGATGACGCTGGCCAAGGTCAGCGACCAGGCCGTCAACATCTCCTCATCGGTGAACGAATTCATGATGAAGTTCGCGATGGCGCTCGGCGTGGTGCTGCTGGTGAGCCTGCTCAGCCTCGGCTGGCGCGTCGGCATCGTTGTCGCGGCTGCCGTCCCACTGACGCTTGCCGTCGTGTTCCTCATCATGCTGGAAACCGGCCGGTTCTTCGACCGCATTACGCTGGGCGCCCTCATCCTGGCGCTGGGCCTTCTCGTGGACGACGCCATCATCGCCATCGAGGTGATGGTGGTGAAGATGGAAGAGGGCATGGACCGCATCTCGGCGGCGGCGTATGCATGGAGCCACACCGCGGCACCGATGCTGTCCGGAACACTCGTCACGATCGCAGGCTTCCTGCCGGTGGGCTTCGCCCGCTCGACGGCCGGCGAATACGCCGGCAACATCTTCTGGGTCGTGGGATTCGCCCTCATCGTCTCCTGGATCGTCGCGGTGGTCTTCACGCCCTATCTCGGCGTCAAGATGCTGCCCGCGATCAAACCGATCGAAGGCGGCCACCACGCGATTTACGGTACGCCCAACTATCGGCGCTTGCGCGCTCTCATTACCTTCGTCGTGCGCCACAAGTTCGTGACCTGCGGCGTCGTCGCCGTCGCTTTCGCGCTTTCCGTCGCCGGCATGGGTGGCCTCAAACAGCAGTTCTTCCCGACGTCCGACCGCCCCGAAGTGCTGGTGGAAGTTCGTCTGCCGGAAGGCACCAGCATCGGGACGACGACCGCCACCGTCGCAAAGCTTGAACGCTGGCTGGAAGGCCAGTCGGAGGCCAAGATCGTCACGAGCTATGTCGGTCAGGGTGCGCCGCGCTTCTTCTTCGCGATGGCCCCGGAGCTGCCCGATCCGGCCTTCGCCAAGATCGTCGTGCTGACACCGGACGCGGAAGCGCGCGAGGTCTTGAAGCATCGGCTCCGACAGGCGGTCTCGGATGGGCTTGCGCCTGAGGCCAATGTGCGCGTGACGCAGCTTGTGTTCGGACCCTACACGCCATTCCCCGTCGAGTTTCGGATCATGGGGCCTGACCCCGCCCAACTATACGCGATCTCTGAAAAGGCGCTCGGTATCATGCGTGGCGTTCCTGATGTGCGCCAGGCGAATCGCGATTGGGGTGATCGCACGCCCGTGCTCCGCTTCATCCCGGATCAGGATCGGCTGAACCTCATCGGCCTGTCTCCCGCGGAGGTGGGCCGGCAACTCCAGTTCCTTCTCACTGGCATCGCCGTGACGCAGGTCCGCGAGGACATTCGCAATGTCCCCATCGTGGCGCGCAGCGCCGGCGGGGAGCGGCTGGATCCGACGCGACTGGCGGATTTCTCATTGATGAGCCGAGACGGCCGCGCCGTTCCTCTCGACCAGGTCGGCCATTCGGAAGTCCAGCTTGAAGAACCGATCATGAAGCGTCGCGACCGCACCCCCGTCGTCATGATCAGGTCGGACATCAATGAGGCGACTCAGCCTCCGGAGGTCTCCAAGGATATCAAGACGGCCCTTCAGCCGCTGATCGCATCCCTTCCGGCCGGTTATCGCATCGAGTTGGGCGGATCGATCGAGGAGGCAACCAAAGCCAACGACGCGTTGGCGACAATCTTTCCGGTCATGATTGCCGCCATGCTGATCGTCATCATGCTGCAGGTGCGATCCTTCTCGATGATGGCCATGGTCGTGCTGACCGGACCGCTTGGCCTCGCCGGCGTCGTGCCGATGTTGCTGATTTTTCACCAGCCCTTCGGATTCAACGCCATTCTGGGCCTGATAGGCCTCGCGGGCATCCTGATGCGCAACACACTTATCTTGACCGACCAAATCAAGGAGAACCTTGCCGCCGGCCTTGACGACTATCACGCCGTCATCGAGGCCACGGTGCAGCGCACCAGACCCGTGATCCTGACCGCATTGGCTGCGGTGCTGGCCTTCATTCCCCTCACGCATTCTGTCTTCTGGGGATCGATGGCTTACACGCTGATCGGCGGCACCGCGGTCGGAACGGTTCTGATCCTGCTGTTCCTTCCTGCGCTCTATGCCGCCTGGTTTCGGATCAAGCCGAGCGCAGACGACATGCATGAGGTTTCACCCAAGAGGCCGGAACTGCAGCCGGCATTGGCTGCCGAATAAGGCGCCGTTGCTCCAATGGATCGTTCGGTCCGAACGGGAAGAGAGTCCGACGAGGCCCGCGCCCGGATCCTGGGAGCGGCGGAAGAGCGCTTTCGGCGTGTCGGTCACCACAGGACGTCGGTGGCCGACATCGCCGCCGAGCTCGGCATGAGCCCGGCGAACATCTACCGGTTCTTTCCCTCCCGGAATGCAATCGACGAGTCCATCTGCGGGCGTCTATTGAACGAGCTTGCCGACTTCGCCTTTGCGATCGCACGGAGGGACGCGCCGGCCGCCGAGAAACTCGAGGAACTGGTGAGCACTGTTCACCACCACAGCAAGATGACGTTGGTCACGGCGAAGCCCATGCACGATCTGATCGTCGCCGCCACGCAGGAGAACTGGCCGATCATCAAGGCGCATATCGAGCGGATGGAGACGATCTTCGAGGCGATCATACGCGGGGGTGCCCAAGCTGGCCAGTTCGATGTCGAAGATGCCGCGGAAGCGGCACGAGCAGTCAGATCCGCGTTTATGCCATTCTTCCATCCCATTCTCATCGAGCACTGCGTTGTACACGGCGAAGCCACGGAAGCAGGCCTGCGCGACCAGATTCGTTTCATACTGAAAGCACTCGGCAAATCAGGCTGAGCGGTCTGCTGCGTTCAACCCCTCCATCCACAACACGGAGCCCATCACCATGGATGACGTCATCATCATCGGCGGCAGCTTTGCCGGTCTCGCCGGCGCCCTGCAGCTCGGCCGTGCCCGCCGCACGGTCACCGTTCTCGATACCGGCCTGCCGCGCAACCGCTTTGCCGGCCACTCGCATGGCCTGCTCGGCCACGATCACAAGCCACCGCTGGACATCCTGGCCGAGGCGCGGCAGCAGCTGGCGCGTTATCCCACGATCAAGCTGGTCAGTGCCCGGGCCGACAGCGTCTCCGGCGCCATCGACGATTTCTCCGTCCTCACTTCCGACGGCGAAAGCCTTGGGGCGCGTCGTCTGATCCTGAGCTATGGCGTCGCCGACCAGATGCCAGATGTTCCGGGCTTTGCCGAAGGCTGGGGCACGTCCATCGTGCCCTGCCCCTATTGCGACGGCTTTGAAGTCGCCGGCCAGCATTGGGGCCTCGTCTGGTCCGGCCCGCAGTCGCACAATCAGGTCAGGCTGTTCCACGATTGGACCGACAGGTTGACGCTCTTCGCCGACGGTCACGACGTTCCGCCCGATATCCGGGCCGACCTGGCGCGCCGCAACACACCTGTCGTCGAGGGCCGGATCACCGGGATCGGCCATCACGGGGGCCATAGCGCCACGGTCAAACTCGATACCGGCCCCAATGTCGCGGTCGACATCCTGTTCGCGCATCCGCGCAACAAGCCGTCCGCGAGCCTGCATGAATCACTAGGCCTCGCCACGATCGATACGCCCCTCGGCATCATCCTCAAGGTCGACGAGCGCCGCGAAACCAGCGTGCCCGGCATCTACGCCGCCGGCGACCTCGCCAACCCCCTTACGCCGCCATCGGTCACCCTGGCATCATCGCACGGCGCGATGGCGGGTATCTTCGCCCAGCAGTCGATGCTGGTTTGAGAGCACAGATTGGAGATGAGCATGGCCGTCGAACCGGACAGCGCGGGTGTGCGCTTCCCTCCGCCCTTGGTCTATCTGGGAGCGCTGCTGTTGGGGCTGGCGGCGGAGCGGTTCGTCACCTTGCGCTCTTTCGGCATCGACTGGCGGTTGCTGGTCGCGACGGGCGCGCTGCTGTTCGTTGCCGGTGCGGCGATGATGCTTGCGGCGGCGGGGCTGTTCCGGCGGCTGGGCACCAACGTTCCGCCGTCGCAGCCAACGACCCTCATCGCAACGACCGGCCCCTATCGGTGGACCCGCAATCCCATGTATCTCGGCATGGCGCTGATCTATGCCGGCGTTGCGATCGGATTCGACGGGCCGATCGCCTTCGCCTTGCTCCCGCTGGTGCTGATCGCGATCCAGACGCAGGTGATCGCCCGCGAGGAGCGCTATCTCGAAGCGAAGTTCGGCGACGACTACCGCCGCTACAAGGCCGAGGTTCGCCGCTGGCTCTGACCGTTGCGCCGCTGCCGTCTGCGTGGCCGCCCGTCAGCCAGCTTTCCCAACAGATCGCCGCCGTTACCTGGAGCAGCTTACAGTATCTGGAAAGTATCCATCCCGTCTTGCAGAGCCGTCGGCTATCCGACAACAGGGGACATCAATGGTCTACAGTCTAATGGTCAAAAAAGAGATCCGCAGAAGCTTCGATCATGTCAACAACCAGCGTTGGGATGATGCTGCAAAAGGCCTAACACCGAACGCGTATCACTGGGTTGCCGGAGATCATGCGTTGGGGGGTGAGCGACATGGAAAGCAATCGGTGAAGCAGTGGTTCGAGCGCATGGGCCGTGTTTTCTCGAACCTGCACATAGATGTTGAGCAGGTCGAGGTGACGGGTTGGCCATGGAATACCACAGTGTTCGTCAAGTGGCGGGCCAACGCGAGGCTACTTGACGGCCAAAGCTCGTATGTGAACAGGGGCGTCCACGTCTTCAAGTTGCGATGGGGCAAGGTTTATTCGATTGAGGAATACTTCGACTCGCAGGCTGCAGAACGAAGCCTCGCTATCCAAGCTCGTGCCGGTTTGGATGAGGCTGCGGCTGGACCAATCGTGAGCTAACGCGGATCATTCGTGTGATGCCGCCATCAGCTTATCAGGTCGCCGACTGGAATGGCCAAAGCGGGGAGCGCTGGGTCGCTAACCAGGCCCGGCTCGACGCCAGGCTGGCGGTGTTCGGCCGGGCCGCGATCGAAGCCGCCGCGCCCGCGGCGGGCGAGCGCGTGCTGGACGTCGGCTGCGGCGCGGGCGCGTCGAGTCTGGCTCTGGCCGCCCGCGTCGGCGCGGGGGGCCAAGTGCTGGGCGTGGACATATCCGAACCGCTGATCCGGCCGAGCGCGCGCGCTTGCGCCACAGAGGATACGCCGGCCCTGTTCCGGGTGGCCGACGCCAGCAGCGCCGATCGGGCGTTCGACATCCTGTTCTCGCGTTTCGGGGTGATGTTCTTCGACATCCGACAAAGGCGTTCGCCCATATGCGCCGCGCGCGCTCAAGCCGGGCGGGTGGGTCGCTTTCGTCTGCTGGCATGATGGTCCGCTTCCTCATCGACGAATGCCTGAACGGCGAACTCGTCGCCACCGCCAAGGCCCGCGAACCCTGGCCGTCGCAAGAGCAGGACTAGCCGGGTCGTCGTACTAGCACGTGACGCTTCGCCGTATGCTCGCCGGTTAGCTTGCCCTGCCCCTCACCTCGGGCGCGCGCCCGATCTTCGCTCTCGGCGATAGTCACAGCGGATCGTTTGTGGAGGTGGGGAGGTCAACCTTTCAGATCGAACTGGTTACGCAGCCTATTGGCAATGGCTTCAATCATGTCGCAACGCTCCGCGTCCTGCTGCGGCCCGTCCGTCATGATCTCGACTTTCCAGGAATCTTCGTGCGGCACGACCGAGATGGCCAGGTCCGTCGGCCAGTCGCTGACGTCTTCCATCTCCAGCCTGATGGCGGCCTCAAGTTCTTCGCGGGTTTTCGCCGGCTTCTTCAAGCTGATTCTTTCAAGGCGCCGAACGGGACCACCGCCTTTGGCTTCCGCGCGAGCGGATGTTTTTGAACAGCGGGCGTGAGCCTTTGGCTATCCGCTACAGGACGCCGTACTCAAACGGCGGACGATGGTCCGCCGAGTCAAATACGTCGCCGCAATATTGTTCCGACCTCCGGTGGTTCTGGCCTCACCAGCGAGGATTTGAGGCCCGTAAGCGGGTGCGGGAGCGCATTCCGCCCTGAACGCGACCCTAGCGGCTTGAAAGGGAGTCGGAGGAGGCGCTGCGCGTTGCACCGGTGACGAGCTGCCGCGTCGGCCACCATTCCGGCACGTTGTGCTCGGCAGCCCGGCGGAGGCGAGTCAGTTCCGACCACGCCAGCGCGGCGGTGATCCATTTCTGCCGCTCTGGCCCATCGGCTTCCGCGGCAAGCTTCATCGCCGCGACGGCCTCGCGCTCGGGGTCGTACTGGAGATCCATGGATGCAATATAGTTGCAGATCGTAAACGATCACGCACCGGTGTGACCGTAGCAATCCGGGGATCGGCACCATACGCGGCTGCTGTCTAGCCCGTCCGCACATGCCCCCATCCGCCCCACTCCTTCGGCGCGCAGCCGGCTAAGGAGAGCGAGCCGCTTCTCGCTTTTCGGTCGTCGATGTGAGGTGACCGCGGAGACCGGCTGAAGCGTAGATGCGGATTGCGCAGGACACCTCCGTTTTCCACTCGAAGTGTCGGATGACCGTCTCGCGGTTGAAGGATCCCGTCTTGCTGATCAGTTGAAGGGAGCCAACCATTTGCTCGACCCGGCGGGCCCTTCCCAAAGGCAGGAGCAAGCGCTCACAATCGATCGTATGGCCGCCGCTGTTGTAGGTCGAAAACACGCTGTAGATGGCGCAGCCGCTGGTCACGCACTGCTCGGCGGCGGCTAGACCGAACTCCTTCAGGGCTGGTGGAAGAACCTCTTCCATCGATTTCCCGGCCCAGCTCGAATTGAAGACCTCTCCAACGCTCGCACCTTGGTAAAGCGCGCGAAATATGTGCCCGTCTCCCCGGTGCTCAACGCTCCAGATGATGAGTTGTTTTGGGTCATGCAGCCGCGCTTCCGGCCTGAACTGATCAAGCGAAGGAAACGGCAGATCGCCAGCCGTGCGAGGCACATGGCCTGCTGACTGATGGACTTCACATCGGCGAATGAACCGTCCGTGTATTGCATGGCTCCAAAACCTACACGCCACAGCGTTAACGAGCCGTAGTTCGGCTTGCCTTCACCCCGCGACGATATGCCCGCGTAGCTCGGCGAAGCTGGTTAAGCAGGGGCGCCTTGGCAGGAGGCCCGGTGGAACGTCGGCCCCGCATCAGGAGAGCTCGCGCTCAGTAGCCGCTGCGCGAGCGACCTTGCAACGGGATCGAATTGCCACCGGCACTTCCGAAAAGCCCGTGAATTGCTCGATTTTCAGATACCTCCTGGCCCGCGCTCCCGGTATTCTGCGACCTCGCCCAGCAATCGGGCGGGAGAAGCGATGTTTCAAAACGCATCGGACCTAGCCGCGATGGCCGAAGCCTTGAGTCGGTCGACGGACTACCGGGTGCTGCGCCGGCTGGTGCCACGGCCGACGTCGGTGCCGGCCTCAGGACAGGAAACGAAGGTCGGCATCCTGCTCGACACCGAAACGACAGGTCTTGACCACTCCAAGCACGAGATCATCGAGCTCGGTATGGTCAAGTTCGATTACACGCCGGACGGCAGGATCGTCGGGGTGAGGGACACTTTCTCAGCCTTCAACGAGCCCTCCGCGCCGATCCCGCCGGAGGTGACGGCGCTCACCGGCATCACCGACGAGATGGTGGCCGGTCACAGAATCGACGCGGCTGCCGTGACGGCCTTCGTCGACGGTGCTGTGATCGTCATTGCCCACAACAGCAGTTTCGACAGAAAATTCGCCGAACGCTACTGGCCCGTGTTCGAGCACAAGGCGTGGGGCTGCAGCATGAGCGAAGTCGACTGGCGCAAACACGGCCTCGCGGGCTCGCAGCTCGGATATCTGTTGAACGGTGCTGGCTACTTCCACCAGGCTCACCGAGCGGTCGACGACTGCCACGCGTTGCTGGAGGTCCTCGCCTTCGAACTGCCGACTACGGGCTCGCCGGCGCTCGCGCTGCTGCTCGAGAACGCCCGCAAGCCGACGCTGCGGATATGGGCGGAGCAATCGCCTTTCGAGCTGAAGGATTCGTTGAAGAGGCGAGGTTATCGCTGGAGCGACGGCACGGACGGCCGTCCGAAAAGCTGGTACATCGACGTCTGCGAGACCGCGCTGGAGGCCGAGCTCGCGTTCCTCAAGGCGGAGATCTACCTGCGCGACGTCGAGCTGCGCCAGCAGACGCTGACCGCCTTCACGCGCTTCTCGAGCCGGGCTTGAGCGGCCGGCCTCCGAGCAGGCCGGCTCCGGATTGGAGCACGAGAGAGCGGGGCTCAGCGGCCGAGACGCTTCTCGACCCGCTTGCGCGAATTGCCGACTTTCTTGACCGCCTTCTTGACCGCCGACGCGGACCGGCCGGTCTTCTTCGCCTCATAGCCGACCTCGTGCTTCTGCCCCCCGGCGACGCGCGCCCGGTCCTGCTTGCGTCCTCGCGCGGTCTTCTTCTTCGCGGCTGCCATCTGCTCCTCCTTCTGCGAATCTGATGGCGGTGCAACGCCGTAAGGATTCCCGGGGTTCCCGAAGCTCCTCGCCATTGCCGCCGGACTCGAGACAAGCGGCCATCCGTCTGTGAGCGCCTGGGCTTCACCGTCGACCGGAGAAACGCGGTGGAATCAGTGGAGCGCTGACTTTTAAGATCGCGCTGCCCACGCGTCAGGTTCCTCATGACCAGCCGAAGAGGCTTCCGATCCTGCGGTGCCGACCGAACCATAGGCGATTGCCTGCGTTTACCGAGATCATGTCCGACGCTTTTGATTACTTCCGCGCTTACGCTCTCCGGGCTCTTTGCAAAGCCCGAGCGATGCCGCGGGGCAGGATCAAGCATCTGCAGCTGGTGGTCGGCCGAATTTACAATCTCCTCAAGAAAGAGGCCGCCTATGCCCCGAACACGCAGCACCTTCAGGACTTCCGGGCAGCGCAGAAGCTTGAGGAATCTCTCGAGGGTCGGCCCGATGACGGCCCGATCTCTCAAGCTCGCTTTGCTGCGGCGAGGCGGGGCGCGGAACGGGAGGCTCGTTGAGTGGCTTCCGTCGACGCTCGCACTGTAGCAAGTCTCCTGCGAGAGTACGCTCAGCGCACCGCGTTGCGTGGCGGCAACCCCTACAGGGCAAAAGCGTATTCTCGGGCCGCCGACAGCCTGGCGGCCCTCGCAGTCCCTCTGCACGTGCTCATCGCCGAAGACCGGCTTACCGAAATCCCCGGCGTCGGCGAGGCGATTGCCGACATCATCACCAAGCTTCACAAGAGCGGCACTCATCCGAGCCTTGAAAAGCTCCGGAAGGAGATTCCGGAGGGCGTGCTCGAGATGCTCGCCGTGCCCGGTCTTCCCCCGGAGAAGGTTCTGCGACTCTACGAGGATCTCGGCATCACCTCGCTCGCGGAGTTGGAGGCCGCCGCCAAGGACGACCGCATCCAGAAAGCCAAAGGATTGGGCGCCGCCCTGCAGACAAAGATTCTGCAGAACCTGGCCATCGCGAAAAGCGGAGAAGGTCGCCTCCACCTGCACCGTGCCGCCGCCCTGCTCGCGCACGCCGAGGATTCGCTTCGCAAGGCCCGGCCGGAGCTCAAGCGCGTGACGATCGCAGGCGACTTCCGCCGCGGCTGCGAACTCGTCGGCGACCTCACGATCGTCGCGGAGGCTGCCAAGATCGAGAAGAGGTCGAAGGCATCCGCGGCGGACGGACTGCAGATACGCCTGTCCGACCGCAACCACTTCGGCGCCGCCCTTCTTTTCGGCACCGGCTCAGCCGCTCACATCGAGAGGCTCCAGGCTTTGGCCGCGGAGAAAGGAATGCGGCTGGAGAGCGACGGGTTGCACAAGGGTCGCACCCTGATCGGCGGCGACGAGGCCCAGATCTACAGCGCTCTCGGCCTGCCGTTCATCGATCCTGAACTCCGTGAGGGTCGCGGCGAGGTCGAGCTGGCGCTGAAGGGCAAGTTGCCGAAGCTCGTCAGCGACAAGGACCTGCGCGGAATCCTTCATTGCCACACCGATGCCTCCGACGGCACGGAGACCCTGGAGACGATGGCCAAGGCCACGCGCCAGCGCGGTTTTGAATATTTCGGCGTCGCCGACCACTCCAAGTCCGCGCACTACGCGGGCGGGCTCTCGGTCGAGGAGATCGCGCAGCAGCACCGGGAAGCCGACCGCCTGAACAAGCGCTTCGGCAAGGATTTCCGGATCCTGAAAGGCATCGAGTCCGACATTCTGGCCGACGGCTCGCTGGACTATGCGGACGAAGTGCTGCAGCGCTTCGACTTCGTGGTCGCGAGCATCCACGGCCGCTTCAAACTCGACCGCAAGGCGCAGACGCAGCGCCTGCTTCGTGCCATCTCCGATCCTCACACCACCATCATAGGCCACATGACGGGGCGACAGCTGCAGCGGCGGCCGGGCTACGAAATCGACGTCGAGAAGGTGCTTCGGGCATGCGCCAGGCATGACGTCGTCGTCGAGATCAACGCCCATCCATGGCGCCTCGACCTGGATTGGCGCTGGCACCAGGCGGCCCTCGACTTCGGCTGCATGCTGAGCATCAATCCGGACGCGCACTCGATCCCCGAGCTCGACCACATTCACTGGGGCGTCCAGATGGCTCGCAAGGGCGGTGTCCCCGCCGACCGCGTCCTCAACGCGATGCCTCTTGCGGAAATCACGCGCTACCTCCGCCAGAAGCGGCGCTCATTCGCCCGGGCCGCCTGATGCCGAAGCCGCACCCGCTCTCCTTGGAGGGCACAGTGGTCGCAGTTGCCGCCGATCGCGGTCACCACTTCAGCAAGCCCCCTCAGGATCGGATCGTGCTGGTGGAAGGCCACGGCGTCCAAGGCGACGCCCACGCCGGCCCATTCGTCCGGCACCGTTACCTTGCCCGCCGCCGGCCACGCCTGCCCAATCTCCGGCAGGTTCACCTGATCCCGTCCGAACTCTTCGCGACGCTTCTTAAAGCCGGCTTCGAGGTCGGCGCCGGCGACCTCGGCGAGAACATCAGCACCGCCGGCTTGGCCCTCGAGCGGATGCCGCTCGGCACCCTCATCGAATTAGGTCCCATGGCCATCGTCGAGCTGACCGGCCTCCGGACGCCTTGCGTTCTGATCGACCGCTTCCAGCCCGGCCTTAAGCAACAGGTGCTCTCGTCGGCGGAAACGGGCCCTCCATTCAAATCCGGGGTGTTGGGCGTGGTACGGGCCGGCGGGATGGTCGCGGCTGGTGATACTGCGCGGATTCGCCTTCCATCCTCCTCGTTTCGGCCTCTGCCGGCCGTGTAGAAAGTCCCAACCATGGCTCGCAAATCGACCCTGCCATATCGCCTGCAGCCCATGCTGGCCCCGTTGACGGATGCGCCGTTCGACGATCCCGATTGGGTCTTCGAGGACAAATTCGATGGTTTCCGCATGGTCGCGGAAATCCGGCATGGGCGGGTCGCGCTCTACAGCCGCAACGGGAAGATCATCAGCCACTCCTACGTGGAGGTCGCGAACGCACTTGAATGCGTGAAGGCGGACGCGGTGATCGATGGCGAGCTCGTCGCGATCGGCAAGGACGGCGCATCCCATTTCCAGTTGCTCCAGAACGCCCTGCGCCATGAGGCGAAGCTTCTGTACTGCGCGTTCGACCTCATGTTCGCGGACGGCGAGGACCTGCGCGCGCTGCCGCTCGTCGATCGCAAGAAGCGACTAAAGGCCATCCTGCCGCGCCACAAGTTCATCGCGTTCAGCGACCACCGCAAAGGCAACGGAACGAAATTCTTCGCACAAGCCGAGCTGAGACACCTCGAAGGCATCATGGCCAAGCGTGCCGGCAGCCCGTATGCATCCGGACGCCGGACCGCCGATTGGCTGAAGGTGAAGACGGCGCAGCGGCAGGAGGTCGTGATCGCCGGCTTCACGGCACCGAGGCGAACCCGGCCTTTTTTCGGCGCCCTCGTGCTGGCAGTACGCGAAGGGGATGCATGGCGGTACATCGGCCACGTCGGTACCGGCTTCAGCCACCAGGTTCTTGAAGAGCTTCACAGCAAGCTCATGAGGCTCAAGACAGGTAAGTCGCCGTTCCCCGCCAAGGTGAAGGATGAGCGGGTCACGACCTGGGTGCGTCCTTCGTTGGTCACGGAAGTGAAGTTCGCGGAGTGGACCAGCAAGGGCGAACTGCGCCAGCCGGTCTATCTCGGCCTGCGGTCCGATAAAAAAGCCACGGACGTCGTCCGCGAAAATAAGGTGCCGCGCAAATAGCGCCGCCGAGCCGCAGCGTGCGCCTGGGAGTTCAGCTGGCGGCGCGCTCGGACGCCGAAGGCCACGGCGGCAGGGGCGGCAACCCGAGAGCCCTGCGTACAGGTCCGAACGATCTCCGGTGAGCTGCGCATGCACCAAGCCTCGCGAGAGCTTCGTAATGAGCCGGCACCGGGTAGCCCTTGTGATCCGCGAAACCGTAGCCGGGGTGGCGCACCTCGAGCGTCCGCATGACCGCGTCGCGCTGGACTTTCGCGAGGATGGAGGCGGCCGCAATGCTGGCGGACTTGGCGTCGCCTTTGATGATGGCTTGCTGAGGGATATCGATTTCCTTCAACCGCTTCGCATCGATCAGCAGGTGTTGCGGCGCCAACCCCAGCCCCCGGACCGCGCGCTGCATGGCCTGGATGCCTGCCCAATAAATGTTGATTTCGTCGATCTCCTCGACCTCGACGAACGCCACACACCAACTCTCTGCCTTTGCCTTGATCTCCTTCGCGAGTTCTTCGCGAGCCGCGGCATCGAGTTTTTTCGAGTCGTCGATTCCGACTATTCGCGTGCCGGGTTTCAGTATTACGGCGCCAGCGGAGACGGGCCCGGCGAGAGGGCTCATTCCAGCTTCGTCCACGCCTGCCACGGCCTGAAGGCCGCTCTCCCAGAGAGAGGTTTCGAAACTGAGGATCTTCCGGAGGCGCTGTCCTTCGGACCTGTTTTCGAAACGCCGCTTATCGATTGAAGCCAGGATGGCACGGGCTCCCGCGCGGGTGTCGGCCCGCAAGATCTGCTCGATGCTGGCCTCGAGCGGCCTTTTCTCGACGACGTAGCGCTGGCGCAATACATCGAGTGAATACTGGGGCATAGCGGCCTTCGTGAAGACTGACTGTGGGCAGCGTGTCGGTGAACTTTGTGGCGATTCTCTGAAGTTATCCGCCCGCGTGGTCGTTGCCACCGTGCGCGGCGAGGAACATTGCGACCGCCGACCGGCAATAGGATTCAATTTCGTCGTCGTCCTTTGCTCTCGCCTGATCGAAGCGTGCGATCATCAGGAGATCGGATCCTTTGAAAAGCGCGGCAAACAAGCGGGCGGAGCGGAGAGGATCGGGCACGTTCAGAAGCGCCTTCGCGTGCAACTGACGCAACAGGGCCTCGATTTGGGCGATGACATGCGCGGGGCCGGCTTCGTAATGGAGCTTGCTTAACGAGTTTTGATTCGTCGTGTCGGCCATGATCATGGCTTCGACATTGCGGACGTCTGATCTCAACAGCGTGCGAAGCAGTGATGATCCCACCGCCATGAGCTGATCTTCGGCCGAACCATCGACGCCTTCAAAAAGGGCCTGTGTAAACTGATGGCAGCCGGCCGCGATGGCCGCGCTGAACAGCGCCTCCTTGTTCTCGAAGTGCCTGTAGATGCTGAGCTTGGATATCTTCGCCCGCTGGGCGACCTTGTCCAAGGTCGTCGCTTGAAAACCCAATTCCACAAAGAGTTCGCGCGCGGCGTCAAGGATCGTTTGGCCAAGCGCCTCGTTGGCGGGCCGGCCGCGCCGGCCCTGGCTGTTTTCGGTCACGACAATTCCAGTACTTGACAGTATTCTAATTCTTGAATTACGATACCATGAAGTATCTGAAATGTGCAAGCCAATGGGTAGGTTTCAACCTGTCCTCCAACGGAGCCCATCACCATGGATGACGTCATCATCATCGGCGGCAGCTTTGCCGGTCTCGCCGGCGCCCTGCAGCTCGGCCGTGCCCGCCGCAAGGTCACCGTTCTCGATACCGGCCTGCCGCGCAACCGCTTCGCCGGCCACTCGCATGGCCTGCTCGGCCACGATCACAAGCCGCCGCTGGACATCCTGGCCGAGGCGCGGCAGCAGCTGGCGCGTTATCCCACGATCAAGCTGGTCAGGGCCCGGGCCGACAGCGTCTCCGGCGCCATCGACGATTTCTCCGTCCTCACTTCCGACGGCGAAAGCCTTGGGGCGCGTCGTCTGATCCTGAGCTATGGCGTCGCCGACCAGATGCCAGATGTTCCGGGCTTTGCCGAAGGCTGGGGCACGTCCATCGTGCCCTGCCCCTATTGCGACGGCTTTGAAGTCGCCGGCCAGCATTGGGGCCTCGTCTGGTCCGGCCCGCAGTCGCACAATCAGGCCAGGCTGTTCCTGGACTGGACCGACAAGTTGACTGTCTTTGCCGATGGTCGCGACATTCCGCCTGATATTAAGGCCGATCTGGCGCGCCGCAAAATACCGGTAGTCGATGGCCGGATCGCCGAGATCGCCCATCACAAGGGGCATATCGCCAAAGTCAATCTCGATACCGGCCGCAATGTCGCAGTCGACATCCTGTTCGCCCATCCGCGCACCAAGCCGTCCGCAAGCCTGCATGAATCACTGGGCCTCGCCACGGTGGATACGCCGGGCGGCATCGTTCTCAAGGTCGACGAGCGCCGCCAAACCAGCATGCCCGGCATCTACGCCGCCGGCGACCTCACCACGCCCTTCTTGCCCTCGGTCACCCAGGCATCATCGCAGGGCGCGATGGCGGGTATCTTCGCCCAGCAGTCGATGCTGGTTTGAGATCAAAAATTCCCTTTTTCCCGAAACCAGGATTTCCGATGATCGACGACCTTCCCATTGTGCTCCTCCATGGCTCCGCCACCGGCTCCCACTCCTGGGCCGCGGTCCGCACAGGTCTTGAGGCGCGCGGCGCCAGGGCGTTGGCACCCGACATGCTCGGCTACGGACGGTCGCCGACACCGAGCGAGGCGTGGCAGCCAAAGGACGAGGTTTCCCACCTGCGCGGCTGGCTCGACATGCAGGGCGTCGGCGCGTTCCACCTCGTCACCCACTCGCTCGGGGCATTTTTCGGACTTCACCTGCGGCTGGCCGTCGGGTCTCGCGTGGCGCGGCTCACGTTGGTCGATCCTGTGGTCATCAGCGTGCTGCGCGTGCCCGGGGAAGAAGACGCCCTGCGCGAGGGGCAGACCCTCTGCGATCGGTTCATGCGCGCGTGGCCGGATCACGGTGCGGCCGCCTGCCTGCTGGTGGAGCACTGGAGCGGCGCCGGCGCGTGGAACGCGCTGGGCGAGAAGGGGCGTGCGCTGGTTACACGGCTCGCACCGCGGCTAAGGCTCGAGATGACCGCCAGCGCAGCCGATCGGACCACGCTCGCCGAGTTCACCTCGACCGCGGTGCCGACCTCGGTGCTCGTCGGCGAGCGGACGTCGGCCGCTCCGCGGTCGGTGAGCCGTCTGCTCGCGGGAGCGTTCGACGCCCGCACGGTCGTTGTCCCCGGGGCTGCACACATGATCCCGCTGACCCACCCCGCCGCGGTCGTCGAGGGGATTCACGCCGGCATGGTGGCGTCGTGAGACGCGCCGAGCCTCGCTACCAGGTGATCGGCCTCGAACAGCCCCTTCAGCCAATTCAACATCAATTCCAGGAGCCGCCAGTGAAGTTGTCCGGTCACACCATTCCCGTCACCGGCGGGAGCTCCGGTATCGCTCTGAAGGAAACTTTGACATGAAACACTCCCATCCCATCCTCGTCACCGGTGCCGCTGGCCAAGTTGGAGCGATCGGACCGAGCGTGACGAAGTCTCTGCTGGAGCGCGGGCTGAAGGTGCGCGCCATGGTCCGCCAGGATGACGGCCGGGCGGATTCGCTGAGGGCACTTGGTGCCGAGGTGATCGTCGGAGATCTGCTCGACCTGGACGCGGTGCACCGCGCCGTCGATGGCTGCAAGCGCCTGTATTTCAGCATGTCGGTCAACGAGAAGTATCTCGAGGCTACGACGAACGTGGCGGTGGTTGCCCGGCACCATGCCGTCGAAGCATTCGTCAACATGTCGCAGATGACGGTCTCGGAGATGAGTATCCGCGAGACTGCGCGCAGCCCGCAGCACAAGCAGCACTGGCTGGCCGAGCAGGTCTTGCGGTGGAGCGGCTTGCCGGTGGTCACGATGCGTCCCACCGCCTTCATGGACGCGTTCTTCTGGCGATTTGCCGTTCCGACGGTCACCGCTCGGGACGCGCTGATGTTGCCCTTCGGAGAGGGAAAGACGTCGCCAATCGCCGCCCACGATGTTGCGCGGTGCGTGACAGAGGTGTTGGCGAATCCCGAGTCTCACCTTGGAAAGGTTTACGAGCTGACCGGTCCCCGTGCGGAGACTCTTCGCGAGGTCGCCGAAGATTTCACAAGAGTCTTGGGGCGTCCAATCACCTACATGAACATTCCATTGGAACCGTGGCTGGAGAGCCTGCGATCCATTGGCGCATCCGCACACGTGGTCGCGCACTTGGAGTCGATGGCACTGCTGCACCGGGACGGCCGATACGACCGATCCTCGGACGATGTGAACCTGCTGACCGGTGTGTCGCCGATGTCGATCGAGGACTTCGTGCGCGCGCATCAGGACGACTTTCAGAAGGCAGACGCGCGCAAGCCGTAATCTTTCGCTTATCGCCGGATGAACTGCATCGTCTCGGAAGTCCCCAGCGGTCGCCAGTGCGCCCAGTGACCGGGCCAGAACAAGGATATGTCATGGCACAGCACAATGCCGATCAGGTCGCCGACTGGAATGGCCAAAGCGGGGAGCGCTGGGTCGCCCACCAGGCCCGGCTCGATGCCAGGCTGGCGGTGTTCGGCCAGGCCGCGATCGAAGCCGCCGCGCCCGCGACGGGCGACCGCGTGCTGGACGCCGGCTGCGGCGCGGGCGCGTCGAGTCTGGCTCTGGCCGCCCGCGTCGGCGCGGGGGGCCAAGTGCTTGGCGTGGACATATCCGAACCGCTGATCCGCCGAGCGCGCGCGCTTGCGGCCCAGGATACGCCGGCCCTGTTCCGGGTGGCCGACGCCAGCAGCGCCGAGCTGCCCGAGGGCGCGTTCGACATCCTGTTCTCTCGTTTCGGAGTGATGTTCTTCGACGATCCGACAGGGGCGTTCGCGCATATGCGCCGCGCCCTCCGGCCGGGCGGCCGGGTCGCTTTCGTCTGCTGGCGTGGCGCGACCGAGAACGATTGGATGCGCCTGCCGATGGGCGCGATCAAAGGTATCGTCCCGCCGACGGCGCCGCCCGATCCCGAAGCGCCCGGTCCATTCTCGTTCGGCGACCGGGGGCGGGTGGGTCGGATCCTGACGGCGGCCGGGTTCACCAATATCGCTATCGCGCCCTTCGATGCTTCCGTCCCGTTTGGCGAGGGCGCGACGCGGGACGCGGCGATCGATGACGCGGTGAAGATGACGTTGGAGGTCGGCCCGCTGTCGCGCGCGCTCGCCGATCAGCCCGATGACATCCGCGCCCGCGCCTCGGCCGCGGTTCGTGCCGCTTTCGCGAGCCGCCCCGGCGAGCTGTCGGTGATGATCGACAGCGCGACGTGGATCGTCACGGCGCGCAATCCGGCAAGCTGACGGCCGGTCCTGGTCGCACGCGCATTAGGATGCCGAGACACCGGAGCGTAGCTTCGTCGGCGCCATCAGGCCTCGAGAGCGATCTTCGCTTTCGCGTGCCGACGCAAAACACCTCGTTGAGGTCGGCCAGACCGTCGAGATCGGTCAGGCACTCGCGACCTCGAAATCGCCTGAGATTGACGGCCGAATCCGACGAGCCGGTGGTACACAGCGGTGCTCACAAAAACTCGACCGGCTTTTTTGGAATCCTTGTTTTCGGCGGTTTTCCTGCAATCGCGGCTTGGGGGGAGGGAGTCCCACTCTCTCCAGCACCCCCTCCCTGGTCTCGGTCACCTATCCAGCATCGGATGCCCGCGTCGCACGTGCTGCCTTGCGCTCTTCCTTTGCGGCCTTCGCGATGGCGACTTCGAAATTGGTGCGACGGCGCCGCTTGTGTGGCGCGGTCGGAGCCTTCAGGGCGGGAATGTCGAACCTCGGATACTTCTCGACCTCGGCGGACATTGTCGCGACCCAGCGGTCGCCGTAGTCGTTGCTCGCGTTCGAATCCTTGGGCCGGTGTCCTATGATGAAGCCCTCGACCTCGCGGTCCATCTTCACGTGACGAGCGACGCTCTTGAACAAATGCCTCCATGCATGATTCGGCTGAACGTTGTGGATCCCGAGCGAGTGTACCCAATCTGCGATCCGTTCCGCGGTCTTCTTGAACTGCGGGTTCGCGATCTTGCCGCCACGTCCGCGCGCGGGGTCGTAAAAAAGCGGCTTGGCTAGTCTCCTGCGATCCTCGACGTACTTCAGAAAGCCTTGCTCGATGAGGTGACTATGAATCGGGACCGTACGCCATTGCGAAGTCTTCTCAAGCGATGGCTTGATGACCATGCACCAGAGTCCAGATACCTTGTCCGCCTGAACGTCAGCGGGATGAAGGGATGTGATCTCGTTGACGCGGGCTCCGGAATAGCAACACAGCCATGGGAGCCAGCGCCTGGCCGCACGCTTCTCCGGAGAGATCATGGCCGAGAAGCTCGAGAGCGTCGCTGTGAGGATCTTTTTCGCCTCAGCCTGGGAGAATCCCTTCTGACGCGGAGGCGGCAACGGTTCGCCGGGCTTATTCTCAACCGCATCTCGAATGACGATGCCGCGGAACGGGTTGTGTGCACCTCGCCGGCGGCGCTCGATTAGCCAACCGGCGGTAGCACTGAGCGAAGCGATCCAAACCAGTCGAACCGAATTGCGATTGTACCCCCGATCGATCAGATGGTCGGCCCAGGCGTAGGCGTCGTCCGAGGTCATGCGCGTCAAGTCGCGATGGCCGATCCACTTGCAGAAGTCGCGGATCTTCGGCCGCCACCGTTTCGCGGTCGGGCCGTCCTTGCCACCCTTGAGTCCGCCCTTCTCGACGTACTCCTCAAACGCCTTCACCAAGTCGAGCTTCGGCACAGTACGGGGCGGTAGCTTCGCCAGGATGGGGTTCGGCGAGAAGTCGCCGGTGAGCTTGGCGCGCTTGAGATCTTCGACCGCGTCACGGCGCGCCTGCTCGTACAGCGGTCGGAAGCGAGCCAGATCGGTGCCGGTGGTCTGCACGCCTTGCTCGGCGAGAAATTCGCGCATGGATTCGTCGACGTCCCCAGAAAGCAGGATGGCGCTGCCGAAGCCCGCCGATGGCGGGTTGGAGATGTGGCTGTCGCGGATCCGGACATGGGCGGCGCCGCGCAGCGCGTGCAGGTCCTGATGGGAAAGTAGAGCGGGTTCAACTCCCGCACCCGGATTCGAACTCTCCTGCGTCGCCGGCAACCTGGGCGGTTTGATCGGCAAGTTGGCCAGAGCGGCGGCGTTCGCCATGTGCGCCCACTCGGCCTCGAACTGCGTGCTCTCGGCCGCGCATTTTTTAGCGGCTTCGCGCGGATCAGAGGTCTTAAGGCTTTTCCAGACCTCCTTCCTGCCGACGAGGGGCCGGTACCGAAGGGGGACCTTCTTCCGGATCCAGTAGTATTCGCTGGTCGGTCGTTTGACTGGTGTTGGCATCTTGCTCGTGGCCATGGTGGAGCACCTCGGTGTAGCACCGGCCGTTCAAGAATCCCTGAATTTGAAGGTTAAACTTGTAAACAAGGGGTCTCCGAGCCCCTTAGGGGGAGAGTCCCACTCTCTCCGCCATCAGCCCCGTGTCCGCTCCAATTGCCGCTGTCCAAATGGCGGCGTCAAAACCCGGTCGCGATGCGGCAACCTGGCCGCAGTTTATTCCATCATTCAACCAGTACATGCGTCGTGGGAAAAGCCCCAAAGGTGCATGAGCGTCTCTCGCGCGCCTTCGGCCGCCACAACGCGTCGTGAAGTCGCGCCATGCAGAAACGCGCCTGTACACGGTGGCGTGACCTCCATAACTTCCGCGGCGCAATGTGAGGAGATGCGACGTGGCGAAGAAGACGGCGACCAGGAAGAAATCTGCTGCGAAGAAAGCAGCGAAGACCTCCAGCAAGACAAGCGCCGTTCGCAAGGGCAAGGTCGCGAAGGCTGCAACCAAGCCGGTCAAGCAGGCAGCTCCGCGCAAATCATCGGCACCACGCCGCCCAAAAGGCCCGGCCTGGCAATGGTCGGCGGTCGAGACCGCAGCCGCCATCCGCTCCAGCGCCATCTCGGCGGTCGAGACCGTCGAGGCGCATCTCGAGCGGATGCGGGCCGTCAATCCGCGACTGAACGCGGTTGTCGTCGATCTCTCTGAGGAGGCGCTGGCCGCGGCGCATGCGGCCGACAAGCGGCGCGCGAAGGGCGGCGAGCTCGGCCTTCTGCACGGCGTACCGATCACGATCAAGGAGAACGTCGACTACGAGGGCCGTCCGAACTTCAATGGCGTCCCCGCCAACAAGGACCTCATCGCGCCGTCGGATTCGCCGGTGGTGCGCAACCTGAAGAAGGCTGGCGCGATCATCATCGGCCTCACCAACACGCCGGAATTCTCCTTCCGCGGCTTCACCGACAATCCCCTGCACGGGCTGACGCTCAATCCCTGGGATCCCAATATCACCTGCGGCGGCTCCTCGGGCGGTGCGGGTTCGGCGGTCGCCGCCGGCATAGGCACCATCGCGCACGGCAACGACATCGGCGGCTCGCTGCGCTGGCCGGCGCATTGCAACGGCGTTGCGACCATCAAGCCGACGCAGGGACGTATTCCGGCCTTCAACGCAAGCGCAACCGCCGAGCGGCCGATGCTGGCGCATCTGATGTCGGCGCAGGGGCCGCTCGCCCGCCACGTCGCCGACGTCAGGCTCGCGCTGGAGGTGATGAGCCAGCGCGATCCGCGCGATCCCTGGTGGGTACCGGCGCCGCTGGTCGGGCCGAAGCCGAAGGGGCCGATCAAGGTCGCGCTCGCCAGGATTCCTGAAGACATGGACGTCGATCCGCACGTCGCGGCGGCGTTGCGTCAGGCCGCCGATCACCTGGAGCGTTCCGGCTATCGCGTCAGCGAGGTCGATGTGCCCGACATCGACGGCGTCTGGCAGACCTGGTGCGACATCATCACCAACGAGACGATGGTGATGCAGGAGGCCGGCATGCTGAAGGTGACGTCGGAAGACTTCCACAAGGCGTGGGGCGGCATGAAAGCCAAGGCCAACGTGCTCGACCTCAAGGCCTGGATGCAGGCGACCGCCGCGCGCAACGGCCACATTCGCGCCTGGCAATTGTTCTTCGAGGAGTATCCGGTGGTGCTGGCACCGACCACGGTGAAGCCGACGCCTAGCCCGCGCGAGGACACTGTCAGCCCCCAGCGCGTGCGCGAGATTTTCTGGGGCGAGATCCGCTTCATCTCCGCGATCAACGTGCTGGGCCTGCCGGGCGCCGTGGTGCCGGTGACGCTGCACGATGGCCAGCCGATCGGCGTGCAGCTCATTGCCGGGCGCTATCGCGAGGATCTCGCGCTCGATGCAGCGGCCGCGATCGAGAAGCGCGCCGGCGTGCTCGCCCATCGGCTGTGGGAACAGATGGACTGATAGGGCAGCGAAGTTGTTTCCCTCTCCCCTTGTGGGAGAGGGTGGCTCGCCGCGCAGCGGCGAGACGGGTGAGGGGTCTCTCTCCGCTAACGCAAGCTTGGCCGTATGGATAGAGACCCCTCATCCGGCGCTTCGCGCCACCTTCTCCCACAAGGGGAGAAGGGAGTGCAGCGTGTTCGCTGCCGCCAACCGCAAAACTTCATTAATCCAATTTGACTTGAATTTTAGCCAATTCCCCAACAACCGTTAGGGTTACTTCCTCGATCTCTAGACGAATTATTGTCCGCTTTACCACCCGCCTCTAACAGAGGGACGGCGGACAACGCACATGCCTCATACAGGCCAATAAGTGCGGCCCGCTCCACGCGGAGGTGGCACGATGCGCAACGAGACGATCGCTATTCACGCCGGCTACGAGCCCGAAGCCACCACGCACGCGGTTGCCGTGCCGATCTACCAGACCGCGGCCTACGCCTTCGACAGCGCCGATCACGGCGCGGCGCTCTTCAATCTCGAGACCGAAGGCTATCGCTACAGCCGCATCGCCAATCCGACCAGCGCGGTGCTGGAAAAGCGTATCGCGGAGCTCGAGGGCGGCGTCGGCGCGCTTGCGGTCGCGACCGGGCAGGCCGCGCTGCATTTCGCCTTCGTCAACGTCGCCGATCACGGCGGCAACATCGTTTCCGTGCCGCAGCTCTATGGCACCACGCATACGCTGCTCTCGCACATCCTGCCGCGGCAGGGCATCACCGGCCGCTTCGCCGAGAGCGACAAGCCCGAGGCAATCGAAAGGCTGATCGACGAGAACACCCGCGCCGTGTTCGCCGAAACCATCGGCAATCCCGCCGGCAATGTCTGCGACATCGAAGCACTGGCGAAGGTCGCCCACGCCCACGGCGTGCCGCTGATCGTCGACAATACCGTTGCAACGCCCATCCTGCTCAAGCCGTTCGATTACGGCGCCGACATCGCCGTGCATTCGCTGACCAAGTTTCTGGGCGGTCACGGCACCACGCTCGGCGGCGCCATCGTCGACTCCGGAAATTTCCCCTGGGCCAAGCACGCCGACCGCTTCCCCGGTTACAACAAGCCGGATGCCTCCTATCACGGCCTCGTCTATGCCGAGCGCTTCGGCCGCACAGCCTATATCGAGCGCGCGCGCAGCATCTATCAGCGCACCATGGGTTCGGTGCTGTCGCCGTTCAACGCCTTCCTGCTGCTCCAGGGCATCGAAACCGTCGCGCTGCGCATGGAGCGCCACTGCGAAAACGCCCGCAAGGTCGCCGAATTCCTGCGCAAGGATCCGCGCGTGGCCTGGGTCAACTACACCGGCTTCCCGGACAGTCCCTATTATCCGCTGGTGCAGAAATATCTCGACGGCAACGCCTCGTCGCTGTTCACCTTCGGCATCAAGGGCGGCATGGAAGCCGGCAAGTCCTTCTACGATGCGCTGAAGCTGATCACGCGCCTCGTCAATATCGGCGATGCCAAGTCGCTGGCCTGCCATCCGGCCTCGACCACGCACCGGCAGATGTCGGCGGAGCAGCAGCGGGTCGCCGGCGTTTTGCCGGAAACGATCCGCTTGTCGATCGGCATCGAGCATTGCCAGGACATCATCGAGGACCTCGATCAGGCACTGGAAAAGGCCTGCCCGTCCGCGCGCCTCCAGGCCGCGGAGTAGGCGGCTGCGCCGATGACGATCCTGATCGACAGGGATCAAGCTATATCGAGCCCGGCGCTGGTGCCGGGAGCGGGCGATCTGGCGCGCGAGCCCGGCGGCACCGAGCTCACGATCGGGTTGATCAACAACATGCCGGATCCGGCGCTGAAGGCGACCGAGCGGCAATTCATGAAGCTGCTGCAAGCCGCAGCAGGTCCGCGCCGCATCCGCTTTCACTGCTTCTCGCTGCCTTCGGTGAAGCGCTCGCCGGAAGCGAGATGGCATGTCGAGAGCGAATACTCGGAACTCACCGAGCTCAGACGCCACAGGTTCGACGGCCTGATCGTGACCGGCGCCGAGCCGATCGCGCCTGAGCTCGACCAGGAACCGTATTGGCGCGATCTCACCGAGCTGATCGACTGGGCCAAGGTCAACACGCGCTCGACGATCTGGTCGTGCCTCGCTGCGCATGCCGCGGTGCTGCATCTCGACCGCATCGAACGGCGGCCGCTGCCGGCCAAATGTCACGGCATTTTCGACTGCGAAGCCGTGACCAGGGATCCGCTGACGCGGGCCGCGCCCGCTCCCCTCAAGGTCTCGCATTCGCGTCTCAACGAGATCGCCGAGAGCGACCTCGTTGAGGCCGGCTACCAGGTGCTGACGCGTTCGGCAAAGGCCGGCGTCGATACCTTCGTCCGCCAATATGCCAGCCGATTCGTGTTCTTCCAGGGCCATCCGGAATATGACGCGCTGTCGCTTCAGCGTGAATATCTGCGCGACATCGGCCGTTATCTCGCGCGTGAGCGCGACAATTATCCGCATCTGCCCGTGAGCTATTTTGACGCTTCGACCGAAGAGAAGCTGGTCCGCTTCGAGAAACAGGCAAGGCACCAGCGCCACCCCGCGCTCAGCAACGAGCTGCCCGCGCTGAATTTGCGTGCCGATATTGCCGCGGGCAGCGCCGCGGCGGCATTGTTCCGGAACTGGCTGCAATATCTCGGCGCGGGGACCGACGCGTCGGTGCTTGCACGTTAGGTCGGGACGACGGCATCGACGTTAGGACTAACGAAGTGTGTAGCTTGCCTCGAGCGGCGCACGAATGCTTCAGTGACGGCGGGGCAGACAGGAAATGCGAGTCGTGTGGTCGGCACTCCAGGGACGCGTGAGCAATCGGCTGGCCCGGCACTTTCGTGCCGCGCCGCACCGTCTGCCCGCGCATGCGCCCATGGTGAGCTTCACCTTCGACGATGCCCCCGATAGCGCCGCAGGCGAGGGCGCCGAGCTTCTGGAGCAGCATGGCGGCCGCGGTACCTTCTATCTCGCGGGCAGCCTGGTCGATCGTCCCTCGGACCATTGGCACGGCCTGTCGAACGACGCGATCGTGCGGCTTCACCGGGCGGGGCACGAGATTGCGTGCCACACCTTCTCGCACCAGAGTGCGGTCAATCTCGACGAGACCGCCATGGCCCGCGAGATCGAGCGAAACCGCAGCCATTTTCGCGGCATCGATTCCTCGATCACGCTCGAAAATTTTGCTTACCCCTATGGCATCGCGTCGGTGTGGCGCAAGCCGCAGCTCGCCAAGACCTTCCGCTCGGCGCGCGGCATCCTTCCCGGCGTCAATCGCGACGTCATCGATCTCCAGTTCCTGCGGGCCTCGCCCCTGGTCGATCGCGAGATCAATACGACGGGTGTCGATGGCTATTTCGACGAGGCGGTCGAGAGCGGCGGATGGCTGATCTTCTACGGTCATGACGTCGCCAACGCGCCGAGCCCGTATGGCTGCACGCCGGACCTGATGCGCCATGCGCTGCAGGCCGCCGCGAGGCGCGACATGCCGATCGTGACGGTCGCGGAAGCGCTGCGGAGGATCGGGGCGTAAGAAAGTTTTCTTCCCACGAAGGGTGGAAGGCGGCGTCCTGCGGAGCAAACAGCCTTGCCACGCCTGCGCGGTCATGCGACTGGCCTTGTGACGAATCTCACGGCCTCACCCCGACATGCCCATGTCCTCTCCTTCCACCGCTCCGCTGCCTGCGCCGGCCCAGGGCCGCGATGCGCTGTCGGTGCTGCGTTCGGTGTTCGGCCTGCCCGGGTTCCGCGGCGCGCAGGGCGAGATCATCCGGCACGTCACCGGCGGCGGCAATTGCCTGGTGTTGATGCCGACCGGCGGCGGCAAGTCGCTGTGCTATCAATTGCCGGCGCTGCTGCGCGAAGGCTGCGGTGTCGTGGTGTCGCCCTTGATTGCGCTGATGCGCGACCAGGTCGCCGCCATGCTCGAAGCCGGGGTCAACGCGGCCGCGCTGAACTCGTCGCTGACCCCGCAGGAAGCCTCCGACATCGAGCGGCGCCTGATCGTGGGTGATCTCGACCTGCTCTATGTCGCGCCGGAACGGCTGCTGACGCCGCGCTGCCTGGCGCTGCTGGCGCGGGCGAAGGTGGCGCTGTTCGCGATCGACGAGGCGCATTGCGTCTCGCAATGGGGCCATGATTTCCGCCCCGAATATGTCGGCCTGTCGATCATCGCCGAGCGCTTTCCCGACGTGCCGCGCATCGCGCTGACCGCGACTGCCGACGAATTGACCCGCAAGGAGATCGTCGAGCGGCTTCAGCTTGCAGACAGTCCGCACTTCGTCTCCAGCTTCGATCGTCCCAACATCCGTTATGAGATCGTCGACAAGCGCAACGCGGTGTCGCAGCTCAAGGATTTCATCCGGGGGCGTCACGCAGGTGATGCGGGCGTCGTTTATTGTCTCTCCCGCAAACGGGTCGAGGAGGTCGCCGCGGCGCTCGACGACGCCGGCATTGCCGCATTGCCCTATCACGCCGGGCTCGACAGCAGCGTGCGCTCGCGCAACCAGGACCGCTTCCTCAACGAGGACGGCATCGTCATCGTCGCGACCATTGCCTTCGGCATGGGCATCGACAAGCCGGACGTGCGCTTCGTCGCGCATCTCGATCTACCCAAGAGCATCGAGGCCTATTACCAGGAGACAGGACGCGCCGGCCGCGACGGCAAGCCGTCGGCGGCCTGGATGGCCTACGGTCTCTCGGACATCGTGCAGCAGCGCCGCATGATCGACGAGTCGAGCGGCTCCGACGAATTCAAGCGGGTCTCGATTGGCAAGCTCGATGCGCTCGTTGGCCTCGCCGAAACGCCGCACTGCCGGCGCCGGCGGCTGCTCGCCTATTTCGGCGAGATCGTGATGGGCGAGGGCTGCGGCAATTGCGACAATTGCCTGACGCCGCCGAAAATGCGCGACGGCAGGGTGCTGGCGCAAAAACTGCTATCCTGTGCCTATCGCACCGGGCAGCGTTTCGGCGCGATGCACCTCATCGACGTGCTGATCGGACGCCTGACCGAGAAGGTGACGCAGTTCGGTCACGACAAGCTCACCGTTTTCGGCATCGGACGCGAGCTCAACGAGAAGCAGTGGCGTACGGTGCTGCGGCAGCTCGTGGCGATGGGACATTTGCTGAGTGACAGCGAATCGTTCGGCGCGCTGAAGCTGACGGATTCGTCGCGCGGCGTGCTGCGGGGCGAAACGGAAGTGTGGCTGCGCGAAGAGGCGCCCGGCGTCCGGATCCGTTCGAGCCGCGCCAAGTCCCGCCGCGGTGATCTGGCCCCGGCAGCCGACGCGCCGCAGGGCGATGTCGATCCTGAATTGCGCGCGCGGCTACGAGCGTGGCGCTCGGACATTGCCCGCGCACGTGGCGTGCCGGCCTACGTCGTGCTGCATGACGCCACCATCGACGGCATCGTTCGCGCATGGCCGACCACGCTGGACGAACTGCGCAATGTGCCCGGCATCGGAGACAAGAAGCTCGAGCATTACGGCGACGAGCTGCTGCAGATCGTCAGGACGCGGTAGGGCGCGGGCACACCTCCGCCGTCATCCCGGACAAGCGCAGCGAAGCGGAGCGCCGATCCGGGATCCATAGCCACGGGCCGTAGGAAAAGGCACGCTGACTGCCTCAGCGTGTTTCAACAATTGGCAGTCGGGGTAATCGGTCCTGGCTTTCGCCAGGACGACACTCGTCGGGAGGTGCGCGCCGCCTCACATCACCGACGCGCTAGCCGTTCCGGAACGCATATCCATAGCCGTTCAGCGCCGGCGCGCCGCCGAGATGGGCGTAGAGGATCTTTGCGCCCTTCTCGAAATAGCCCTTCTGCGTGAGATCGATCAGGCCCTGCATCGACTTGCCCTCGTAGACGGGGTCGGTGATCATGGCTTCGAGACGCGCGGTGAGGCGGATTGCCTCCTTGGTTTCTTCCGACGGCACGCCGTAGGCGGGATAAGCATAATCCTCGATCAGCACGACGTCGTCGGCGACGAGATCCTTGCCGAGCTCGACGAGCTTGGCCGTGTTCTGTGCGATCGAGAGCACCTGCGCCTTGGTCTGCGCCGGGGTGAAGGAGGCGTCGATGCCGATCACCTTTCGCGCGCGGCCATCGGCGGCGAAGCCGACCAGCATGCCGGCATGGGTCGAGCCGGTGACGGTGCAGACCACGATGTAGTCGAACTTGAAGCCGAGTTCGGCTTCCTGCTTGCGCACTTCCTCGGCGAAGCCGACATAGCCGAGGCCGCCGAATTTGTGCACGGAGGCGCCGGCGGGAATCGCATAGGGCTTGCCGCCCGCCGCCTTCACCTCCTCGATCGCGTCCTCCCAGCTCTTGCGGATGCCGATGTCGAAGCCGTCGTCGACCAGGCGCACGTCGGCGCCCATGATGCGCGACAGCATGATGTTGCCGACGCGGTCATAGACGGCGTCCTCGTGCGGCACCCAGGCCTCCTGCACCAGGCGGCACTTCATGCCGATCTTGGCCGCGACGGCCGCGATCATGCGGGTGTGGTTGGACTGCACGCCACCGATCGAGACCAGCGTGTCGGCGTTCGAGGCGATCGCGTCGGGGATGATGTATTCGAGCTTGCGCAGCTTGTTGCCGCCATAAGCGAGGCCGGAATTGCAGTCCTCGCGCTTGGCATAGACCTCGACATTGCCGCCGAGATGCTTTGACAGCCGCTCCAGCTTCTCGATGGGCGTCGGACCAAAGGTCAGCGGATAGCGCGCGAATTTTTCGAGCATCGTCAGGTCATCCCGATTGGCGTTAATGTCTCCAAAAATGCTAGCATCGCTCTGCAAAAAGGTGCTTTCAAATATTGCGCCTCTATTGCGGATGATCTTGCGATAATGGACGAGATGTGTGGTATTCCTTCGGACTAGGTACTAAGAACGGAAGCTTCTTCCATGTCCGCTCGTCTTGATCGTGTCGACCTTAAGATGTTGCGATTGCTGCAAAATAACGGCCGGCTCAGCAACGCCGAGCTGGCCGAAACCGTCGCCATCAGTCCCGCCACCTGCCATCGCCGCACCCAGCGCCTGTTCGAGCACGGCTTCATCGCCGCCGTCCGCGCCATCGTCGCGCCGAAGAAGGTGGCAAAGGGTACGCTGGTGATGGTCGGGGTCGTGCTCGACCGTTCGACGCCGGAGAGCTTTGCGATCTTCGAGCAGGCGATCACCAGGCTGAAATTCGTGCTCGACTGTCACCTCGTCGCCGGCGACTTCGACTATTTCCTCAAGATCCGCGTCGGCGACATGGAGGACTTCAACCGTATCCACGGCGAGCAACTGATCGCGCTGCCCGGCGTGCGCCAGACCCGCACCTTCTTCGTGATGAAGGAAGTCGTCGACAACGCGCCGCTGGAGTTTTGAGCGGCCTCACAACGCTTGTTCGACGATGCCGTCCGCGACCTGCTCCCGGCCGGCGTCCTCCGGCCGCATCGCGATCACCGCGATCAGCCCGAGGCCGACGCCGATCATCACATAGAAGATCGGCGCCAACGGGGAGCCGGTGAGCGCGATCAGCCATGTCACGAAGAACTGGGCAAAGCCGCCGAATACCAGCACCGCGACATTGTTGACGATGGCAAGCGCGGTCGAGCGGACCCGGATCGGGAACAGCTCGACCAGCGTGGTGCAGTAGACGCCGAGGAAGAAGGCGCTGAAGCAGCCGATGACGACCTGGGCGACCAGGAGCTTTGCGATCGACGGCTCGGAGATCACCCAGCTATAGAGCGGATAGAGCGAGACGAAATAGCCGATGAGCGAGACCAGCAGCAGCGGCTTGCGCGGGTAGCGGTCGGAGATGGCGCCGGCAATGGGGACGACGATCACCATCACGATCGCCGCGATCATCTGAACCAGGAAGCTCTGCATCAGCGGCAGCTTCAGCACCTCCTTGGCGTACGTCACGGTGTAGCCGAAGGTGACGTAGAACGACACGGCGCTCGCCACCACCATGCCCATGCCGATCAGGAAATTGCGGCCGGGATTCTTCAGCGCGGCGATGAAATCCTCCTTGTGCACCGTCGCCATGCTGCGCCGGGACGCTTCGGGCTCGATGACGCTGGCGCGCATATAGAGCAGGATCGGAACGATCACGAGGCCGACGAAGAAGGGAATACGCCAGGCGCCGGCGGCA
The DNA here is from genome assembly GCF_023101065.1 of Bradyrhizobium sp. 172. Lineage (NCBI taxonomy): Bacteria > Pseudomonadati > Pseudomonadota > Alphaproteobacteria > Hyphomicrobiales > Nitrobacteraceae > Bradyrhizobium > Bradyrhizobium sp. 172. Next base: position 420,310 of record NZ_CP064701.1, read on the forward strand.
AGCTGCTCCTGCGTGAAGGTCAGCGTCAGGGCGGCGCCCAGCACTGCGCCGAGCACGTTGGCCATGAGCTGGCCGGCGATCTGCCACGAGCCATAGAAGCCGGTGCGGCCGGGAGGCGCCGCTTCGATCAGATAGGCGGTCGAGGTACCGAACTCGCCGCCGACCGAAAAGCCCTGTAACAGCCGCGCCAGCAGCACGATCAGGGGTGCCCCAATGCCGGCCGTGGCGTAGGTCGGCGTCAATGCCAACAGCGCGACCGACAGCGCCATGATGCCCATGCCGAGCGTCATCGCCGCTTTCCGCCCCTTGCGATCGCCGAAATAGCCGAGCACGAGGCCGCCGATCGGTCGCATGAAGAAGCCGGTGCCGAACAGCGCGGTCGTCAGCAGTAGCGCGTTGATCTCACTGCCCGGAATTTTCGGGTCGACCGGAAAGAACAGGTTCTTGATGACCGGTGTCATCAGCGCGAACACGGTGAAGTCGTACCACTCCATTGCGTTGCCGGCGACCGCGGCCACGATGGCTTTCCTGTTCGTCTGCATCTCTCGCTTGCCTGTCCGGTTGCGCCTATTCGGCGAGTTGATGGGTGGCGTCGGCATCCTGCCATTCGTCGCCAACGAGTTCCGGCGTTGCGAAGGCCTTGAGGTTGGCGAAATGAATCTCGCGATCCTCGACGAAGAGGCGGCGGACGATGCCGCGCGCGAGCCGGTCGGCGCCCTCGCTGATCGCGGGAATATCGCCGGAAAGCTTTCCGTGGCTCAGCGTCGCCGGATAGTTGAAACAGTGCAGCCGTGCCAGCATCGGGCAGGCGCCTGACTGCTTCTCCAGGAACTGAAAGCTGTCGCCGAGGTCGGGCGAGTTTTCCAGCTCCGCATTGTCCATGCCGTCAGGCGTCGGGAAGCGGTCGCTCCAGAAGCGGATATGCGGCGCAAACGCGGCAAGCTCGTCGCGCAACGCGAGGTCGACCTTGAAGCCGGTTCCGAAGATGATGAAGTCGGTCGCATAGCGGCCCTTCGGCGTCGTCACCATGAGATGATCCTCTTTGACGACGAGATCATCGATCGGACTTGCGAGATGGAAATGCGCCTGCGGATAGGCGGAGACGCGCAGCACGCTCTGCCGCGGCGGCGGCGTCTGCGCTTTCAGCGTGTGATCGAGGAAGCGCCATTTCCAGTCGTCCGTCAGGCCGGCAAAGCCGTGCACGACCCCTTGGCTGCCGATACCGGTGAACTTGTTGACGCGCGGGATGTCCGCGCGCCGGATGAAGAGGTCGAGGCGCGCGGCGCCCGACTCCAGCGCCATCGCCGCGTTGTCCATCGCGGATGCGCCCGCGCCGACGACGGCGACGCGCTTGCCGCGGAGCTTTTCGAAGTCGATAGGATCGGCGGAATGCGCCCAGAAGCGCCGGTCGATGCCGTCGGCGAGCGGCGGCACGTAAGCGCCGCCGAGGCCGTCGCGCCCCGTCGCCAGCACGACATGCCGGGCGAGAATGTGTCGCGACGTGCCGCTCTCGCTGATGTCGAGAGCGAACAATTCATCGGGGCGCGCGTGGATACGCGCAACCGAGACCCCGTTGCGGACCGGCAGGCCCAGCACTTTGCGGTACCATATCAAGTAATCCATCCATACCGTGCGCGGCGCGCGGTCGAGCGCCTGCCACGCCTGCTCGCCATATTGCGCTTCGTAGAAGGCGCGGAAGGTCAGCGCCGGCATGCCCATCGCGGGGCCGGTCAATTCCTTGGGCGAGCGCAGCGTCCGCATCCGCGCGAACGTGACCCAGGGACCTTCCTCGCCTGCGCACGCGCGGTCGAGCACGAGCTGGTTGTCGACGCCGAGACGCTTGAGCATGGCGGAGGCGACAAGGCCGGCCATGCCGGCACCGACGATGACGACGTCGAAGACACCCTCGCCATCGACGACGCGGCGGGGCACCCATGACTTGGCGGGCAGTTCGAGCCAGGCCAGATCCTGCTTCAGGCGCGCTTCAAGTGCCCCGAGGCCCGCCGCACCAGGTGTCATCGTCATGAGGAAGCTTTCTCGAATTGACTGGTTTCGTCGCCGGCCTCGGCTAGCGCGGTGGCGCCGCTATGCAGCCTTGCGCCCGGCATCAGCGCGACCGCGGCGCGCAGTGCGCCGTTGAGTGCGGCAACCGTTGGCGTCGGCTCGCGCCCGGTCGGCGCAATCGCGGCGAACAGGAACGAAATGGACACGTCCAACGGCCGGGTGACGACGCCTTCAACCGGCAGGCTGGACGTCAGCACCGGCTCGACCACGGCGATGCCGAGCGACTGCTTGGCCATGGCAATCGCCGTCAGGGAAGCGTTGGTATCGATGACCCCAGCGGGCACGACACCTTCACGCTCCAGCGCCTCCTCCACGCGGCGGCGAAGCCGGTAGGGGTTGGCCATCGTCAGCAGCCGGACGCCACCAAGGTCCTTCAGGCGAATGACCTTCTTCTTCGCCAGCGGGTGATCCAACGCGAGGCACGCAACGCACGGCACCTCGCAGACCCACTGCACGTCGAGCCCGGGATGCTGGATCGGCAGGCTCGCAAGACCGAAATCGACCGACTGCGACAGCACCGATTGCACCACATTCTCGGCCGAGAGCGCCTGCACGTGGATCTGGCTTGGTAGCAACTCGCGTTCGAGCGCTGCGAGCGCAGCCGGGACGAAGCCGGCCGCCAGCGCCGGGATCGCCGCCAGGCTGAGCACGGGAAGCGCACCCGCGCCGATCGCGTTGGCGCGCTGGCGGATGTGCTTCAGGCCCATCAGAAGCCGCTCGACCTCGGCATGAAACAAGACGCCTTTCGGCGTCGGGCTGATGCGCGGGCCATTCCGGGTGAACAGGAGATAGCCGACGTCAGCCTCGAGATCCTGGATCTGACGCGTCGTGACCGGCTGCGAACGGCCGAGCAACCGTGCCGCACCCGTGATGCTGCCGGCCGACATCACGGCGGCAAAGGCCTCGAGAAGGCGAATGTCGATAACGTCCTGGTTCATGGTCTGGTGCCCGCATTATGCGAATATAGAATGAACAATATTTCTTGATGTGCAATAGGCATTATGAGAAGTTGAGGGTCATGTCGATGGAGCCGAACCCCTTTCGCCACCACAATCCGGCCGGACCGGCCTATCGGCGCGGCTGGGTCGATGAGGCCGTGGCGGCGATCGAGGCCGACCAGTGCCGCACCGCCGACACGCATCTGATCCGGCTGATCGTGCCGGCGCTATCAGGCATCGACATCTATCTGAAGGACGAGTCCACGCATCCGACCGGCAGCCTGAAGCACCGGCTCGCGCGCTCGCTCTTCCTCTACGCGCTCTGCAACGGCCACATCCGCGAAGGCACGCCCGTGGTGGAAGCCTCGTCGGGATCGACCGCGGTGTCGGAAGCCTATTTCGCACAGATGATCGGCGTGCCCTTCTATGCCGTGATGCCGCGCACGACATCGGCGGAGAAGATCGCCGCGATCGAGCATTATGGCGGCAACTGCCATCTGATCGATGACGGTCGTGCACTCTATGCGGAAGCGGCGGCGCTCGCCGCCCGCCTGAACGGCCACTATATGGACCAGTTCACTTTCGCCGAGCGCGCCACCGACTGGCGCGGCAACAACAACATCGCCGAATCGATCTTCACGCAATTGAAGGGCGAGACGCGTCCGTTGCCGGACTGGATCGTGATGGGGGCGGGCACCGGTGGCACCTCGGCCACGCTCGGACGCTATTTGCGCTATCGCCAGTACCCGACGCGGCTCTGCGTTGCCGATGTCGAGCATTCCGCCTTCTTCGACTGCTTCCGCTCGCAGGACCGCTCCCATGTTTGCGAGCGGCCTTCGCTGATCGAAGGCGTCGGTCGGCCCCGCTGCGAACCCTCCTTCGTGCCGGGCGTCGTCGATCGCATGATGAAGATCCCGGATGTCGCAACGATCGCAGCGATGAACGTGCTGTCGCGCCGGCTCCGCCGGCCAGTCGGCGGCTCGACCGGCACCAATTTCCTGGCGCTGTGCCGCATTGCCTCGGAGATGAGCAGCGCCGGTCAAACCGGATCGCTGGTCACGCTGATCTGCGATTCCGGCGAGCGCTACCGGCAGACCTATTATGATCCCACGTGGCTGAAAGCTCGCGGCCTTGATCCGATGCCGATCGAGGCTGCCCTGTCGGCGTTTCTCGATACGGCGCAGCCGCCGGCGCTCGCCGTCGAGGACGTCGCCAATCCACAGAGCTCGCGGAGCAATGCTTGACCACGCTGATCGAAACCATTGTCGGCGTGCCCGCGGCGTCGCGGCTCGGCCACGCTCTGAACGCCCGCACCGAGATTTTGCGCCTCAGCGAAGCGGCCCATGACGCGGTGCTGCTGCCGCGCGAGCCCGGCGGTCTGAGCCACGGCTTGCGGGCGGCACTCGCGGCGCGGATGTGCCGTCATGTCGGCGACGGGGCGCTGATCGCGCATTACGAATCCTACCTGGCGCATTCGAGCGATCTTGATTTGGCCGTGCTCACCCGGCCCGGCGGTGTGTGCGGCGATCCTCTTCACGATGCCATGGCCCGCCACGTCGATCTGCTGACGCTTTCGCCGCGCGAGGCGACGCGACAGGACATTGCGGCGCTGAAGGTGGCCGGCGTCAGCGAGGCCGATATCGTGCGGCTGTCCGAGCTTGGCGCCTTCGTGAACTACCAGCTGCGGGTCCTGGCCGGCCTCAGGCTCCTGAAAGAGGTCGAAGCCTGATGAGCGAGGTCGTCCATAGCTTCACCACCACGGTCCCGACCTGGTCGCCTTATGTCACGCCAGTCGAGCTCGCCTCGGCAACGCCCGAGCAGCTCGCGGCGATGAAGGTCACCCCCTCCAACAAGGGCGTCTCGCCTTACGTGCTGACGCTGGCGCATGACCCGGAGTCGCTCGCGGTGCGCTCGCCGCTGTTCAACCTCATTATGTATGGCAAGGACGGCCTGTCCCCGGCGGAGCGCGAGCTCGGCGCGCTGAGTGCCTCGGTCGTCAACCGCTGCATCTATTGCGCCGCCGTGCACGCCTCACGCTTCATCAATTACTCCGGGCGCAAAGAGGTCGTCGAGGAGATCTTTGCCGACGAGCGCGATGCCACGCTGGAGACGCGCCAGCAGGCATTGTTCAATTTCGCTACAAAACTCTCGACGACTCCGATCGAAGCGAGCGCAGACGATGCGCACGCACTTGGCGAGGCCGGGCTGAGCGAGCTTGAGCAGCTCGACCTGGTGCTGTCGGCCGCGATCTTCGGCTGGGCCAACCGGCTGATGCATACGCTGGGCGAGCCGCTGGTGCGGCCGGAAGCATCGTAACCGACGCCATCGGCTCGCCCCAAACCGAATGTCACGGCAACTTCACTTGCCTTGCGAGCGCCTGCGGGCGAGTTTCGCGGCTTCTTAACGAGGAGACCTGCCGTGCGCCTTCCCATTCTCGATCCGAAAGACCTGAGTGCCGAACAGAAGCCGCTCTATGACGACATGCGAGCGGGCATCAAGGACCACTTCAAGGGCTTTGTGAACATGCGCGACGACGGCGCGCTGCTCGGGCCCTGGAATCCATGGATCCGCGAGCCGCGCTTCGGCAAGCCTGTGTGGGAGCTGGTCAAGGCGATCGCGGCGAACCCGCTGCTGCCGGCTCCGGTGCGTGAGGTCGCGATCCTCGTCACCGGTTCGCATTTCCGCTCCGGCTACGAGCTCTATGCGCATGTGCTGGTTGCCGAGCAGCGCGGCCTCTCCGACGAGAAGCTCGCGACCATCGTCGCCGGACAGCGGCCGGTCGATCTCACCAAGCAGGAAGCCGTCACCTACGACGTGGCGTCCGCATTGGTCAGCGGCGGCGTGCTGCCGGAACTGACTTATCGGGCCGCGGTCAAGGAATTCGGCGAGCACGGTGCGGCCGAACTGTCCTATCTCGTCGGCGTTTACTGCATGGTGTCGGTCACGCTGAACACGTTCGACGTGCCGGTGCCGGACTGACCACACTGCCCCAGCTGCTGGACTGGACGGAAGCGTCACGGTACCCTGCCGCCGCCATGGCGATGCATTCGCCGGTCACGATCGAAGTGCAATGAAGAGGGAACGACAGCCATGGACACGTCACGCCGCATCCTGCTCGCCGGACTGGCGGGACTCGCCGTTGCGCCGACCGCCGCTGGAGCCGCGCCCTCGACCGCGGCCGATGATGTGACGGTCGCCGAAGAGCGCTTTGCGCGCATGATCGCAGCTGCGCATGCGCCCGAAATCACCTGCGCGCGACAGGCCGAGCGTTATGCGGATGCGCATTGGCCAAACTACGTCGCGGCGGCGCGTTCCGTCATCGGGGCAAGAGCGTGAGGCATTCTCTTTCCTCTCCCGTTGCGGGAGGCGGCAACACCAGGTGCTTCACGTCCCCACCGCCCGCCTGACCTGCTCACCGATCTGCGACAGCACGAGCTGCGCCTGCGGCAGAATTGCGCCCATGGCGTGGAAATTGTGGACCATGCCCTCGTGGCAGACGTGCTCGACCGTGACGCCCGCAGCGAGCAGCTTGCGGGCATAGGCATTGCCCTCGTCGCGCATCGGGTCGAACTCCGCGGTGTGAATGATGGCGGTCGGCAAGCCCGCAAGCCGTGTCGCGCGCAAGGGCGAGATGCGGGGATCGGCAGCGTCCAAGGCTTCGGGCAGATAGTCGGCGAGATCGGCTTCGATCGTGACGCGGTCGATCAGGTGGCCCTCGGCGAACGCCTCGCGCGAAGGCGAGGCCTCCTCGAAATCCAGCACCGGGCAGATCAGGCATTGCGCGACGATGGAAAGACCAGCTGTCTGCGCCGCCTCCTGACACACGATCGCAGCGAGCGTTGCACCGGCGGAATCGCCGCCGAGCACCAGACGCCCGGCGTCGATGCCGAGCGATGCGGCCTCGCGCGCCACCCATTCGGTGGCAGCAATCGCATCGTCCACGGCGGCGGGGAATTTGTGCTCTGGCGCCAGCCGGTAATCGACCGAGACGAGGCGGCAACCGGTCGCATGTGCCAACGCCGCCGCGATGCGGTCATGCGTGGCGATGCTGCCGGCAACGAGCCCGCCGCCGTGAAAGAACACGAAGCCGGGCGCGCGATCATCGGCGCCTGCGGGTGAATAGAGACGATAGGGCAGCGCGCCGCCGGGACCAGGCAGCACGCCGTCGGACGTCGGCACGTCAGGCGCATCGGCGCGCGCAAACTGCATCAGCTTTGCCAATGATTGCCGCCGTGCTTCCACGCTCGGCCGGCTCCGTGCCTGCGGCGCAGCCGCAGCCATCATGGTCAACAAGCGCTTTGCGAGCGGATCGAGCGGCATGGTGCTTCCTTTCCCCTCGCGGGAGGGTAACTCACCATTTTCCCGCAGGGAATCATTTAGAAATTGCGCCCAATAGTGGCGCTATAATGCGGCACCACGCCAAGGGAGAGGCCGGTCATGGCCGAGATCAAAAAGCCCATCGAATATTCGCCGAGCTGGACCTTCTTCGAGGGCAAATGGCACGACGGCAATGTGCCGATCATGGGCCCGCGCACGCATGCGGCCTGGCTCGGCTCGGTCGTGTTTGACGGCGCGCGGGCGTTCGAAGGCGTCGCGCCTGATCTCGACCGCCACGTCGCCCGCGCCAATCAATCCAACTTTGGCCTGAAGCCGGTGGTCGATTCCGGAACCTGGATGACACTCGCAAACGAGGGCATCGCACGCTTCGCGCCGAATGCCGAGCTCTACGTTCGTCCGATGTACTGGGCGCGGAACGGCGCGGGCGGCGGCGTGCTGTTCGACCCCGAGACCACCGATTGGTGCCTGTGCATCTACGAGGCGCCGATGCCAAAGCCGGTCGGCAACGCGATCACGCTGTCGCCGTTCCGCGGGCCCACCGCCGAATGCGCCCCGGTTGAGGCCAAGGCCGCCTGTCTCTATCCGAACAATTCGCGCGCGCTTGCCGAGGCCGCCTCGCGCGGCTTCCAGAACGCGCTGATGCTCGACATGCTCGGCAACGTCGCGGAGTTCGGCAATTCCAACGTGTTCATGGCCAAGGACGGCGTGGTCTACACGCCGGTGCCGAACGGCACCTTCCTCAACGGCATCACCCGCCAGCGCGTCGTCAGCCTGCTTCGCGCCGACGGCGTCACCGTGGTCGAGAAGACGCTGCGTTACGCCGACTTCCTCGCCGCCGACGAGATCTTTTCGACCGGCAATTTCGCAAAAGTCGCGCCGGTGATCCGCATCGACGATCGCGAGCTGCAGCCGGGCCCGCTCTACACGCGCGCGCGCAAGCTCTATTGGGACTTTGCCCACGCAGTGAAGCTGGCGGCGTAGCTTCCCCACCTTCGCCGGTACGACGGCGGAGTTGTGGCAGCAAGGCGCGTTAGCGCGTGGCAGGAACCCCTACTCGTCCTTCTTCGACATCCGCTCGAGGCGTTCCTGCATGTCCTTCATCTGCTGGCGCAGATCGTCGATATTGCTGTCCTTTGGGGCTTCGGCGGCCGGCTCGGGCGCCGGCTCCGCGGAGCCCGCGGGGCGGGCTGCGCCGGGCGCGAAAGGCTTGAACATCGAGAAGGTCTGCTGGAACAGCTCCATGTTGCGGCGGACCTGTTCCTCCAGCGGCGCAAACGGGGTTCCCGACAGCGAGGTGGCGATCTGCTTGCGGAACTTCTCCTGCTCCTGAGTGAGCGAGGCGATGGCCTGCTCCAGATATTTCGGCACCACCATCTGCATGCTGTCGCCGTAGAAGCGGATCAGCTGGCGCAGGAAGGTGGTCGGGAGCAGGTTCTGGCCGGCCTTGTTCTCCTGCTCGAAGATGATCTGGGCAAGCACGGAGCGGGTGATGTCGTCGCCAGTCTTGGCGTCGTAAACCAGGAAATCTTCGCCATCCTTGACCATGGCGGCGAGGTCTTCCAGCGTCACGTAAGTGCTCGTCCCGGTGTTATAGAGCCGGCGGTTCGCGTATTTCTTGATCGTGGTGGGTTGGTCTGATTTCGCCATGGGCTCTCACTTGCAAGCGCGGAGAACGGGAACCTGACGGGCTATGCCGCAGGGCGGGAAGAGTACGCAACGCAACAAAATAAGCATTTTCAAAGGGGTCACGCTACCGTTTTGTGCGCCACGGTTAATCGGGCAGCAAAAACGTGCTTGCGAAAGCGCCAAGAACGCTATTTTGAATGCGCTGCGGGATGAATTCGGCCACCGGCCGATTGACATGCCTCAACGACGTTAACAGGATGCCGTCCGAGACTGGCGAGCCGTTTCCCCAGCCCCGTCTGCCCCCATTCAACCCAGGAGATGCCCATGTCAGACGATGTCGTCATCCTCAGCGCCGCCCGCACCCCGGTCGGAAGCTTCAACGGAGCGTTCGCAACCCTTCCCGCCCATGATCTCGGCGCCATTGCCATCAAGGCCGCGCTGGAGCGCGGCGGCATCGAGCCCGGCCGGGTCTCCGAAGTCATCATGGGCCAGATCCTGACCGCCGCCCAGGGCCAGAACCCGGCCCGTCAGGCTTCGATCAATGCCGGCATTCCGGTCGAGAGCCCGGCCTGGGGTGTCAACCAGCTCTGCGGCTCGGGCCTGCGCACCGTTGCGCTCGGCTATCAGGCGCTGCTCAACGGCGATTCCGAGATCGTGGTCGCCGGCGGCCAGGAATCCATGAGCATGGCTCCGCACGCCCAGTACCTGCGTGGCGGCGTCAAGATGGGTGCAGTCGAATTCATCGACACCATGATCAAGGACGGTCTGTGGGACGCCTTCAACGGCTATCACATGGGCAACACCGCCGAGAACGTCGCGCGGCAGTGGCAGATCACCCGCGCCCAGCAGGACGAGTTCGCGGTCGCCTCGCAGCAGAAGGCCGAGGCCGCGCAGAAGGCCGGTAAATTCAACGACGAAATCGTTCCCGTCACCATCAAGGGACGCAAGGGCGATGTCGTCGTCAGCGCCGACGAATATCCGCGCCATGGCGCAACGGTCGACGCGATGGCGAAGCTTCGTCCCGCCTTCGAGAAGGACGGCACGGTCACCGCGGGCTCGGCGTCCGGCATCAACGACGGCGCTGCTGCCGTGGTGCTGATGACCGCCAAGCAGGCCGCCAAGGAAGGCAAGAAGCCGCTCGCGCGCATCGTGTCCTGGGCGCAGGCGGGCGTCGATCCGAAGATCATGGGCTCGGGCCCGATCCCGGCCTCGCGTGCCGCGCTGAAGAAGGCCGGCTGGAACGTCGGCGATCTCGACCTGATCGAGGCCAACGAAGCCTTCGCTGCGCAAGCCTGTGCCGTCAACAAGGACCTCGGCTGGGATACCTCCAAGGTCAACGTCAACGGCGGCGCGATCGCGATCGGCCATCCGGTCGGTGCCTCCGGCGCCCGCGTGCTGGTGACGCTGCTCCACGAGATGCAGAAGCGCGATTCGAAGAAGGGCCTCGCCACGCTGTGCATCGGTGGCGGCATGGGTATCGCGATGTGTGTGGCGCGCGACTGAGATAGTTGACGCGTCATTTGCGCGTGCGCTGCACACGTGACTGAGTGCGTTGCACGCGATTAAAAAGGCAGCGGTTGCAAATCAAATATTCTTCGCAACCGTACAAGCCTCGACTAAAGAGAAACGCCCGGCTCGACGCCGGGCGTTTTGTTCTTGATGTCCGTCAAACGTCCCCCATAATCCGCACTTAAAAACGATCACTCAGAAACGTCCGAAGAGTCCAAGGGAAGGAAATACGATATGGCACGTGTTGCATTGGTGACGGGTGGTACGCGGGGCATCGGAGCTGCGATCAGCAAAGCGCTGAAGGCGGCCGGCTACAAGGTTGCGGCGAGTTATGCCGGCAACGACGCGGCGGCGGAGAAGTTCAAGGCCGAGACCGGCATCGCCGTCTACAAATGGGACGTCAGCAGTTTCGATGCATGCGCCGAGGGCGTGAAGAAGGTCGAGGCGGACGTCGGGCCGATCGACGTGCTCGTCAACAATGCCGGCATCACCCGCGACACCGCCTTCCACAAGATGACGCTCGAGCAGTGGAACGCCGTCATCAATACCAATCTCGGTTCGCTGTTCAACATGACGCGTCCCATCATTGAAGGCATGCGTGCGCGCAAGTTCGGCCGCATCATTTCGATCTCGTCGATCAACGGCCAAAAGGGACAGTTTGGCCAGGTCAACTATTCCGCGGCGAAGGCCGGTGACATCGGCTTCACCAAGGCACTTGCGCTCGAGAACGCCAAGGGCGGCATCACCGTCAACGCGATCTGCCCCGGCTACATCAACACCGAAATGGTGCAGGCAGTGCCAAAGGACGTCCTGGAAAAGAACGTGATCCCGCAGATCCCGGTTAACCGGCTCGGCGAACCGGAAGAGATCGCACGTGCGGTCGTGTTCCTGGCGGCGGACGAGGCCGGCTTCATGACCGGCTCGACGCTGACCATCAATGGCGGCCAATATCAGGCCTGATGGCGCCCATTCTCTTGGCGCAACGTCGCTGAGGCAAAATATGTAGCTTCAGTCGCGACAAGGCGATAGTGAGGACGAAAATGCCCGGCCTTGTGCCGGGCATAAACGTCCTCAGAGCCTTTGATCGATGACTCCCCGCACCGCAACGCTGATCGGATTGACCGCGATCCTGATGTGGTCGCTGCTGTCAGTGATGACGGTGGCGACCGGAAAGATCCCGGCATTCCAGCTGGCCGCGATGACGTTCGCGATCGGCGGGCTCGTCGGCCTGCTCACCTGGATCGGCCGCGGCGCAGCGGCCAAAAGCCTGCGTCAGCCGCTGGTCGTGTGGATCGTCGGTGTCGGCGGACTGTTCGGCTATCACGCGCTGTATTTCCTCGCGCTGCGCTTTGCGCCACCGGCTGAAGCCGGCCTGCTGAATTATCTGTGGCCGCTCCTGATCGTGCTGTTCTCGTCGTTTCTGCCGGGCGAGCGGCTTGCCGTGCATCACGTCGTTGGCGCCCTGCTCGGCCTCGTCGGCACCGTGCTGCTGTTCGCCGGTAACACCTCGGGCTTCACGCAGGGACAATTGCCGGGTTTGGCCGCGGCCTTCATCGCAGCGTTCGTGTGGGCGATCTATTCGGTGTTGTCGCGGCGACTGAAGGCGGTGCCGACCGATGCGGTCGCGGGATTCTGCCTCGCCACCGCGGTGCTCGCCGCGCTGATGCATGGACTGCTTGAAACCACGGTGTGGCCGGACACGACGCTGCAATGGCTCTCCGTCATCGCGCTCGGCATCGGTCCCGTCGGTGCTGCGTTCTACGCCTGGGACATCGGCATGAAGCGTGGCGACATCCGCGTGCTCGGCGCCGCCTCCTATGCGACGCCGCTGCTCTCGACCGGCTTCCTCATCGCCGCTGGCTTTGCCAATGCCAGCGCCAACATCACCATCGCCGCGATCCTGATCGCCGGCGGCGGCCTGATTGCGGCGAAGGACATGTTGCTGCGGAAGCGGTAGCATCATTGCCGGCGCAAGCCGAAGCGACAGGGCCTTAGGGCTCCCAGCCCTTCGGCGCGAGCTCGAACTTCGCGAACTCGAAGGCGGGCGCCACGGTGCAGCCGACCAGGGTCCACTCGCCGGTGGTCTCTGCCGTCTGCCACGCATCGGCCGGCACGATCGCCTGTGGCCGCTCGCCGTTCAACAGGTCCGTACCGAGCCGTACCTCGTGCTGGGAGCAGCCTTCGTGCGCTATCCGCAGGGTCAGCGGGCTGCCGGCGTAATAGTGCCAGCTCTCGACAGCATCGATGCGATGCCAGTGCGAACGCTCGCCGCGCGCCAGCAGAAAATAGATCAGGGTCGAGCGCGCGCGGCCGTTGGCGTCGGTGGTCTGGTCGCGAAACGTCTCTCGGTAATGCCCGCCTTCGGGATGCGGGCGGAGTTCGAGGCGCGCGATGATCTCGGCTGCGGTCGGCATCGATTCCCGTCAGGATCTGTTCTTCAAGACTTGTTCTTGCGCTCGCGCAGCTCGCCGAACACCGCGGTGGCATCCGCGCCCTTCATGTGCAGCCTGGCTGCGATCGAGGGTTCGTCGGCGCGCAGGAACACGTTTGTCCGCTTCTCGTCACCAAGCAGCGCGGGAATGGTCGGCTTGTTCTCGGCCCGCAGCCTCGCCACCTCCGCCGCGCGCGACTGCAGCGCCGCATTGTCGGGGTCGACGGTCAGCGCGAACTTGACGTTGGAGGCCGTGTATTCATGGCCGCAATAGAGCTTGAAGTCGTCGGGCAGGGCACGCAGCTTCAGAAGCGAATCCCACATCATCGGATAGGTGCCCTCGAACACGCGGCCGCAGCCGATCGAGAACAGCGTGTCGGCGGCGAACAGCGCTTTGTCGGTGTCGAACACATAGGAGATGTGGTCGAGCGTGTGGCCGGGCGTCTCCAGTACGCGCCCCAGCAAGCTGCCGACCCTGACGATTTCGGCATTGGCGACGCGCAGGTCGACGTCTGCGATCTCCGTCGTCTTGTCATGCGGCGCGACGACGCGGCAATTGTATTTCTGCTTGAGTTCGGCGACCCCGCCGACATGATCGCCATGATGATGGGTGATCAGAATGTCGGTGAGCTGCCACCCCTCGCGCTCGAGCGCCCTCACGATGGGGCCGGCCTCCGGCGCGTCGATCGACGCCGTCGCCTTGGTTTCCACATCGTGGATGAGGTAACCGAAATTGTCGTTTAAACAGGTGAAAGTACGAATTTCGGCGGCCATGTCATCTCCGATCGCGCTCAGCTCCGTCAGACAAATATGGCGTTAACGTTGCGCAGGCAATGCAATATTCCGCGCGCGGGGGCCGCCTCGTGCATGTTACATTGCGATCATGACCATTGATGTCGTCGACCTCCGCGAGTTCTACTCCCGTCGCCTCGGGATTGTGGCGCGGCAAATGATCAATCGCGGCATTCGGGAGCGCTGGCCGCGCGTCGATGGCCAGCGGGTGCTCGGCTTCGGCTATCCCACGCCCTATCTCGGGTTGTTCCGCGAGGACGCGGAGCGCTGCATCGCCTTCATGCCCTCGGCCCAGGGCGTCCTGAAATGGCCCACCGGACGGCCGGCGCTTGCCTCGCTGGTGGACGAGTTCTCGCTGCCGCTTCCCGACGCCGCGGTCGATCGCATCCTGCTGGTCCACGCACTGGAAATGTCGGACGATCCGGCCGCGCTGCTGCGCGAGGCATGGCGCGTGCTGTCGCCGTCCGGTCGCGTGATTGCGGTCATCCCGAACCGGCGCGGGGTGTGGACCCGCACCGACAGCACGCCGTTCGGTCACGGCCGGCCCTATTCGCGTTCGCAGATCACGGACCTGTTGCGCCAGACCTGGTTCACCCCGACCGCCTGGGGCGAGGCGCTGTTCATGCCGCCCTATGCCGGGGGCTGGGTGCTGAAATCCGCACAGATGTGGGAGCGGGCCGGCGCGGCGCTGTCGCTGCCCTTCGCCGGCGTGCACATCGTCGAGGCGACCAAGCAGGTCTACCGCGCGATCCCCGCCAAGCGCGAGCGGGCGCGGCTCATTCCATCACTGGCGAAGCCGGTGCTGGTACCATCCTCGACGACGGCGACGCGCGGCTAAAAACAAATCGTCCCGGACATGCCGGGACGATTCGGGTCAGGACATCTGGCGCAAGATGTCCGGCGAAAGGCTTACTCGCCGGGAGCCACTTCGTCGCTTGAGGCGGCCGGAGCGGCTTCGCGCTCGGGGCGCGGGCCATTCGGGCGGCGGCGCCGCCGCGGAAAGCGCTCGCCACCACCACCTTCGAAGCCGGCCTGGCCGGGCGCGCCACCGCTCACCTGCGGCTGCGGGCCGGTGATGAAGGAAGGCAAACGATCGACGCTGACGGCGTCGGCGACGACGGGCTGAGGCTGGTTCAGCGGTAGCGGTTGCGGCTGGGGCTGATATTGCGGCTGCGGACGATGGTCGCGTTCGCGATGCTCGCGCGGCTGCTGGTTGTCGCGCTGATAAGCATGGTTGTCGCGGGGCTGATGATCACGCGGCTGATGATCGCGCGGGCCGTCGCGGTCGCGGGTGAAGGGCGGCGGTGGCGGCTGTGGGACAAAACCCGGTTCCTGGCCGAAATTCGAGAAATTCTCGCCGTCGTCCTCGCCGTCGTCACCGCTGTTGTTGCTGATGGGCTCGTCGCCGCGCGGTTGCTGGTTCTGCCGGAACTGTTCCTGAGCCGTCGCGATCAGACGAAAATAATGCTCGGCATGCTGGTAGTAGTTCTCGGCCGCAACGGGGTCTCCGGAGGAGCGCGCGTCGCGCGCGAGCTGGAGATACTTTTCAGCAATATGCGAAGCCGTGCCGCGGATCTTGATGTCAGGTCCGTTGGACTCGTAGACCCGGGTCATCGGGTTCTGGCCGCGCCGGTTATTATTGTTGTTATTGTTATTATTATTGTTGCGGTTGCGCATCCGCTGCTTGTTCTGACCGTTTCTCATGTCCTGCCTTTAATTCCAGCCCTAAAGGTTGCACGCATTACTGATTGCCGAGAGTGACCTGATGACAGCGGTTCACATCGCTTGCGCGCAACCGCACGCAAGAGCGGATTGATCCCTGCCGATGTTCGTCGACCGTCGCGTTCAACAAAAGACGCGTTCCCCACCGCCAGCATCCATCGCCAGCGAACCCATTCATATCGCCTGCCGAAACAAGCCCTGCTTTGTTGCGTAAGTCTTCAAGCGCAATATCAGGCTTTCGTTCACGTTGCGGTCGGTAAGCAGCGCAGCTCAAATGGCCATCGCGCTCAACAGGACCTGCGGCTTGGAACCATTATCAGTAAGCTCTCGCCCGAGAGCCCGGCTTTCGCCCGTAGGTCTACGGGGCCGGCACCGATGTGTTGATAGGAAGGTAGTCGTTCCCAAGGGATATTCCAAGAGGTTTTTTGCAGCCCAATCCGGCTTTTATGGGGGCATTTTCCGGGCCGAAACCGCCCGTGGGATGCCCGCCAGATCGGCCTTGGGCGGCCTGTCCACGACCAACGCGGCAGCCGTCATCAAGGTTTCAATATTGCGGGCCTGGCCCTGTCCGGCCTCGACGATCAGTGCTCCGCCGGGAGCGAGACGTTCAGTCGCCTGCGGGATCAGGGCGCGATAGGCGTCGTAACCGTCATTGCCGCCGTCGAGCGCCAGGTGCGGATCGTGCTCGCGCACCTCGATGCTCAATTTCGGAATTTCGGCCGACGGGATATAGGGCGGATTCGACACGACGAGGTCGAACGGGCCGCGGAGCGCCGCTGCGTAGGAGCAGCCGACGAAGCTGGCGCGGTCGGCGAGGCCAAGAGCCGCGGCGTTGTCTCTGGCGGTCTTGAGCGCGGTCAGACTGAGATCGGTGCCGACGCCGACGGCGCCGGGAATTTCGTGCAGCAGCGCGAGCAGGATGGCGCCGGATCCGGTGCCGATATCGGCGATGCACGGGCGCCGTCCCGAATTCGTAAGCCCATGAAAGATCTCGAGCGCCAGTTCGACCACGGCCTCGGTATCCGGCCGCGGGACCAGCGTCGCCTCGGATAGCTGGAACGGCAGGCCCCAGAATTCCCGAGCGCCGAGAATGCGGGCGACGGGCTCATGCGCGAGCCGGCGCTGCGCATACGCTTCCAGCCGCGCAGCCTCTTCAGGCGCGAGTTGTCGGCCCGCCTGCGTCACCATCCCGGTCAGATCAAGCCTCAGCGCAGCTCCGACGAGCAGGCGCGCATCGAGGGCGGGCTGCTCGATGCCGGCCGATTGCAGCCGTGCCGCAAGCACGCGCCGCGCACTCTCGATGCTGTGTCCTGGATCGAAATCTGTCGCCAATGGAACCATCCTGCCTAGCATCGTGGATAGATCGGCTGGCTTGCTTGCGTCAATGAAAAGGAGCGCGTCAGATCGCGCCTCGCAACCAAGGAGGGTCCATGACGCCCTACGACGATCAGAACGTCTTCGCAAAGATCCTGCGTGGCGAGATCCCCTGTTTCGAGGTTTTCAGGGACGACCGTAGCCTCGCCTTCCTCGACATCATGCCGCGTTCGCCCGGGCACACGCTGGTCGTTCCCCGGGCGCCGGCACGCGGCATCCTCGACATCGCGGATGACGACCTCGCCGCGGTCGCCCGAACCGCCAAGCGGATCGCGATTGCCGCGATGAAGGCGTTCGACGCCGAGGGCATCATCCTTCAGCAGTTCAGCGAGCCGGCCAGCGGCCAGGTGGTCTTTCACCTGCACATGCACGTCATGCCGGTCAGGGCCGGAATCGAGCTGCTGCCGGCGCAGACGCGCAAGGAGGACACGGCGGTGCTCGCCGCTCACGCCAGGCGAATGATCGCCGCTCTCTAGACGCCGAGATAGCGCTGGAGCAGCTCCGGCTGGGCCTTGAGCTCCCGCGCCGGCCCTTCGTGCACGATATGTCCGTTGTTGATGATGTAGATCCGTGTCGCCAGCGCCAGCGTCGCCGCCAGGTTCTGCTCGACCAGCACGATGGTCTGGCCGGCGGCGGCGAGCTCGCGGCAGGCCTTGACCAGATCGTGGACGATGACGGGCGCGAGTCCCTCGAACGGCTCGTCCAGCAGCACGATCTTGGGATCACGCACGAGCGCCCGTGCGATCGCGAGCATCTGCTGTTCGCCCCCGGATAGCTCGGTGCCGCGGTTGTTGCGCCGCTGCTTCAGCCGCGGAAACATCTCGTAGATGCGATCGAGCGGCCAGCGTTTCGGCGCGGTGATGCCGGCGAGGACGATGTTTTCCTCCACCGACAGGCTGCCGAAAATGCGGCGTTCCTCGTGCACGAGCTGCATGCCGGCCTGCGCGATTCTGTGGCTCTTGCGCCCGGCGATATCGATGCCGTCGAATTTCACGCTGCCGCTACGCGGCGTCACGACGCCCATAAGGCTCTTCAGCGTGGTGCTCTTGCCGGCGCCGTTGCGTCCGAGCAGCGCCACCACCTCGTGACGCTCGACATGCATGGCGACGTCGAACAGGATGTGGGAGTCCCCGTAATAGCTGTTCAGGCCGTTGACCTCGATCAGGCTCATGCCGCGATCTCTCCGTGCACGCCACCGAGATAGGCTTCCTGGACGGCGGCGTTGGCCTTGATTTCCTCCGGCGTGCCGGAGACCAGCACCCGGCCTTCCTGGAGCACGGTGACGCGCTCGACCAACTCGAACAGCGAATCCATGTCGTGGTCGATGATGATCATGGTACGGCCGCGCGCGATCGACTTGAGCAGCTTGACGGTCTCGAGACGCTCTCGCGGGCTCATGCCGGCGAGCGGCTCGTCAAGCAGCAACAGGCGCGGCGACGTGGCGAGCGCAAGCCCGATTTCCAGCCTGCGCTTCTCGCCATAGGCGAGCTCGGACACGGGCGTGTCGGCACGACGGGTCAGGTTCACCAAAGCGAGCGTGTGCGCCACCTGCTCCGTCAGGCCCTTGACGCCGCCGAGCGTGCGGAACAGGTCGAGCCGGAATTTTCCGCGCAGTTCGGCAAGGGCTGCGATCGTCAGGTTCTCCCGCACCGTCAACCCGGTGAAGAGCTGGTTGACCTGGTAGCTTTTGGTCAGTCCGAGCTGGCAAACCTCGGTGACCTTCAATCCCGTGATGTCGCGGCCCTCGAACACGATCTGGCCGGAGCTCGGCGCGATCTCGCAGGTCAGCATCTTGAAAAAGGTTGATTTGCCGGCGCCGTTGGGGCCGATGATCCCGCGCAGCTCGCCCCGATTGACGCTGAAATCGATGTCGCTGTTGGCAACGAGGCCGCCATAGCGCTTGGTCAGGCCGGTGGCTTTCAGGATCGGCCCGGAATAGGCGGGGTGCTCGACCTCCTTGGCCTGCATCGGCGCCGGTGGAGGTTGCAGCCTGGCCTCGGTGTCAGCGGCGTCCTGCTCCATCTCCGCATCCGTCTGCTTTCGCTTTCCCGAGACGAGGCGGTAGAGATCGGCAAGGCCGCCGATGATGCCGCCGCGCAGGAAGCAGACCAGCAGCACGAACACGACACCCAGCACCAACTTCCAGGCTGCGCCGAGGCCCAGTGCGGACTGCAGGAAGTCCTGAAGGAACAGCCAAACGGTTGCGCCGACCAGCGGTCCGAACAGCGTGCCCCTGCCGCCGATGGCCGTCTGCATCACGAGCTGGCCCGAGGTGTCGAAGGTGAAGGCGTCGGGCGGCATGAAGGCCTGGAGCACGCCGAGCAGTCCGCCGGCGAAGCCCGCGTAAGCGGCTGCGATCACGAAGGCGGTCAGCTTGTAGCCATGGATGTTGTGGCCGACGGCCGTGGCGCGCAGCGGATTGTCGCGGATCGCACTCAGAACCGCGCCGACCGGCGAGCGCACGATCCTGAGGGCGATGACAACGCCGACGAAATAGCACAGCGCGATGAACTGATAGAGCGACCAGCCATTGGTGAAGTGGATGGAGATGAAGCCGAGATTGAAGCTCGGCGTCGGCACGCCGGGCAGGCCGTTTTCGCCGCCGGTGAAATCGGAAAGTGGATTGAATTCGACGAAGAAGAACACTTCCGCGATTGCCACGGTGATCATCGCGAAATAGATGCCGGTGCGGCGCAATGCGATCAGGCCGATCAGGTAGCCGGTCGCTGCGGCCGCGATCATGCCGATGATCAGCGCGCCCAGCACGTTGCCGAAGCCCGCGCGGGTCAGCAGGTAGGCGGCGACGAAGCCGCCGGTGCCGTAGAAGGCGGACTGGCCGAACGAGAGCAGGCCGGTGAAGCCGAACAGGATGTCGAAGCCGAGCCCGAACAGGCCCCAGACCAGGATCCTGTTCACGGTGTTCGGCGCGAACCCGAGATGAGGCAGCACGAAGGGGGCTGCGATCAAGCCGATCGCAGTCAGGGCTTCGATCAGGAAGGGGCGTTGCTTGAGCATCAGGTGATCGCTTACTCGCGGCCCTGGACGCCGAGCAGGCCATGCGGTCGTACCACGAGTACGAGCGTCATCGCCGCAAACAGCATCACATAGGCATAGCCGGGGTTGAACATGGAGGTGACGCTGATGATCTCGCCGGCGATCAGGCCGCCGAGAATTGCGCCGGGGAACGAACCGACGCCGCCGATCACCACCACCACGAAAGTCTGGACCAGGATGTCGTCACCGATGCCCGGTGTCAGCGACACCACCGGCGCGTTGACGATGCCGGCAAAGCCGGCGGCCATTGCGCCGATGCCGAAGACCACCATGAAGACGCGATAGACATTGATGCCAAGCGAATCCACCATCACCGAATCCTCGATGCCGGCGCGCACAATCATGCCCAACCGGGTCCGGTAGAGCACGATGAACAATGCGCCGAGGGCGATCGCGACGATGCCGACGACGGCGAGGCGGTAGGTCGGATAGAACATGAAGCCGAGATTGGTGATGCCCTGGAATAGCGCCGGCGGCGGCACCAGCTGCGACTGGCTCGAGAAGATCAGGCGCACGAGCTCGACGAAACAGATGCCGAGCCCGAAGGTCACGAGCAGCTGATCCTCGTGCGGACGATGATAGAAATGACGGATGATGCCGCGTTCCATGAGAACGCCGAGCAGCATCACGAACAGGGAGCCCGCGATCACGGCAAGGGTGAACGACTCCGTGTACTGATAGGCGACGAAGCCGGCATAGCCGCCGATCATGAACATCGCGCCGTGTGCGAGGTTGAGCACGCCGAGCGTGCCGTAGATGATGGTCAGGCCGGAGCTGATCAGCGCGAGCAGGGCGCCGAGCGCGAGCCCGTTGAAAAGCTGTGAAACGAGGTTGGGCCAACTTATCATGCGACAATCGCTGTTGTGGCGCGCGATGTTGCGCGTCAGAAAAAGGCGACGCCGCGGGACCGGAGTGCAGTCCGCGGCGTCACAGGGGTTGGCGAGGTCTCAGCTGTAGTCGCCGAGATGGCAGCCGAAGGCGTCGGGCTTCTGCATCAGGCCTTCACCCGGGACGATCTCGACGACGTCGTACCAGTCTTCCTTGTTCTTCATGTCCTTCTGCTGCTTGCCCTTGACGATGATCACCGGGCGGACGCATTGGTGATCCTCCGGGCGGTAATGGACGTCGCCGACCAGGGAGGGGATCGTCTCGCCCTTCTCGTAGGTCTTGATCACGTCAGGCGGACTGAAGCTGCCGGCCTGCTCGCACATGTGCGCCCAATGCGCGAAGCTGACATAGGCGTTCTCGGCGCCCCATTCGGGCTTGTAGCCGTACTTCTTCTCGAACGCTTCGTTGAACATTTTCGCCAGCGGGAACTTGTCCTCGATGGTCCACCAATAGTCGGTGGCGGCGTAGACGCCCTGCATCAGGCCCCCGGTCTCGCGCGCGATGAAAGGCACCTGGTACGGCACGACCAGCTTCATCTTGTCGAGCACGCCAAACTGCTTGGCCTGTTGTGTCGACAGTACCGCGTCGTGGCCCCAATTGACGTTGATCAGCACGTCGGCGCCGGAGTTGGCGACGTTCAGCAGGTATGAGGAATAGTCGGGGGCGCCGAGCGGGGCGACCTGGTTGGTCACGGTGGTCCAGCCGGCGGTCGCCAGGAAGTCCTGCATCGATTTGGTAACGGTGTGGCCGTAGGTGTAGTCGGGCGTCAGATACGCCGCCTTCTTGCCCTTGCCGAACTCACGTACCATCACCGGGCCGATCGCTGCGGCCGCAGTCTGGCCGTAGAAGTTCTGGCGAAAGCCGTAGCGGACGCAATCCTTGCCGGTGGTGTCGTTCGAGCCGGAAATGCCGCATACGAAAATCACATGTTCGCGCTGGGCGAGCTTGTTCAGCGCCACCGCAACGGCGCTCGACGTGCCGCCGGTGATCATGATCGCCTTGTTCTCGCTGATGAAGCGCTGCTGCGCCTGCACTGCCTCGTTCGGCTTGGCCGCGGAATCGGCGACGCCGAACTTCAGCTCCTTGCCGAGCACGCCCTTGCTGGTCTTGGGCGAGATCTTCTTGATCAGCTCGTGGCCTTCATTGATGTGCTCGATCGCGAGCTGGTAGCCCTTGAGCTCGTCTTCACCCTGCACGGCATAGGTGCCGGTGCGCGGCACCGAGATGCCGATGAAGGCGGTGGAGCCCGAGACCCCTGCGGGGTAGGAGCCGATCGCCGGCTTGTCCTCGGCAAACGCCGGCATCCCCGGCAGAACCGCGCCACCGATGAGGCCCGCGGTGGTCTGAAGCAGGCCACGGCG
This sequence comes from Bradyrhizobium sp. 172, assembly GCF_023101065.1. Taxonomy (NCBI): domain Bacteria; kingdom Pseudomonadati; phylum Pseudomonadota; class Alphaproteobacteria; order Hyphomicrobiales; family Nitrobacteraceae; genus Bradyrhizobium; species Bradyrhizobium sp. 172. The sequence continues at coordinate 442,407 of NZ_CP064701.1, forward strand.
CGAAAGGCCGCGGCGGATGAGATTGTCAGTCATGATCGTTTCCTCCTAACGTCGTTCTTGTTTGCAGGCAAAGCACGACCTGTCCGACGGCAGCCGGCCTCGAAGGCCTGTCCGCGCCGGGCACGTCACATCCGCGTGTAGCTCTTGGGCGCAAGCATTGCTTGTGAACGCCTTCTGTCAATTTCGTCTTTGGTCGAACGCCGAAAATTATCTCGTGAAAACATATCGCATCACGATATATATTAGCCTTTGTGAGTACGAGGCTGGCGGGTTCGACGAGAGAAATGGCGCGGCAGACGACAGTGGCGGGTACCCGAAAGCGACGGTCGTGGCCGCAAGGTGCGGAGCGGCAGGAGGCGGCGTGGCCGGAAGAGGTGAGCGGGCAGCGGGCGACACCGCAGTCCGGCGATGCCTCGCGCATGCCCGATCCGCGCAACTGGCCGGCCGGCCGGCGCGGGCCCGCCGTCGGCCCCGTTCAGGCGAAGCGCGCGCCCGGTCCGATGCAGAAGCTGAGCGTGCGCGCCCGGAACGTCCTCAAGGAACTCGCGGTCGAGCTCACTGCCGAGCAACCGCCGAAGGGGAATTGGTCGCCCTCGCGCGAATTGCTGCTTGCGCTGACGGCCGAACGCCTCGCGACCGCGCGCAATTGCGGTCCTCACACGATGAGGGAAATCATCGACTGGGCGCAGGGCTGTGGCGTGACGATCAAGCCGGTGATCCCGCCCGGCGGCTCGCTGTCGCAGATGTGGGCCGAGTTGATTAGCAATGCATCCGCGGGTGCCTTGACCAGCGCCGAGATTGCCGGCGCGCTGCAGCGCTCGATCCGGCGAAAGAGCGTCCGTATCCCGATCGCGTTCCAGGTCATCCTGGTGAAGATCCTGCTGTCCAGCTTCGAATAGGTGGCGATATTTGTGTGTCCGGGGCGCCGGTCGGTTGGTTCGGCTTGGCCTTCCTTGCTAGTCTCGGTGAGGCCGCCCGTTGCACCGGCTGGCTCGACGTCGCAGGCAGGGAATGGCCCCATCGAAGCGGAAGACGACACGCCCGGCGCGTGCTGTGCCCACAAAGGGTGGCGCGATGCGCGAGGCCGACTACGGGGCGCTTGCGCAGTTTCGCTATCAGCTCCGAACCTTCCTGGCCTTCAGCGAAGCCGCGGCCCAGAGCGCCGGCTTGACGCCGCAGCAGCACCAGGCGCTGCTGGCGATCAAAGGATTGGCCGCCCCTGACGGCGCCAGCGTCGGCGACATCGCGCGCTTCCTGCTGATCCGGCACCACACCGCGGTGGAGCTGGTGGATCGCATGGCGAAACTGAAGCTGATTGGCCGGGAAGCCGACCCGGATGATGCGCGGCGCGTCCTGGTCAAGCTGACAGCGAAGGGCGAGCGGAAGCTGCGATCCCTCTCGCGCATCCATCTGGACGAGCTCAGCGCCGCCGCGCCCGGTTTGGGCAAGATCCTGCGAGCGTTTCGAGCCAAGAGACGCTGAGGACACGCTGAAGAAAGCGCGAAGCCGCGAGCTCTACGCCGCCGCGCCCTGAGCGGCGAGCTGCGCGGCCTGGTGCTCGGTGGTCAGTGCGTCGGTCAGTTCGCCCAGCGCTTCGCCCGCCATCACCTGCGGCAGCTTATAGAGCGTCAAATTGATGCGGTGATCGGTGACGCGTCCTTGCGGGAAATTATAAGTGCGGATGCGCTCGCTGCGGTCGCCGGAGCCGACCTTCTCCTTGCGCTCGGCCGAGCGCGCCGCGTCGAGGCGTTGCTGCTCGGCGTCGTAGATGCGCGAGCGCAGGATGTTCATGGCGGAAGCGCGATTCTTGTGCTGCGAGCGGCTATCCTGCATCATCACCACGATGCCGGTCGGGATGTGGGTGATGCGGATCGCTGATTCGGTCTTGTTGACGTGCTGGCCGCCGGCGCCTCCGGCGCGCATCGTCTCGATACGCAAATCATCGTTCCGGATCTCGACGTCGACCTCCTCCACCTCGGGCATCACGGCGACGGTGGCGGCAGATGTGTGGATGCGCCCCTGCGTCTCGGTGTCCGGCACGCGCTGCACCCGGTGCACGCCGGACTCGAACTTCAGCTTCGAGAACGCGCCGCGGCCCTGCACCTCGGCGATGATTTCCTTGTAGCCGCCGACGCTGCCTTCGCTGGCCGAGATCACCTCGACCTTCCAGCCCTGCAGGGCCGCGAAGCGCTCGTACATCCGGAACAGGTCGCCGGCAAACAGCGAAGCCTCGTCGCCGCCGGTGCCGGCGCGGATTTCCAGCACCACGTTGCGATCGTCCATGGCGTCCTTCGGCAGCAGCGCGACGCGGATCTTCTGGACCAACTCCTCGATCTTCGGCGTCAGCTCGCCGCGCTCGGCTTCCGCCATGGCGCGCATCTCGGCATCGGTCGCGGGATCGGCGATCAGCGCCTCGGTGTCGGCGAGCTCCTTGAGGGCCGAACGATAGGTCTTGACCGCTTCGATCAATGGCGTGAGCTCGGCGAGCTCACGCGTGATCTGCACATAGCGTTCGGAGGCGAGCTGACCGAGCGATTCGGCCTCGAGTGAGGCGTGATGCGCGAGCAGGACGTCCAGTTTGGCTTCGGGGAGTGACGACATCGGTTCGGTCTCAAATGCGGAAAAGGGCGAGGCGGCAGGAGGGGGCGACAGGCCCGCTACAAGGCCAGGCCTTCGGCCTCGGCAAATTCCGTCAGCTTCTGCCGGATCGAGACGCTGCCGGCGGGCGCGTCCAGCAACGGCCCGAGCATCGCCTCGGCCTTCTTGGCGTCGAGATCGAGCACCATGGCCTTGACCGGGCCGAGCGCGGTGGCCGAGAGCGACAGCGAGCGATAGCCCATCCCGATCAGCGCCAGCGCGCCGATCGGTTTCGACGCCATCTCGCCGCAGAGCGACAGCGATTTGTTCGCGGCTTGCGTCTTGCGTGCGATGTCGCGAAGCGCGCGCAGGATCGGCGCCGACATGGTGTCGAAGCGCTCCGAGACTTTCGCGTTGCCGCGGTCGACCGCGAACAGGAACTGGAACAGATCGTTGGAGCCGACCGAGATGAAGTCGACCTTCTTCAGGAGCTCGTCGAGCTGATAAAGCAGCGCCGGCACCTCGACCATGGTGCCGATGTCGATCCGCTCCGGCAGCGTGTGGCCGTGCTGGCGCAGATAGGTCAGTTCGCGTTCGACCAGCGCCTTCGCAGAATCGAATTCACCCACCTCCGAGATCATCGGGAACATGATGCGCAGCGCGCGGCCGCCGCCGGCGCGCAGCAGTGCGCGGATCTGGCCGCGCAACAGGCCGGGACGATCGAGCCCGAGCCGGATCGCGCGCCATCCGAGCGCGGGGTTCTCCTCGATTACCGCCTCCATATAAGGCAGCGCCTTGTCGCCGCCGATGTCGAGGGTGCGGAAGGTGACGGGCTTGGTGCCGGCGGCATCCAGCACGGTGCGATAGAGCGCGAGCTGGTCGCTGGTGCGCGGCAGGCTCTGGCCGACCATGAATTGCAGCTCGGTGCGGAACAGGCCGATGCCGGCGCTGCCGGTGTCTTCGATGTGCGGCAAGTCGATCGCGAGACCCGCATTGATCATCAGCTCGACCTTCTGGCCGTCCTTGGTGACGCAGGGCCGGTCGCGCAGCGCCAGATACTGCGCCTGGCGGCGGGCCCGGAAGCGCACGCGCTCGGCGAAGGCCGCTTCGACCTCCTGCGATGGGCGCACATAGATCATGCCGGAGGTGCCGTCGACGATGACGGCGTCGCCGGGATCGGCGATACCAGGCGCGTTCGGGACTTCGCCGACCGCGGGAATGCCGAGCGCGCGCGCCACGATCGAGACGTGGGAATTGGCGGTGCCTTCCTCCAATATGATGCCGCGCAGGCGCTTGCGGTCATAGTCGAGCAGCGCCGCCGGGCCCATCGCGCGCGCGATGACGATGGCGTTGTCGGGCAATTGTTCGCGTGACGGCGCGTGATCCTGGCCGACCAGCTGTCGCATCAGGCGATAGCCGAGATCCTCGAGATCATGCAGCCGGTCGCGCAAATAGGGATCTGTCGAGCGCAGCATGCGCGCGCGGGTGTCGGATTGCACACGCTCGACGGCGGCTTCCGCCGTGAGGCCGGTGGCGACCGCCTCGTGCAGCTTGTGCGACCAGCCCTGGTCGTTGGCGAACATGCGGTAGGCTTCCAGCACCTCGCGATGCTCGCCGCCCTCGGCGACGTCGCCGCGCTCCAGCATGCGGTCGAGATCGGCGCGCAGCTTGGCGAGCGCGGTGTCGAGCCGCTTGATCTCCTTTGGCAGGTCCTCGGCGATGTAGTCCTTGATAACCACGCGCGGCTCGTGCAGCACGACATGGCCGAGTGCGATGCCTTCCGACAGGATGGCGCCGACCTTCTGCGCCGAATGGCGCGCCGCGGGCTCATGGCCTGGCTGGGCCAGCGCAGACAGCTCGCCGGAGGCGATCAGCTCCGCCAGCACCATCGCGGTGGTCTGAAGCGCCTCGAGCTCCTCCTCGACATAGTTGCGCTTGGCGCGATTCTGCACCACCAGCACGCCGAGCGTGTTGCCGGCGCGCAGGATCGGCACGCCGAGGAAGGAGTGGTAAATCTCTTCGCCGGTCTCCGGGCGGAACGAGAAGGCCGGATGGCTTTGCGCATCGCTTAGGTTGAGAGGCGTTGCCTCGCTCGCGACCAGGCCGACCAGGCCCTCATGGGCGCTGAGCACGGTGTGGTGCACCGCCTCGCGGTTGAGGCCTTCGGTGGCATAGAGCTCGAGCGTGTTGTCGACGCGCAGCACATAGACCGAGCACACCTCGGCCACCATGTTGGCGGCGATCAGCACCACGATCTTGTCCAGCCGCTCCTGGGCCGAGACCTGCTCCGCCATGGTTTCGCGGAGCCGTCTCAACAAGACGCGGGGACCTCCCGACGCGCTCCGCATGAACCGTCAATCTCCTCCGTCTGCCGGGGCCGAAAGGACCCGCGGCGGCTCGCCCAGAAATCCAGAAAAACAACAAATTTGCTCGTCCGGCGCCAGCCCCGGCGGTTGCCTGGGCCGAATCAGCACCGCCTCAACTGGGGCACAGTTTCTGGCAGCCCACCCAGTTCGCCGTATAGCGAATTGGGGCTTGTTTTGCCAAGCAAAACGCCTGCCAAACGCGAAAGTGTGGACACCTTCGCGTTTGCTGCGACCGCTAAGAGAAAATTAGCCTAAGCCTGATCGAGACCGTAGAGCGTGTGCAGGGTGCGCACCGCAAGCTCGGTATAGGCGGTGTCGATTAGAACCGAGAATTTGATCTCGGAGGTTGTAATGGCCCGGATGTTGATATTCCGTCCTGCGAGGGCCGAGAACGCCTGGGCGGCAACGCCGGCATGGCTGCGCATGCCGCTGCCGATCACCGAGATCTTGGCGACATCGGTAGCCGTGTCGAGCCGGGCATAATTGATCTGGCTCTTGGCCGCGGTAATCGTCTCCTTGGCCCTGGTGTAGTCGGCGGCCGGGACCGTGAAGGTGAGGTCGGTGGTCTTCCCGTCCTCGGAGACGTTCTGCACGATCATGTCGACGTTGATGTTGGCATTGGCGAGCGGGCCGAAGATCGACGCCGCCACGCCGGGCTTGTCCTCGATCTGGCGTACCGAGATCTGGGCCTCGTCCTTCGAAAAGGCGATGCCGGTGACGATGTGGCTTTCCATGATCTCCTCCTCGCTGCAGATCAGCGTGCCGGGCGGCTGGTTGGCATGCGGGTCGATATCCTCGGGCTTGTCGAAGCTCGAGCGGACGAAAATTGGCATGTTGTGGACCATGCCGAGTTCCACCGAGCGGACCTGGAGCACCTTGGCGCCCTGGGAGGCCAGCTCCAGCATGTCTTCAAATGCGATCTTGTCGAGCCGGCGCGCCTTCGGCACGATTCGCGGATCGGTGGTGTAGACACCGTCGACGTCGGTGTAGATGTCGCAGCGGTCCGCCTTCACGGCGGCGGCGATCGCCACGGCCGAGGTATCGGAGCCGCCGCGGCCGAGCGTGGTGATGCGGTTGGTCTCGGGGTTGATGCCCTGGAAGCCGGCGATCACGGCGACTTCCTTGCGCTCCCTGAAGCGCTTGATGATCTCGCTGCCGTCGATGCCCTCGATCCGGGCCGAAGCATGGGCGTCGCTGGTCGTGATCGGGATCTGCCAGCCCTGCCAGGAGCGGGCCTGGATACCCATGCCCTGAAGCACGATGGCAAGCAGGCCGGACGTCACCTGTTCGCCCGAGGCGACCACGGCGTCGTATTCGCGCGCGTCGTGCATCGGCGAGGCCTCGGTGCACCAGGCCACCAGCTCGTTGGTTTTACCGGACATCGCCGAGACGACCACGGCCACTTCATGGCCGGCGTCGACCTCACGCTTCACATGGCGTGCGACGTTGCGGATACGTTCGATGTTGGCGACGGACGTGCCGCCGAATTTCATCACGAGGCGGCTCATGACGACGCGTGCATTCCTTCATAAGGATCAGTATGGTGGCCCGCACTGGACGGGCCTCGCGGACACCGACCGCGCGTATACATAGCGGCGGGGCCGGGGGCAAGCGGGTTCCTGCGGGGCAGGGTGCGGGGTAGTGGGTTAACCGAGATCATGGCGCGCTATATCGACGAGATCCTGCAGCCTGGCGAGAAGGTGCTGTATTCGACCAATGCGCACTGGATCTTCTATTTTCCGGCGATCCTGGCCTGGATCGTGGCGCTGGTCCTGTTCGTCCTGTCCCGGCAAACCACCGTCGAGGGGCTCGTCATGCTCTGTCTGGTTGCGGCCGGCCTGGTCGCTCTGGCGGCGCTGTACTGGACTGTGAAGGGCTGGTTCCATCGCTTTACCACCGAGACCGACGTGACCAATTTGCGGGTCGTGCACAAGACCGGCTTCATCAAGCGCCGCACCTTCGAGATGGCGCTGGACAAGGTCGAGAGCGTCGATGTCGATCAGACCATTCTTGGACGAATTCTCAACTACGGCGACGTGACGATTCGCGGCGTCGGCGAGGGGATCGAGACGATCAAGACCATCGCCTCGCCGCTCGCCTTCCGTAGTTCGATCACCACGCGGTAGGACCGCGCGTAACCATGAGCATGCAGCAAGATACTTCCGTAACCGCAAGCACCTCGCCGGGCTCGACCGTCGATGCCGCCGAGATCGCGAAATTCTCAAAGCTCTCGGTCGAGTGGTGGGATCCCAACGGCAAGATGGCACCGCTGCACCGGATCAACCCGCTGCGGCTCGGGTATATCCGCGATGCCGCCTGCCGCAAGTTCGAGCGCAACGCGCGCAGCCTCAACTGCCTCGGCGGTCTGCGCGTGCTCGACATCGGCTGTGGCGCCGGCCTGCTCTGCGAGCCGTTGTCGCGCCTGGGTGCGCAGGTCATCGGCGTCGATCCGTCGGTCAGCAACATCGCGGCCGCCAAGCTGCATGCCGACAAGGCGCACCTCGCGATCGACTATCGCTGCACCACGGTTGAGGAGATCGACCCGCGCGAGCGCTTCGACATCGTTCTGGCGATGGAGGTGGTCGAGCACGTCGTCGACGTCGGCGTTTTCCTGAAGCGCTGCGCCGCGATGCTGAAGCCGAACGGCCTGATGGTGGTCTCGACGCTGAACAGGAACTGGAAGAGCTTTGCGCTTGCCATCGTCGGCGCTGAATATGTCCTGCGCTGGCTGCCGCGCGGCACCCACGAGTGGAACAAGTTCGTCACCCCCGACGAGCTGACGAAATACCTGCTCGACAACCGCCTGGTCATCACCGAGCAGACCGGCGTCGTCTACAGCCCCTTCGCCGACAAATGGACCCTCTCGTCAGACATGGACGTGAACTACATGGTGGTGGCGGAAGGCATGGTGTGAGGCGTTGCCGCTTCCAAACATTCGGCGTCGTCCTGGCGAAAGCCAGGGTTTAGTTAGGCGAAAACTGATAATTACGAGTCTTCGCCAAACCACTCCCTGGGGTAATGGGTCCTGGATCTGCGCTTCGCTTGTCCAGGACGACACCGAATTCGTCAGGCAAGCATCGCACCCATGACATCCGCGTGATTGACCTGCTTGAGCGCGAGCGGCACGTTGACTCAACGTCCTCTCGCTCCCAGCGCAGTCCCACCCATGTTGACCATCGCCAGCCTCTGGATTCCCTTCACCGTCATTGCCGCGCTCGGCCAGGTCGCGCGCAATGCGATGCAGCGGTCGCTGACGAAGCCGCTGGGGACCTGGGGCGCAACCAATATCCGCTTCCTGTTCGGCTTTCCGTTCTCGCTGCTTTTCCTGGCGGTGGTGCTGGTCGCCACCGGCGATCATCTCGATATGCCGCCCGGTGTGTTCTGGCCGTGGCTCCTGCTCGGCGCGCTCAGCCAGATCGTCGCGACCGGCCTGATGCTGCTCGCCATGAACGACCGCTCCTTCGTGGTGACGACGGCCTATTTGAAAACCGAGGCGATCCAGACCGCCATCTTCGGCTTCGTCTTCCTCGGCGATCATCTGACATGGCTGAAGGTGCTTGCGATCGTGATCGCGACAATCGGCGTCGTCATCACCGCGCTGCGGCCCGGCGGCGAGAAGAGCTTTGCCGAATTGAAGCCGACCATCACCGGCCTCGTCGCGGCCGCGGCCTTCGCGCTCTCTGCGGTCGGCTTCCGCGGCGCCATCATCAACGTGCCTGATGTCTCGTTCGTGACTGCGGCATCGTTCACGCTGGTGCTCGGCCTGTTCGTGCAGACGCTGATCCTGACGGTCTATCTGCTCTGGCGGGCGCCAAAAGTGCTTCAGTCGATCCTGAGGCTTTGGAAGCCATCGCTGCTCGCCGGCTTCATGGGCGCCTTCGCCTCGCAGTTCTGGTTCCTGGCGTTCGCGCTGACGGCCGCCGCCAATGTCCGCACCCTCGCTTTGATCGAGGTGCTGTTCGCGCAAGGCGTGGCGTACTATTCGTTCAAGCAGCCGATCGCGCCGCGCGAGATTATTGGCATCGTGCTGATCGTGGTCGGCGTGGCGGTGTTGGTGGGAGTCTAATTCCGATCTTCCGGCAGCGTCGGCAGCGGCGACACCTCGATGCCTTCGTCGATCAGCGACTTGGCCTCGTCGGGCGAGGCCTCGCCATAGATCGGACGGTGCTCCTTGTCGCCGTAATGCATCGCGCGGGCTTCGGTGGCGAATCGCTCGCCGACATTGTCGGCGTTCTTCACGATGTGATCGCGCAGCTCTTTGAGCTTGGCGCGCAGCTCGCGCTCCTGCGCCATCAGCAGCGAGGTCGGTGCGGATTGCGCAGCTTCGGGCGCGGTCATCGTGGCGGTGGGCTCAGGCGGGGGCGTGGCGCGTCCGCGGCCCTTCTTGCCGACGATGCGCGGCGCCATGATCGCCTTGTCGACCTTGGCCGAGCCGCAAATCGGACAGGTCACGAGCTTGCGCTTCACCTGCTGGTCGTACGCGGCCGAGCTCTGGAACCAACTCTCGAAGTCGTGGCTCCGGTCGCAGCGGAGCGCGTAGCGGATCATGCCGATCCCCGCACCAGGTGCAGATGATCCGGCCCCGCCTTGGGGTCGGCGACGCCGAAGCGGCGGCCGTGCTGGAGTGAGGGTATCGCGCGGCGCGCGGTCTCGACCTTGGCCGGATCGATTTTTGCCATGATGATGCCGGGCTCGACATCGCCTTCGGCGAGGATCTCGCCCCAGGGATCGATGATCAGCGAATGGCCATAAGTCTCGCGCTTGTTCTCGTGCAGGCCTGCCTGTGCCGCGGCGAAGATGAAGCAACCGGTCTCGATCGCGCGCGCACGCAACAGCACGTGCCAATGCGCCTCGCCGGTCTTGCGGGTAAAGGCCGAGGGCACCGTGATGAAGTACGCGCCGCTTTCGGCCAGCGCGCGGTAGAGCGCGGGGAAGCGCACGTCATAACAGATCGTCAGGCCGACGCGGCCCCAGGGCAGGTCGGAGATCACGGCCGTCTCGCCCGGCTGGTAATTGGCGGATTCGCGATAGCTCTCGCCGTCAGGCAGCTCGATATCGAACATGTGGATCTTGTCGTAGCTCGCGAGCACATTGCCCTCGGGCCCGATCAGGAACGAGCGGTTGACCGCTTTCTCGTCCGAAAAGCGCAGCGCCAGCGAGCCGACATGGATGTGGATCTTCAGTTCCGCCGCGAGCGCCCGGTACGCCCTCAGCGAGCTGTCGTCGTCTTGGCTCTGGAGGTGCTCGAACAGGGCCTTGCGGTTGAGCTGCATCATGTTGCTGACTTCGGGCGTCTGCACGTAGTCGGCGCCATTGGCTACAGCCTGGCGGATCAGCCTGGTGGCCTGCGCGAGGCTGGGCTCGGGCATCAGGCCGGTGCGCATCTGCACCATAGCCGCCGTGAAGGTCCTGTTGTCGCTCATGACTCCGCCTTGACGCTTTCGAGCATGCCGTCGAGCTTGCCTTCGCGATCGAGCGCGTAGAGCTCGTCGCAGCCCCCGACATGGGCTCCGCCGATCCAGATCTGAGGGAAGGTCGAGCCCTCGCCGGCGCGATCGTACATCTCCTGGCGCCAGGACGGGTTCTTGGCGATATCGAACTCCGTGAACGTCGCCTTCTTGCGGGTCAGCAGCGACTTGGCGGCGGAACAATACCCGCAGCCCGGCCTCGTGTAGATCTCGACAGCAGCGGTCATCTTGTCTGGCGCTCTCATGTCATGAATTCATTGAATTATATGGGACTTCACCGGCTCTCGACAACCCGGGCAAACACCAGCACGTCCACTTGCGCCGCTTTGGCCCGGAGCAGGGCCCGCGCACACGCATCCAGCGTCGCGCCCGACGTCAGGACGTCGTCGATGAGGACAATGCGCCGACCCTGGACGTCCGCCTGGCGGTCGGGGGATACCTGGAATGCGCCCTGCACATTGGTGGCGCGCTGGGCCCGCGACAGGCCGATCTGCTGCTCGGTCGCGCGTACCCGGCGCAGCACCTCAGCCTTCACTTTCACTCCGCTCTGCCGCTCGATGATCCGCGCCAGCGCCCCGGACTGGTTGTAACGGCGGCGCCAGGCCCTTCGCCAATGCAGGGGAACGGGCACCAGCATGTCAGCCTCGGCGAGCAGTTCGCCGCCCGCGCGCGCCATCCAGCGGCCCATGGCGGGCGCCAAATCCGTGCGATCCTGGTATTTCAGCGCATGCACCAGGGTGCGCGCGACGTCGTCATAACGCACCGCGGCGCGCGCCCGCTGGTAGGCCGGCGGGCTCGCGATCGCCTCCATCGACAGCATGTCGGGCCCGGGATCGTACACAAAAGGAATGCCGAGCCGCGGGCAGTAGGGCCGTTCGATGAACGACAGCCGCGCCCAGCACGCCGCGCACACGCCCTCGCCGTCGACCGGCTCGCGGCAGGACACGCACAGCGTCGGCAGCGCGATGTCGAGTGCAAGCCTTGGCAGATGCGCCATCACACCTCGGCAGGCCTGAAGCGCGCCGCGCAAATGGCTGGAAATGGAGCGTGGTGGTGATGCCTCGGCGTCCATTGGGCAAGGCTAGCGCCGTCCTGCGCCACGCTCAAGTCAATGGGCTGTTCTCGTCCGCGCCCGGCCTACGGCTCTTTCGGCAGCACGGGCCGGAAGAACGATCGCTCATAACGGCGAAAGCAGCGCGTTTGCCTTGCGAACTCGATCGCTTTCTGGACGTCCGGATCTTCGGCGCTGTCCTTCCGATATTGTTCGTACGCCGCGAAGCTCGGGAAGCTGAACATCGCGAGGGCGACGTCGCTGGCGCCTTCCGATGGCAGGAAGTACCCGTGGTGGATGCCGCCGAATCTTGGCACTAGTTCCAGCCACATCCTGCCATAGGCTTCGAATTCGGCGAGCTTGTCCGGGGGGATCTCGTATCGCAGATAACAGGTGATCATCGTTTGACGCTCCGGCGCCGCGGGCCTGGTGCGGATTGCTAGTTTGGAACACGGGGGCCGGTGTCGGCTCCATGAGGCAAGGCTAGCGCCGCGCGCAGTGGATTGCCAGAACCAGCATGATCGGCGTAACCAGCGGCATGGCTCAAGACCCACAAACCCCGCCCGCTTTGTTCGATCGTGCTTTGCTGCGCGCGCGACAGCGCCGCGCGCAGGCGCAAGGTGCCGCGAGCTTCCTGCTGGATCGGGTCGCCGAGGACATCTCCGACCGGCTTGCCGCGGTAATGCGGGAGTTTCACACGGCGGCCGATCTCTGGACGCCCGGCGAGGGTCTCGCGGTGCTGCGCGCGCGACTGCCCTCGATCGAGCGCATTGAGCTCGATGCGTCGGGTGCGGAGAAGCTACCCTTTGCACCGGAGAGCCTCGATCTCGTGGTCTCGGCGCTGGCGCTGCAATTCGCCAACGATCTGCCGGGTGTGCTCGCGCAGATCCGTCGCGCGCTGAGGCCGGACGGGCTGCTGCTGGCGGCGATGATCGGCGGCGACAGCCTGACCGAGCTGCGCCAGGCCTTTGCCGCCGCCGAGGCCGAATGCGAGGGCGGCGTATCGCCGCGAGTCGCACCGTTCGCCGATCTGCGCGACGTTGGCGCGCTGTTGCAGCGGGCGGGGTTTGCGCTGCCGGTCACCGATGTCGACCGCGTCGTGGTGCGCTACGCCAACGCGTTCGCGCTGATGCAGGATATCAGGCGCATGGGCGCCGCCAATGTGCTGATCGAGCGGCGACGCACGCCCAGCCGGCGATCGACGCTGCTGCGGATGGCTGAAATCTACGCGGAACGCTTTGCCGACGCCGACGGCCGCATCCGTGCGACATTCGACATCATCTGGCTTTCCGGCTGGGCGCCGCATGCGAGCCAGCAGCAGCCGCTCAAGCCTGGATCAGCGAAGGCGAGCCTGGCGGAAGCGGTGAAGAAGGCCGGAGGGACGTAAGCTCTTTCCGCCGTCATGGCCGGCATGCCGTCCGAGGGACGGCGTCGCTTCCGCTCGCCTATGTCCCGGCCATCCACGCCTCTCGGTTCAGCACGAAGATCGTGGATGCCCGGGACAAGCCCGGGCATGACGCCGAGAGTGTGGTGCCCGCTTCGAATTCACATCAACAAATCAATCAAATGCGGGATCAGCGGAATGTCCGCGGGCGGCATGGGATAGTCGCGCAGCTTGTTGGCGCGAACCCAGGCCAGGGCCTGGCCTTCGCGCGGCGTGACCTGTCCCTCCCAGCGCCGGCAAATGAAGAGCGGCATCAGGAGGTGGAAGGTCTCGTAGCCGTAGCTCGCGAACGTCAGCGGCGCCAGACAGGGTTCGGCGACGGTGATGCCGAGCTCCTCGTGGAGTTCGCGGATCAGGCTCTGTTCCGGCCGCTCGCTGGGCTCGCACTTGCCGCCGGGAAATTCCCAAAGGCCGGCCAGCGTCTTGCCCTCGGGGCGCTGCGCGATCAGGACGCGCTTGTCGGCGTCGACCAGCGCGCAAGCCACCACGAGCGTCAGTTTGAGATCAGCCATGCCGCTTTCATTAGCCGCAATCGCCGTGCGGTTCTACCGGCTCGGCCGGCGATATTTCAGCTGCATGGATACTGTACGGCGGAGGAAACGCGTGGAAACAGGTAATAGTTCTCGCCGATCGGGATAGTCCCGGTGATCGCATAGCCAAGGTTGGGCGTGTATTGATACGTCACCTCGCCGAGTATCAACGATGTGTTGGAAGGTGAGGGCGTGCCGAGGGCCGCTGGCAAAATCACCTGCTGAGCTACTGGCCGCGCGGTGCCGTTGAGTGCTTTGCTCCAGGTCACCGTCGCTTTGCCGCTGGCGTCCGTGGATACTTCCGACACGACTACCGTCGTATTCGCTGAGGCATAGGGAGCGATCGTCACCGCCGATGCTCCAAGCATGGTGCTTAGCGATGCATCGGTGACGCACGCGTTTCGTGACACCAGGTCCGCGACCGTGTGGGCGGTTTCGCTGACCTTGACGCTGATGGCGAGCCCGTTCCCGAGTTCGACGCCGCCCACATAGAGCAGCAGCATGAACGGCACCACAATCGCGAATTCCACCGCGGCCACCGCGCGCGTGTCGGCCCACAAGTTTCGCACGTAATGAAGCATCCGGCTCATGAGTTGACAAAGGCCTCGTTCATGAAAGCCGTGGATGACATGATCAGGCGTTTGCCATTCGACTGGTTCGCCAGATTGAAGCCGAGCGGACCTAGGAAAACCGGCCATTGATACATCACCCGCACGACAACGATGTCGCCCTGATTGCCGGGGTTGAATTTCCAGACGTTCGTCACGTTGCCGCTGCCGTCAAACGTCAGGGCTGGCGCGCCAGTGTTCGCCGAAGACCATGATCCGGCTACTTGGACGTCGATCATCATCTTGCTGCAGTCGAACAAGATCACAACGTTGGAGCAGACTGCAGTGGCAAACTGGGCTTGGGTCATGCTCGCGGCCTGCGCCTGCCCCGTCAGGATCGCCCGGCTCGATTGGTTCACCACTTGCTCCAGGAGCTGCTGGGCAAAGAAAACAAGGAAGGTCTGGATGATTCCGAGCAACAAAGCGATGAATGCCGGACCGATCAGCGCGAACTCGACCGCGGTTGCGCCGTTCCGGTCGGCAAGGAACGCGCGCCAGCGGCGGCGTTTGGTTGTGGGCACGGCGTGCGCGGCGGTCATGACTGCTTTCTCTACTGGGTCAGGCGCGGATCGGACGCGACCTTCAGGAACAGGCTCTGGAGCGCGGACGTAATGTCGTCGTCGGTCGCCACCTTTTTGTACAAATCGGGCGACGAGGCGCAGGCTTGCAGATTTGTCTCGATCTGGCTGGTCGAGCCGGTGGACGTGCTGTTGAAGGGGTAGATCCATGAATCGTACCAGCCGTTGGATGTATGTAGCGCCGAGTCGTCGTATTCGGTGTAGATCACCGCGATACGGATCTTCCTGTTCTTGATGGTGGTGCAGATCGCGGGGTCGAGCGGTTGCTGGCAGCGCTTACCAGTGAGTTTCTTATTGCAGGAGTTCGTGTACGGGTCGGTCGTGATGTTCACGTCCTCAAGGCCGTCGGTAACGAGGAAGACGACTTCCTGTGGCGTATCGTTGGCGACATTGGTGCCGTTCCCCGGAGTCGGCATGATCTTGTTGAGAGCGCTTAATCCGCCCGCAATGCTGGTGTCGGCGTCGCTATTATTGTTCGACGATGTCAGCCAGTTGTTCTTGTAGACCGGCAGGACCTGAATGTTGTCGGCCTTGCTCTGGATGGTCGCTACCGTGTAGCTGGTCGTTGTGGCAGGCGTCGTGGGAGTTCGCACCACCCCAGGTTTTCCGGAAGGTGCGAAGACCGCCGAACTGCTGCCGCTTGTCGGAGAATTGTTTAGAGCAGTATCGAAGGTATAGATCGCAACCCCATACGTATTTCTGTTGATGCTCGATATCTGATAGGCCGTATTCATCAGCGATTTGACCGCTTGCGTTACCCGATCGATCCGTAACGTGAGGCCAAGATTGCGAGCAAGTTGGTAGTTATCAATCCCGCCTGGATTGCCCAGATTGTCCGCGGCAGGATTAGTCTGGTGGCATGCGAATCCGCATCCTTTCGTCCCGGTCGATGAATCGACCTGCTTTTGCGTGTTCGCGATCAGCGTTTTGATGTCGCTCGAGGTCGCGCCGATCGCCATGGAAGGCGAGGCGTCCAGCAAGAGATAGAAATCGATGTTGGGCGCGCCCTGGTTGCGTGTCGCTGCCTGGCCTGCGAACGGCCAACTCACCTGCTTGAGCACGCTCGGGAAGGCGTTGTTTGCGGCCGCAGTGTAGCAAACCTGGACGTTGCGAACGACTTGGTTGTTTGAGTTGACAGGGTCAGCAAAGACAGAGTCCAGGCCGGGGCAGGGAGCGTAGGTACAGTAGCCCGTTGTGGAGTCGGGTTTGCTGCAATTGACGGTGACCGTGAGAGTTGGCGGTGCGGCCAGGTTGTTGTTGCTGACCAGGCCATTCGCGGTGATGTTGAAAACGTTCTTCGCTGTGGTTTGGGCGACCTGCGGGCTCTTCTGCATCATCGTCGAGGTGACGGCGGCGACGGCGGCAGCATCGACGGCAGAGTCGAGATCAACCTTCATGTGCTGCGTATGCGTATAGTCCAGCGCCATCCCGAGCAGAAAGATTGTCGGAACCATCACAATTGCAAACATCACGGCGACGTTGGCCTTGCGATTTCTGGCAAAACGATACAACCAAGCCCGAAGCATGATCTTCATCCTAATCGCCGTGGGTCCCGGCAGAGGCAATTTCTCTGGCCGATCGGGGATCGAGGACCGGGAGCGCAACCGGGCGGCCTCTGACGACCTCTCGGCAGAGCGGAACTTTGAAGATGGGCTGTTAAGTAAAGCTTACGCCGATGTCGCGAACATGGGTGGCCGAAAATCCGACGCTGCCGGATCGAGCGGCATCATTAACGAAAGCTAAAGGCAGCCAGGAAATTGAAGCGAGCTCCTCGCCCGGCTGCATGCTGGACCTCGTTCTCCGGTGGAGAACCAAGAGAGGGACATCAGATTCACGACCTGTAATCCCCGTTGATCGCGACATACTCCTTGGTGAGGTCGCAGGTCAGTACGCGGTCGCGGCCCTTGCCGAGGCCGAGCGAGACCTTGATCGCGATCTCCGGCGCCTTCATCGCTTCCGACACCTGCGCCTCGTCATAGGACGGATCTCGCGCGCCGCTCCTGGCGACGCGGATGCCGTTGAAGGAGATCGAGAGCTTGTCGCGGTCAGCCGGCTCGCCGGCCTTGCCGACCGCCATCACCACGCGGCCCCAATTGGCGTCCTCGCCGGCGATTGCGGTCTTCACCAGCGGCGAGTTCGCGATCGACATCGCGATCTTGCGCGCCGAGGCCTTGGTCTTGGCGCCCTCGACGGTGATCTCGACCAGCTTGCGCGCGCCTTCGCCGTCGCGGGCCACTTGCTCGGAAAGATTGGCGAGCACCTGGTTGAAGGCCTTGACGAAGGCTTTCAGGCGCGGGTCGGTGGCGCGACTGATCTTCGGCGCGCCGTGTTCCGCAGCAGCACCGGTGGCAAAGGCCAGCAGCGTGTCCGAGGTCGAGGTGTCGCCGTCGATCGTGACCGCGTTGAAGGTGTCCTCGACGCCGCTTTTGAGCAGCGCCTGCAGCGCGGCAGGCGCGATCGGTGCGTCGGTGAAGATGAAGGACAGCATCGTCGCCATATCGGGCGCGATCATGCCGGCACCCTTGGCCATGCCGTTGATGGTGACCTTGGCTTTGCCGAGCTTCACGGTCGCGGTCGCGACCTTCGGGAAGGTGTCGGTGGTCATGATCGCCTTGGCGGCGGCGAGATAATCGCCGGCCTCGGCGGTTTCCGCGAGCCTCCCGAGCACGCCGTCGAACTTGGTCGCATCCAGCGGCTCGCCGATCACGCCGGTCGAGGCCAGGAAGATCTCACCCTCGGTGCATCCGACGGCCTTGGCCGCGATCTTCGCGGTCAGTGCCGTGGAGCTGCGGCCGGTCTTGCCGGTGAAGGCATTGGCGTTGCCGGAATTGACCACCAACGCGCGGGCCTTGCCGCCTTTCAGCTTGGCGCGGCACCATTCCACCGGCGCGGAGGGACATTTCGACTTGGTGAAGACGCCTGCGACCGCGGTGCCCTTGTCCATCACCGCCAGCAGCACGTCGGTGCGGTTCTTGTAGCGAATGCCGGCTTCGGCCGTCGCGAGACGGACCCCCGCGATCACGGGCATGTCGGGAACGTGTTTCGGGGCGAGGGGGGAAACGGAGGAGGACATCGGGGCGCCTTGGTGGGATCTGGACATGCAGATGCCCGGCGCGGGGGCCGGGCATCACAAAGGCTTAGATACTCTTCACGTCACCGAAGTGACAGCGAATTCTTACTTCTTCGCCGGGGGCGCCATCTTGCTGTCGGACGGCTTGGCGTCAGCCGGCTTGGCCGCATCGGCCGGCTTGGCGTCCTTTGCCGCATCCGCCGGCTGGTCCAGCCGCTCGACCTTGGCTTCCGCGCGCAGCTTGGCGACGTAATCGGCCTGGGCCTTGCGGGTGACATACTGCTCGATCTGCGCCTTGACCTGCTCGAAGTCCGGCGCCTTGCGGCTGCGCTTTTCCTCGACCTTGATGACGTGCCAGCCGAACTGCGACTTCACGGGGTCGGAGATCTTGCCCGGCTCGAGCGCGAAGGCGACCGCCGAGAATTCCGGCACCATCTGCTCCTTGGTGAAGAAGCCGAGGTCGCCGCCGTCGGCCGAGCCCGGATCCTTGGACTTCTTCTTGGCGAGTTCGGCGAAATCGGCGCCCTTGTCGAGTTCGGCCTTCACCGCCTTGGCCTCGTCCTCGGTCTCGACCAGGATGTGGCGGGCGTGCACTTCCTGCTCGCCGGTGATCTGCTTGGAGGCCTCCTCATAGACCTTCTTCATGGCATCCGGGGTGGTGGCGGCCTTGCCCTCGCCGGCGAGCAGGCTGTCCATCAGCAGGCGGTTGCGGGCGAACGCGAGCCGCTTCTTGAACTCCTCGCCCTCGGCGAGCTTCTTGTCCTCGGCGGCCTTGCCGACGATCTTCATGTCGATCAGGAAGGACAGGACGTTCTCGTCCTTGGTCGCCGGGTCCATCTGGGCGAGGCTCGGCCCGAGTTCCTCTTCGGCCATGGCGACGTCGCTCTTCTTGATTTCCGCGCCATTGACCTTCGCCAGCACCGGATCGTCGGCAGCCCGGCCGGGACCCGCGATCAGCGCCAGCGCAAGGCAGCCCACGAGGGCGGTGGCGAGGCCGAAGCGCAGGCCGGTTCTGGTTACCGGGAACGAGGTGGTCATGGAAAATCCTTTTGTTGAAGCAGGGGGCTGCTCGAGCGGGGCGGACACTCGCCCAATTCAGGGGGCCTTGGCAACGCGAAAAGTCTGTCAAAATGATGAATTAGCCGCAATGCACCCGCCGTTGACAAGGCCCTGACCGGGCCATATCTCTGCCCGGTCGCGTCCATGCGATGGCGTTTATTTTGCTGCGTTTTTGGCCGTTGAACCCAGACTTGCCCAACTCCCACCCATATGGCGGATGGACCCCCCGCAGACGGGGCTCTGGCGCCCAGCAGGCGTCACGGTGAGTTGATAGGCAGGCGGGTGACAACCTCTTGGCTGCAACGCGAACGCGGTTGAATCGCGAACACAGGAACTAAGCATGATCGGCGCGCTCGCCCGCAAGTTTTTCGGCTCCGCCAACGACCGGCGGGTGAAGGGATATCAGTCCCGCGTCAACGCGATCAACGCGCTGGAGCCCGAGGTCTCGAAACTCTCCGACGAGGCCCTCAAGGCCCGCACCGTCGAGTTCAGGAAGCAGCTCGCCGAGGGCAAGACCCTTGACGACCTGCTGGTCCCCGCTTTCGCCACGGTCCGTGAAGCCGCCAAGCGGACGCTCGGCCAGCGCCATTTCGATGTCCAGCTGATCGGCGGCATGGTGCTGCACGAGGGCGACATCGCCGAGATGAAGACCGGCGAAGGCAAGACCCTGGTCGCAACGCTCGCGGTCTACCTCAACGCGCTCGCCGGCAAGGGCGTCCACGTCGTCACGGTCAACGACTACCTCGCCCGCCGCGACTCCGCCTGGATGGGCCAGATCTACGGCTTCCTCGGCCTGACCACCGGCGTGATCGTGCACGGCCTCGACGATTCCGAGCGCAAGACGGCCTATGCCTGCGACATCACCTACGGCACCAACAACGAATACGGCTTCGACTATCTGCGCGACAACATGAAGTACCGGCTCGAGGACATGGTCCAGCGGCCGCACTTCTACGCGATCGTCGACGAAGTCGACTCCATCCTGATCGACGAAGCGCGCACGCCGCTGATCATCTCCGGCCCGCTCGACGACCGCTCCGACTTCTACAACACCATCGACGGCTTCCTGCCCAAGCTCGACAAGTCCGACTACGACGTCGACGAGAAGCAGCGCACGGTGACGCTGACCGAAGCCGGCATGGAGAAGATCGAGACGCTGCTGCGCGATGCCGGCCAGCTCAAGGGTGAATCGCTCTACGACGTCGAGAACGTTTCCGTCGTGCACCACATCAATCAGGCGCTGCGCGCCCACACGCTGTTCACGCGCGACAAGGACTACATCGTCCGCGACGACGAGGTCGTCATCATCGACGAGTTCACCGGTCGCATGATGCAGGGCCGCCGCTATTCGGAAGGCCTGCATCAGGCCCTGGAAGCCAAGGAGCACGTGCAGGTCCAGCCGGAAAACCAGACGCTGGCCTCGATCACCTTCCAGAACTATTTCCGGATGTACGAAAAGCTCGCGGGCATGACCGGCACGGCGCTGACCGAAGCCGACGAATTGTTCGACATCTACAAGCTCGAGGTCGTGGAGATCCCGACCAATTTGCCGGTCGCCCGTCTCGACGAAGACGACGAGGTCTATCGCACCCAGAACGAGAAATACGCCGCGATTCTGGCCGAGATCGAGCGCGCCAATGCGCGGCTGCAGCCGGTGCTGGTCGGCACCGCCTCGATCGAAAAATCGGAAGTGATCGCCGAATATCTCAAGAAGCACGGCTATCGGCAGATCGATTTCGGTAACGAAAATTCGATGCAGAAGCTGTACGCGGCGGCCCGCGCCGGCAAACCGGCAAAGCTGTTCGCGGTGCTCAACGCGCGCTTCCACGAGCAGGAAGCCTACATCGTCGCGGAAGCCGGCGTCCCCGGCGCGATCACGATCGCGACCAACATGGCCGGCCGCGGCACCGACATCAAGCTCGGCGGCTCGCTGGAAATGCGCATCCAGCAGGAGGCCGCTTCGATCGAGGACGAAGCCGAGAAGGCCTTGAAGATCGAGCAGATCAAGGCCGACATCGAGCACTTCCGCGACATCGTGCTGAAGGCCGAGGAAGAGGTCGAGATCGAGCCCGCGAAGGGTTCGAAGCCCGCCAAGACCGTGAAGAAGCCCGGCGGCCTCTACATCATGGGCTCCGAGCGCCACGAATCCCGCCGCATCGACAACCAGCTCCGCGGCCGCTCCGGCCGTCAGGGCGATCCCGGCCGCTCGAAATTCTTCCTGTCGCTGGAAGACGATCTGATGCGCATCTTCGGCTCGGATCGCCTCGACAGCATGTTGCAGCGTCTCGGCCTGCAGGAGGGCGAGGCCATCATCCATCCCTGGATCAACAAGGCGCTCGAAAAGGCGCAGCAGAAGGTCGAGGCGCGCAACTTCGATATCCGCAAGAATTTGCTCAAGTTCGACAACGTCCAGAACGACCAGCGCAAGGTGATCTTCGACCAGCGCGTCGACCTGATGAAGGACGACAGCGTCGCCGAGACCGTCGCCGACATGCGCCACGCCTTCATCGACGACCTCGTCGCCAAGCACGTGCCCGAGCATGCCTATGCCGAGCAGTGGGACGTCGCGGGCCTGAAGGAAGAGCTCAAGCGCGTGCTCGATCTCGACCTGCCGGTCGAGGACTGGGCCAAGGAAGAGGGCATCGCCGACGAGGAGCTGCTCACGCGCATCGAGACCCGCGCCGACGAGCACATGGCCGCAAAGGTCGCGCAATGGGGTCCCGACGTGATGCGTTACGTCGAGAAGACCATCCTGCTGCAGACGCTCGACCATCTCTGGCGCGAGCATCTGATCATGCTCGACCATCTGCGCCAGGTCATCGGCCTGCGCGGCTACGGCCAGCGCGATCCGCTGCAGGAGTACAAGACCGAGGCGTTCAACCTCTTCCAGGAGATGAGCGCGCATCTGCGCGAGGCCGTCACGGCGCAGCTGATGCGGGTCGAGATCGTGCCGCCGGAGCAGGAAGCCCCGGTGCTGCCGCCGATGGAAGCGCACAAGTTCGACCCGAACACCGGCGAGGACGAAATGGCGCTCGCGAGCGTCACGCTCGGAGCGCAGGCCACCGACGCGGCGTTGCGCGATCCCAAGAACCCGGCAAGCTGGGGCAAGATCGGCCGCAACGAGGATTGCCCCTGCGGCTCAGGCAAGAAGTACAAGCACTGTCATGGCCGCTGGGCTTGATGCAACTGATCGTTGCTTCTTCAATGGGTTAGCGGATCGCCTCAGCTAGGCTGCCCGCCTTCAGTTGAAATGCTGTCGACCATCGTGGTGCTTGCCGAACTTCAGGGGCACCATGAATGGACGGCGCTCGCTATCTTGAGGATGGCAAGCTCACGGTTTTTCGCCGCAACGGCACCTACTACGCTCGCTTTCGGCTTTCACCGGGGAAATATGTAACTCGGTCGTTGAAGACGACCGTCGAGGAGAATGCCGTGCAGCTCGGCCGACGCCTGTTGTTCCAATTAGAACACAGGGCCCAGCAAGGCCTTCCGCCAAAATCTAAATCGTTCTCGGCCGTCATCGACGACTACATTCGCTTCCGTGAGCGGGATCATGCTCATGGCAAGACTTCGGCTGGAATGTTGCGGCAGATCGTTCGGGTCTCGAAGTTCTGGCGGGAGTACGCTGGACACTTGGCTGTCGAGGACATCGACGACAAGGTGATGCGGGAGTTCTTACCATGGCGCCGGGATTACTACGCCTCGTTCGACGTGCTGCCTAAGAACGCAAAACGACATCCAACTGACAAGACGCTCCAGTGGGACATGATGCTCGGTAAGGCCATCGTGAAATGGGCCGCTGAGCAGGGGCTGCGAGGTAGCAAGCCAAATATCACCGCAACGTATACGCCCAAGAAAAAGCGGGTGCGACCTGCGTTCGAGCAATGGGAGTTTCGTCAGCTTTGGCGGACGATGTGTAGGCGCATCAAGACAGCTCGTGACGTGCGAACAAGGAAAAGCCGAGAGCTGCTGCAGATATACGTATTGGTTGTGTCTTGTACCGGCTTTCGGCCTGGAGAAGCGAACAGGCTGAAAGTGCGAGATGTTCATCCATTCAAGGACGAAAAAGGACGCAGCAATTATCGGTTTGTGGTGCGAGGAAAAACAGGCGAGCGGGATGCGATCGTCAGATCGGTGGCTGTCAAGCGATTAGACAAATTCTTGACAGGCCGCAGGGAGGCTCACTCCAGCGGCTTCCTGTTTGCCATGCCGGACGGATCGAAGATCACCACCCTGATCGACCAACTAAATGCAGCACTGAAAGAAGGCGGAATCGAGCGGAGCACGTTCGGCGAGAAGTATTCCATTTACAGCCTCCGACACTTCTAT
This sequence comes from Bradyrhizobium sp. 172, assembly GCF_023101065.1. Taxonomy (NCBI): domain Bacteria; kingdom Pseudomonadati; phylum Pseudomonadota; class Alphaproteobacteria; order Hyphomicrobiales; family Nitrobacteraceae; genus Bradyrhizobium; species Bradyrhizobium sp. 172. The sequence continues at coordinate 465,487 of NZ_CP064701.1, forward strand.
GCAGTCAATGCCCTGCGGAATGGCGTCGGCGTATTCGAGGTCGCCCGCAACATGGGTACGTCCGTCGAAATCATTCAGGAGTACTACGGGAAGCAGGCTACGGCGGCAGTGTTCGCTACGAGGCTGGGTGATTAGTTGGCGGGTTGGCCGACCAACATCTTGAACGTCGCATTCGACTGTTCTTGGAAAAGCAGTGCGCCTTCTTTAGAAAAATCAGCGGTTATGGCGAGAAGATCTTGAGGCGATCTCGCTCCAATAAATAAAGCAACGAAGTGCGACATGAATCTTGTGTTTCTTTCAGCCATTTGTAAAAGCTCAGCTTGTTGAGCCCACGGGAATACCAAGCCAATTGCGGCGGTGTTCGGAAGCTCGGTAGGAAAATCTCCGCCCGAGACTTGAGCCCTCGAGTCAGCCGAGACAATGTCATCTGGACTCTCGGCCGCGAGTTTTTCCGGAATGTTTGCGACCGCAACCAGAGGATCTACAGCTTCGACAGTATCAAGCTTCAGAGGTTCGATCTTCAGCTCCACCACAGCCGGGTCTTTCTTCGAAGACTTCGAAAGTGCGGTTGAGCTCTTCAAAGTCCGGTCCTTGGCTCGTTTACTCATTGGGAAGCTCGTTTGATTGCAGGCTGGCCTGCGTTCGTAAAATGATCCGCATGAAAGTCTCCCTGCACTATTCCGTATCCTTGAAGATGTAATGCGGCAATTAGCAGGCAGGCCTCATAGGGCCTACCTCGGTCCGCTTGAACGACATTAGTTCGAGACATCTTGCGCAGCCGATTTGGTAGACGAGAGCATTTCACTGCCAAGTTCTTTCATGTGGTCTTGGGCAAGGGAAAATTGTGACGTGAGAAACTCAGTCTGGAGCCGCATGAATTCCTGGATATCAGATGCGTGAATCAACCTTCGGGTATGCTCGAAGGCAGCTTTCAAGTTCTGCTCTGTTATCGAAAGGGTTTTCTTTGAGACTTCTTTGGCAGGAGCCGGAACCATCTCGACGGATTTTGCTGCTGCATCGAGGAAAGTAGCGACCGCCTTCTCGGCCTGATCGACGGTTTTTTCGGCCATTTCTCTGACTTGCGAGGGTACCTTGATAGTTGTTTCGGACACGACATCCCTTTCATGTTGGAAGACCGTCCGTTAACACGTTCAGCCGAACAGTCTAGGGCCTGCGTCGGATCCATACTTGGAACTGAGGGGTATTGCGCCTCAGCGTCCGAAGTTTCGCACTCGCCGCTTTGCGTTCCATTTGAAATGCTCAGGCTGGAAGCACTGAAGGGCAGCAATCCCGACACTCGAGAGCGGTCGGTTTCATCGCTGTTCTCCGAGGCTTATTCCGATAAAGCTCCGAACGTCTCGTCTCGTTCCTTCAGAGAGGTACCGATCGCCCGCTTCCTAACTCGGAGCTGGGGAACCATCCCTGGGATCTTCTATTGTCACTCGTGGCAGTGAGCTGAGGAGCATTCAATGAACGGGATCATTTATATCGTCGGCTTGATCGTCGTGATCGGGATCGTTCTGTCGTTCTTCGGACTGCGCTAGTTGCTACTATGCGGCCGACGAGGTTCACCGATGGCGTTATGGTCCGTCCACGCATTAGACGGCTGCCATTTTGGCGAGACTTCGCCGCCGAATTCAACAGCTAAAGCCGTACCCTTCCCTTCTCGTGCTATTGGTGCCGCTCACACTTGTTGAGCCGTTGAAAATGGCGGCCCTGCTCGTGGCGGGGAAGGGCCATTGGCTATCTGGCACGGCGATGATAATCGTTGCCTATGGAGCGAGTCTTCTGGTGGTTGAGCGGCTCTTTAGGATTGTTAAACCCAAGCTTTTGATGCTGCATTGGTTCGCAACAGGTTGGGCCACGGTACAAAGAATCCGAGGTGCCGCAATCTCGGCGCTCTGCTCCGCAAGAGGCCGCCTGTGAAATCGCAAAATGGGCTGCGGTAATCCTGTGGACTCGACCATGCCTGGGAGATCGAGGCTAGGAAACCTTCCACGTGGCCGCACGTATTCAATTGGAACCTCTTTGCTTATTGCGTGTCCATCGGCAAGCATGCCCAGGATAGGAGCTTTGCCTTGAAGAGCATTAATTTGTCGCTAGGGACAGCAATCTTGATGGCAATCTCAATTGACAACGCATCTGCGAAAGACAAGCAAAGTGAAGCGTTCCTCAAGAAGGCTATCGAAGGCAATTTCGCTGAAGTGAGCATGGGAGATCTGGCGCAGCAGAACGGTCCGCGGGGGTGAGAAGTATTCCATTTCCAGCCTTAGGCACTTGTACGCCGACAATGCGCTGCGGAGTGGCGAGTCTTCGAGGTAGCCCGTAACATCCGTTTCATCCAGGAGTACTATGGGAATAGGCTACGCCGGATGTGTTTGCACAAGGCTGGGCGATTGCCGAGATGCCCGTTGATTACAGCCGCTGCTTCAATACCCCAGTAGTGCGAGACCCACCCAACTAACAACGATTATCGAGCTGCCTACTGCCATGACTGACAAAATCGTTTTGGCAACCTTAGTGAGCCGCATTTGACAGCTACGATCCTACGCCCCCTCATCGATCCTCCATCCAAGTCTCAGTTGCGTAAAGGGTGAAACAAACACTGAACAGACAACGCCAAGAGTTGTGGCCAAGCTGCCACACCAGAGCTTTCCAGAGAGCGTTGCCCCATCAGAAATCTAGGCTAAGCTTAGTTCAATTAAGATTCGACCTTCTACTAAGTATTTGGTTCGGTCTTCATGAAAACTCGTAAGCTGAAAAAGCTTAGCGCCGTATCAGTTGTTTTTATTGGCTGCGCCGCAGCGGCGGCCATGTGGTTCAATTGGCATGAATGGTTTCAACACCGTCCTCAAGATTATGAACAATGCTCTGCGCAGGCCGAGAAGACGGCCTCATCTGGAGATGAGCGCACGACACTTTTGAGAGAGTGCGATAAGAAGTACGTAGCACGGCGTAAGGAGGGCGGCGGTTACACTTATTATGACCTTTTGCAGAATCGGCAATTTGAGATTGCTGGTCCGAATCCTACTAGGGAAGAACAGAAGCACTTTGACGAGCAGTACTCATTGTACTTGAAGGCTCAAAAGCAAGAGGCAGATGCGGCGAGACTCGCAGAACAAGAAACCCGAAATTCGCAGCCGGATTTCAAGGACGATCGTGTCGTCGGCTCGACTTCTTCGCCTGGGCCGCCCCTTGTGATCACCCCAAGTAGGGTTCCGATCCCGAAACCACGCAGCTCTGTCCTTCCGCCAGTTGCGTCGTGCGAGGAGTCATCTCCGTCCTGCAGTTGGGAAAAGTTTACCTCCGGTATCAAAAAATTTTTCCAGTCTAATGCCGGGGATAGTCGGCCTTGAAACAACAATCGCTTTTCGATCTGTAGGCCTCGGACGATTCGCCCTTTCATTCTGGACGCAACCCACGCCCACTCGTGCCGGTGGGATCGCTAAGGAAAGACCCTCTGGCGTGTCTTACCCTGATGATCAGCCTACAGCTGTGGTCACAGTAGCGGGCGTTGAGCGGAGTACGTGCGGCGAAAAGTAATCCATTTACAGTTTGCGGCACTTCTATGCAGTCAGTGCGCTGCCTAACGGGTCGGCGTTTTTTTGCGGTCGCCCGAAACATGGGCACGTCTGTCGACGTCATTCCAAGAGTACTACGGCAAGCAAGCCACAGCAGGCGTGTTTGCGACGAGGTTGGGCGATTATTCTTCCAGATCAACTAAGCGATCAACAGATCGCCGCTATGTGCCAACAGTTGGGGCTTGTTGACCCCCAGCAGCAAGACAGTATCCCCGTGTCCATCAGAGATCATTGCGCCTAGCGGAGTATTGGTCGTGTGATCCAAAATGCTCCTGATCGAGTCGAAGGTGGAATGGTCGAACTGCAGGTGATCGTTCTTCACATCGAAGTCTACGATAGTGTTAACACCGAAGTCGGGCCGAAAAACAAAGTGATCGGGTCCCTTGCCTCCCGCCAGGATGTCGCCCTTTCCGCCAATCAGCACATCGGCGCCGTTGCCGCCGTATACCACGTCGTGGCCTGCCGATCCGTCGAGCACGTCCTTTCCGTTCCCGCCCCACAAGATGGTATTCAAGCCCGCTTTGTAGGTGAAGGAAGGATCAAAAACAGCAAGGGTGAGCGTCGAGGTGTCACTCCCGCCATGCCCGTCAACGGTCGTGTAGGTGAAGGTATCTTCAGCGAAAATCTGTGAAGGCAACGCCTTCGCTGTAGCGGCGTAAGAATAGCTGCCATCAGCATTCAACGATAAATTTCCGTACTCTCCCTTAACCGAATGGCCAACGTTTGCTCCGGAGCCGTTGACCGCCCCAACTGAGAGATGATCGTGATCGGTATCGCTATCATTGGCAAGCACGCCCTTGCTGGCAGAGACTGAAAGAGTCTTGCATTTAGTCACACCGTTGCTGTCGTTCAGTGCGACCGGATCGTGATTGTGACTCGTAGCGCCTATCACACTTAGTTTGAAGGTCTCCGAGGCAGAGTTGCCAACTGCATCGACGGAGCTGGCTGCGATCGTGTGAATACCCAGGCCAAAGATGTCACCTGAATGGACGACGGTGTTGCCTTCTTTGAAGACAACGGGATCGGTCCCGTCCACCAGATCGGTTGCAGTAGCTGCGAAGAATGCGGTTGCACCCGCATTGGTCGTTGCCTGCACGGTCTGATCGGCGACCGGTGTCAGCGTCGGTGCCATCGTGTCCTTCACATTTATTGTGAAGCTCTCCGAAACAAGATTACCTGCCGCATCGATTGTGGTCGCAGTGATAATGTGATTGCCGAGACTGAAGATGTCGCCGGATTGAATGACGTTATTGCCGTCCTTGAAGACGACAACGTCAGGGCCATCCACAGCATCGGTGGCGGTAGCTGTGAAGAAGGCTGCAGCACCAGCGGCGTTGGCGGCTTCCAATGTGTGATCGGGAACCGGTGTCAACGTTGGAGCCGTAGTGTCGACCACGTTGAACTTGAAGTTCTCAAAGGTCTGGTTACCAGCGGCGTCGATAGCGCTTGCGGTGATCGTGTGGCTTCCGAGACCGAATACGTCACCCGAATGGACGACCTTATTGTCTTCTTTGAAGACCACAGGAATAGTACCGTCCACATTATCGCTGGCTGTGGCGATGAAGAATGCTGCCGCTCCGGCCGCACTGGTCCCTTCGTTTGTCTGATCAGCAACCGGTGTGAGCGTAGGTGCTGTCGTGTCGGAAACGCCTAGATGGCTCAATGCCGTCGACACTGCATCGTCGAGCCTGTCTCCAGAGAATGCGGTCACCAAAGCTTGCAGCTGATCCGCATCGTTGCCGGCCTGCTGGATCGCATTTGATGCCGTGCCTTGAATGACCCGTTCGATGGCTGCGATTGCGTTGAGCAGTGCTTCGCCTGTCGCCCCACTTTGAGCTTGATGATCCAGCAAAATGTTGCTCGCTGTGATGATAGGGGCGACGCTGTCGGCCACACCTTGCCCGAGAGTTAGCCCCCTAGATTGCGCAGTGACCACAATGAGGGCGCTGACCTGAGCTTCGTTGGTGAGACTAATACCCGATCCCCCAATGGCCGCCGCAGTAGCAGCAAAGGCTTCCTTCACGCCGCTAGAGAAGTCTCCTCCTGCCGCCACAAGCGTCGAAGCAATCAAACTCACCGTGTCGTAGACTTTTGCGTGGGCTATCTCGGCTAATCCACCGTCGGCCGAACCGGCCCTAGCCGCTGCAATCGGATCATAGGAGTTGAGGTCAATGTTCGATGAAAGGCCAAACGATGAAAGGACCTTCTGTTCGGCTGCAGCATCTGAACTCAGTAGAACCATAAGGGTGGTGAGCGGGGTGATTACTGACGACCCCACCGGGGCTGATAATTGACCCTTGAAGGCTAGGCCCGTCGATCTGTCGATGCCGCCAAAGGCGACGAATGGACCGGTGCGGTTGGAAAGGGCAAAGCTGCCACTCGAGTCCGTTGTTGTCGAAGACTCTGTGGAATCAAGTTGGCCGTTGCCATTGTCGTCCGAGAAGACGGTGCCGCCGGAGAGATAACCGTCGATTGCATGTCGAGTTTGGTAGAGAGCGATCACGTCGGACAAGTAGATGTGATGATAGTGAAAGATATCCCGGTTGAGCGCTAGCTCCGTAAGATAAGAAATGGGACTTAGGACTTCCGTATTTAGGTACTGGTCGACTCCACTATGAGTTTTAGGTTTCGCTTCGACCACAGCTGAAGGCGGAATTGGTGTTGCCTCCAGGATTGTTTCGATCAAAACCTCAACTGCTGATTTTGTAGCAGGGGATATTAAGTCAAGGGCTGCTTCATATTCTGGAGATCCCGGCTCCGCATTGAGTTGCGAAATCTTCGGGACCAAGTCGCCGACCAGGTCCCCATGCTCTACGAAGCTCGTTATCCGTGAGTCGAGCTGCTTGGTTTCTTCAATGCCTGGCGAACCAAACGTCCAAGCATGAAACCTGGGGTCGCCGGCAAATTCGTGCATAAAATATTCAGCCATTGCGCCTCCGAGGCTATGACCGGAGACGAGAATCTGGTCGTAATCACCGAGGTACGGGCGAATAGCGTCTACGAGCGGCTGGAATTTCGAGTAGTGCTCTTGAAAATTTGTATAGTCGAGGAAATCTGACCATTGGTCCGTCCCGGTAAAGGAGATAGCTAAGGTTTTGTTGCCATTCACGATGCCACTTAAGACGAGTGCGCTGGCTTCAACGGGATCTCCGTCTGTATCGGTTTCGGTGTCGCTTACCGCCTGATACAGACCTCGTACCAAAGAATAGTGCAGGCCGTTCTGCTGGCCCGCAGGTGTCATCCCGAGTTCGATAGCGGAAATGGCGTGCCAGCCTCGAAGCTCCGCATCTGCGGCGCCCGTTGTCACAGAACTATCTTCCCAGGGGAATCCGAAAGCCGTATGCAGAGGGGCTTTAGGAAGATAAGCGTCCTCGGTAGCGAGCTCGGCCATTTCAACCGCCAGCTTACCATCACCAGAATATATTTGCTCGCTATGGTACGTTTGGACCTTGGGGCCAAACACGGAATCATCAATGGGCTGCTCGAAGGCCGCTTTCTGTATGCCTGTGAGCGCAAGTGTCGCTGAAGGCAAGAAAATACTATTGCCGGTGATCGTTGTCACCGTTTGCGCTGGATCACTCGCATTGTCAAAGTGAACAACTACATTGTAGTCCGTCGGCGAACCGGGCAGCAGGATCTTGCTCGAGATGTTCCCGCCTGCAACGATGGTTTGATGCGTATCATTGCTGAGTCCAACGAACCCCCTGAAATCGAAGGTATCAGCCCCGGGACCAACCGTAATGAGGTCGTTGCCTGCAGAGCCAGCAATGAGATCATCACCGTCACCCAAAACTATGTTGTCAGCACCGCCACCGCCTGTGATCTGATAATGCTGCCCTGCGGTGTCTTGTGCCAAAAAGGCTTGAAGTGGGTCCCAGACTACGTTTGCGGTCAATTGATAATGCGTTGCATCCGGGAGCGTTACTACGTCGTTTCCGCCGAGACCATGGTAGATTGACAGCGGATTGGCGTCGATCGCCTGCTTTTGCGCAGTAGTGAGATGATTAAAGTCAACGACATCTGCGCCCGCTGTGAAGAGAGCGGCAGATGATGGCGCTTCGCCATGGATCGTGATAGTGGCCGTCGCCGTGTTGGAGCTAGCGCCATGGCTGTCAGTCACGGTGTACGTGAATGTATCGATAGCGGTTTCGCCAAGGGCGAGAGAATCAAATCCCCCGTTCGGGTCATACGTGAACGTGCCGTCATTGTTATTGGTAACTGCGCCGATAGTGCCGGTCGTGTCGATTGAGAAGGCGAAGTTGTCGCTTTGATCAGCATCAGTGAATGCCGCTGTCAATTCCACTATCGAATCGTTCACATCCTCATTCGATGAGATGTTTGATGCGACAGGGGCATGATTGATAACGTTCGTGCCAAGCTCGCCAAACACCAACGAATCGAGCTCAAACTTATTGCCGACAGCAGACGTGTTGATATCGACGATTTCGATATTGTGCGGAGACGTGCTGACGGTGACGGAATGATACGTGACAGAAAACGGTTGCCATGTTCCAGTTGTCTGAAATCTCCCCAATTCGAAGCCGTCGATGCTCACGCTTAGCAAAGCATGGTTGTCTCCAGTACTGTCAACGTCTACAGCCAAAAAGCTGAACTGATAATCCATCGGAGTATTGCTTCGAAGTTCATTTGGGCTGAATCCATCGACGTCAACGACAGACTCGCTCCATACGATGCGATCTGGAGTCACCGCTCCGTCAACCAGCATGACGTTGCTAATGCCACCATCGGGATCGGTTGCCGGCACGATGAGATACTGCCCGGCTTGCGGTGGGAAATACCTCGGTTGAAAAGGCTGTGATGGGTCGGGTGTCCCTCCTTCTGAGAAAATTGGAATAGTCTGAGGAAGGGAATATTGAGTTGAAAATCCCAAAAATCCCGGGAGGACAGTCGCTTCAAAATCACCATTCACTAACAAATTCGACTTGACGGCCATATCAACCTCCCCAGCCGAAAGCACTTATGATGAAAGCAATGCGCCCCCAGATTTCCGCCCAGGTGCACATGTTTGAGTACTAACTTCTTCGCCTGGTCGCTCTCAGTTCAATCGCTACGGGCAAAGACGATACGGTGAAATGCGCACGGTCTGTGCCGCTCTGAGAACAAGCTGCCCAAGCGAATGTGGAATATTGATTTCAGCCGCAGGAAGGCAAGATAAGCGCCGCCACTGCGGTGCCTGCCGATGGCATTGACGCTGCCAGTTGCAGGAAACGGAGACTTCGGTGCATCGCCGTCTTTAGGGCAGCTATTAGGCCCTGAATATGCCTGACCTATCCTGAGCATATTCTGGTTCCTGAGGCAAAGGATTAGATGAGCAGCACACTTAAGACTGGGGCAGGTTTCATTACCTGCTTCTTCACCCCCGAAGAAGAAACGGGTACGACCTGCGTTTGAGCAATGGGAGTTTCGTCAGCTGTGGCGGACGATGTGTAAGCGCATCGACACAGCTCGTGATGTGCGGACTCGCAAAAGCCGGGAACTGCTGCAAACCTACATACTAGTCGTGGCAAACTCTGGCTTCAGGCCTGGAGAAGTTAACAACGTGGGTGTTAGAGATGTGCACCCCTTCAAAGACGAAAAAGGTCGTAACAACTTTCGCTTCGTTGTGAGAGGAAAAACTGGCGAGCGGGATGCGATCGTTAGGTCGGCCGCAAACAAGCGACTAGACAAATATTTGACAAAGCGGCGAGTTGAAGATCCCAACGGTTTGCTGTTCGTCATGCCAGACGGATCGGAGATCATAACTCTCATCGATCAGCTGAATGCGGCGCTGCGGGAGGCTGCCATTGAACGCAGCAGCTTCGGCGAGAAGTACACCGTCTATAGCTTCCGCCACTTTTATGCGGTGCAAGCATTGAGAAACGGCGTTGGCGTCTTCGAGGTCGCCCGAAATATGGGTACTTCGGTGGAAATCATTCAAGAGTATTACGGGAGGCAGGCTACTGCCTCCGTGTTTGCGACGAGGCTGGGCGATTAGGCAATCAGTAGATCACTGCTATGCGCCAACAATTGCGTCTTGTTGACTCCTAGCAGCAACACAGAATCTCCATGTCCGTCAGAAATCAAAGCACCCAGCGGCGTATTAGTGGTGTGATCTAAGATGCTCTTCACCAAATTGAAAATGGAGTCGTCAAATTGCAGGTGGTCGTTCTTCACATCGAAGTCGAGGATGGTGTTGGCACCAAACTCAGGCCGGAAAACAAATTGGTCAGGCCCCTTACCTCCAGCAAGAACATCGCCCTTCCCGCCGATCAGTACATCGGCGCCATTCCCGCCGTATGCCACGTCGTGGCCTCCCGATCCGTCGAGCACGTCCTTTCCGTTCCCGCCCCACAAGATGGTATTCGAGCCCGCCTTGTAGGTGAAGGACGGATCAAAGACGGAAAACGTCAGGGTAGAGGTGTCGCTGCCACCATGACCGTCGATGGTGGTGTAGGTGAATGTATCCTGAGCGAAAATCTGTGACGGCAGAGCTGTTGCTGTTGTTGCATAAGCGTAGCCGCCATTAGCATTCAACGTCAGAGTTCCGTAGTCTCCTTTAATAGAATGGCCAACGTTTGCTGTGGAGCCATTGACGGACCCGACCGAGAGATGATCGTGATCAGGGTCGCTATCATTAGCTAGAACACCCTTGCTCGCAGATACTGAAACAGTCTTCCCCTTGGCCACACCGTTGCTGTCGTCCACTGCGATCGGATTGTGAGTGTGACTGGTGGCAGCCGTCATACTTAGCTTGAAGGTCTCCGAGGCAGAGTTGCCAGCAGCATCAACTGTGCTGGCAGTGATGCTGTGTGTGCCGACACCAAAGATATCACCGGAATGAACGACCGTGTTACCCTCCTTGTACACAATCGGGTCGGTCCCATCCACCAAATCTGTTGCGGTGGCTGAAAAAAATGCCGCTGCACCTGAATTAGTGGTCGCCTGTACGGTCTGATCGGCAATCGAGGTCAGCGTCGGTGCGGTCGTGTCCTTCACATTGATTGTGAAGGCCTCCGAAGAAAGATTACCTGCCGCATCGATCGTGGTCGCCGTGAGGGTGTGGTTGCCGAGACCGAATATGGCGCCGGAATGAACGACTGTGTTGCCGTCCTTGAAGACGACGAGATCGGTGCCATCTACTGCATCAGTGGCGGTAGCTGTGAAGAAGAAAGCAGCCCCAGCGGCGCTAGTGGCCTCTTTGGTCTGATTGGCAACCGGAGTCAGCGTTGGAGCGATAGTGTCGACCACGTTGAACTTGAAGTTCTCCAAGGTCTGATTACCGGCAGCGTCGATAGCGCTCGCCGTGATCGTATGGGTACCGAAGCTAAAGACGTCACCGGAATGAACGTCAGTGTTCCCTTCCTTGAATACGATGGGGTCCGTGCCATCCACTGCATCCGTTGCGGTAGCTGCGAAGAAGGCCACAGCACCAGAAACTGATGTTGCCTCGAGCACCTGATCGGTAATGGGTGCTAGCGTCGGACCCGTCGTATCGACCACATCGATCTTGAAGGTGTCCGAGGCGATGTTGCCGGCAGCATCAACTGTGCTGGCCGTAACAGTGTGTCTTCCAAGTCCGAACACGTCCCCGGAGTGAACGACCGTGTTGCCTTCTTTGAAAACGACCGGAACGGTGCCATCGATATTATCGGTGGCGGTGGCTGCGAAGAAGCCCCCTGCACCGGCCGCACTAGTCGCTTCCAGCGTCTTATCCGCCACTGGCGTCAGCGAAGGTGCCATCGTGTCGGCAACGCCAAGATGCTCCAAAGTCGTCGTCACTGCATCGTCGAGCTTCTGACCTGAGAAGGCATCCACCAAAGCCTGTAGTTGACCCGGGTCATTACCGGCTTGCTGGATCGCATTCGAGGCTGTGCCTTGGACCACCCGTTCGAGGGCTGCTATTGCATTAAGCAAGGCATCGCCGGTTGCCCCGCCCTGAGCCTTATGATCCAGGAGCGTGTTGGTGGCCACGGTGATGCTTGCCACGCTGTCAGCAATGCCTTGATCGAGGGAAAGACCGTCGGCTTGCGCAGCGGCCAGGACAAGGGCTTTGAGCTGCGCTTCGTTGGTGAGATTGACGCCTAACCCATCAATGGCTGCTGCAATAGCCGCTAAGGCCTCCTTTACGCCGCCTGAAAAGTCGCCTCCCGCTGCTACGAGCGTCGAAGCAATCAAGCTGACCGTGTCGTAGACTTTGGCGTGAGCAATCTCGACCGCCGCACCATCGGCAGATCCGGCCTTAGCTGCAGCAATAGGATCGAAGGTGTTTAGGTCAATGCTTGATGAAAGGCCGAACGATGAGAGGACCTTTTGTTCGGCGAAGGCATCAGAGCTCAGCAAACTCATAAGGGTGGTCAGAGGCGTGATTACTGATGAGCCCGACGGAGCTGATAGTTGGCCTTTGAATGCCAAGCCGGTTGAGGTGTTTATGCCACCGAAGGCAACGAGCGGCTCAGTACCGCCTGCCAGCGAAAAGCCGCCTGTCGCATCCGTGGTGGTCGAAACCTCTCCCGGGTCAAGTTGTCCGTTGCCGTTGGCATCGGCAAACACGGTTGCGCCGGAGATGTAATGATTGATTAGCTTTGAGGGTAGCGAAACGCCCAGCGCCTCCCACCCGAGTATTTCTATTATGTCAGCCGGAGTAATTTGCAGAGAAGCATCTGGTCCACTACCAACATAGATTCCGACAGCTGTGAATGAGCTTCCGTCGGAAACCCAGACGGGCCCGCCACTAGCACCTCCCCCGAGGTTGCCCGGATCCTCCAGAAGGCCAGTGGCGCCAACGATGATATTTTGGATGGAATTATGCTGAGAGCCAGCGCCACCTGCGTATCCAGTAATATTTGCGCTTCCCCCAGTAAAGCCAGATTTCAGTTGAAATATTCCGTACGGAGAAAGATTGACAGAAGTGTTGATTACACCGAAGTCATGAATCTCGTTCTGATCATTAAAAATAGGTGAGCTAACATACTGCGGGTCTACGAAGGTACTGACGGCGCCGACAGAAATTTGAGCGCCGTTGATCGTTACAATTGGGCCCGAGACTGGTCCCAACAGAGATTCCAATTTAGCACTTGTAAGTACGTGTGCGGCAGTAAGAATGGTGTGAGGGCCAATTATGAATCCCGTTCCAAAAGCGGCTACTCCGCCTGTTGTGATGTAAGATAACTCAACAACTGCGCTATAAGGATTAGACGGCTGTAGTAGCGGAGGCGGTGGTGCTGGTGACGTCGAATAAGCGGAAACTGGATTTGGACTGTACTCGATCTTTGTCCCCCCGTTGTTATCTGAAGATAGCGCCACCCCACCTACGATTGGCTGCGATAGAATGAAATTGTAAACAGCTCCATTGTCCACGAACTGAAGTGTCTTGGTGCTCGACTCCCAAATAGTGTAGCCATGTCCATCAAAGGGCACAGCGGCAATATCAAGGCTGTCGCCTGGTGCAAACCCCGAGATCACCCCCGTCGTCATCGACGTGCCGTCGATTTTCAGGGTTGCATGGGCACCAGCAAACGTAATTGTCCCGCTGTCAGAGCCGGTCAACTCCAACGTCGAGTTAGCGCCTATTGTGGCCGACCCGCCGCTTAGATTTCCATTCGCTCGAATCGTGCCGCCACCAGAGATCGAGAGAATAGCAGAGAGGATAAAGGCTCCCGCACCGGCGAATAGTGTACTTATTCCTGCACCATTAATTTCGACGGAGTCCGTGCCTGCCCCGAGCGTAATGTTGTAATTGCCGCCGCCACCTTTGACGGAATAGGTATCGCCGATTTTAGAACCTGAGCTGAAATCTTGGCCGGCGTTGGAAAGCGTAACTGAGTCGCTTCCTCCAAGACCCTTTGTTGGATCAGCTCCGTCAGCGATAGCTTGAATCGAAGACGCAGAATTTAAGTCAACGTTCTTATCGCTGCCTTTCGTGAACAAGGCATCGATAGTTGCCGAGGCGGACCCGTTTGCAATTGTCGCTCCGCTTGCATTGCTTAGTAAAACTTGAAACGTTTCATTGTGCGAGTTCAGGTTATTCACTGACACAGGCACGGCAACTGTCTTCGACGTTTCACCTGGAAGAAATGTTACAGTCCCAGAACTTGGGGTGTATTCCGCTAAGGCCTTTGCGCTCCCGTCCGATGTTGCGTAGTTTACGGTTACGACAGATGACGAGGCTGAACTCAAAGTCACGGTGTACAATGCCGCATTATTAAATACGGTGTTGGGCGGACCAGCGATCGAAACCTTCACGTCATCGGGTACGGTGATCTGTTCCCAAACGAAGTCGGTCCACTGGATGGTATAGGTACTGTGCGGACCATTTGGATAGTCGGGTGCAGCCTCAGCACTGTCGGATAAGACTGGTCCAACGAGTTGGAGCGGAGCAGGTTGAGTGCCTGCGATGAAATAGGATCCGATGGCGGCCGTGTAATCCCATTCGACGATGTTCGTTATGATCAACTGGTAGTTCAGGCCGTTCGGCTGCTCAACGAGTTGCCAGTCGCCTTGTGCTACGCTCGCCCAACGTGTGCTCGTATCATTTGTAAAGGGTGAGTACGGAAACACCCAAGGAGTAGCTATGGTGGTCCCTAGAATTGTAAGTGGCGGTCCATGATCCGGTGTTGGAGTTCCGCCGGGCCCGTACTCATGCCGCTCCATATTGAAGTCGACCTGAACCCAATATGTTGTCAATGCTGCCCCCTCTCGCCAATTCGGGTCGGCAAACAATACAAAGCCTGCCCGCGATCAGAGCGCAGGTTTCCTCAATCGACTATTGACGTGAATAGTGCGAGGTGCTCCTGGCTGGGGCATGCCCTCATAGGCTCCCCGGAAGCTTAATGCGTGCTTGCGGGCATCTGAAAAATTAAATGTTAGGCAATTCCAGTTTTCAACTATGGAGCTAGATCAACGGAAGAGTCAACCGTGTTCCGCAATTCGGTTGCCGTTGATTGTTGCTGCCAGCATTCGAACTATCGGAATTCCGCCAGCTTTGGCGAACGTCTTTGCAGACGCATCAAAACAGCCCGGCTCCAAAATCGTCACTCTGATCGATCAGCTAAATGCGGCCCTGCGGGAAGCTGGAATCCAGCGGAACAGTTTTGGAGAGAAGTACACCATCTGCGGCCTTCGGCACTTCTATGCAGTCAATGCGCTCCGAAATGGCGTCGGCGTATTCGAGGTGGCTCGCAACATGGGCACCTCAGTAGAAATCATCCCAGGAGTACTACGGCAAGCAGGCGCCCGCTGCCGTGTTCGCAACGAGACTCGGCGATTAGCCGCTCACCTGCGGCAACCGGGTCACAAGAGTTGCATACAACATCCCTCGGTTAACTACACAATGTTGAAATCGTGCACGTGCAACTGAGCAGCCTTGATGCCCACCAGCGTAACCATGTCGCCATGCCCGTCTGAGATCATGGCCCCAAGAGCAGTATCAGCTGTGTGCGCCAGGGTATCTCGTACGCTAGAGAAAGTGATGTGATCGAACAGCAACGTGTCTTCGTGCAAATCGAAGTTCTTGATCGTGTTGACCCCAAAATTCGGGCGGAATAGGAATGTGTCGTCGCCCTTCTCGCCAATGAGCGTGTCACCGGGGCCACCAATTAGGACATTGCCGCTCTTGCTTGCGATGAGGGTATCTCCGCTCGCCGAGCCATCTAGGATGTAGCTGCCTTTGCCCGCGGTCAGCGTTGTATCGACGCCGGAGAGGTAGGTCGTACCCTTGTCGAACACCACAAAGCTGAGGCTGGAACTCGAAAGGCCACCGTGGCCATCTGAAACCGAGTACTCAAACACATCCTGCGCTACGCCATGATCATCTGCTTGACTATGACGATGATTGCCGTGGTGATGTGCATGGCCATGATGATGGTCGACGTGATGATGGCCATGGTTCGCCACGTACGTATAGCTACCATCAGCGTTGAGGATGAGCGATCCGTATTCACCTTTGATCGCATGACCCACAGCAGATGCTTTCCCGTCTACCGCTACGACGGCCAAATGGTCGTTTAGATCGGGATCGCTATCGTTCGCCAGTACGCCGTTGGTGGTAGATACCGAAAGGGTCTTGCCCCTCGCCACACCGTTGCTGTCCGCGGTCGCAGTCGGGTCGTCATTCAATCCATTGATCGCGATCGTCTCGGTTGCGGTGTCGACTGCTCCCTGGTCATCGAGCGCTTTGAATTGGAAGGAGAGGTTCGTGCTCTCGCCGAGCGCCAAGTACTTGAATGCATCCTTCGGATCAAAGCTGAAGGTCCCATCCGAATTGAAGGTCAATCCTGCGGGGGCTGCCCCATCCAGACCATATGTTATGCTATCACCCGTCAGATCAACTGCTGACACCATTCCATTTAGAACAGTGTTTTGGTCAGTCGAGGCTGAACCGTCGAATGCGATTGGACCGAGATCCTGATCAGGATTCTGTACTTCGATTTGTGCTTGCGAGATCAGTTCGCTGAGGTTGGTGCCGGTAAAGAGGTTTGCGATCGCCTGCAGTTGCGTCAGGTTTCCAGCGGCGTCCGTGATCGCGCTCGATGCTGCTCCTTGCATCACCAGCTCGATCCCAGCCACATCGTTTAGCAACTGGGGACCAGGTTGCTCGGTCTGCACCACATGGTCTAATGCGGCGTTCCCTGCGGCAATGATAGAGGCGACGGCGTCGGCCACACCGCTGGCCAGTGAAATGCTTTCGGTTTGAGCGACTTGAGTGATCAACGCACTCAGAGCAGTCTTGTCGCTCAGGCTTATACCCGGTCCGTTCAATGCGGAAGCCAGTGCTGAGAACGCAGTCTGAAGGGTATGAGTGAATGCCGCCCCTGCACCTGCCAACGCCGATGCAATCATCTCAACTGTGTCGTAGACTTTGGCACCGGCAACATAGACCGCTGCACCGTCAGCATCGCCTGATTTTGTGGCGGCAATTGGATCTAGTTTGGAAAGACTCAAAGACGGCAATAGTCCAAACGCCCCTAGGACCTTCTGGTCAGGGAGTTCAACGTTCTTCGATTGTAGGTCCCTCACCAAAGTAGTGAGGGGACTGACAACGGAATAGCCCAACGGCGCGGACAGATGCCCCTTGAATGCAAGCCCCGTGGCGCTGTCAAATCCCCCGTACGCAACCGTTGATGCAGGGCTGCTCGCCAGAAAATATCTTCCGTCGGTGTCGACGGTCGCTGAGAGTTCTCCTTGATCAAGCGACCCGTTCTCGTTCGAATCGGCAAACACAGTTGCACCAACCAGATATCCGTCGATTGGCGTGATTTCGAACGCCGGGTTCAGTATCGTCTCAAATGCATCCTGAAAACCCTGACCGACGTTTGTTCCGTAGTCTAATAGAAGGCCTTTCAGCTCATCCTTGCTCTCGCTGGACATTTCATCGTAAGCAATCTTCGCGGCCCAGCCGGCGCCTGCGGCAAGAAGGAATGGTGAAGCGGCGACTGCCACTGTTGTCGCGCTCGCTATTCCTAGACCCAAGGTCAAAGTGAGTGCCCCGTCTCCAGCTAGAACGGCCGCTACTGCGGCCTCGGTGCCGAGCGACTGAACTAGCATTCCCACTCCCAGGCCTGCCTCATAGGCGCTGAGACTTGCAATAGCGACGGCAGCTGGCTTTAGGAAAAACGTGGAGAAGGTGTCGACGACGGTATTTACGATATCAGTATAGACGAGCCGAACGCCGTCCGAAAATGAAACCGCAGGGACTGACACCAAATTCTGAAAATTTAGTGCAATCTTCGCGCCATCGAGCGCATCTCCGATGATCTTCAAGTTGGACTTGATGTTTACTACAGCGGGATTGTCAGGGTCGAATGCGAGCGCGAAATCTACGGTTGCCTTAAAAGTATTAACGGCTGCCTTGAAAGCCGCGATCCCGTCTGCGATTCCAATTTGGCCATCAGCCGACGTCACATGGTCCTTTACCACCAGCGCAACGCTGTTGGTATCTACTGACAGCTCATGCGGGCCACTTCCAGAATCGCCGCTTGCCGTCACCTGTAGAACACCGGATTCCATTTGCTCAGGGATGTCGTCAACAAGCGCTCGAACTACTGGTATGCCCGCTACTGTTTGACCGGCTGGCATTACATAGTCAGCCGTCAGAACGACATCGCTTTCGAAGCCCGACGGCTGCAAAGAAAAGTGGATCGAAACCGGGAATTCGGCGGCTTCTGAAAGTGAAACTTGCACGACGCCGGATGCATCATCACCTTCCGTAGCCGCAATGGCATCAGGACTTATATTAACCGTCGGCCAATCATCATTTGTCACAGTTATCGTGCCCGACGCGGCATTTAATCCTCCGCCGACCTGCGTGGATGCGGACACAGTGAAGCTCTTGTCGAGCTCTGGTTTTGTATCGCCGATAAGGTGAAAAATGCCTTCATTACTGGTTTGAAATGCAGGCATCGTAACAACGATGCTCTTCTCTTCAAAATTGTGCGCCTCATCTTGCAGCGTAAGTGTAATGTCGTACGGCTTATCAGCTGCTTTCGTCGCAGTTACTCTAATGGATACGTTGACCGTGGAGTTCGCTTCCGCGGCGGTGACCGATGAGACTGAGAGGGTAGGCTTGTCCTCGTCATCGAGTATGATCGCCTCAAACAGACCGGGATTTATGGTGGCGTTATTGCTGATAGTTCCGAAAAAGTTCTCTCCTGACTGGTTGTTCGCAAGATTTCCAAATTCCCAAATCTGATCGTCGAAAATCTGATAAGTGTTGGTAACGAGGTCGCTGGGCTCAGTAGATGTCACCGAACCGTTCGCCGGCTCGTAGTCTACGCCCGGAGTAGCCGAGCCCGGTGTCGTGCTATATGTGATCGTTACAGGTACAGGATTTCCGTTTCCATCTTTCCCAGCTAAAGCACTGAAAGAAAACGTGTCGCCTTCGTGGAAAATGAATCTATTGGCCATTGCATTCTCCTAATTGCTGGCGATTACCCGAAATCTCCTGTTCGATTTCGTTCTCGAAATACAACAATTGGTGTTGTGCCCCATAACGGCGTCCGAGATCGCGACACCTGCAAAATCAGGTCAACGCTTTGAAGAAATTGTCCCTTACAGCTCGAAAAACAATGCAGCATCGTCATCGCAACCTTTGGATTACGAAGGCTGAGAAGTCACAGTTTGTGAAAGAGATCTGCCGGTGGTTGTAAGGCTGCCACGACTTTTGGCAGCATTCAACAAATGCGCGGCATTTCATCGCGTCTTGTGACGATTCGCCGCAACAAGACGTGTCTAGGAAATCAGTTTCGGGCTTACTGTCCCAGGTTTGGGTAAGAGCGCCCAGCAGTAATCATTTGGTGATGATTGCGAACGACAGGAGCTTGTGGAAAGCCTTGCTCGGCTCTGTGCTCTTGTTCGAGGTAAATGCGTTCAGCTTTCGTGTCTCTGCACGAAGTGGGCGATAATGACCCTCCGGCATTTCTACACAGTCAATGCGTTGCGCATCGGCGTCGGGATGTTCGAGTCGCCGGCATATGGGCACCTCAGTCCAGATGATAAAGAATATTGCGGCAAACAGGCTATGGCTGCGGTGTTCGCTACCGGCCTTGAAGACTGACTTCTGCTCAACATCCAATGCCGCCGTGCGCTGGTGTTCACGCCGACGGAAGGTCGCTCGCAAAATGGAGAGCTTAATCCGAGAATTTGGACAACTAAGGTACAGACGTTGGGCTTCCCCCGTATTGGCGATTAGCGACTACGCTCCCTTTCGGAGATCACAGCGCTAACAGGGGTATCGAGGGTCTACTTTACTGGGTGGGGCAGTTATCTGCCCAGCAATAGCACTCCCTTGAGGGCACGTCTTCATAAGGGCGACCTCCACCGCCACACTGGATTACTGAGTCGTCGTAGCAGATGTACGCTCCGCCGCACGGACCAACATAGCTTGGTCTGACACTCATATTTTTCGGGTTCTTCTTTAGTGTTTTTGTCGGTTTCCTGAGTGCGTCTGGGTTGGCGGGGATGGGTACTGGCGCGACTGTACCGCCGGATTCCTTCGGGCCTGGAATTTGACCGCTAGCAGGACCAGTGCTCATCAGAAGCAATAGACAAAGCAAGGCCGTACTAATGCTATGCATAAAAGGCTCCTGTCGTCGAGTAATCGTCGCGCTATCGTACAACCATTCGACCATGCAACTATAGGTCCACTCTGTTGACCAATAATTTGCTTGAACCCTAGAACCCTGTCAGGCGGACGCTGAACACAGAGCTTCGTTGCCCTTTATTTCAAGGCCAAGCAAGAAATGCCCTTGACGGCTCTATTGTCCCTCATATTCTCGGGCGGGTTGCAATAGCATTTTTTATTTAGATAATGAGGGAATGTATGAGAAGGACAGTCGCTTTCTCTGGAGCGCTCGTGCTCGCAATTGTGCTCACGAACGCGGCCTTTTCGAAACCGAAGCGGGTTAGCCCAGAACGGACACAGAAGCGCATAAATTCAATTAGTCCGGTCTCTCCGTGGCCTTCGAAGACCGGCTGGGTTCGGTACGATACGCTTTCGGCCCCGACGCCGGGTCAGTTGGTAGGTCGGTTCGCCACGACATATGAAGAAGCTTGCGATGGCAAGACACCCTTCACGTCGTTCCCGCGAGAAGGTTGGAAATCGCCGATACAGGGCCGGGAATGCAAAGACGGGTGGATAGCACTCAACCCCGAGTTGGCAAACTGACGTGCGGTCTCTTTATCATGAGCCGGTTGTGGCTTCAGGGCCGGCGCTGTCTGTTGGTTTGTGTATAGCTCGCGAGCCCAGGGCAAATCCATCGAGCATCTCGATGTTCGCAACTCGCGCCGAGAACGCACAGCCCCAAAGTTACTTTGATAATTTTACCTCTGCTTGTGAGTTTGCATCAGCCGACCGTAAGTCGAATGTTTGAGACAGGAGGGGCGAATGCCGGACCGACCATATTCATGTGAACCGAAATGGAGCTACTTCAGCAAGTGCCTCTGGGGCAGGTTAGTGATCACAGCCGCGTCGATCGTCTTGGCATCAGCCTCTCTCTCCCACGCAGCTGATTATCCTCAGAGAATTAAGCCCCGGCTTCTCGGCTCCAGCACGTATGTTTGTTATGGCGAGAGGGATGAAAGGTGTGCGAACGGCCACAATTGGGTTAAAGGACAGGACTTGCACATCTACTGTTATGCTGGGTCGCCCGATCAAGTTGGGGCGGGGCTATGTGGCGCCGGCCATTACGGAATTGTTCCTGTAGACATGGGCGTATCGGGCGGTAGGTGCGGGTACGATTGGTACTACGTCAACTGCAGGTAACAAGCGTGAGCCGTGCGTGAAACAATCGGGTGCGTCGGGCAATTCAGAGATCAGCAGTTGCGAGATAACTGCTGCAAATCTCTTCGCGTCATTCAGTGACAAAGGGATCAACTAACATGAGATCAGTAGTTCCGGTGGTCCTGAGTCTCTTCTTGCTGGGGAACAACCCGGTTGATGCTGCAACGAAGAAAGCTCGAATCCGGCCTGCAACTGTGACGCGGTACTATGATTGGTGGTCCTTGTATCAAGGACCGCAATACACGACGTTTAGAGGAGGGCCAACGGCAGGCAATGTTTGTTCCGGAGAACTTCAGTCCTATCAGGTCTGCAGCGAAAACGTTATCTCCAAGTCCAGCACATGGACTGTCTGTCGAACAAATCCCGGCGTGACGTACGGCACGATCGTTTATACCGGTTGCTAGAGGGCTCATTCTTGGCGGAAGGCCTTGCTGGGCCCTGTGTTCTAATTGGAACAACAGGCGTCGGCCGAGCTGCACGGCATTCTCCTCGACGGTCGTCTTCAACGACCGAGTTACATATTTCCCCGGTGAAAGCCGAAAGCGAGCGTAGTAGGTGCCGTTGCGGCGAAAAACCGTGAGCTTGCCATCCTCAAGATAGCGAGCGCCGTCCATTCATGGTGCCCCTGAAGTTCGGCAAGCACCACGATGGTCGACAGCATTTCAACTGAAGGCGGGCAGCCTAGCTGAGGCGATCCGCTAACCCATTGAAGAAGCAACGATCAGTTGCATCAAGCCCAGCGGCCATGACAGTGCTTGTACTTGTACTGGAAGTAAAATTGCGGAGTCGTTTCAACGGAGTACGACCCCAGCGGTCTATGGTGTCAATCTTTTGTCGAGAACCCTGCAGTTTCTCCTGTGCATTGTGGGCTGGCGGTACACCCAAGCTCTTCCAAAGTCTCTGATGCGTTTTGGGGCAGCCCAGTGTCTCGGACCCCGCAGCTGGCTCGAACGCATCGTCGGGGCTCGTCTTGGGCTGCTGGGTAATTTTAGCGCCTTGGCACTTCGATAGCGACCGGGCTTTTCCCGGTGAAATTGATGCACGGCGGATGCGTAAGACGATCTGCAGGCGCCGACCAGTGAAGCCGAGATCGCTGGTGCGGCGCCCTGTATTGAACGGCAATCTACTGCTTTTCGTAGACCCCAACGCTGCTAATCGGCTGACCGTTGGGACCAACGCCTACGGTCGAAACAGTAAAGGTCTTTCCGTCAGCCGATATCTCGTTGGTGCCAGTTTGCACGGGTTTATCAGCTTTAGAGCGGACCCACTTCACGTGGTGATCATCGACCCGGGTGTATGTCGTCGCATCAAACAAGGGATTGCCTGTCGTGGGGTGAGGCTTCCCATCGTAGATGTGCATGAACACTATCTTGGTCGCTTGGCCCTGTGCGTCGATGGTTTCGGCAGTATTCTGGAGATCTTGCCCGGCCCGCTGGAAGTTGAGCGTTTGGCTCTTCGGTGGCGGACCAGGAGTAAACGTCGATTTTTCGAGGTTAAGCTTCCAGGTCCCTATCAGAAGATCGCTCTGCGAGAGACCGGCCTGCGATAGCGCCGTAGCGATGACAGCGGAAAGACCGAGAACAAGGATGTTGCGGCGATTCATGCTGTTCCTCCTTAGGTGTTTATCATCTTTCCTCTTTGGCTTGCGCAATTGCTCTGCGATGAGTTGGCCGCCTGCGAAATGAGTGGCACGCCAATTCTAGTCTAGTCCAAGTTACACGATGAAGCTGCAGCTTTTGCAAATCGACAGCTCCCCGAATGATGCGCTGCGGGAGCCGGTCGAAACCAAATGGCGGGTGCCGTGAAGCGATCCCGAAACAGAAGGGGCGCAGCCTTCATCGGGTGGATAGGGGATTTCAGGTCATGTTGCGCATCATCAACGCTCTCTATGAAGAGTATTGCCAGCCCGGCTGGATGAGATGCTGCGGGTCGATGCCGTGAAGTAGAGGCTGGCCTTATCAACCAAGGCGGGCTCTGATGGTGCGTACGATCGTACTTGCCGCATCTCTGATGATAGTCGGGTGCGTTGGTGCTGCCGCTCAGCAGGCCACCGACGATCAATATGCCGACCTGCAGAAGAATTTTGCTGAGGACCTACAATCGCAAAGACGTCGATGCCATGGCAGCCGCATTCACTGAGGACGCCATCAGAGTAACGCCGAGCGGGATCTTCGTCGGCCGAGAAGCCATTCGCCGTAACCTGCAGGATGTCGTCAACTTGGACTTGCACGACTACTCGGTAGAGCGCAACGTATCCCGCTCAGTCGGCAACTTCGTGTTCAATGCTGGCGAGTGGCACGCCAAACTCGGCAACCAACCGCTGCGAGGCTACTATAGCGCCATCATCGTCCGAGACGGCGGCCGAGCCAAGATGATGGAAGAGACCGTCACCGTAGCTGCACCAGGGCATTGATGGGGCTTCGCCAAGCGGCAAGCCGCTTTACCGCGGAACGCAGAACCACTGATCCTGGGACACTAAACCTCTATATAGCTTATAGCAGTTTCGTAACGGCACATCGCTGGGTTTGATGAACTGCAACACGAACCAGAGTATCCTGCGCTGCACTTCATTGAAGATCACCCGCGACCGATCAAAGATCATCGACTAGAACCGCGACAGGCTGATGACGCAGTGATCGCTGCGGAAAGCGGCTAGGCCGCCTGAAAACCCCAATAGATGTAATGGCTGATTGGTGACGCTGATGTGGACCGCTGGCCTGCGCTCTGCAAGTGCACGCTTAAGTGCCTTTTGGAAGCCAAAGGCTTATACCTACTAGTACCCGAACTTATAGCTGGGCGTACCCTGTAGACCGCAGGAATCTGGAAAACCGAAGCCATCAGCAGTCCATGACCGCAAGGTCCTGAAGCCCGAAGGCGATAAGGCGAACGAGCTTCTTTGGGGATATTGTCCAATAATCTCTCGCCCAGATTCCGGGTGCTTGTACAATGACTGGATGTCTTAGCAGGATGTAGCTCACTCTGATTGCAATGGTAAGGGTTATGCGCGAAAGACCTGATTATGCAAAAAACCATGAAGTCTTGATGGCTGTAGTGACCCATCTCGCCGTAGGGAAGTGGCCGTCACGGCAACCGAGAGGAATCGCCAACGATCTTTCGATTAGTATCGAGTCCGTGCGATCTGTAGTGACGACATTCAAAGGACTTTTCAGAGAATCAAAAAAGCGATCGAGAGACCACGGTGATCCCCTATATTCCTT
Organism: Bradyrhizobium sp. 172; assembly: GCF_023101065.1. Taxonomy (NCBI): domain Bacteria; kingdom Pseudomonadati; phylum Pseudomonadota; class Alphaproteobacteria; order Hyphomicrobiales; family Nitrobacteraceae; genus Bradyrhizobium; species Bradyrhizobium sp. 172. The sequence continues at coordinate 489,561 of NZ_CP064701.1, forward strand.
GCACTTGCGGTATGCCCGGGTCGGAGATGCCGATTCAGACGAGGAGCGCCCGCCGCTAGATACACAGGATCTGTTCTCGCTCCTCAAATTTGTTTCCGATAAATCAAACCATCAATCCCAACAAAACTCGGCGCTTCGAATTGCTGCTTTGACTTCGGCAATATCGTTGGTGGTTGCCGCCGCATCATTATTCGTCGCTCTTCATAAAGGCTGATGGCCACTTGGTGAATCCATGCTTTCACTCCACGAACAGGCAATCGCCGATCTAGTTGCGAGCGGATGGACTGGCTCATTTCATCACTCTTATGAGATGCCGCCTCGGCGAGGCAGCTCTGCAAAATGGGTTGACTGGCATACGGCTCAGAGGTTCTGCAACCGTCCTCAGGAATGGAACTGTTCATCACTCACCAATGCTGCCGATCAATACGCTTGGGACGACATTTTGTTGGAGCAGCGAAAGCGGAAAGATACGCTCTCGGCATGGACATCCGACGAATGCCGTGAGCGCTTGGCGCTGTCGCATGATGATCCAGTCTCCTTTCACCTTGCCTGTGTCCGCACACTCAATTGGGGCAAGGTTGGAAGAAGCCGCAACGGGAGAGAAAACGCCAGTATCACATGGCTAAATACGGCTTTGCAAAGAGGCTCAATAGTGCACGAGGTCCTCAAGGCGGCAACGTTGCTAAACGGAAAGGAAAATCCAGAGAATCGTTTTGGCGTAACTCTCCCGATGAACTCCGCAATGACAAAAATCTATGCGTTTGCCGATACTGGTAAGAAGCTCGTGATTTACGACGGCCGGGTCGGTGCAGCACTAGCTCTATTTGCAATGAGATATTGGCAACCTAAGGACGGGCAACTTCCAGCGGAGCTTCGTTTTGGCTATTTTGACAGTCAGACACCCGGAAAGCGAGGTTCACGCAACCCGAGCGTCGGTCGATATAAATTTCCTGCGCTTGGTAAGCACACGGTCCATGCACGATGGATGTGGAGCGCGAGCCGCATTCTCAATGAGTCTGCCAGACAAACAAAATGCGATGTTCTGCGCCTTGAAAGAGCGCTCTTTATGATCGGTTACGACGTGAGCCGAGCTAAAGCGCAATACGCATCTTAGGCGGTGTTTTTGCTCGACCGTTTATACAACTCATCGAAACGAGTGGCGAGTCCTGCCCATATTTGGTCGACTTTCTCCATCCCACCCGCATTTGCGTGTCCCAGTCCGCCAGTGTGCGGTACACCATAAATCTCACTTCCGTGGTAAATCGTGTGCGCTGAAGGTACGTAGGCGTCCTTGAGTTGGAGGTCAGGGAGCTTCAGGGCTCGTCGAGCAGAGTTAAACGTCTTTGCGCCAAGGCAGATGATCATCAAGCCGGCGTCAAGATTGCAGGCGGACTTAGTCCAGGGCACTCCGTGCTCGCAATCCCATATACCTTCGTCGAAGCTATGGAGGTGATGATATGCGGGGTAGGTTTCACTGCGTCTTCTAGCGACCAGTTCGAAAAGCGCTGAAGCTTTGCTCAAAAATATCTCCATCCAAAGAGACTTAGGTCGAGTTGCAGCAAAGGGCCGAATCAACTCTGATAATCATTGGAGGAATACCGATGCGGGTTCAACTGACTGTTCTTGCTAGGGCAATCTTGCCTTGAGCAGGAAAGGGCATCAGCATTCTCGATGAGCTTTCGCTGGTGCGAACTAAGCTCTCCAGTGTTCCCTGTGAGCGGTGTGCCGAAGGGGGCACCCACCTGCAATTCCACATGGTTGATCTTCGGATAGCTGAGCTACAATCAAGGTAGCGGAACGGTACCGTATAAAGGGCAATCGACGTAACTTGTGGCGCTCTGCAGAGGTATTCGCCGCCAAGGCAGCCGAGCCGGCAGCCATCCGTATCGAATCACTGTCACGCCCTCGGGCCGGCCCGGCAACTCGACCCTCCGCTCGATCAATCGGCCGGTTTTATACAGGCTGCATAGACCCGTTGCAAAGGAATGCGCTACCTTGCTACTTAGAGATGAGCGAACTCAATCGGCCACTTATCACAGCGGCAAAACAGACCGAGCGAACATGGCGTTTACACAAAGACAACGGAAACAGTTCGCGGATGCGGCGCAGTCGCTAAAGCTTTACCGGAGAGCGGAGCTATCTACCGACGAGAGTGACAAGCCGCTGATCGAGGAACTTTACGTGGATCCTCTGCCTAGTGATGGCGTCTTTAACGCCATGATGAGGCCGAACACGACGTTCTTAATAGGAAGAAAAGGTACGGGCAAGTCGACGATATTTCAGAGATCCCAGCACGAGATCCGTAAGCAGTCGCACTCTGTGTCGGCCTACTTAGATATCAAAACTATTTATGAATCGTCTGAGGTGGATCCCGCACTGCTTCAAAAGGCTGAGGCTTCACAAGGTGCGCTTCCCGCCGAAGGAATACGGCGTATTTTTCTCTATGAAGAATTCGTCAAGACGGTTCTAGTCGAGATTCGGTCCGAATTGAAAAAGCAAATAGAGAAGTCATTCCTTTCTCGGCTTAAGGAGCGTCTTCTGTCGTCGTCGGACGAAGTGTTCGAAGCCCTAGACGACCTGATCGAGAGTTCACGTGCTAGCCTGTTTAACGATGTCACGGGCATAAAGATCGTCGGCAAAAAAGAAGAAAACAAGAGCGAAGCTTCGAGCAATGCGAAGGCGTCAGCAACTATCTCAGCGGACGGCACGGGAATACCAAAAGTTGCTGCGGATGGTTCAGTTGCGGCTGCATCATCGTTATCCACACAGCATGCGAATGACTTTTCTCAGATTCTGCTCCGTTCCTTTAATATCAAGACCATCATCAACGAGTTGGGCGAAATACTACAGGGCTTTGGCATAAAGCGCCTTTACATTTTCATCGATGACTTCTCCGAGCTACCTGAAGACGCGATGTCCATTTTTGTGGACTCAATTTTGGCGCCGCTCAATAATTGGTCTCAGGAGCTAATCAAGTTCAAAATTGCGGCCTACCCGGGTCGCGTTTATTACGGTCAGATTGACAAGACAAAGATCGACGAAGCGTATTTGGACCCGTTCAAGCTTTATGGCTCGAACGATGTTTCGAACATGGAAGAGAAGGCGATTGATTTCACATCACGGCTCATCGACACCCGGTTGAGCCACTTCTGCAAAGCGGGGCTCAGCGACTTCGTGGAGGCCAATCCCGAAGAGGTGGTTAAGCTCCTGTTTTTTGCAACGATGGGAAACCCGAGAAACTTGGGACACATCCTCTCAAATCTTTACGAATCGCACATTGTCTACGGCAAATTCATCGGTGCTCGAGCTGTTCGAGATGCAGCCCGCAAGTACTACGAGGAAAAGATAGAGCCATTCTTTGGCATCCAGAAGTTCAGGCACGAGCGGTTCGACGAGCGGCTGTCGATCTACAGTCTTAAAGAACTCCTGGAATTGCTAGTAAGCAGAGCCCGTGAATTGCGGAGGTATCGAGAATCGTCCCTTATGCAGAAGATTTCAGGACGCCCTCCTACCAGTCACTTTCACGTGGTGTCCGAATTGGAAAGCGTACTCTCGACGTTGGAGCTAAACTTCTTTCTCACCAAGTATTTCGAGATGAAAGACCGAGACGGAAGGAAGGTCTCTGTCTTTGCGCTAAACTTTGGGCTCTGCGAGAAGCATTCGATTGAATTTGGACGTCCAGTCGGGCTTCGGGAGTTTCGTCTGTATTTCGTGGAACGATTTTTTGATTCTAGCCATATAATCCGATCGTACTTGCAGGCTAATCAAGAAATTAAGTGCGACGACTGTGAGGCAATCTTCGGTCTCGACAAGCTCGAAAGCCTGAAGCTTTACAGAATGAGATGCCCTGAGTGCGGTGCCGGGACGTGCAAAGTCACTAATCTCTCTAAAAAATATGAAGCGATTTTGCGAGATGTAAATCCGGAGCTGTTATTGCCAACAACTGAGCTGGGGATCTTAGAAACGCTGTATGGCGAACGCCGAGACCTTATGGCGGCCGAGATTGCAGAAGATCTGGACTGCTCGTACCAGCTTGTTGGTAAGCGAGGAAAAATCATGGAGCAGAAAGGGCTTGTTGATCGACTAATGGAACAAAAGCGTCGCAAGTTCAGACTTACGGAGCAAGCAATGAAGGAGTATTTTGACGGCAACGAGTCCAGAAGACTCGATGTTGGCGAAGGCTGAGGAACGTTCCCGCGCAAATTGCGTGGAGGTCGTCGTAGTCGGGGTAACTGGCAGCACTTCATCTATATAGAGCTTGAATAGCTTGGGTTATTTCGCGGTAACGAATCAAGTGTCGACTGGTGAATTCGCTCAGGGGGAGAAAAAGCCGCCGGCCCATTCACGGGCTCAAGCGGCTGAGCTCTTAGGCGACCTTACGGCCAGGCACCGACCTGGGTCCCTTACCCTCGCTCAGCGGAGCGTCGAGTTCGCCAGCTCGTACGGCTTTGATGAGAGCATCGATCACGCTCGGTAGCTTCTCGATCGATCCGACGGAAATGGCCGCCTTGCCCTTTTCGAACTCGATGCGCTTCGATCCGACCTTCACGGTCATCACGACGACGCCGCTCGGGTCCTGTTGCCACCACTTGCCCGTACGGAGCGGCTTCTCGACAAGTACCTTTTCGCCGCCCTCCTTCTTTTCCCAACGCTTGATGCGCCTCTGGTAGGTCGGATCGGCAAGCAGCTTCTTCTGATCCTCCAGGCGAGAGACCATGCGTTCTCGCTTGATAATCAATGGGTCAGAGCTGACCTTGGGCTGCGGGACGAACGTGAGGGACTTGAGGATAGAGGTCGACATTCCGGGTCTCCTGTCTGTTGGACTCGACGTAACGCCAATCCGACATAAAGCCTCCGATCAAACGGTCGAGCCGAAACCGACCAAAACAGGATGGAGCGTGAAATGGGCGGAACGCCTCAGTTGCCTCGTCTAGCATGCTCTGCCTCCCGCGGAGCTGATCTTGCATCTCTTGCACCGCTAAAGCATATCTTGCTTGTGCTGCTTTGGTGCGGCAGGACCTGATTGTATGCGAGCGTGGCTGTCGATAATCCTATTGATGATGGCGATCGAAGGGGCCGTGTCAGGTCCACTCGAAGAAGCGAATATGGCCTATGTTAGGGGCGACTTCGTCAGTGCGGCGCACATGTATGCCGAACTTTCCAAGCAAGGAGATCCCACCGCTCAGGTGAAGCTTGGATTGATGTACGACGAAGGTCGAGGAGTTCACGCAAGCTTCGACGAGGCGGTGCGTTGGTATTCCGTTGCGAGTTCGCAGGGTAATTCTCTCGCTCCATATTATCTGGGCCGCATCTTTCAGGACGGTAGAGGCGGTCCGCAGAACTACGCCAAAGCACGGCGCTGGTATAGGGTCGCAGCTGACAGAGGAGAAACCAAGGCGGCCGTCAATCTTGGAGTGATGTATGCCGTCGGCTTGGGCGGGCCGCAGAATTATCAGGCGGCCGGACTTTGGTTCTTATTAGCTGCAAATCGAGGCGACCTTATAGCGCAGGACAATCTCGGAGTTCTTTATCAGGAGGGCAGAGGCGTCCTACAGAACTACACAAAAGCGTACATGTGGTTTGCCCTCGCCGCAGGCGCCGGTGACGGAATGGCAGCTAAGCACCGAGATCTAATTGCTAACCCCATGGCACCCGCTCAGATCGAGACAGCTAGCCGACTAACAGCACAGAAGATGTATGCGGTTATACGTTGTTACATTGTTCCTGCACTGCCTTGCTATTGGAGGTGAGCATTGATGAATGCTGAATCGGAGCCGCCAAGAACGCCGTGATGCGCCGTTCCGTCCCCCGCTTGACGTATACCGTGCGCAAACCTTTTCTCCTAAGCTGCTCGTAAGGCGTTGCTATTATCGTCGTCGCCAACAAGAAAAGGTGGGCGGCATGTCGATTGCATTTCGAATCTTTGTCCTCTTGTTTTGTGCTTACGCCGGTTGGGAATCCGCAAGCATTCAATTCGGCGAAGTGCGAGAGCCTCAGCAGCACGGGCGTTTTCCAATCGGGTAAGTAAGAATGAACAAAACAATCGTACGAGTGGATCGTCCGCAACCACGCCAAGTAGGGCGTGCTGACCTTGCGCCAGCCAGCGGTTATGCGATCGTGGTTGATGGTCGTTTCAAGACCGAATTCGTCGATGAGAACGCCGCCACGAAAGCGGCCGCCGAGTTGCTTGCCAACTATCCAATGCTGAAGGTCGAGATTTACGATGCGTCATCGAAGTCACGGATCCGGGTGAGCTAGCCGACTTCTGCATTGCAGCCGCCGTGATAACCATGTTTTTCCTTTTAATCCAACTTTAGTGAACCGCTAACAATCCACGTCGCAAGGTCGTCTTCACACGGAGGCGGCCCATGCCTTTGATCAAGTATTTCGTGTACGTCGGCAGTGCTCTTGTCCTATTCCTAGTCGGAATAGGCTTGTGCTTCCCGCAGCCGGGACCAGACACCATCACTAGCGACGCAGAACGGCCGGCAATCAGAATTAGTTCGGCCGAGCATCCGCCTGAGCGAGTTGTTATAGACACCCGCTTGCCGAGGATTGTGCCGCTGCCGAGCGAGGACTTCGCTCCGCCACCGACTCCTGTGGAGCCTGCGCAACAGCGAATACAGGACGCTTTTGCGGGGCTTAAGGCCGACGGCCCACAATTCAAAACCTCCAAGGTTGGTGTCGACGTTGCTAAGGCGAAGCACGTCACCAAACGTGAACCCGCAAAGAAGGTTGTGGCGCATCGAGCGCCGCCGCTGAATACTGCGCCTGCTCCGACCTACAGCGCACAAAAGTCGACACCAAGCACCAGGATGTCCTTGCTTGAGGCCCTGAGAGAGCGGTTGGAACAAACCATCTTTAAGATGAACTGATGACAATCAGGCAGCGTCCACTCTCCCACTAGCGGAGCCTGAGCGTAGGCGCACTTTAAAAGACCGATAAATAACTCATGCAGCATTCCGCTGTGAATGGAGTTATTTATGAGTGCCACATTAGACCGTCACGATTTTGGGAAGTCCAACCGGCCGACCAAACAGAAGAAATCGCAGAACACACCAGGAGAAGGAAAGCGCAAGTTTGCACCTGCGACTGACGTTTGCCTCTGGTTGTCGAGCAATGCTCCGCTCAGCTTTGAGGAGCTGATCGACATTCGATATTGCCTTTATCATCGGTGTAGCCGAGCCGGCTACAAGGTGAACGATCGGAGAGAGGACGAATTTAAGCTCCAGGGACGTCGCACCACATTACACATAGTCAGTGACAAGGCTCGGCGACTTCTCTTGACCAAGTTGCGGGAGCTTGCAAAGGAAAAAAGCTGGCAAGGAGCGTTGCCACGGTGCAAACCACGAACAATTGCGTGACCCGCTGAGATGAATCGTGGCTGCCCCGAACGGTTCTTCGGGTCACAGAGCGACTTTCGAATCGACTTGAGCCTGGGTCGGCTTATCGCCTGAAGGCAGACATCGCGGCCCTGTGAGGGAAGGTCTGGACGGGCCACAAGCGGACTCATGCACAGCGGAGCAAATTGGCCTGGGCCAACAAACAATAAGCCCGGCCCGCTTTAATGGTTTGAGGCCAGCGGACCGGGCCACTGTGGCCTAGACCAGTAAGAGGTCGTGCGTCGTAAACATGAAATCCTGAGGCCTGAGTGCTTCCTCGCTATGGACAACCACCTCGTTGCCCGCACTGAACGTGATCGTGCTCTTGTGTGTGGTCGGATCAAATGCCGAGATTGTGAGTTCGCTGAAGTTCTCGATGCCAATCGCAGAGACATCGATGTGGTCGGTTCCAAAATTCGAAAGACCCTGGCCGAGATCCTCGACTTGGTCGTGGCCGTTATTGACGTTGAACACGAAGGTGTCGTTGCCCCCTTTCGCGAGCCCAAGCATCACCTGAGCATCGCCCCACATGTCATCATTGCCGGTGCCACTGATCAGCTTGTCGTTCCCTCCACGCGCGTTGTCAGACATCGCCTGCGCGTCCCCGACGAGGATGGTTTCGTATGTTCCGGCAGGAGGTGGGCTGGGATCATTGCCTCCGATCAAATTGTCGTCGCCGCCCTGAGCGTCGCCGGACATGGTCAGCGCATCGCCGTAAGCTCTGCTCAAGCCGGATGCGATGCCGCCGCTTTGCGATGCGCTACCGCCGTTATAGGTGTCATTGCCGCCGACGGCATGATCGCCCATGTTGCCTCCGGCGTCGCCGTAGAATGTGCTTCCCTCCCCGCCGGTCTTGTTGAAGGTGTCGTTGCCGCCCTGAGCATGGCCGGACATGTTGCCGCCAGCATCGCCATAGAAGATGTTCGGGAAGCTTGTTCCGTTAAGCTGATTGTAGGTGTCATCGCCACCCTTGGCAAAATCAGACATGTTTCCGCCAGCGTCACCGTAGACAAAATTGTCGGTTGCGTGTCCGCGCATCGTGTAAATGTCATTACCACCGGCGGTGTGGCCCGACATATCGCCCCCGGCATCGCCATAGAAATAATTGTTGGTCTCAGAGGAGCCGTTTTTTGTGAAGCTGTCGTTGCCGCCGTGAGCATGGCCGGACATGTTGCCACCAGCGTCGCCATAGAACTGCAAGGTCCTCTCTGGACCGTTACTGGCCGTCAATGTGTCGTTCCCGCCTTGGGCGAAATCGGACAGGTTTCCGCCAGCATCGCCATAAACGGTGTCTGTAAAGTGCCCTTCTCCGAGAGAGAGTGTGATGCCGTCATTACCGCCTTTTGCATGATCTAACAGATTGCCACCGGCGTCAGCAAAGACATTTACTATCGCACCAAAGAGCAGCCCACCTTGAACGTTCAGCGCATCATCCCCCGCATTGGCATGATCGGAGATGTTGCCGCCAGCATCACCGTACATGTTGACCGTAACTGTGGGCTGAGAAAACGAAGGGTAGGTGACCTGGGCGGATAGCGTGTCATTGCCGCCCTTGGCATGATCGGAAAGATTTACGACCGCGTCGCCAAACATGTTGAATGTGAGGGGAGTTGGTGGCGGAGCGTTGAAGACAAGTTGCGCGGTGAGAGTATCGTCACCACCAATGGAGTGATCCAGCAGGCTTCCTCCGGCGTCACCATAGAGGAGCGGTGTGTCGGTGGTGCCGTTCAAAATATCCTTTGTGCCCATCTCATGGTCCGTCAGGTCACCACGAGTGATTGGAATGCGTCTAATCATGACTGCCTCCTCAATGATGCAACAACCTGGAGGCGAAGCAGACTATCAAAAAACGGCTCGGGTGTGAGTCATATTATAGGGCAATAGTACTTTCGCAAATTCTGCGCTCTGGTCTGCTTAGGATCAGGAGCACCCGCCAAGGTAACCATCGTACCACGTCCGGTTTCCCGCCAGACGGCAGACATGGCGGCCCTTTCGTTGTTCAGCTGAGGGCCAAAACCGGAAAGTGACCCGGACGACTTCTGCTGGGTCGCCTCGACCGAATGTTCAGGTTGTTGATTTCTTCCGATAGTCAACTTTCATGAATACCTTTTTCTCCTTGAGTACCTGGATCCAGATATCCAAAACCTCCTCAGGGGTACTCGCCTTTTCAGCCATGGCCTGCGCGAGGCCAACATGCAGGTCGGTGAACTCCGGACCTGAGAAATTCGTCTCGATTGTCTTTAGGTGCGCCTTCGTGGGCTCGTCGAGGAAGACTGACAGATTGTCCCTACGTACTGCTGCTTGGTAACCGGATCGGCTACTCATAATGATTTCTATGGCCTTGAGAAGCCGCTCTTGAGCGGCCTGCTTGTTTTGATTCCAGAGAGCGAAGAGACCGGCGAGTACGGCAGTCAGCACAGCACCAGCCGCTGCTAGAATGGCGGTATTGCTACCGTCCTGCCGTCGAGTAACGACGTCAATTGCTCCCCTTTGTTGGGCGAGCTCCTTTGTTTGCGTTACGATCGTTGCCTTCAGCGATTCAATTTCCTTTTTGAGGTCCTGAAGTGCGTCGGGAGTGCCTGTTGTATCGACCGACGATGTCGATTGCGCCACCTTCAAGATCGAATGAACTGCTGGGTCGGCGTGGAGTTCGGACGGGGCAAACAGGAAAGCCGCCGCGGTCAAGGGCAAGTAGGGTTTCATAGAAGCAACCTGTGCGTTTCGAACCCGTCGAGACGATAGCTTGAGCGTTGTGTGCCTACGCGTCAATGGAAGGCGGCATCACACCTGCTGAAACTGGAAGAGGGTGGAACGCGCGTTCTCCGTGTCATCCTGACTGCCCCTCGCGAACTGGGCCAACCAATCATTCCGACCGACGAATGTCTCCTGTAGGTCAAAAACCGCCGAACTGGCGCCTGGCTGCAAACTTCCGGTCTGCCCCTGTGAGCCGACATGCAGCGACACCCTGATGCGATACCGCGCAGATGAAGAACCCGCTCGCATCGATCACGCGAAAGCAATGGTCGTCGCTTTCCTCGACAGTCCATGGCGCCGGAAACCGCCGAAGGTCGAAGACCTGCACTCCCGAAACTTCCAGTACGCGGATAATCATATGCGGCGGGACGAGGCGAGGCGCATTGTAAAGGCAATCTCACGGCTGCCAGAGCTTTTGAAGAGGCCCCAGTATTGAGGGAGGTGTCAGAAGAACGCTCTCTCACACCCGTTCTCCAGCCGTTCGACGGCCGTTCCTACAACCTGGAATCGCGATTGCGGTTGTATGAGAGAACGTCTGGGAACGCCACTTCGGCTTCGAGGTTACAAAGCCGTGAGTATGGTAGGTAAATTGCCCGCCGTTGGCCCTAACCTGATGGCGGGCTTTTTGTGAGTTGCGTTAGTGGCGAAGCGTACCCGAGCACCGGCCAAGAAGCCGCAAGCTGCCATGCCGGGCTTTATCAGCCCCCAGCTGGCGACCCTGAAGATGAAAGCGCCTTCGGGGGCACGGTGGATTCACGAAGTCAAATACGACGGCTACCGCATCCAGCTGCACATCGACGGAGACAGCCGCAAGGCCTTCACCCGCAACGGCCATAATTGGACCAACCGGTTCTCCGTCATTGCCGGCGCCTTCGACATCCCAGGTCAGGCTATCGTGGACGGGGAAGTGGTCGTCATCCACGAAGAGCGCACCAACTTCTCCGAACTCCAAGCGGATCTCGGCAGGGGCGACCAGGACCGCCTCGTTTACTTCGCCTTCGATCTCCTGTGGCTCGACGGCAAAGACCTTCGCAGAATGGCTCAGCTTGCCCGTAAGGAGCTGCTGAAGCAGTTGATCGAAGAGAACGGGCTGGAAGCACCGATCTTCTACAGCGAGCACCATGAAGGTGACGGTCAGGCCTTGTTCGAGGCGGCGAGTAAGCTCAACTACGAGGGCATCGTGTCCAAGCGGGTTGATGCGCCGTACCGGTCTGACCGGGTGGAAGCCTGGCAGAAGATCAAGACGGTGCAGCGCGAGAAATTCCCTGTTGTTGGTTTCGTCAAGGACCCGTCCGGTGTTGCCGCCCTCTACCTCGGCAAGCAGGAAGGGAAAAAGCTGCGCTACATGGGCAAGGTCGGCACGGGCTGGAGCCGGACGAAATCGGCAGAGATCCGCAAGGCTCTCGATACCGTTGTTAGCCCGAAGCAGAAGCTCACCAAACCCGTTAGGAAACCGAAGGCCACATGGGTCGAGCCTACGTTCTACGCCGACATCGAATATCGGGACATCACCTCTGAAGGCCTGCTGCGGGCCAGCTCATTCAAGGGGCTTAGCAAAGGAACGCGGCGTCCCTGACGGCGTCTTCACCACCATTGAGTGGAGTACCGGCATGCCGGATCGCGTAACCCGAGCCGTGAGAGAAGCCCAAGCCATCCTGGCTCGCTATGTCGACCCCAGCTCGAGGGACTCCGAAAAGACCATCAATGACCTGCTGACCGTTCTTGATGATGAGCGGCTTGTACAGGCGATGGACGAGGATGAGACAGTCCTGAGCGGATTGGGCGCGAGTTCGGCACGGTTGTGTGATGGCACACTGTTATGCAGCTCGCTTGGGCTTGCTTAAGCTCTTCATGATTGAAGAAATTTGATTCCGGCGCTCTTCGGGCGAACGAGCAGAGTTGGCTTCGCGCCGCAGTGTACCTTCGATCTCCTCGACTGCGAAACCAAGGCGGCTCAGTTCCAGAGCAAGCGAATAGAATGCCTCGTTTCCCTGGCCTTGCGAGGCAGCCCGCCACTTCGCAATGGCTGCGGCGACTCCGGCTGCGTCTGCCCCAGTCCGATTAGCGCCGTCAACTGCAAGCTCGGATGGCGTCTCCAGTCGGAAATTTCGAAGCCATCGCTCTGGATTAAGCGGATGGCGATGGTCGTCATCGTAAAAACGGAAAAAGCTGTCACTCCCGCTTGCCGCCTGGGCCGGCAAGTAAAACAGGCTGGTCGCCGCCCGCTTTGAATGGTCAAGGCCTGATCTTTTGAGCCTCGATTTCGCCCGCGGCGACTTCGTATAGCCAGCCTCTCGGAGTTTATCAGCCACTGCATCCCACAATGCTTCGTAAGCGGAAGGCCCGACCTTCGCGCTTGTCAGCATGATCACACGGAATCGAGGTCCGTCAATTGTATGGCTATAGCTGTTGGTCACAATCAGCTGTAAGTCGGGAAACAGCTCTGGAATGTCTGTGGGGCGCAGATCGCCGTTCTCGAAGTCGAGAACGATATTCTGCAGATAAAGGATGTTGTCCCGGCCGCGATTGCTCCCGATGCTGCGGGACGGGTCGAAGATGGCAGGCGAGAACAGAGGGTTTGATTCCTTGGACGCGACCTTACGTCCGTGGGCTGCCGCCATCGCTTTTGTGAAGTGCTCTCCACTCGCGCAGGACAAGTAGCCCTCTGGCATTGACGACCTGATGTTAGTGTAGATCGTAGCCCAAAAATCCTGATCCTGAGACACAGAACCTCTATATGAGCTAATAGAGGTTTCGTTACGGGGCATCGTAGAATCTGATGGACTGCAACCACCTTCTAAAGAATCCTGCGGCTTACGATGCACAAAGACCTCGGCCAGCAGCTCAGCCCTAATTTTGGACTCCTTCTCTCTCCTGCGGCGCATTTTCTCGGCGTTGTCCTGATGAACCCGGGGGCGTCCGCCCCTGTCCACTTGGTCAGCAATACCTGTATCCAATTTCGCCAGGGTGGCGCCCGGCAGCATGTCAGCCAGATACTGAGCAAGTCGCTCATCGGGAACGATGATGTTCTTTGGATGTTCGTCGGTTGCGTCACGGAGCGATGTGCGCATGACCGCCTGGTAGGCCACACCGCAGTACCCCTGCCGCTCGATCTCGGTTTGAGTCAGCCCCCGCGACTGCAAGAACCTCGCATGCGCTGGCGACGGGTTGAGAGCCGACAGAAAAACAACGTCATGTACCTTGTCGAACTCGTTCAATCCGAGCGGGTTGTTCGGCAGGCGTTGACCGAACTTGAAGAAGTTGTCAGGCACAGACTTGTTGGCCTGCCAGAGGAAGTCCCGGCCCTGGAAGACGAGCTTGGCAGTGTCTCTTAGCCTTTCGAGGTTAGGCTTGCCCTCGGTCTCCTGTTCCAGCAGATGTCGTGACCAGTTCCGATCCAGGGCATAGTGGATGGTTGCGAGGTTGCCGTTGCCGTGCTGCCGGTAGCGCAAACCTTCCGCCATTGCCTCATCTGGCTTGAAGCTGACAGCCATCTTGCTCCAGAGCGCAAACAGGCCCGTATCTTCGAAGTTTGCGCCGGCAATCAACACGCTCGCGAAGTCATTCACCAGCGATGGCATCAGAACCGAATGAATATTCAACGCCTTCGCTTGACCCGACAAGAGCTTATAGTACGACTCCACGTGAACGAAGGAGCGCCAATGCTTGGTCGTCAAGATGTTGGCCGTTTCGCGAAACATCTCCAGTAGTTCGTCTTCGTCAGGATTGCGAGCTAGAGCCTTGAGATCCTCAGGCGCAGAAAGCTGGACTTTGCCGTACACGCCGTCATGTTGCGCAACTTGGATGAGGCCCGTGAGCAACGGATGGGTGCTAGGAACGATGTGGGCGTGCTCTAGGTCCACTTGAGGCACCTCGTCAATCAGAAGGTGCCAGTTGGACGCATTCGATAGAAACGGGATGCGAGGTAGCGCCTGATGGGTAGCCATCACGACGTGCGGCCGGTCCTCTGGATCGGCCAAGTACTCGGCCAGCTGGTGCGCGACACTCGCACCGACGGTATCGCCGTGGAACACCTTGACAGATGGTGGCTCGGACAAAAGCCCGAATTCCTCCACCCTGGTTTTCTCAATCAACAACTTCGTCGGCTGTAGCAAGAGGACGTTACTTCCCTCCTGCACAAGTTGGTGCGCCCGCTTTACAAGTTGGAACGTCTTACCGGCACCACAAGGAGCCGATGCGTAGCGGACGATCCGACCCGTTTTAATCTGGTTCCGCAATGTCATCGGAAAGGTCGCCTTTCTTCGACCAGTTCGGCGACAATATCTTTCCGCAGCTCGTCCGCACCCATATCTTCAGCAGCTCGCCCCCAAGCGACAAAGCGCTCGAACTCATTTCTGCTCAACATGGTAGCCACAAACAGAAGCGCGAACTCTTCGGGATCGTGCATTCTACTCTTAACGATACTCAAGCGTTCGCCGGTTTCGCGAGTGGCAGCAAGCGCCCGTCTATCTCGAGCAAGTTTGAGCAAGCGACGCAGCCGACGGAGCTGTTTTGGTTTCAGCGAAGCTTCTGCATCGAAAAGCATTTGGAATTGCCACGAGGCGCCACGATGACCCCCAATGAGATTCGCCGTTGCGTACTCGTCGGCCGTTTGGGCGATGAACAGGCGCCCCTGCCCGGTCGTCAATTTCTTCACCAGCTCCACCGAGAACGGCATCTGATCCTTGTCCATTTCCCGGCACCTCACTTCAGCGGGATGATTGCGTTAAGAGACACCTTCACGTCGCCGTAGTTCACGAATCCGTTGGTGGTGGCGATGACCTTGGTCTTGCCCGTTGACGATGGCCTTGCTTGCTTCTGAGCCTTTGCCGAGAGGTCAATTCTCAGCACCAGTTGCTCGCCTTTGAGTTCGCCTTTCACGTTCATACTTCATCCTTCGCTTGGCCGTGTGCTCGCATTGCTAGTCGCCATAGACGTGCGCTTTGCGATGTAAAGCATCTAAGATTGTAACTTCGAGCGCGACGCTAGCTGGTGTTTCCATTTGCTTAGCTCTCGTTAGGAAGCAGCCATTCGTCCAGCATTTCTTGCGTGATGTTGATGGTGATCGGCTCTCCGCTCTCAACGGCAGTCAGTGCGCCGTCCCAATAATCCACGAACGAATTTATCGGCAGGGTCAGGATTAACTGCAGCGCCCCGGCCTCGTATTCGTCAGGGGAAGTGAACTTGGCGGCTCGATCGCCAATCGCGGCAATCTTCCTCAACGCTTTTCGCATGCGGTCAAACTGTTGCTTGGTCGGGCTCGCCGCCTTGCAGTATTCACTGAATGCCACGCAAAATTGGGCCTTAGCTTTGCCAGCCTCGATCATGAGTTTCTCTGCGGCCCTCGAAAATTCCTTGTCCACTATGGGCAAGATCGGCAGTCCTAACCCCCGCAACTCTCGTGCGTCCTCAATCTTGATAACGTTTTCGGTCGTCATAAGAATGGTCTCCTTGGTCAATAAGGTATCGCTCAGCGAGCCGTGCTCGGCTTGCGTCTGTTGCGGTCGACAAGTGTTTGCGAGAGCCAGCGGTTAGGGCTGCTCTGATAGTGCGATGTGCGGCTAGGGATCCATGTGGGCTTCTCCTTAATCAGGCAGCTGGGAGCTTGCCCGGAAGTGAGATGCCTCTGGGAAAGTTTTGGGGTTCGTTGAAGATCAAAGGCTGAGCTCAGACACGCAGCTGCGTATCTCAGCTCAAACTTCCGGAAGATCGTTACGTGTTCATTCTGATTCCCTTCCGTGTTCGGAAACCCATCTGCGGATTTGGTCGGTATTCAGTCTGGCCAGCTCTGCGAGGCGCCTGTCGTCAACGGGCGCCCATTCAGAAATCCGCCACAGCTTATCTCTGTTGACAGCGATGAGCCGATGCCAGGCAAGCTTCGGGGATCGCTCTGATATTCTGAGCTCCCTTAGAAGCTGCCGAAACCGGACGTCCCCCAACCTGTCTTTGGCGGCCATCAGCGTCCAAGAACGGAAGACCTTCAAGACAACTCGGCGCTTCCTGCTCTCAGTACGTTCGATTTCCTTCGTTTCGGCTTCAAAACGCCTTCGAAATCCCGCTACCGACGTTGGCAGCCTAAAATTCAGCAGGATGCGACTGTGAGTGGAAATGTAGACCATTCATGAACTCGTACCGGGACCGAACTTCTTTCTTGAATTCCACTCAGTAACAACATGATAGGTCGAAGGGCAAAAAACGTCAAGATGAAAAGCGACGTAAGCTGTTGTTTTTGCTCACATATTTTGATTTTCTTTCTGATTTTTTCGGAGATCTCGCATGTGTTTGAATTCGCGGGAGATTTTGTATTTAGGGTTTCTCGATCCCGACAGCCATAATCCGACGGAATGTGGCAGGCCCCATCAACTTGAGATATTGAGCTGCGAAAAGCCCTTATCGCCTTCGGGCTTCAGGACCTTGCGGTCATGGACTGCTGATGGCTTCGGTTTTCCAGATTCCTGCGGTCTACAGGGTACGCCCAGCTATAAGTTCGGGTACTAGTAGGTATAAGCCTTTGGCTTCCAAAAGGCACTTAAGCGTGCACTTGCAGAGCGCAGGCCAGCGGTCCACATCAGCGTCACCAATCAGCCATTACATCTATTGGGGTTTTCAGGCGGCCTAGCCGCTTTCCGCAGCGATCACTGCGTCATCAGCCTGTCGCGGTTCTAGTCGATGATCTTTGATCGGTCGCGGGTGATCTTCAATGAAGTGCAGCGCAGGATACTCTGGTTCGTGTTGCAGTTCATCAAACCCAGCGATGTGCCGTTACGAAACTGCTATAAGCTATATAGAGGTTTAGTGTCCCAGGATCAGTGGTTCTGCGTTCCGCGGTAAAGCGGCTTGCCGCTTGGCGAAGCCCCATCAATGCCCTGGTGCAGCTACGGTGACGGTCTCTTCCATCATCTTGGCTCGGCCGCCGTCTCGGACGATGATGGCGCTATAGTAGCCTCGCAGCGGTTGGTTGCCGAGTTTGGCGTGCCACTCGCCAGCATTGAACACGAAGTTGCCGACTGAGCGGGATACGTTGCGCTCTACCGAGTAGTCGTGCAAGTCCAAGTTGACGACATCCTGCAGGTTACGGCGAATGGCTTCTCGGCCGACGAAGATCCCGCTCGGCGTTACTCTGATGGCGTCCTCAGTGAATGCGGCTGCCATGGCATCGACGTCTTTGCGATTGTAGGTCCTCAGCAAAATTCTTCTGCAGGTCGGCATATTGATCGTCGGTGGCCTGCTGAGCGGCAGCACCAACGCACCCGACTATCATCAGAGATGCGGCAAGTACGATCGTACGCACCATCAGAGCCCGCCTTGGTTGATAAGGCCAGCCTCTACTTCACGGCATCGACCCGCAGCATCTCATCCAGCCGGGCTGGCAATACTCTTCATAGAGAGCGTTGATGATGCGCAACATGACCTGAAATCCCCTATCCACCCGATGAAGGCTGCGCCCCTTCTGTTTCGGGATCGCTTCACGGCACCCGCCATTTGGTTTCGACCGGCTCCCGCAGCGCATCATTCGGGGAGCTGTCGATTTGCAAAAGCTGCAGCTTCATCGTGTAACTTGGACTAGACTAGAATTGGCGTGCCACTCATTTCGCAGGCGGCCAACTCATCGCAGAGCAATTGCGCAAGCCAAAGAGGAAAGATGATAAACACCTAAGGAGGAACAGCATGAATCGCCGCAACATCCTTGTTCTCGGTCTTTCCGCTGTCATCGCTACGGCGCTATCGCAGGCCGGTCTCTCGCAGAGCGATCTTCTGATAGGGACCTGGAAGCTTAACCTCGAAAAATCGACGTTTACTCCTGGTCCGCCACCGAAGAGCCAAACGCTCAACTTCCAGCGGGCCGGGCAAGATCTCCAGAATACTGCCGAAACCATCGACGCACAGGGCCAAGCGACCAAGATAGTGTTCATGCACATCTACGATGGGAAGCCTCACCCCACGACAGGCAATCCCTTGTTTGATGCGACGACATACACCCGGGTCGATGATCACCACGTGAAGTGGGTCCGCTCTAAAGCTGATAAACCCGTGCAAACTGGCACCAACGAGATATCGGCTGACGGAAAGACCTTTACTGTTTCGACCGTAGGCGTTGGTCCCAACGGTCAGCCGATTAGCAGCGTTGGGGTCTACGAAAAGCAGTAGATTGCCGTTCAATACAGGGCGCCGCACCAGCGATCTCGGCTTCACTGGTCGGCGCCTGCAGATCGTCTTACGCATCCGCCGTGCATCAATTTCACCGGGAAAAGCCCGGTCGCTATCGAAGTGCCAAGGCGCTAAAATTACCCAGCAGCCCAAGACGAGCCCCGACGATGCGTTCGAGCCAGCTGCGGGGTCCGAGACACTGGGCTGCCCCAAAACGCATCAGAGACTTTGGAAGAGCTTGGGTGTACCGCCAGCCCACAATGCACAGGAGAAACTGCAGGGTTCTCGACAAAAGATTGACACCATAGACCGCTGGGGTCGTACTCCGTTGAAACGACTCCGCAATTTTACTTCCAGTACAAGTACAAGCACTGCCACGGGCGGTACGCTTAGCGATCAGGTGTGAGGTGCGACGTCGGCGCCTCACATTCCACTGTCGTCGCCCGGTTTAGCCGGGCGACCCAGTACGCCACGGCTTCTCGGTTCAATCACGTCAGTCTCTGGAATACTGGATCGCCCGATTAAATCGGGCGATGACATCGAGTATGGGGCGCGCGGCTCCATCTCCTTCGCCGGGACGACCGTGTGGAGAGAGCTTGCTAAACACGCCAGCTCAATTCGAGCTGTCGATCAAGCTCTCCAGCAGCCGCTTCAATTCGCTCGTCGATTTGTCGCCGTAGCTCTCGAGGATGTGCTCTTCCTGGTCGACCGCGAGCGAGTTGAGCTTCTTGCTCAGCACCTTGCCGCGATCGGAGATGAACATCAGGACCTTGCGGCGGTCGTTCGGGTCCTGCACGCGGTAGACCAGCGTGTCCGAGACCATGCGATCGATCATCTTGGTCAGCGTCGGATGGTTGAGCAGCACGGCATCCGCGAGCTCTCCCATCGAATGGCCGTTGCCATCCGACAGGACTTTCAGAATGCGCCACTGCTCGACGGGCACGCCTTCCTTGCTCAACCGCAGTTCGAGCTGCCGGTTGATCTCCCGGTTGGCTTGCGCGAGCAGGTACGCGAGGTGTTCGGTGATCGGGGTGTTCGGTTTTGCCACGGCTAAGACTTTGTCTTGACCCAAATGAGTGAATGTCTTGCAATCGATGCTGCATCTATATGCACTTCAATTCTTGAATATTCAATATTTTCAAAATAGGATATTGCCCAACAATAGGGCGGGTGCCGCGGCCGCCTGCTGAATGAGCTTTCAAGTCTGGTATCAGACAGGAGTTGGCGTGCGCGCGACGGTAAACTTCCCGGCTCACGGCGGTCCGGCGTTACCGCCGTCCTTGCTGTTCAGGAATCTGTCGCCCGCGGCAGCGGATTTCGACCTGTCGCCGGCTGATGCGCATTTCATGAAGCGCCGCGGCGCACACAACAAGCTCCGCATCGGGGGCTTCATTTGCTGCACCGGCTCGCCCGGTGTCTGGGGCCCGTGCGCGACAAGCAGCGCGCAGCTCGCGGTCGCCGAGATCAACAAGCGCGGCGGCATTCTCGGGCGCGAGATCGAGCTTTCGATCTACGATGCCGGCGGGCCGCTCGACGGGATTCTGAGCCGCGCCGAGCAGGCGATCGCTTCCGATGAGATCGACCTCATCGTGGGACTGCATACCAGCGCGGTGCGTGTGGCGCTGCGCAAGGTCACGACCCGCCACCGTATCCCCTACATCTATACGCCCGTCTACGAGGGCGGCGAGCAGACGCCGGGTGTCATGGCGATCGGCGAGACGCCGCGCTGGCAGAGCCGCCCCTCCATCCACTGGCTTGCCGACGTCAAGAAGGCGGCGCGCTGGTACCTGATCGGCAGCGATTATGTCTGGCCCTGGCAGTCGCACCGCGCGGTGAAGCGCTACATCAAGGAGGCCGGCGGCCATGTCGTCGGCGAAGAGTTCGTTCCCCTCGGCGAAGACAACCACGAGCCGCATCTGGAGCGCATCCGTGCCGCGAGGCCTGACGTCGTCCTGATCTCGTTGATCGGCACCGACAGCATCACGTTCAATCGCGCGTTCGGCGAATGCGGCCTCGGCGCCACGACGCTGCGGCTGGCCGGGGCGATGGACGAGACCGTGCTGCTCGGAATCGGCGCCGACAACAGCGAAAATCTGTTCTGTGCCTCCGGCTATTTCCCGGGCATCGGATCGCGGGCCAACGACGACTTCCAGAGCCGCTATCGCGCGATGTTCGGACCGAACGGCCCCCCGATCGGCTCGCTCGGTCAATCCAGCTATGAGGGACTGCGCTTCCTTGAGGCCGTGGCAAACAAGGCGGGCACGTTGGCGATGGGGCCCATGCTCGCGGCCGGCCGCAACATCGTCTATGGCGGCGCGCGCGGCCCCGTCACCGTCAGGAACGGTCATACCCGGATGCAAATGTATCTCGCCGGCGCGGATGGCCTCGATTTCAAGCTGATCAAACCGATCTGACGCCGGCGCCCCATCTGCAAACGCCCGAATCCAAAATAATACTTGAAAAGGAAAATATTTCCGTCTGTAATATCAAGGTAGAGCCGATGGGCGCGCCCGCACACGCGCGCCAATGAGGCTCCAATGCCAGGGATTCCAATTCCAGGGATCAAGAAGCCTTTGAGGAGAGCGCCGTGACAGTTGTCCTTCCCACGCCAGCCCAATTGCGCAGTGTCGCCGACCAGTGCGGCCTTTCGCTGACCGACGACGATGTCGCCTCGTTCCGCGGTCTGATGCAGGGCTCGATCGAGGCCTACAATCTCGTCGGAGCCATGCCGGACGAGGTGCCGGAGGTCAAATATCCGCGCACGCCGGGCTATCGGCCCTCGCCGGAAGAGAACCCGCGCAACGCCTGGTATCGCAAGTCGACCGTGAAGGGGGCGGCGAGTGGCAAGCTCAAGGGCAAGACGGTCGCCCTGAAAGACAACATCATGCTCGCCGGTGTTCCCATGATGAACGGCTCGGCGACGCTCGAAGGCTACGTGCCCGATTTCGACGCCACCATCGTCACCCGCATGCTCGATGCGGGCGCCGAGATCGCCGGAAAAGTCCATTGCGAATCCTTCTGCATGTCCGGCGGCAGCCACACCAATGCGGTCGGCGCCGTCCACAATCCGCACAAGATGGGCTATTCGGCCGGCGGCTCGTCGTCAGGCAGCGGCGTCGTCGTCGCGCTCGGCGAAGTCGACATGGCGATCGGCGGCGACCAGGGCGGTTCGATCCGCATGCCGTCCTCGTTCTGCGGCACCTATGGCATGAAGCCGACCTGGGGCCTCGTGCCCTACACCGGCATCATGCCGATCGAGGTGTTCGTCGACCACACCGGCCCGATGACGGCGACCGTCGCCGACAACGCGCTGCTGCTGGAGGTGCTGGCCGGCGACGACGGCTACGACCCCCGCATCAAGGCGCCCAAGGTCGAGGAGTACACCAAGGCGCTCGGCCAGGGCGTCAAGGGCATGAGGATCGGCATCCTCAAGGAAGGCTTTGAGCAGGCGACGGCCGAAGCCGCCGTGAACGAGAGCGTGCGCGAGGCCGCAAAGCGATTCAAGGATTTGGGCGCCACGGTCGAGACCGTTTCGATCCCGATGCATCTCATGGGTCCCGCGATCTGGACGCCGATCGGCACCGAGGGCATGACCCAGACCATGATGTATGGCGACGGCTATGGTCTGTCCCGCTCCGATCTCTACTCGACCACGCTGATGGACTTCCATCGCGGCTGGCGGCGGCAGGCGGATTCTCTGTCCGAGACCACAAAGCTGTTCCTGCTGCTCGGCACCTACATCAACAACACCTTCGGTCCGCGCTATTACGGCAAGGCTCTCAACATCTCCCGACGCCTGACCGCGGCTTACGACAAGGCCTTCAAAGACTACGATTTGCTGCTGCTGCCGACGACGCCGATGAAGGCGACGAAGCTGCCGGAGCCCACGGCCAGCCGCGAAGACTATGTCGCGCGTGCGCTGGAGATGATCTCCAACACCGCGCCGTTCGACATCACCCATCATCCGGCGATGTCGCTGCCCTGCGGCATGGTCGACGGCCTGCCCGTCGGCCTGATGCTGGTCGGCCGCATGTTCGAGGAATCCACCATCTACCGCGCCGCCCACGCCTTCGAGCAGATCGGCGACTGGAAGAAGATGTGAGCGAGGGACTCATGCAGACGGACGTAACAGGGAAGCGTTTTCGGACGCGTCAAGACATCAAGCCGGAGCCCCGTTCCGATTCCTTCGGAACGGGAAAGGCTCCGGCGCATGGCTAACGCGTTCGTCGCGGCGTTCGAGATCCTGAGCTTTGGTGCGATCATCGTCCTGATCGTGCTGGGGCTCGGGATCATCGCCAGCATGATGGGCATCTTCAACTTCGCGCAGGGCGAGTTCGTCCTGCTCGGGGCCTACATCACCTATCTTGCCTACGCCAATGGCCTGCCGATCTGGGCCGGCATGGTCGCCGCACCATTCATTGTCGGCGCGCTCGGCTTCGTGCTGGAGGCGCTGATCATCCGACGCTTCTACGCAGCCCCCATCGTCGCCATGCTCGGCACCTATGCGCTCGGCCTGATCATCCGCGAATCCGTGCGCGGCTTGATCGGCGGCTTCTATCTCACCGTGCCGGAGCCGATCGGCGGCTCGATCGATATCGGTGCCATGCACATCTCGGCCTGGCGCTTCACCATCATCATCATCACGGCGCTGGTGATGGGCGGCTGCTATCTGCTGCTGGCGCGCACCAGCTTCGGCCTGCGCGTGCGCGCTACCCTGGAAAATCCTTCGCTGGCCCGCGCCTCCGGAATCTCCACGCCGC
The DNA here is from genome assembly GCF_023101065.1 of Bradyrhizobium sp. 172. NCBI lineage: Bacteria > Pseudomonadati > Pseudomonadota > Alphaproteobacteria > Hyphomicrobiales > Nitrobacteraceae > Bradyrhizobium > Bradyrhizobium sp. 172. The sequence continues at coordinate 512,605 of NZ_CP064701.1, forward strand.
TGATCTACGGCGCCACCTTTGCGTTCGGCGCGGCGCTTGCTGGCCTTGCCGGCGCACTGATCGTGCCGGTGTTCAGCCTGTTCGCCGATCTCGGCCTGCGCTTCCTGATCCAGGGCTTTGTCGCGGTCATGGTCGGCGGCGTCGGCTCCTTCATCGGGCCGGTCGCGGGCGCCGGCGTCATCGGCACGCTCAGCGCCGCGCTGCCCTGGGTGATGGCGCCCGTCGTGGCCGATGTCCTCGTCTTCGTTCTCGCCATCGTCTTCATCAAATTCCGGCCGCAGGGCCTCATTGCTGGAAAAGGGGTTTAGTCACATGTCCGATCGTTCTCAGCTCTCCCGTCGCCGGTTCCTTTCGAATCTCGCCTTTGCCTCCGGTGCAGTCGCAACCGGCGTCGGCAGTTGGGTGATCCCGGCGCCCTGGGCCAATGCGGCCGAAGCCCCGATCAAGGTCGGCATCGCCACCGACCTCACCGGGCCGATTGCCTACGCCGGCAATGCCGACGCCAACGTCGCCAAGATGGTGATCAAGGAGATCAACGCCGGCGGCGGTCTGCTCGGCCGCCCGCTCGAGCTCTTTGTCGAGGACACCGCCTCGAACGAATCCGTCGCGGTCGGCAACGTCCGCAAGCTGATCCAGCGCGACAAGGTCGACATGGTATTGGGCGGCATCACCTCGTCGATGCGCAACGCCATCAAGGACCCGATCGTCGCGCGCGGCAAGACGCTCTACATCTATCCGCAGCTCTACGAAGGCAAGGAGTGCACGCCTTATCTGTTCTGTACCGGGCCGACGCCGGCGCAGCAGTGTGACGAGTTCATTCCCTGGCTGATCAAGAACGGCGGCAAGAAGTTCGCGCTGCCGAGCGCCAACTATGTCTGGCCGCACACACTCAACGTCTACGCCCGCAAGGTGATCGAGGCCAACGGCGGCGAGGTCGTGTTCGAGGAATACTATCCGCTTGACCAGGTCGACTTCTCCTCGACCGTCAACCGCATCATCTCCAACAAAGTCGACGTCGTCTTCAACACCGTCATCCCGCCCGGCGTCGGTCCGTTCTTCAAGCAGCTCTACGAGGCCGGCTTTCTCAAGAATGGCGGACGGCTGGCCTGCGTCTACTATGACGAGAACACGCTCAACATCAATCAGGCGGCCGAGATCGAGGGTCTCGCCAGCTGTCTCGATTATTTCAAGGTGCTCACCAAGGAGAACCCGTTCGACGCAAAAATCCAGGCGGCCTACGAGAAGGATTTCCCGGGCAACTTCCTGTTCGCTGCCGGCAGCGCCGCCACCGGCACCTATCGCGGCCTGAAACTGTGGGAAGCCGCCGTCAAGGAAGCCGGCAAGGTCGATCGCGACTCGGTCGCCGCTGCGCTCGATCATGCCAAGATCGCCGAAGGTCCCGGCGGACCTGCCGAGATGGTGCCGGGCAAGCGCCACTGCAAGATGAAGATGTACACCGCTGTCGCCAAAGGCGGGAACTACGAGATCGTCGGACGCAGCGACGGACTCGTCGATCCCAAGGAATGCTAGAGTCGAATGCCGAAAGCGATGGGCGCAGCGAAGCAGGCAGTCCCCGCCGAGATCGGCGGGGAGCAGAACGTTGCCATGGTTGAACACGGATCAGCAGGGCAAGCCGGTTCGGTGCGGAAAATCCTGCCGATCGTGGAGGGCGTCGTGCTCGTCGTGGCGCTGCTCGCCCCGCTGGTGCTGCAGGACTACCTCACGGTGTTCGCGACGCGCGTGATCATCCTCGCGCTGTTCGCACTGTCATTCGACCTGGTGTGGGGCTATGCCGGCATCATGAGCTTCGGCCAGGCGCTGTTTTTCGGCTCGGCCGGCTATGGCGTGGCGCTGCTCGCGCGCGATCTCAACATTACCAACATCTTCCTGGTGCTGCCCGCGGGCACCATGATCGGGCTCACCTTTGCGCTACTGCTGGGCGGCTTCCTGCTGCTTGGACGGCATCCCTCCAGCGTGATCTTCGTCTCGCTGGGCACGCTGACCGGATCCTACGCCGCCGATCGGCTTGCGCGCGGCTGGTACTATCTCGGTGGCCAGAACGGCATCCCCTCGATCTCCTCGATGACGCTCGGCAGTTACGAGTTCTCGGAAGGGCCGCCGTTCTATTATCTCGTGCTTGGCCTGCTCGTCGTGGTCTATCTCCTCTGCCGCTTTCTGGTGCGCTCGCAGTTCGGGTTGGCGCTCGCGGGATTGCGCGAGAACGAGCAGCGCATCGCCTTTTTCGGCTACAAGGCGCAGCATCTGAAGGCGATCATTTTTGCGATCGGAGGCGCAGTGGCCGGCCTCGCCGGCAGCCTCTATGCCTTCCACGAAGGTTTCGTCTGGCCCAACATGGTCGGCGTCGTGGTCTCGACGCAAGTGGTGCTCTATGTGCTGTTCGGCGGCTCCGGCACGCTGATCGGCGCCGTCATCGGTGCCGTCATCGTTGAGGGCGTCAGCTTCTGGCTCTCGGACAATTACCGCGAGGTCTGGCCGATCATCCTTGGCGTGCTGCTCCTGCTGGTGATTCTGTTCCGGCCGCTCGGCCTGATCAGCTTCGTGCTCGGCGAGCGCGAGCGGGTCGGCAGCTTTGGTGGCAAATCCAGGAAGACCGGGAAGGAGAAGCGCGATGCCGCTCCTTGAAGCCAGCGGCGTCAAGAAGATCTTCGGGAAGCTCACCGCGCTCGACGGCGCCGCGCTGACCGTCGGCGAGAACGAGTTTCACGGCCTGATCGGCCCGAACGGCTCCGGCAAGAGCACGCTGATGAAGTGCATCGCCGGCGCCGAGGTGCCGACACAGGGCAAGGTCTCCTTCGTCAACGCCGATATCACCGCGTTCACGCCGACCGAGCGTGCCCGCGCCGGTATGAGCTTGAAATTTCAGATCACATCCGTGCTGCCGACGCTGACGCTCTACGACAACATTCTGCTCGCGCTGCAGGCGCAATCCTCGCTGTTCGATCTCGTGTTCTCGCGCACGCGCGGGCTCTTGCACGATCAGGTCATGACCATGCTGACGCAATTTCGCCTCGCCAACCGCGCTTTCGACGCGGCGGCGGCGCTGTCGCACGGCCAGCAGCAATGGCTGGAGATCGCGATGGCGCTGGCCTGCAAGCCGAAGCTTCTGCTGCTGGACGAGCCGACCGGCGGCATGAGCCTGGAGGAGCGCCGCGTCACCGGTGAATTGCTGCAGCCGATCAAAAAGCATTGCTCGCTGGTCATCGTCGAGCACGATCTCGATTTCATCCGCGACATCTGCGATCGTCTCACCGTGCTCGACCAGGGCAAGGTGCTGGCGTCCGGCACGGTGTCGGAGATCCAGGCCAACAAGGCCGTCCAGGAGATTTATTTGCGCCGTGCCTGAATTTTTGGACATCAAGCATCTCGACGCCGGCTATGGTCGCAGCCAGGTCCTGTTCGACGTCAACCTCGGCATTCCCTGGCGCGGCGGTGTCGCCGTGCTGGGCCGCAACGGCGCCGGCAAGACCACGCTGATGAAGACCATCGTCGGCGAACTGCCGGCGTGGAAGGGCGAGGTCGCCTTCGATGGCCGCGACATCAGCCGCCGCGCGACCCAGGAGCGGGTGCGCGCCGGCATCGGCTACGTGCCGCAGGAGCATTCGGTGTTCGCGCGCCTGTCGGTGCGCGACAATCTCGCGGTCGGGTCGCTCGCGAGCAGGAAAGCCGACGCGGTCGAGCACGTGCTGACCATCTTCCCAAAGCTCGGCCAGCGCCTCGACCAGCCCGCCGGCACGCTTTCCGGCGGCGAGCGCAAGATGCTCGCCATCGGCCGCGCCATGCTGGGCGATCCAAAACTTCTTCTGCTCGACGAGCCGACCGAAGGCGTCTGGATCGGCGTAATCGAGGAGATCACCGAGCGCCTGATCGAGCTTGCGAAAACCATCGCCGTCATCATCGTCGAGCAGCACCTCGACCTCGCGCTCCGCGTCGCCGATTACGCCTACGTGCTGGACCGCGGCCGCGTCGCGCTGCAAGGCGAAGCGGGCGAGGTGAGGGGCAATCCGGAGCTGCTGCGGTATCTGGCGCCGTAGGGCGCGCGTGAAGCGCGTCGCTCTCACACCGAACTCGGCTGTCATGCCCCGCGAAGGCGGGGCATCCAGTACGCCGCAGCTTCTCGATCGATAAGGGGTGCCTCTGGAATACTGGATTCCCCGCCTTCGCGGGGAATGACGGCGTCAGGCTGGGATGGATCGAAGAGATTAAGCGGAGCGCCCGCTTTACTTCACCGCCCCAAACCGGCTGTCGAACGAGTTCGATTGCACCACCGGCGCGGCGCCCATGATCTGGGTCGCTTCACCCGCGCCATCCGACACCGACGGCTTCAGCGTCGGGCGGGTTGCGGCGAGGCGGGTGTCGGGCTTCGCAGCTTCGGCGGGTTTGGCAGCGGCAACAGCCGGCTTCGGTGCATCCTTCGCTGCGTCCTTGGACGTGTCGCGGCCCGGTACGAACCGGGTCACCGCGGCCTTCAGCCGGGACGCTGCGGTGGGCGGCGTCGTGGTCGTCGTTGCAGCCGGAGCGACGGATGCCGTGGCCTGCGGCGGCGGCGTGGTCGCCGTGGCGTCGGCATTGCCCACACCCATCTTGCGGCCGAGATTGGAGAAGAAGCCGGATTTCTCGGGCGGAGCTGCGGTGGCGACGCGGGCGCTGGCGGCGGGCGCGCTGACGGCGACGACCGGCTCTTCCTGCGGCGAGGGCGCGGCTGCATCGAGATTCGGCTTCGGCGGATTGACGTGTCCAGGGATGGTGCCCGGCGCCTTCGCCATCGCCAACATCCGGAGCGTGGTGCCTTCGGCGCCCTCCGACAGGCCGGTCGAGCCTTCCGGAATCTTCGCGGCAAAGATCTTGTTCATGCCGCCGTCGATGCCGGTGTTCATGCGCGCAACGGGCGTGCCGCGCGAAACCAGCTTGTTGTACTCCGCCTGGTCGCGCGCATCCTTCTCGCGCACGGCGCTGGCGATCTCCTCGGGGATCACATAGGCCGGGCACTTAGCGGACGCGTCGAACACCGGATCGCGCTTGGCGTCGGGCGGCTTCGCCGCGTCGAACACGTACTTCTTCTCGCAGAAATCGACCTTCGGCTCCTGCCGCGTCACCTCGAAATGATCATAGCCTTCCTTGATCATCTTCCAGAACGGCATGTTCGGATTGTTCCGGTGCTTGGCCATGTTCACCGGCGTCATCTTGAACGGATAGGCCTGCAACTGGAACGCCTTCTGGCCGCCGAAGAAGGACTCGCGCCCGAGCGAATAGATCTCGGCGATCTGCTCGTCCGTCATCGCGTAGCAGCCGCGCGACGAACAATCGCCATGCACCATCAGCTGCGACCCGCTGCGGCCCAAAGCCTTGTCGAACGCGTTCGGATAGCCCGTGTTGAACGACAAATAGTACGCCGATTGCGGATTCATCTGGCCCGGATTGATCGAGTAGAATCCTTCCGGCGCCTGACGATCGCCTTCGCGCACCTTCGGGCCGAGATCGCCCGACCAGCGACAGATCGGATAGGTCTTGAGCAGCGCGAACTGGCCGTTGCGGGTCTGCTTCCAGACCTCGAGCTCGGCCTCCTGCTTGAACAGGCGCACCAGGATCGGTGATTGCAGATCCATGTTCTTCTCGACCATCGCGGCGAGAAGCTTTGGCGGCACCGGCTGGTTGGCCTTGGCATTGGTCGCAAGCGAAACCTGGTCGGTGTCGCAGCCGGCCAGCACGAAGCTGGCGGCAAGCGCCACCGAAACCAGAAACGCGCGAGCAAGCGAACGAGAAATCAAGATGGACCCCACACCGTCCAAGGCATCGCGCGCAAACCCCAATCTTGAAGCATGATCCGACCGGAGACCGGGACCCGTCGCGACGGGCTTTTTCGCAATCACGCTCCAGCGCTTATGCCCTGAAGCCATTGATTAAAATTCTAACCTCTGGGTCATGTGGTCGCAACCCGCACGGGGATCACGAGCCCGTTGGCCCAAAGGCGTGGTCAACGAAGACTTAAACTGGGCTGAAACTTGGGCCTTTCGGCCAAACCAGCACTGAGATCGCTGATTTGGGCAAAAAAAGGGTTAACGCGGGGTTACCGGGGGCCTCCGGGACGGTTTGGCCGGCCTCAAATTCAGCGTCGTCTCGGCGAAAGCCAGGACGACGGCGGAGGGGGACGCGTCCAACGGGCCCCAAAGCCCGCCCGAATCAGCCCAGTTTCCGGCCAATATCGAGGAATTTCTGCCGCCGATGCTTGCGGATGGCGTCCCCGTCCAGACCCCGGAGTTCGTCAAAGGCCTTGGCAATGGCGTCGCCCGTGGTGGCGATCATGGCGGCGGGGTCGCGATGGGCGCCGCCGACCGGCTCCTTCAGGATGCTGTCGATCACGCCGAAGCGGAGCATGTCCTGGGCCGTGATCTTCATGTTGTTGGCGGCTTCCTGCGCCTTGGAGCCGTCGCGCCAGAGGATCGAGGACGCCGCCTCGGGCGAGATCACGCTGTAGATCGCGTGCTCCAGCATCAGGACCTTGTTGGCGGTGGTGATGGCGATGGCGCCGCCCGACATGCCCTCGCCGGTGATGATGGCGACGTTCGGCACGGTCAGCGCCATGCAGGCATCAGTCGAACGCGCGATCGCCTCGGCCTGGCCGCGCTCTTCCGCGCCGATGCCGGGATAGGCGCCGGCGGAATCGGCGAGCGACAGCACCGGCAGGCCGAACCGCTCCGCCATCTCCATCAGCCGCACGCATTTGCGATAGCCCTCGGGCCGCGCCATGCCGAAATTATGCTTGATGCGGCTCTCGGTGGAATCGCCCTTTTCCTGGCCCATCACGCAGATGGCCTCGCCGCGGAAGCGGCCGAAGCCGGCCACCAGCGCCTCGTCCTCGCCGAACTTGCGATCGCCGGCGAGCGGGGTGAACTCGGTGATCAGGCCCTTGATGAAGTCGTTGAAATGCGGCCGCTGCGGATGCCGCGCGACCAGCGTTTTCTGCCACGGCGTCAGGTTCAGATAGAGGTCGGCCATCGCCTGCGCCGCCTTGTCCTCGATCCGCCCGATCTCCTCGGCGATGTCGCTGCCGGAGGCCGCAAGCGTCCGCAATTCATCGAGCTTGGAATCGAGCTCGGCGACGGGCTTTTCGAAATCGAGATAGCTGCGCATCTGGTCTGGCATCAACTCAATATAGGGAGGACGGGGCGAGGCGGCGAAGCGGATTCGATGTCGCGGAAAGAAGTGTAGGTTCGTCAATGAGTTGGCTTGTGTGCTCGCAACGAGCGCAGGCCAAATCATCGTGAGGCCCCGGCTCTTTCTGCGGAGATGTGGCCGAAGTCAAGGCGGTTTCATCGTTCCAGTACCGTAGCCCGGATGAGCGAAGCGATATCCGGGGCAGGTCGCCCGATCGTCAATCCCGGATGTCGCTTCGCTCATCCGGGCTACTGCAGCTACGGCAGCAACTATTTCTCCGCCAGCGGGTGCAGGTCGCGGACCAGGCTCTTCAGCCGCTCCTCGACCACGTGGGTGTAGATCTGGGTCGTCGAGATGTCGGTGTGGCCGAGCAGCGTCTGCACGATGCGCAAATCGGCCCCGTTGTGCAGCAGGTGGCTGGCGAAGGCGTGGCGCAGCACGTGGGGGGAGACCAGCCGGGCCTGCAGGCCCGAAGCGACCGCGAGCTCCTTCAAATCGCGGGCAAAATGCTGCCGCGTCAGATGTCCGCTCTCGCCGAACGAGGGGAACAACCATTTCGAGGCCGCCACGCTGTTCTTCTTGTCGGTCTTGTTGTTGTCCTTGGCCGCCTCCGTCGCCGCGAGATAATCGGCCATCGCCTGGCGCGAGGCCTCGTTGAGCGGCACCAGCCGTTCCTTGTTGCCCTTGCCGCGCACCACGATCATGCGGGCGTCGCGCTTCGCGGCCGTACGTGGCAGCGCCACCAGTTCGGAGACGCGCAGGCCGGTGGCGTAGAGCACCTCGAGCAGGCAATAGAGTCTCAGGGCGCGCAGCCGTTTCGAGAGCGAAGCATCCTCCGCCTCGCTCAATTCCTTGGCGCGGCGGAGCATGCGGTCGACATCCGCAATCGACAGCACTTTCGGCAGGCCGCGGCCGCGCTTGGGGCCGGACAGGATCGCCGCGGGATCGTCGGTTCTGATGCGTTCGTTCAGGAGGAAGCGATAGAGATGCCGCATCGCCGACAGCCGTCGCGCGACGCTGGTGGACTTGAAGCCCCGCGTATCGAGATCGGCGAGATAGTCGCGCAGCGTCTGTGTTTCCGCGTCCGCGAATGCATGGCCGGCGCGGCCGAGAAACTCGGAGAAGTCGGTGAGGTCGCGGCGATAGGCGTCGAGCGTATTGGGGCCGGCGCCCTGTTCCGCCGCGAGCATGTCGAGGAACAGGCCGGTGAGCTTGGCGTCTGAGGACTTGTTATCGGAAGATCTGGCACGCATGCCGGCAGCCTAGCTGCTATTTCTTGAGAAACTTATCCGGCGGGATCGTCACCGTCATTTCCCGCGGCTTGGGATTGACGAAGTTCGCCAGCGCGAAGACCACGCCATAGACGATGCCGGCGATCACGGCGACGACCGTCAGGAAGCGGAACAGGCTGGGCATCGGCAGGATCTCGGAGAGGGTCTCGGTCAGGGGCTTGGCGGGCAAATTAACCAATGAAATCATCCAACACGTTCGCCGTTTCGTGGCAAGAGTCCTCTGGCGAGGGCCCCTGCGGGGTCGTATAGGTGGCCAAAGGATGCCGCCATTGGCGGCAGATCGAGCGAGACCCATTCGAGCGAGACAAATGCCCGACGCCGCGTTGCCGATCCAAGCCTCGCCCGAGGCCGACATCCTGTCGGCGCTGGGGACGCGCTCGATCGTGCTCGTCGGCATGATGGGGGTGGGCAAATCCACCATCGGCCGCCGCATGGCTCTCCGGCTCAAGCTGCCCTTCGTCGATGCCGACACCGAGATCGAGGCGGCGGCCGGCATGACCATACCGGAAATCTTCGAGCGTCATGGCGAGCCGCATTTCCGCGACGGCGAGGCCCGCGTGATCGCGCGTCTGCTTGACGGCGGTCCCATCGTGCTGGCGACCGGCGGCGGCGCCTTCATGCGCGAGGAGACGCGGACCCGCATCGCGGCGAAGGCGATATCGATCTGGCTCAAGGCCGATCATGATGTCATCATGCGCCGCGTGCGCCGGCGCGCCGACCGTCCGCTGCTCCAGACCGCCGATCCCGAAGGAACCGTGACGCGCCTGCTCACCGAGCGCGAGCCGGTCTACGGCCATGCCGACCTCACCATCGCCTCGCGCGACGTGCCGCACGACAAGATCGTCGATGAGACGATAGAGACGCTGCGCGCGCATCTTTGCGGCGAACGGGCGTCCCCGCCACCAGCCGACGTCGCGAGTGCCGCACGATGACCGCGCCTTTGAAACATTCAGATCCCGTCAATGTCGAGGTCGCGCTGGGGAATCGCGCCTATGACATCGTCATCGGCCGCGGCGTGCTGGCCTCGCTCGGCGAACGCGTCGCGCGCCTGCGCCCCGGCGTGCGCACCGCGATCGTGACGGATCGCACCGTCGCGAAATACTGGCTCGAACCCGCCGAGGCCTCGCTCGCAGCCGCGGGCATTCCGACATCGCGCATCGTCGTCGAGGAAGGCGAGATCTCCAAGACCTATGCCGGTCTCGAAAAGGTCAGCGAAGCCCTGATCGCCGCGAAAATCGAACGCAACGATCTCGTCATCGCGCTTGGCGGCGGCGTGGTCGGCGATCTCGCCGGCTTTGCGGCGGCGATCCTGCGCCGCGGCGTCGATTTCGTGCAGGTGCCAACCTCGCTGCTGGCGCAGGTCGATTCCTCCGTCGGCGGCAAGACCGGCATCAACTCGCCGCAGGGCAAGAATCTGCTCGGCGCCTTCCACCAGCCGGTGCTGGTGATCGCCGACACCGCCGTGCTTGACACGTTGTCCGCTCGGCAATTCCGCGCCGGCTACGCCGAGGTCGCCAAATACGGCGTGCTCGGCGACGAGGCCTTCTTCGCCTGGCTCGAGAAGAACCATTCCGACATCTCCAAAGGCGGTTCGGCGCGCGAGCATGCGATCGCGACCTCCTGCCGCGCCAAGGCCGGCGTGGTCTCGCGCGACGAGCGCGAGACCGGCGAGCGTGCGCTGCTCAATCTCGGCCATACGTTCGGCCATGCGTTGGAAGCCGCGACCGGCTTCTCCGACCGCCTGTTTCACGGCGAGGGCGTTTCGATCGGCATGACGCTGGCGGCGCAGTTTTCCGCGAAGCTCGGCATGATCGGCGAGGCCGATGCGATGCGAGTCGAGCGTCACCTCATTGACGCCGGCTTGCCGACGCGCTTGCAGGACATCGCGGGCTTCGCGCAGGAGGGGCTTGCCGATGCCGACGCGCTGATGACGCTGATGGCGCAGGACAAGAAGGTCGAGCGCGGCAGGCTCACCTTCATCCTGCTGGAGGCCGTGGGGCGGGCCGTCGCCGTGAAGAACGTCGAGCCGGCTCCGGTGCGCGACTTCCTGAAGGACAAGCTCGCGCAAAAGGCATGACGCGAGGCTGAACGGCGCTACAGCGTTTTCGCGCGAAGTGGGTACCGGTTCGCGTAAGAAACGCGTCAAAACAAGAAACCAGAGTGGTTCATGGATTGGCTCGGATTCACCATCGTCATTCTCTGCCTGCTGGTCTCCGGCTTCTTCGCCGCGAGCGAGACCGCACTGACGGGCGCCTCGCGCGCCAGCATGCTGCGGCTCTCCAAGCAGGGTAATCGCGACGCCGACGTGGTTTCGCAGCTGCTCGACATGCGCGAGCGCCTGATCGGCGCCCTGCTGCTCGGCAACAACATCGCCAATATCAGTGCATCCGCCCTGGCCACCAGCATCTTCACCGCCTGGTTCGGCGACGTCGGCGTGCTCTATGCCACCGGCTTGATGACCGCACTGGTCGTGATCTTCGCCGAGGTGCTGCCCAAGACCATCGCGATCAACGCGCCCGACCGCATGGCGCTCGCGGTCGCGCGCCCGATGCGGCTGACAATGTACGTGCTGGGGCCGCTGCTGCGGATCGTGGAAGTCATCGTGCGGCTGTTGATGCGCCTGTTTGGCCTTGCCGGCGAGCACCAGGCGATCCTGTCGCCGACCGAGCGCCTCCGCGGCGCGGTCGACCTGCTGCATCATGAAGGCAAGTTCGAGAAGCACGACCGCGACATGCTCGGCGGGCTGCTCGATCTGCGCGAGCTCCAGGTCTCCGACGTCATGATCCATCGCACCGAGATGACGATGATCAACGCCGACCTGCCGCCGGAGGATCTGGTGCGCGAGGTGCTGGCGGCCGAATACACCCGCATCCCGTTGTGGCGGGAGAAGCCGGAAAACATCATCGGCGTGCTCCACGCCAAGGATCTGCTGCGCGCGATCCGCGCGTCCGACGGCGACACCGCGCGCATCGACGTCTCCACCATCGCGCTGCCGCCCTGGTTCGTGCCGGAAATGCGGCCCGTCTCCGAGCAGCTCAAGGCGTTCCGCCGCCGCAAGACTCATTTCGCCCTGGTCGTCGACGAGTACGGCGAAGTTGAAGGTCTCGTGACGCTGGAAGACATTCTGGAAGAGATCGTCGGCGACATCTCCGACGAGCACGACGTCGTGGTCGCGGGCGTGCGCGCCCAGCCGGACGGCTCGGTCGTCGTCGACGGCTCGGTCCCGATCCGCGATCTCAACCGCGCCATGGACTGGCACCTGCCCGACGAAGAGGCAACGACGGTCGCCGGCCTCGTCATTCACGAGGCGCGCTCGATCCCCGACCGCGGCCAGAGTTTCACCTTTCACGGCTTCCGCTTCCGCGTCCTCCGCCGCGAACGCAACCGCATCACCGCGCTCCGTATCTCACCGGTGCCGCGCGAGACGGAAATGGAGGAAGCCAAGCGGCGGCGGGCGGGGACGTCGTTTTGAAGCGGTAGCTGTCATCGTCCGCCTTGTGCGCGCTTGCGCACTGGGGCGGACGATCCAGTAAGCCGCAGCGGCTCGATTCTAGCCGCGCCGCCTCGGAGTACTGGATGCCCGCCTTTGCGGGCATGACAGCCGCATCGGCGAGCTAGCTGCCGCCTTCTCCCGGCGCTTGCGCGTGGATCGCCAGCGCGTGCACGCTGCCGGAGAGTTCCGCGGCCAGCGCCGAATTTATCATGCGGTGGCGATCGACCCGGCTCTTCCCTTTGAAGGCGGAAGACACAATATAAACCCGAAAGTGCGTCTCGCCGCTCGGCCGATGGCCGGCGTGGCCCTCATGCAAATGTGACTCGTCGACGACTTGCAGGCTTTCCGGCGTGAAAGCTTCCTGCAACTTGTTGCTGATAGTGTCTCTGATGGCCATCTGGGTCATTACGGTGCGAGATCGCTCTCCGTATTGCATAGGCCGCCTCTAGCGGCCGTTCAAGGACGCCTCAGCATAGTTTCGGCTATGCTTTTCAGCTAATTGCAATGTCAAGACTTGAAGGTTTTTGCATTGCGTAGTCAAAGTCAGCCATGCCGATCGATTCATCAAAGTTCTTCGACTCCATCCGGATCAAGCCGAAAGGCAAGCAGCCGGAGGTGAAGCCGCGCGACGCCGTGGTCAATTGCGAATGGACCGGGTGTCAGAACAAGGGCGCGCATCGTGCGCCCAAGGGTCGCGACAATCAGCGTGAGTACTGGCACTTCTGCCTGAACCACGTGCGCGAGTACAACCAGAACTACAATTTTTTCTCCGGCATGAATGCCGACGCTGTCGCGCGCTATCAGAAAGATGCGCTGACCGGTCATCGTCCGACCTGGAAGATGGGCGCCAATGGCGGCGTCAAGAAGGGCGCCGAGGCCGAGATCGACGGCGCCTTCGATCCGTTCAGCATGTTCCAGGAGCTGAACGGCCGCACCGGCTGGCGCGCCGGCCCGCAGGCCGCGCCCAAGGCCGAGACGCGCAAGATCATGAACGCCGAGCGCAAGGCGCTTCAGGTGATGGGCCTCGGCCCCGAGTCCACGCTCGCCGACGTCAAGTCCAAGTACAAGGCGCTGGTGAAGCAGCACCACCCCGATGCCAACGGTGGCGACCGCTCCACCGAGGATCGCCTGATCGAAATCATCAAGGCGTATAATTATCTGAAGACCGTGGTGCGCGAGGCGTAGGCTTCGCGCGCGCTTTCTTCCCTTCTCCCCTTGCCGGAGAAGGTGGCGCGAAGCGCCGGATGAGGGGTTTCTCTCGGCGAATTCAACTGCAAGATATGAGGGTGTCGAGACAATCCCTCACCCGTCTCGCCGCTTTGCGGCGAGCCACCCTCTCCCGCAAGGGGAGAGGGGAAGCACGCGCTCCGGGCTACGCATTCCCTACGCCTTCGGCATCGCGCCCACATATGACGAGCTCGGCCGGATCAGCCGCCCGGTCCGCTGCTGCTCCCGCGCATGCGCCGTCCAGCCGGCTGCGCGCGCCACGGCGAAGATCGGCGTGAAGGCCTGCCTCGGAATCGCCAGCGCATCGAGCAGGATCGCGGTGAAGAACTCCACATTGGTCTCCAGCGGCCGGTCCGGATTCTTCTTGCGCAAGGCTGCGCGGATATAGGCCTCGACCTCGCCGGCAAACGGCAGGTCGGCGCCGTCCGAGGCCAGCGCCTCGATCGCGGTCTTGAGCACGTCGGCGCGGGGATCGCGCACGCGATAGACGCGGTGGCCGAAGCCCATCATTCGCTCGCCGCGGGCGAGTGCCGCGTCCACCCAGGGCTGGATGCGCTCGCGCGAGCCGATCGCGTCGAGCATTTCCAGCACCGGCTCCGGCGCGCCGCCATGCAGCGGACCCGTCAGCGCGCAATAGCCGGCGGTGACGGCGGCAAACAGATCTGCGTGCGTTGAGGCCACCACGCGCGCGGTGAAGGTCGAGGCGTTCATGCCGTGGTCGCTGGCGGTGACGAGATAGGCGTCCAGCGCCCTGACCTCGCGTGGTTCGGGCGCGCGCCCGTGCAGCATGCGAAGCGTATCGGCAGCCTGGCTCACGTTCGGATCGGGCGCCACGGGATCGAGACCCCTAGCCCGGCGGACGAGCGCGCCCGCAATCACCGGGAATGCGCCGACGATCGTCGCCTCATGGGCGAGCCCGTGCTCGGCGCGAACTCCCGCGACCGCCGCGCGAAATCCGTCGATGATGCCCATGCCGCGCGTTGCCGGCAGCAGCTCATCCAGCCGCGCGCAGGCGCGCTCGCGTGCGGCGCCCAGGCTCGCGCGCACATCGGCTTCGCTCAGCGTGGTCGTGCTGGCGCCGTTCCAGAGCCGGGCGGTGACGCCCTCAAAGCTCGACTGGCTCGCCAGTCGGCCAACATGCTCGCCGGCGATGATCAACTCGCCGCGCTCGCCGTCGACATGGCTCAGCACGGTTTCGGCCGCGGGAACGCCGTCCAGCCCGATCTGGCTCTTGGTGAGGTGGATGTTCATGGCCCAAATCTCCTTTGCACCAGCCAAAGATCAGGCCTCTCGACAGATTGATCAATCTTGATTACATTAATCAATATGAAAAATTCGGAAGGTCTCTACCTCTCCGCCCGGGAAGCCGCCGCCGAGCTCGCGATCTCGCCGGCCACGCTCTACGCCTATGTCAGCCGCGGCCTGGTCCGCTCCGAGCCCACGCCCGACTCGCGCAAGAACCGCTATCGCGCCGAGGACGTCCGGGCGCTGAAGGAGCGTCGGGTGCCGTCGCCGGAGCCGCGCGGCCTGCGCAGCTTCGATGCCGATCTGCCGGTCATGGACACGGAGATCTCCACCATCACCGAGGAGGGCGCGATCTATCGCGGCGTCAATTGCGTCGATCTCGCGGAGAACGACACGCTGGAGCACACGGCGACGCTTCTGTGGGACGTCTCCGGCGTCGATCCCTTTGCGCCGGACAATTTTCCCGCGGTGTCCGATGAGATGCGCCTGATCGCGCAGGCCGCGCGGCGCGCCGCGCCGATCGATCGCGCCATTGCCGTGCTGGCGCTCGCATCGAGCGCCGATCCCCGCGCCTTCACCCGCGCGCATGATGGACGTGCGATGGTCGGTGCGCGCATCGTCCGGCTCCTGGTCGCGACCATGCTCAATACGGAGCCGTCCGCCGAGCCGCTGCACCAGCAGATCGCCAGTGCCTGGGCTCCCGACAACAAGCACGCGGCCGATCTCATACGCCGCGCGCTGGTTCTGCTCGCCGAGCATGAGTTGAACGCGTCCACCTTCACCGCGCGTTGCGCAGCCTCGACCGGTCTTAATCTTTATGATTCCGTCATCGCCGGCCTCGCCGCGCTGAAGGGACCGAAGCACGGCGGTGCCGGCGTGCTCGCCTCGCAGCTCGTCAAGGCGCTGGTCGATCGTGACGTCGAGCCAATGGTCCGCGAGCGTGTCGCGCTCGGCGAACGCTTTGCCGGCTTCGGTCACGGCGTCTACAAGCGGGGCGATCGGCGCGCGCAATCCCTGCTCAACGCGCTCTCTCGCGCAGGCGCACCGCGTAAATTCACCAAGGAGGTGCCCGAGCGGATCGCGGAGGCGACCGGCGAACTCGTCAATATCGACTACGCGCTCGCGGTGCTCGTGCACGCGATGCGCCTGCCTGGCGGCAGCGAGCTCGCCCTGTTCGCGATGGCCCGCAGCGTCGGCTGGATCGCACATGCGAGCGAGCAGTTGCAGTTCGGCAAGCTGATCAGGCCACGGGCGAGGTATGTCGGGCCGGCACCGGGGCGGAGGGGAGGCGCTGCTAGCTAGGATCGCTGCTGCGGTCGTCCTGGCGGAAGCCCGTGCTCGGGTACCTGATCAATCCGCAAGCCCTAACACGAACGCCAAAGCAATCCCGATCCGCGCCATATCCTGGCTGCCGAGGCGCCCGATCTTCTGTCCGATCCGTTCGCGTCTCACGGTGATCGGCTTGTCGGCCATCGCCTGCGATCTCAGTCGTAATCCATTTTCGCGGGTTGGCTCGATAGTCACCCGAAAATCCGGGGCGTGCGCCAGTTCGGAAGTCAACTGGCAGATCACGACGGAGGCATGAGTTTCAGGGAAAGCGTCGCTCTGCACGATGACCGCCGGGCAGGGTCTGCCATAGTCGCCCGTTGCAGCGACCGTCACGACGTCACCGCGTTGCATCTGCATCAAACTCGGAGACCGACTCGATCCACTGCAGCGCGTTGCGCTCGCGATCGGGGTCGAGGCTGGCAACTTGCTTCGCCACCCGTCGTCGAACTGACCGCGAGCGAGCATCAGCTACGACCAGGCGCAGTTCGCGCAAGCCCCGCAGCCGCCTCCGCTGGCGCATCATTTTCATTCTTTCAGCGGGTGCAGTCATTGGAAACGATCCCATGTAACGCGTTACAATGTAACGCGTTACGGCTTGGAGGCAAGGGCCGCCACGTTGCGAAGTCCCCAAACCGCAGTGCGCCGCTCGACGCTATCACCCTCGCGGCTTCGCCACCGCCACGCCGCCGCCGTTCCGGCGGCGATAGATCCAAACCGCCAGGCCTACGACGATTGCCACGCCGACCACGGTCAAAATCCACATATGCTTATACGGATGCCCATGGTGCGGCAGCCCGGCATATTCGTGCAGGGCCGACACCGCCAAAACGCCCGGCAGCACATGCGCCGGCGCCCAGACCAGGATCGCCGGGATGTTGATGGCGTAGAAGCGGGCCGGGGGCATGCCGAGCGCGCCCGCCGTGACCGGGACGAAGGCACGGATCGGCGGCACGAAGCGGGCGAAGAACACCGCCCAGGTGCCGAAGCGGTGGAAGAAATTCTCGCTCTGTTCGACCACACGCGGATAATTGGTCAGCGGCCAGGTGTTGAGGATCTCCCGTTGTTGCCGGTGTCCGATCCAGTAGGCCGAACCATCGCCGAGCACTGCGCCGAGCGCCGCCGCCAGCAACACCCATTGCAGCTTGAGCTCGCCGCCCGGGACCAGGGCGCTCAGCGCCAGGATGATCGTCGAGCCGGGGATGACCGACCCCACCACCGGAACCGCCTCGAGCAGGGCCGCCAGAAACAGGGTCAGATAGGCCAGCCACGCATGGGCCGAGACGAATGAAATGAGGGGATCGAGAAAGGACGTCACATCGTCTCTGCGGTGGGATTGGGCCTTGGGGTTCGGACCCTATATCCAGACCCTACATAAGTAACGAGCGGCGGTAAAAGTGCCACCCGCGTCGGCAGGACGGTGCCTTCGGCACGAAATTCAGGCGTGATTCGCAGGGCAGCCTTCCAAAAATCGCGTTCCTTGCCTATCTAAATGAAAAGACAACGGAACTTTGATCGGGGGGCGGGCTTCTGCCCGCCCGTTGTCTCTGATAGGTTCGCAACAGCACCCAGCCGCAGCCAACGTGCAATAACTGGTCTCGGGATCGCCCGGGACCTCGGAGGATTGATGACGACCGCCGCGATGTCCAAAGTTGAGGAAGTTTCCGGTTTGCCCGACATGAAGGTGTCGGTGCGCCAGGTGTTCGGGATCGACAGCGATCTCGAAGTCCCCGCCTATTCCGAAGTCGATCCTCACGTCCCCGAAGTCGATTCCGATTACCGCTTCGACCGCGCCACCACGCTCGCCATTCTCGCCGGCTTCGCCCACAACCGCCGCGTCATGGTCACGGGCTATCACGGCACCGGCAAATCCACCCATATCGAGCAGGTCGCTGCGCGACTGAACTGGCCCTGCGTGCGCGTCAACCTCGACAGCCACATCAGCCGTATCGACCTCGTCGGCAAGGACTCGATCGTGGTCCGCGACGGCAAGCAGGTCACCGAATTCCGCGACGGCATCCTGCCCTGGGCGCTCCAGCATAACGTCGCGCTGGTGTTCGACGAATACGACGCCGGCCGCCCGGACGTGATGTTCGTGATCCAGCGCGTGCTGGAAGTCTCCGGCCGGCTGACGCTGCTCGACCAGAACAAGGTGATCAAGCCGCATCCGGCATTCCGCATGTTCTCGACCGCCAACACCGTCGGCCTCGGCGACACCTCGGGCCTCTATCACGGCACCCAGCAGATCAACCAGGGTCAGATGGACCGCTGGTCGATCGTCACCACGTTGAACTATCTCAGCCATGACGAGGAAGTGGAGATCGTGCTGGCCAAGGCCAAGCACTATCGCACCACGGAGGGCCGCGACATCGTCAACAAGATGGTTCGCCTCGCCGACCTCACCCGCAACGCCTTCGCCAATGGCGATCTGTCGACGGTGATGAGCCCGCGCACGGTGATCACCTGGGCGGAGAACGCCGACATCTTCAGCGACATCGGCTTTGCGTTCCGGGTCACCTTCCTCAACAAATGCGACGAGCTCGAACGTCCCCTCGTCGCCGAGTTCTACCAGCGCTGCTTCAACGCGGAGCTGCCGGAATCGTCGGTGAACGTGGCGCTCAGCTGATCGCTCTCGGTGTGTCGTCCCGGCCGAGTGCGCAATTGCGCACGGGGGCCGGGACCCATACCGCGAGGTCTCTCGGTGAAGCGACGCTGCTAATTTCTCCTGACGCAATGATTGCCGGCGGTTATGGGTCCCGGCCTTCGCGGGGACGACGGGTAAGGGCGAGATGAGCACCACCTCCAACTCCAAATTCCGCAACACCAAGGAAGCCCCGACCGAGCCGTTCAAGCGCTCGGTGGCCTCCTGCCTGAAGGCGATCGCCAAGGCGCCCGAGCTCGACGTCAGCTTCGCCGCCGAGCGTCCCGGGCTCGCGCCGGGCAAGGCGCGGCTGCCCGAGCCCGCGCGAAAGATGACCAGGCGTGATGCCGCCATCGTGCGCGGCCACGCCGATTCCATCGCGCTCAAGCTCGCCTGTCACGATCCGAAGGTGCATCGCAAGCTGATGCCGGGCAATCCGCAGGCGCGCGGCGTGTTCGAGGCGGTGGAGCAGGCCCGTGTCGAGGCGATCGGCGCGCGGCGCATGGCGGGCGTTGCGAAAAACCTCACCGCGATGCTCGACGACCATTTCCATCGCGGCAAGTTCGACGAGATCACCGATCGCGCCGACGCGCCGCTCGCCGACGCGCTGGCGATGCTGGTGCGCGAGCGCCTGACCGGCATGGCGCCGCCGACGGCCGCCAAGAAGATGGTCGATCTCTGGCGCCCTATTCTCGAAGACAAGATCGGCAGGCGGCTCGACCGGCTCGATACCGTGGTCGAGGACCAGACCAGGTTCGGCGATGCCGTGCATGATCTGCTGACGGCGCTCGAGATCGGCGACGAGCGCAGCGCCGACAGCGAAGACAATGACGAGAACGACGAGAACCAGGACGGCGACAACGATCAGTCCGGCGCCGAGGGCTCGCCCGATTCCGACGCCGCGCAGGAGATGAGCGCCGATCAGGCCCAGGCGTCGAGCGAGGAGATGAGCGAGAGCGCGATGGAAAGCGCGCAGGCCTCGACCTCCGACACCTTCGACGACGGCGAGCTCGGCGACGACGAGACGCCGGGCGAGGCGACGCGGCCGAATTCGCACGGCAAGAACGAGCCGCGCGGGCCGGAATATCACGCCTTCGCGCCGAAGTTCGACGAGGTCATCGCCGCCGAAGACCTCTGCGACCATGACGAGCTGGAGCGGCTGCGCGCCTATCTCGACAAGCAGCTCGCGCATCTGCAGGGCATCGTCGCCCGTCTCGCCAACCGGCTGCAGAGGCGCTTGATGGCGCAGCAGAACCGCGCCTGGGAATTCGATCTCGAAGAGGGCATTCTCGACCCCGCGCGGCTGTCGCGCGTGGTGACCGATCCCTATCACCCGCTGTCCTTCATGCACGAGAAGGAGGCGACGTTCCGCGATACCGTGGTGACGCTGCTGCTCGACAATTCCGGCTCGATGCGCGGGCGGCCGATCACGGTCGCGGCGACCTGCGCCGACATCCTCGCCCGCACGCTGGAGCGTTGCGGCGTCAAGGTCGAGATTCTCGGCTTCACCACGCGCGCCTGGAAGGGCGGGCAATCGCGCGAGGCGTGGCTTGCCGCCGGCAAGCCGGCCAGCCCCGGCCGCCTCAACGATCTCCGCCACATCATCTACAAGTCGGCGGACGCCCCCTGGCGTCGTGCGCGGAAAAACCTCGGCCTGATGATGCGCGAAGGGCTGTTGAAGGAGAACATCGACGGCGAGGCGCTCGACTGGGCGCACAAGCGCCTGCTCGGCCGGCCCGAACAGCGCAAGATCCTGATGATGATCTCGGACGGCGCGCCGGTCGACGATTCCACGCTGTCGGTCAATCCCGGCAACTATCTCGAGCGGCACCTGCGCCACATCATCGAGGAGATCGAGACCCGCTCGCCGGTCGAGCTGATCGCGATCGGCATCGGCCATGACGTGACGCGCTATTATCGCCGCGCGGTGACGATCGTGGACGCCGAAGAGCTCGGCGGCGCCATCACCGAAAAACTCGCCGAACTGTTCAGCGAGACCAACACCGCGCCCACGCAGCCGGCCAACCGCCCGCGACGCAAACTGCATTCGTGAGCAACCATCGGTCCCGCCGCAGCTTTATCGGCCACGCGGCGGCGGGATTTTCCACTCTCGCACTGTCTCGCCTGGCGCAGGCACAGCCGGCGCCGAAGCCGGCGCTCATCGAGCACGCCGTCGCCGCGCCCGTTGGCATCGAGGTCAACGCGCGGCCGATCCCGAATTTCGAGCCGCGCGACCGCGCGCGCACGCGGTTCGGTTCGCTGGACTATCGCGGCGGCCTGGTGCTGACCTCGCCGCATCGCGGCTTCGGCGGCCTGTCCGGCTTCCGCTTTCTCGACAGCAAAGGCGAGCGCTTCCTCGCGATCTCCGACCAGGGCACCTGGTTCACCGGTCGCATCCGTTATTCCGGGCGGATCATGACCGGCCTCGGCGACGTCGAGGCCGCGCCGGTGCTCAATGCGGAGGGGCGGCCGATCACGGAGAAGCGGCTGTGGTACGACACCGAGTCGCTCGCGCGTGACGGCGACCTCGTCTATGTCGGGCTCGAGCGCGTCAACCAGATCATGCGGTTCGATTTTGCGAAGGGCGGCACACGCGCGCGCGGCGAGGTGCTGCCGACCCCGCCGGCGGTGCGCAAACTGCCCTACAACAAGGGGCTCGAGGCGCTGGTGTTCGTTCCAAAGGGGCAGCCGCTCGCGGGCACCTTGATCGCGCTGTCGGAGGGCGGCTTCGATGCCGACGGCAATCTGATCGGATTTTTGCTCGGCGGCCCCACACCCGGCCAGTTCAGCATTCGCCGCACCGACCAGCAGCTCATCAGCGACGCGGTGCTGCTGCCCTCGGGCGATCTCCTGATCCTCGAACGCAAATTCTCCTGGTTCACCGGCGTCGATATCCGCATCCGCGCGATCCCCCTGAAATCGATCGCGCCGGGCGCATTGGTCGACGGCCCCGTGCTGTTCAAGGCCGATCTCGGCCACGAGATCGACAACATGGAAGGCATCGACGCCCACGTCACGGCTGACGGCGAGACCGTGCTGACATTGGTGTCGGACGACAATTTCTCGATGCTCCAGCGCACCCTGCTGCTGCAGTTCGCGCTGGTGGAGTAGGGTGGCGCGGCCGCAATGCATCCCCCGCGAGCCGCCATGCCCCCCGCGCGGCTGGCAATCGGCGCATCGCCCACTACACTCTCTCCATCTCCCTGCCCCCCATCCCGGAACTCCCCCGCATGAGCGCCCTGTTTTCCCCGATCAAGCTGCGCGGCCTGACTTTGAAGAACCGCATCGTGGTGTCGCCGATGTGCCAATATTCGGCCGAGGACGGCGTCCCCACCGACTGGCACTTCACCCACATCAACAATCTCAGCCTGTCCGGCGCCGCGATGTTCTGCATCGAGGCGACCCATGTCGAGGCGATCGGCCGCATCACGCCGGGCTGCCTCGGGCTCTACAGCGATGCCGCCGAGGCCGCGCTGAAGCAGATCCTCACCTCGGTGCGGAAACATTCCTCGACCGCCGTCGCAATGCAGCTCGCGCATGCCGGCCGCAAAGCCAGCAGCGCGCGGCCCTGGGACGGCGGCCAGCTGATTCCGCAGGACGCGGGCGGCTGGCAGACCGTGGCGCCGTCGGCGCTGCCGCACAAGGAGGGCGAGGCCGCGCCGCTGGCGCTCGATGCCGCCGGCCTCAAGCGCATCCGCGAGGCCTTCGTCGATGCCGCCAAGCGCGCCGATCGCATCGGCATTGACGCGGTCGAGCTGCACGGCGCGCACGGCTATCTCCTGCATCAATTCCTGTCGCCGATCTCGAACAGGCGCACCGACGAATATGGCGGCTCGCTCGAGAACCGCATGCGCTTCCCGCTGGAGGTCTACGACGCGGTCCGCGCCGTATTCCCGCACGACAAGCCGGTCGGCATGCGGGTGTCGTCGACCGACTGGGTCGAGGGCGGCTGGGACCTGGCGCAGACCATCGCATTCGCAAACGCGCTGAAGGCGCGCGGCGTCGACTGGATCGATGCCTCCTCCGGCGGCGTCTCGCCGCTGCAGAAGATCGCACTCGGCCCCGGCTATCAGGTGCAGTTTGCAGAGGCCATCAAGCGCGAGACCGGTTTGCCCACCATCGCCGTCGGCCTGATCACCGAGCCGAAGCAGGCCGAAGAGATCGTCGCATCCGGCAAGGCCGACATGGTCGCGCTCGCCCGCGGCTTGCTCTACGACCCGCGCTGGGCCTGGCACGCCGCAGCCGAACTCGGCGGCGAGGTCGAAGCCCCGCCGCAATACTGGCGCTCGCAGCCCTCGACCCAGAAGGCGCTGTTCGGCAAGACCACGTTCGGGGCGCGGTGAGAGAGGCGAGTCTGGCGCGAGGACCGCGCCGCAAACTCGTCATTGCGAGGAGCCCTTGCGACGAAGCAATCCAGGCTGTGTCCGCGGAAAGATCCTGGATTGCTTCGCTGCGCTCGCCATGAGGATGGGGAGGCAGCCATGCGACACACGCCAAGGTCGTTGCTCCGCGTACCTTTTGGTCCCGTGCCGTTCCGCCTCACGCATCCGTAAACCCTCTCAGCTTCCACCCCACCCAAATCTGGCCTAACCTCGCGTGCGTCCAACGCCTCGCGGAGGCCCGCCATGCGATTTCGTGTTCGAAAAGCTGCCCACGTCATCGAGCGCGTGGGCCTTGCGATGGCGGGCGCGGCGTGCGGGCTGTTTGTCGGCGCTTATGTGGGATCGGCGATCCCCGCGCTCACCACCGAGGGGTTCCTGCTGCTGATGATGGTGCTGGGCTTCGTCGGCTTCTATCTCGGCATCGACACGCCGCAATTGCCGTTCGACGAGGCCCACGGCGACATCGACGCCGCGGAACTGTTGAGCGCCGCCGGCACGCTCTGCGCCACGCTCACCGCGCTCGCCTCCGTCGCCATCATCGTGCTCCGCCTCGATCCGCACATCGCCTGGAGCTGGTTCGCCTTGTTCGGCTGGATCGCCGGCGTCGCGATGCAGATCGTCGCGGGCGCAAAGGCGCGGATGCGGAAACCGTGAATTTGTTGTGTTGGGAGAGATCGCGCCGCAAGTACACTGCGTTCCCTCCCCCTTGTGGGGGAGGGCTAGGGAGAGGGGTAGCCACACGGCGTGCTCTGTCGAATGAAGCGACACTCTGTTGCCATCGCTTCGCACGTAACTAACACCTTTTGCTGGGCCACCCCTCTCCCCAACCCTCCCCCACAAGGGGGGAGGGAGCCGAGCGGAGTGTGGAGCGCGGCCTTGTTCAGCAGCTGGAAGGAGTCAAAACACCACTCCCACCTTCGTGCCGCGCTTCCACGCCACGCGGCAGCGTTTTTTCGTGTTCACATGCAGCAGCTCGAAGCGATCGGGAATCTTCACCTGGCCGCCGAGATCGACGCAGGCACCTCCGGGCGAATAGTCGATCAGCGTGCAGGGGATCACCGGCGCGCGCGGGTCGGTGATGATCTTGGCCTGGCGGGACACCAGGCCCGCGGGTTTGACGCGGGCATGTCGTCGCGGATGCATTGGCACTCTCCTCCAATTTCCGCGGATGGCGCGGGTGGTCAGGAGATGATGCCCAGGAGTTGATTCGATCCGGCTAAGGCGGGCGGAGAATTTTAATGAAAAGTATCGGCGAATGGAGAAAGCGGCGGTAGCGGGGTGGGAAGGCTTCCCCCTCTCCCCTTGTGGGAGAGGGTGGATCGCCACGAAGTGGCGAGACGGGTGAGGGGTCTCGCACGGCATACGAAGCTTTCGCGTTCGCGGCGACAACCCCTCATCCGGCGCCATAGCCGATGCGAAGCATCGGCGTTTTCAAGAACGGCGGCCGAAGACCGCCTATGCCACCTTCTCCCACAGGGGGAGAAGGGAAGGCCCTCACCCCACCACGATCTCCCCCGACTTCGCCACCATGCCCACACCCGGCGGCAGCGGCATCGGCACCGTCACATACTCCTTCGGCAAATTCACCGGCCGATAGTCCGGCTCCACCGCCATCCGCTTCAACACGCTCTCATGCACATGCGCGCCTTCGGGGATCAGGCGCGGTTCGCAATCGGGGATGTAGAACCCGAGAAACACCTTCCGCGCCGGCCATTCCCGGTACTTGGCGCTCTTCGGCAGATATTCCAGCACGCGCCAGGGCGCCGTCATCGAATCATGCAGCTCGCCGGTCTTGCCGGTGTAAGCCGGCGGCACGTATTGGAACGGCGAGTTCTTGCGCTGGATGCCCCAGGCGAGCTGGTTCACCGTGCGCGGGTTGAAGTTCAGCCCCGCCTTGGTCGCCTCCTCGATCATCCAGAGCAGCGGATATTTGGACTCGCCGCTCTCGACTTCCGGATAGCCGCCACCGACGTCGCAATGCACGCCGGCGAACCACACCTGCAAAATGTCCTGCGGCTCCTTCTTGTCGTCGGGCACGAAGCGGTTGCGCCAGTACTCCTGCGGCTCCTCATACTGCTTGAGGCGGAACATGCAGCGCCGCTCGTCGATGGCGATCGCCTGGCGGAAGATGTTGACGCTGGGATTGCGCAGCGTGAAGGCGAGCTCCTCGAAGCTCGGCAAATAGCCCCGGTCGGCGCGCGGCACGATCACGCTCGCCACCGTGTCCCAGACGCCGATGAAGTGGATGGTCGGCCAGCGCGACGAGGTGATGCGTGCGAACTGCGCGGCGAGATCGAACTTGTTTTTCGGCAGCGGCCCGCTGTCGTCAAAACCCTCATCGATGAGGTCGCTGACATCGTTGCCGCGCCCGGTGCCGGAATATTGCTTGTAGGCGACGAGGCCACTGCCTGCGAGGTTGGCCTGCTCCGGCGAGATCAGGCCGATCTTGTGGATCAGCCCCGCCAGCACGCGAACCGTGTAGGCACCGCGCGAAAAACCGAACAGGTAGATCCTGTCGCCCGGCGCGTAATGCTCGACCAGGAAGCAATAGGCCGACAGCGTGTTGTCATCGAGCCCGTAGCCAGTGGCGAGCCCCAGCACCAGATTGACGTTGGCTTTCCAGCGGTGCCACGTCGACGGCTCCGTCACCGTGCCGACCCCGGGATCGTAGAACACCATCTGCCGCGGCCGCGTCTTGTCGGTCTTGCGCAGGCAGCGATAGAGCTTCAGGACGTTGGAGATGTTTTCGGAAATCTCGTTGCCGGTGCCGTCACAGCAGATGACAAGGTTCTTCGGCTCGGATGTGTGCTCGGCGTTGCGCTCGTGATCCACAGGATGCCCCTCCCGCTGATGCTACCCGGGCGAGTATAGCGGAAAAGGGCGGGGAGAGGGAGATGACGCTTCTTCTCCTCTCCCCTTGCGGGAGAGGGTGGATCGCCGCGAAGCGGCGAGACGGGTGAGGGGTCTCTCTCCGCGTGCGAATCTCTCGCGTCAGAACTCCCGGAGACAGACCCCTCATCCGGCGCCATAGCCGATGCGAAGCATCGGCGTTTTCAAGAACGGCGGCCGAAGGCCGCCTATGCCACCTTCTCCCGCAAGGGGAGAAGGGAAGGCGCCCGCCGGCTACTTCTTCTTCTGGCCGATCTCCGGCTGCCAGGCCGCGTCCTTGCGGCTTGGCGCTGCGGCGCTGGTCTTGATCTTGTCCTTTTTCGGCTTCTTGGTCTCGCGGTTGCTGCGTTGCTGTCCCTTGGCCATGACGTCGTCTCCTCCTGGGTTTCGAGTTCGTCCGCGTGCGAGATCGGCGCTGCAATGGTCGCTGGGCGGGGCTGTGAGATGCACCCGCCCGAACCAATGAAGATCGCCGCTGCGCACACGAGGCGCGAAAGATGCAGCGCAACATCGACGCGCGGCAATTGCGTGAGCTGCGCTGACGTGGTCGAGCGTACGCCCGCGTCCTGCCGATTGCGAGGACTAAAACGCCGCGCACGAGCACCGCGCTTGCGCCGTAAGTCCCGGCCCACGCTGACATAATGCTGGCTATTGCCGGGTAACAAGCGCATGGTCGTGACCAGCTGGTGTCGGTTGGGGCCCCTTCTTTGCGAAAGGCAGGCGCGCATGACCATCCGCTCGCGGCGAGAAACCATCACCTTCAAGCATCCATTCCACATCCGCGGCCTCGAGCGCCAGTTGCCGGCCGGCGCCTATGAGGTCGTCACCGACGAGGAGATGATCGAGGGCCTGTCGTTCGCATCCTATCGCCGCGTCGCCACCATGATCACGGTGCCCTCCGAAGGCGTGCGCGGTGCGACGGAGATGCTGTCGATCGGCTCGGTCGACCTGGCGGATGCCCAACGTATCGACGCGAGTGCCTGACATGACTGACATCCCGGTCGATCTCGACAGCCACCGCGGCATGGCCGCCCAGAAGGCAACCGATCTGCGCCGCGCGCTGGCCGATGTCGAGGCCCAGGTCAGGGAGCTGCGCGAGCGCGAGGCCGAGCTTGAAAACCGCATGATGTCGGTGCCTGCCACGTCCTGGCCGGAGGCCGCCGTGAAGGCCCGCCATCTGCTCAACCTCTATGCCGCGAGCCTGCCCACCGAGGACACCCGCCACCGCGCGCTGGTGGCCGCCCTGTTCGACGATTTCGCAAGGCTCAACGGCGACGGCTGAAGGCGAGCCAACTCAGGCGTCGTCCTGGCCGAGTGCGCTATTGCGCACGGGGCCAGGACCCATAACCACCGAAGCGACTTGTTGTGCACCCTCGTGCCACAGCCTGCTTCGACAACGCCGACCGGCGCCCCCCGTGCGCAATTGCGCAAAAGGCCGGCGCGACGCGCGGCCGCAAAAGGAGTACCCCATGACGCTCACCAGCAGCCGCTTCATCGCCCACGACCAGGACCGCGGCATCGTCCAGTTCTCGATGCAGGATGGCGCGAAGGAGATCGCCTGCGCGATCTCGACCTCCGCCATGGACGACCTCGAGCGCGGCCCGCGCGCCAGGCCGAGCGAGCGGGAAGAGCAGTTCACGCGCCTGCGCGAACGCATCGAAGCCTGCACCGGACGCAAATATCAGGCGACGGAGTTCGAAGGCACCCCGCCGGGGATCGTGCTGCGGAGCATTGATTTTCGGGGGTAGGGAGAGGGGCGGCTCGCCCTGCTCTAGCCACCGCTGCGTCCTGCCCGTCTTACGCGGACTGCGCGCCGAGAGCTGGACACCTCTTTGTTGTCGTGGGCAAGCTTGCGTTTCAGAACATGCCTTCTGATGAGTCTTTCGAGGGTCAGTGGCTGCTTTGTTTCGCATTCCCAAATAGTGACGACCTTCCAACCTAAGGATCGTATCTCCGCTTGCACACGCTTATCTCGCGCGACATTCGATCTGAACTTTGCGGCCCAGAAGGGAGAGGCTGGAGCCGACGCTTTGGAACAGCCGGGATGTCTATGCCAATAGCAACCGTGGACAAAAAGGGCCAACTTCAAACGGGGGAAAACGAGGTCCGGCTTGCCAGGCAGATCGTCCCGATGAAGTCTAAAACGCAGGCCGAGCCTATGTGCTAAGCTTCTCACACGAATCTCAGGTCCGGTGTTCTTGCTCCGAACCCTCGACATCAACCACGATCGTCTCGTTTTCGTTAGTCGATCAACCAAGCATCGTCACTCCGCCGCCATTTGTACCTGTTGCGCAGCACCCATGCGCTCCGCGATCAGTGAAAGAATTGCTTGAGCGATGATAGGCGAAACGCTGTTTCCGATCATTCGAAAGCTGTGCCACACGGTAGGATGAAATCTGAATGAGTCTGGGAACCCCTGCAGTCGGGCTGCCTCTCGAACGGTAATAACGCGATCCTCTTCTGGATGAATTGGACGAACCGCTTGATAAGAGCCCTTGTCCTTGCCCGTGCCGGCGCGAAGATTGGGGCATTGGCCTTCCCAAGAGAGGCGCGGATGCCTTCCGACGGAATCAATTTCACCGGGCTTCAACTTGTGAAATCTCTTCTTCACTTCCGGAGTATGGATTGTCACTCGGTGACCCGTGAACGTCTTGTCTTTGCTCCTTAGACCGAGGGAATAGACACTTGCCCGACCTGGCCGGGAAATTTTCCACACATCAAAGCCGTCCTCTTCACCAACGAGTGTAGCGTCGGACAGATCGCCGATGGCTGCACGCACCGTCGAAGAAGCTCGGATCCTAGAGGAGAGGTCTTCCTCGCTTATAGGATCGCAGCGCTCCGGGTCGTATCCAATAATGAACAATCGCGCTCGGAGAGTCGCCGCTCCATAGTCCGCGGCATCCAGTATTAACGGGCCGAGTATCTTGTACCTTGCAGGAACCAATTCGAGGCTCTGCTCCAAGAGCGTCCGAGCGCCGCCATACCCCAAGCCTCGAACGTTCTCCATCACAAAGAAGCCCGGCCTCGTTTCCGAAACAATCCGGAAAAAATGTCGAACTAGGTGCCTGCGTGGATCGGTGGATTTTCGATGGCCGATGTCGCTAAACCCTTGGCATGGAGGGCCGCCTATTATCCCGTCGGGAGAGCCGCCGAGCAGTCGGCGGATATCAGAGCCTCCGACCCTGCGCACCGTTGCTAGCTCAAGCTGGGTAGTCGGGAAGTTCGTTCCGTAGGATGACGTGAGAATAGGATCGTTATCGAATGCTACTTTAGGCGAAAGCCCGGCTCTGTGTGCACCTAAAGAGAACCCCCGCATCCACAAAAAAGGTCAACAATCTGAGGTTGCCCTTGCACAAATCAATTCCCAATACGATGATCCCCAAAGGGTAGATAGCGGATTTGTCAACCGCCGTCGAACGGGAATGGGGATCATCCACCGAATTGCGATGCCCGTTCATGATGGTCATATGGTTGGCCGAACATCGCCAACCGATGCGGCGTATTTAATCAGTGGGGACTAACGCTAATGGCTGAAGAAGAGGGCCAGACGATTTGGGGCGGCCCAACGAAGCGGTTTTTCGTTTCAATGCTGACTCGAGACATTGAGCTAAAAGATGCAATCCTTGATCTAGTAGACAACTCGATCGACGGCGCCACTCGCCAACTCAAAAGCAAAGCGAAAAAGCCGGACGCGTATAAGGGATTTGAGACGCGGCTCAGTATTTCTGCAAAGTCCTTCGACATATCGGACAACTGCGGGGGAATTCCGAAGGGCGCAATCAAGGACGCTTTTCTGCTGGGTCGGCCGAAAGTCGACAAAGACAAAGGGCTTCCGACGATCGGTGTGTACGGAATGCTGATGTGCGCAATCTTAAGCAAGGGCCTGCAGGTGGCAGCGCCACTAGAGAAGCTTTTCGGGCCAATTACCTGCGTGATCAGCTTGGAGACGTGATGCCTACTAGCATTACCAAAATTGGAGACGACGATTTGCCTTTGGTGCTGTGCCAATGCATCGAAATGGTCACGCTAAAAGCGACGGTGCAAGTGCCAAACCTCGATTTCGTCCCCGTACTGAATACTTCTTACGCCGATGGACAGCGCATGTTGACGGTCACGTGCGCCGTATCCGATCGAAACTCGCGCGACAAATTTCCCAATGCGCTGTTTAAGCGATGGGCATTCGCGAGCGCTGGCTGGAACGATATGCACGACATTGCTGTGCCGATCCTCTCGGCGAAAGAACGATTCAAGCTCGATGGGAATCTCGGGAAAACTGCAAAGAAGCTGCTTACGTCGCTCAGGTTCTTGCCGGCAGATGACGAGCCGTCATCCTTGATTGCGATTAGCAACTACAAGAAATACCAACGGTTCTATCCCGCCTTCCGCCACGTCGACGACTAACAAAAACGGCCGCCCAATCCGAAAATTCTTAGCTCGCCTTCTTCTCCGGCGCCGGGGTCGGGCCGACCTTCTTCTGGATGGCGCGCTTCAGCTCGAGGGCGCGGGGCGACAGCACGGCGGCCTTGGCCTTGAGCAGGAAGGGATCGAGGCCGCCATTGTGGTCGACGCTCTTGATCGCGTTGGTGGAGACGCGCAGGCGCACGTTGCGGCCCAGCGCTTCGCTGATGAAGGTCACGTTGACCAGGTTCGGCAGGAAGCGGCGCTTGGTCTTGATGTTGGAGTGGCTGACCGTGTGGCCGACCTGGGGGCCCTTGGCCGTCAATTCGCAGCGGCGAGACATGGCAAAATCCTCAATCTTTCCCAACGATGTGCGGCCGCCATTCGGGGCGCCACGGGCAAATTCTCTGTCCTTGCAGGGAGCGGGCGGACGTATAGGGGGGAAGCGGCGGGACGTCAAGGTTTTGGGGCGGGTTTCGTGCTCCAAGCTAGCTGTCATCGCCCGGCTCGCCGCCTTCGCTGAAGCTTCGGCGGGCCGAGCACCGGTGTGGGCCTCGGCGTAGCCTTGGCGGAGCCGGGACCGGGCGATCCAGTATTCCAGAGGCGGTACGGCTGACCAGAGGGGCCGCGGCGTACTGGATGCCCCGCCTTCGCGGGGCATGACGCGGTGGAGGTGGCGGGGTGAGGTGCGCTTTTCAGTCCCACCCCGATCATCAAAACGGCAATGATTATCGCGCCTTACCATCACATAAAGGGCGTATTCGCGCCCGAAAAGTCCGGTGGAGTTCCGGACGCCGACAGGCCCGGACGCATTGCTTGGCGCGGTATTTGGCTTAAGTAACAACCGTTCGCGCCCCGATTGGATTGTTTCGTGCTCACAACGCCTCATCTTGCGCCCGGCCTGCGCTCAGCGGAGCGGCGCGCAAGCCATCCGCGCCCTGCCGGCCGCTGGGTCATGGCGGCCCTTGGCGGGCTGGTTTTGGCGTGGGCGGCGGAGCCCGCGGCGGCACAGGGCAAGCTCGAGGCGCAATACGAGGCGACGCTGGCGGGCATTCCGGTCGGCAAGGGCGCCTGGAATATCGACATCCAGGACGACGTGTTCGCGGCCGCGGCCTCCGGCGGCACCTCGGGGCTTTTGAAATCGTTCGCGGGCGGGTCGGGCACCGGCGCCTCGCAGGGCCGCGTGGTCAACGGCGCGCTGGTCGCGACCGGCTATCAGGCCTCCACCACCACCTCGAAGAAGACCGAAGAGATCCGCATCACGCTCGACAAGGGCAATGTGAAGGATTTTGCCATCCTGCCGGAGCCGCCGGTCGATCCCGACCGCATCGTCGTCACCGACGCGCATCGCCGCGGCGTCTGGGACCCGATGACGGCCTCGCTGGTGCGCGTATCCGGCACCGGCGACGTGCTGTCGGCGGACGCCTGCCACGGCAGCGCCGCCGTGTTCGACGGCCGCATGCGCTACGAGCTCAAGCTCGATTTCAAGCGCATGGAGAACGTGAAGGCGGAGAAGGGCTATCACGGCCAGGTCGTGGTCTGCTCGCTCTATTTCGTGCCCATCGCCGGCTACATCCCCGACCGTCCCGTGATCAAATATCTCGCCGCCCAGCGCAACATCGAGGTCGCGTTCGCGCCGATCGCGGGCACGCGCATCCTGGTCCCGTTCTGGCTGAAAGTGCCGACCCCGCTCGGGCCGGCCATGCTGGAAGCCACCTCCTTCATCACCAGCGCCCAGCCGCCCAAGGTCGCGAAGACGCAGTAGGGCTGGGTGCCGTAGCCCCGCTGCCGTAGCCCGGATGGAGCGCAGCGTAATCCGGGGTTCTTTGCTTCGGCCCCCGCATTGCGCTCCGCTCCATGCGGGCTACGGACCTCCCTTTTGGTGAAAATAAACATCAATGATTTCAACAACATCCCTACTGTGCATGGGGTTGTTTTCGCGCATTTTGTTTGGAGGGGGTCGAGAACCGGGAATCCATTTGACTCCTCCCCGATTCTGATTCGACTCCGCGCCGTCCCCAGCTTTAACGAATCCGCCATCTCAACGTCGCTTGTGCGGCAGGCCAAAACTCCATCTAGTGCGACCCAACAAGCCTCCCGCGACATCTTGCGTGAACGGAACAGGACTCAAGGGGGAGTCAGCGATTCGGCCGCGATTCGTTCTCAACTCGTTCCGAAGCTTAAAGCCAACGGGAAAAGCGTCGCAAAGTGAGACAGTTGCGCTGGGTTCAAGGAGAAGCGCCGCATTCTCCGCCGTCATGCCCCGGCTTGACCGGGGCATCCAGTACGCCGCGCCCTCTCGGTTTGATCTGCGCCGCCTCTGGAATACTGGATCGCCCGGTCGAGCCGGGCGAGGACAGCAGTGTGTGAGGCGAGCCCTTCGCGCCACCGCCCCAAAACAGCACTGACATTCGCCCCAATCGCCATTACCTAATCCCCCAGATGCCTTTTTCCTCCTCCCCCTTCGCTTCCGAGCGGCTTCCCGGCGCCGGCGTCACTGCGGTGCTTGGTCCCACCAACACCGGCAAGACCCATCTCGCCATCGAGCGGATGCTCGCGCATCCCTCCGGCATGATCGGGCTGCCGCTGCGCCTGCTGGCGCGCGAGGTCTACAACAAGATCGCCGCGCGGGTCGGCCCCGATGCCGTCGCGCTCGTGACCGGCGAGGAGAAGATCAAGCCGAAAGCGCCGCGCTATTGGGTCTCGACCGTCGAGGCGATGCCGCGGGATCTCGACGTCTCGTTCCTCGCCGTCGACGAGGTGCAGATCGCGTCTGATCTCGAACGCGGCCACGTCTTCACCGATCGCATCCTCAATCGCCGCGGCCGCGACGAGACGCTGCTGCTCGGCGCAGCGACCATGCGTCCGATCATCGAGCGGCTGCTGCCGGGCGTCTCCATGATCACGCGGCCGCGCTTGTCGCAGCTGGAATTCGCGGGTGATCGCAAGATCACGCGGCAGCCGCGCCGCACCGCCATCGTCGCCTTCTCGGCCGACGAGGTCTACGCCATCGCCGAGCTGATCCGCCGCCAGCATGGCGGCGCCGCGGTGGTGCTGGGCTCGCTGTCGCCGCGCACCCGCAACGCGCAGGTCGCGATGTTCCAGAACGGCGAGGTCGATTACCTCGTCGCCACCGACGCCGTCGGCATGGGCCTCAATCTCGACGTCGACCACGTCGCCTTTGCCTCCGACCGCAAGTACGACGGCTACCAGTTCCGCCGGCTGACGCCGTCCGAATTCGCCCAGATCGCCGGCCGCGCCGGCCGCGCCACCCGCAACGGCACCTTCGGCACCACCGGTCGCTGCGCGCCGTTCGAGCCCGAGCTCGTCAATGCGCTGCAGAACCACACCTTCGATCCGGTGAAGGTTTTGCAATGGCGCAATTCGAAGCTGGATTTCGCTTCCCTCGGCGCGCTCCAGGTGTCGCTGAACCTGGCCCCCGGCCACGACGCGCTGACGCGTGCGCCGATTGCCGAGGACATGCGCGTGCTCGACCATGCCGCCCGCGACGCCGAGGTGCGCGACGTCGCGCATGGCAAGGACGCGGTGGAACGGCTGTGGGAGGCCTGCCAGGTCCCGGATTATCGAAAGCTGTCGCCGGCCGCCCATGCCGAGCTGGTGACGACGCTGTACGGCTTCCTGATGCGGAAGGGATGCATCCCCGACGCCTGGTTCAGGACCCAGATCGACCAGGCCGACCGCGTCGACGGCGATATCGACACGCTGTCGGCCCGGATCGCGCAGATTCGCACCTGGACCTTCGTCGCCAACCGCCCTGACTGGCTGAAAGACCCCGAACGCTGGCAGGGGATCGCCCGCGAGGTCGAAAATAAATTATCGGATGCGCTCCATGAACGCTTGACTGAGCGTTTCGTTGATCGCCGGACCAGTGTATTGATGCGCCGCCTGCGGGAGAACACGAGCTTGAATACGGAAATCGGCAAGACCGGCGAAGTCATCGTCGAAGGCCATGTCATCGGCCGCCTCGATGGCTTCACCTTTGCACCGGATGCGGCGGAAGCCGGCTCCGATGCGAAAGCGTTGCAGGCTGCAGCGCAGGCCGTGCTCGCCGGCGAGATCAACGCGCGCGCCGAAAAACTGGGCAACGCACCGGACGAGCAGTTCGTGCTGACCTCGGAAGGCATGATCCGCTGGACCGGCGACGCCGTGGCGCGGCTGTCTGCCGCAGAGGAAGCGCTGCATCCGCGCATCCGCATCATCTCCGACGAACGCCTCACGGGCGCCCCCCGCGACAAGGTGCAGGCGCGGCTCGAGCTCTGGCTCAAGACGCATATCGAAAAGCTGCTCGGGCCGCTGTTCGAGCTCAGCAAGGCCGAGGACGTCACCGGCATCGCCCGCGGCATCGCCTATCAGCTCGTCGAGGCGCTCGGCGTGCTGGAGCGCCCGAAGATCGCCAACGAGCTGAAGGATCTCGACCAGCCCTCGCGCGCGACCTTGCGCAAATACGGCGTCCGCTTCGGCGCCTATCACCTCTATTTCCCCGGCCTGCTCAAGCCGGCCGGGCGTGCGCTGGCCGCGCTGCTCTGGGCGCTGAAGCAGGACAATGTCGATCCCTCCGCGCTGTCGGGCGCGCAGCATCTGGCAAGCTCCGGCCGCACCTCGTTCCCGGTCGACAAGCAGCTGCCGCGCGATGCCTATCGCGTGCTCGGCTACAAGCAGGCCGGCGAGCGCGCCGTGCGCGTCGATATCCTCGAGCGCCTGGCCGATCTGATCCGTCCGGCGCTGGCCTGGCGCGAGAACGCGTCTGGCGAAAAGCCCGCCGGGGCATTCGACGGCCGCAGCTTTGTGGTGACGCAGGCGATGACCTCGCTCACCGGCTCCGCCGGCGAAGACTTTGCCTCCGTGCTGCGTGCGCTCGGCTATCGCATGGACAAGCGCCCGCCGCTGCCGGCGAAGCCCGCCGCGGCTGTTGTCGAGACGCCTATTGCTGACGCGCCTGTTGCTGAAGCCTCCAGCGAAGAGACGCCCGCAACCGAAACGCCGGTCGAGGACGCCGCAACCCCTGCGGATGCCGCGATCGAAGCCGCTGCCGAGCCTGTGACCGTCGAAGACGCGCCCGGGATGGAGCAGCACGACGAGCCCGCGCATGACGAGCCGGCGCTCGAAGCTTCCGTCACGCCGGAAGACGCTCCCGGCATCGCGCCACCTGCGGAAGAGCCTGTTGCCCCCGCTGAAGCAGTCGAAACCGCACCTGCCGAAACCGCGCCTGCAGAGACCGCTGCAACTGAAGCCGCTGCGTCGGCCGATGCGGCAGCGCCCGTGGAAGCCGCGGCGACGCCCGCCGAGCCCGAGCTCATCGAGGTCTGGCGTCCCGCGGGCCGTCACGATGATCGCAAGCCGCGCCACGAGCGCCATCGCAACCAGCGTCATCACCAGCCGCGTCCACAGGCGGGCGCTGATGCCGGCGCTGCGCCTGCCGAAGGCGAAGCCCAGCCTGCCGCCGACGGCGAGAAGCGCGGTGAGCGCCATCGCCATGGCGGCGGTCATCGTCGAGATGGTGGCAGGGACTTCCGCAAGCCGCGAGAAGGTAGCGCCGAAGCTGCGCCGCGTCCCGAGGGCCGCGACGACAAGAACCGCCGCTTCGAGGGCAAAAATGGCGGCAACAAGGACCGCGACAACAAGGACCGCAACAAGGGCAAGTTCGGCGGCGATCGCGACAAGGGCCGCGATAACCGTGGCCGCGACCGCGACAAGGGCCGCGACCGCCAGGGCGGACCGTCGCTGCGTCCCTACGCATCGAGCGCCACCCCGCGCGAGCGCGATCGTCCGGTCGATCCGAACTCGCCGTTCGCGAAGCTCGCTGCGCTGAAGGAGCAGCTGTCCGGGCGTAAGGAGTGAGCCCACGACCGAGCGGCAGCGCATCGACAAATGGCTGTGGCACGCGCGGGTGGTGAAGGCGCGCACCTCCGCGGCCGCGCTTGTCGAGTCCGGCCATGTTCGCGTCAACGGTGCACGCGAGAAATCGCCGGGGCATGCGATCAAGATCGGCGACGTGCTCACCATCGCGCTCGATCGCACCGTGCGCGTCTTGAAAGTCATCGCCTTCAACGAGCGCCGCGGCGACGCCGCCTCGGCCCGTGTGCTCTACGAAGAGCTCGGTGAAGGCCCGCCAAGTTCTCAGCGCAATTAATTGCGCTTTGAATTCATTTCTTGGTCGATCAAGCGCATAAAGCCGTCATGATCGGCCGTTCCTGAGCTTGCGGCGCCGGGCCATCCGCGCTACGCAAGCCGCGACTTTTAAAAGAGCTTTTCGGAGCGTTGGATGACTTACGTCGTCACTGAAGCGTGCATCAAGTGCAAGTACACCGACTGCGTCGAGGTCTGCCCGGTCGACTGTTTCTATGAGGGCGAGAACATGCTCGTCATCCATCCTGACGAGTGCATCGACTGCGGCGTGTGCGAGCCGGAATGCCCCGCCGATGCCATCAAGCCGGACACGGAACCGGGCCTGGAAAAGTGGCTCACGGTCAACGCCGACTACGCCAAGAGCTGGCCGAACATCACCCAGAAGAAAGAATCACCCGACGACGCCAAGGATTTCGACGGCATGGAGGGCAAGTTCGACAAGTATTTCTCGCCGAACCCCGGCTCCGGCGACTAATTCGGGCCAAACTTAACCCTATTAGCGGCCTTACCGCCGAAAACCAGCCCTTAACACCCCTAAATCATTGATTTTTGCGGGAAATGTGCTATATTGGGCACATTGAGCCGAACCCTGGTTAGCCCCGTCGGCCCCTTGGGTTCCCGTGAAACCAAATGTCGAACAGGGGCGTGGCAGTTTCCGCGCGCAGGCTGTGTCACAGAAAACGCGTAAAAAGAGTACTTCAGCGAAGGCTTCCCATAAGGACGCCAAGAAAGTCGCCGCGGCCAGCCGTAGCGCATCCAAGGGTCGGACCGCGACGAAGGCGCCGGCTGCAAAGTCCTCGAAGAACAAAAGAAGCGCAATGCCTAACAAGACTGCCAAGCCGGCCGCGAAAGCGACCGTTGCCAAGCCTGTTGCCGCCAAGCCTGCCGCCAAGCCCGCTGTTGCCAAGGCTCCCGCTGCCAAGGCTCCCGCTGCCAAGCCCGCCGCAAAGGCTCCTGTTGCTGCTGCTCCTGCCAAGGCCCCTGTTGCTGCCGCCAAGCCGGCCGTGAAGCCCGCGGCTGTTGCGCCGAAGGTCGAGGAAAAGAAGGTTGTGACCCAGCGTCAGGGCTTCAAGGCCAACGAATTCGTCGTCTATCCCGCTCACGGCGTCGGCCAGATTCTGGCCATCGAGGAGCAGGAGATCGCCGGCGCGAAGCTCGAGCTGTTCGTCATCAACTTCATCAAGGACAAGATGACGCTGCGCGTGCCGACCGCCAAGGTCGCCAATGTCGGCATGCGCAAGCTCTCCGACCCCGCGCTGGTGAAGCGTGCGCTCGAGACCCTCAAGGGCCGTGCCCGCGTCAAGCGCACCATGTGGTCGCGCCGCGCCCAGGAATACGAAGCGAAGATCAATTCGGGCGACATCGTCGCTATCGCGGAAGTCGTGCGCGACCTCTATCGCTCCGAGTCGCAGCCCGAGCAGTCCTACAGCGAACGCCAGCTCTATGAAGCAGCGCTCGACCGTCTCTCCCGCGAGATCGCGGTGGTGCAGCACTCGACCGAGACCGAAGCGGTCAAGGAGATCGAGGCCCAGCTCGCCAAGAGCCCGCGCCGCACTGGCGCCAAGTCCGAAGCCGCCGAAGGCGAGGCCGATGCGGACGCCGAGGGCGATAGCGACGAGACCGAGGGCGGCGCCACGGTCGCCGACGAGGCCGCGTAAACGTCTCGCGCGTCGAACGCAACAGATCAAAGCCCGGCCTTACGGCCGGGCTTTTTGTTTTGGAGACGCTGACCGCCCCGGTTCGGGGACGTCAGCGGGCGGAATTGCTTTGAGCCTATGCGGTCCTGAGCAGGATCAAACCCGCGATGCGCTTCCCGAAGCGCCGCGCCCGGTCTCGCGGTCGTCTCCGCGCGCGTCAGTCGCAACCGTCGACCACCAGGCGCCCAACGCATCGATCAACGGCACCAAGGTGTGGCCGGCGGCGGTCAGATCGTACTCGACCCTCAACGGGTATCCGTCGAATTCCGTGCGGGTCACGATACCGGCGTCCTCCAGCTTGCGAAGCTCGAGGGCGAGCATCCTGTGCGAGATGGTCGGATTGTCCCGACGCAAGTCGCTGAACCGTTTGGTGCCCTGTTTCAAATAGTAGATCAGAAGCGTAGGCCACCGGCCGCTCAGGATCTGCATCACTTCCTCGATGGGACATCTCGAAACGAGGTCTTTCATCGGCGGACTCCAGGTTACAAAAATGTTCGCAATTTACTTGATGGAGCGAGCGACTAGGGTTCGGGACCGCTGCGCAGCGTGATCATCAGAAATCACGGAGAATAGATCGATGGATCCAATCCTACTCTACGGCTTCCCGATGGGAAGCTCCATGGGGCTCGTTGCAGCTCTTGAATGGCTTGGCAGGCCATATCGCCTGTGTCGCGTCGACATGCTGGGCGAGATGCTGAGCCCGTCATACGCCGGGATCAATCCGCGACACGAGACACCTGCACTCATCACGGACCGGGGCGATGTGCTGACGGAAACCATGGCGATCGCGGCTTGGCTCGAAGCCAGGGATACCGAACGGCGCATCAGCTTTGATCCGTTGTCGCCGCAAGCCGATCGCATGCACCAGCTGATGGCGTTCGTGAATACCGGCTTTACCGGCGCCTTCGCGCCGCTTTGGGTCGCAATGGAAGGCGTGGCGATGGACGACGCCATGCGTTCGGCCTTGCGGGAGTTCGGAAGGAGAAAGGTGATCGAACGCCACGACAAGCTCGAAGGCATGATCGAGCCGGCAAGGTTCCTGCTCGCCGACCGGCCGACCCTCGCGGACGCCTTGCTGGCAGGTGTGGCGCGCTGGCTCGACTTCCACGCTGTCGCGGACAGGAGCCGCTGGCCAAAGCTGGCCGCGCTGCGCCAACAACTCGAGGCCGATCCCGGGGTCATCTACGCCACCGCCGTGGAGAGCGGCAGCAATGATCCGGGAACAGGATCCTGCGCAGGCCATACCGCCCTGGCCGACGTCATCGCGCGATATGGCAAGCAAGCCTAACCAGTGGAGAGGAGGAGCGGCTTCGATCCGCTCCTCCTCACTTCACCGGCCGCTTCTCGAGCTTCCGCGCCAGCGTCCGCCGATGCATCCCGAGCCGCCTTGCGGCTTCCGAGATGTTGAAATCGGTTTCGATCAGGGTCTGGTGGATGCGTTCCCACTCCAGCGTCTTAATCGATGTCGGCCGGGCGTCGAGCGCGACCTCGGCATTGCCTGCGGCCTTGTTGAAGGCGGCCTCGATGTCGTCGGTGTTCGACGGCTTTGCCAGATAGTGGCATGCGCCGAGCTTGATGGCCTCGACGGCGGTGGAGATGCTGGCAAAGCCCGTCAGCACCACGATCAGCATCTCCGGATCGTGCGTGTGCAAGAGCTCCACGCAGGCCAGTCCCGAGGCGCCGCCGAGCTTGAGGTCGACGACGGCATAGCCGAACGATCGCTCCTCCAGGACTTTCCGCACGTCCTCGATCGAGGCGGCGAGCACGACCTCGTAGTCGCGGCGCTCGAACGAACGCTTCAGGGTGCGGGCGAAGCCGGCATCGTCCTCGACGACGACGAGCGAACGATCAGGCGTCAAAGCTGCCTCCGATCGCGAGCGTTGCGAGCGGCAGCGTGAGGCGGACCGTAGCGCCGCGCTTCCTGTGGTTCTCGGCGGTCACGCTGCCCCCTAACTTGCGCACCACGTTCACCACCAGGAACAGGCCGAGCCCGCCGCCGGCGCGGCCCTTGCTCGATTGATAGGGCTTTCCGAGCTGTGCCAGCATCTCCGGCGCAAAGCCGGGGCCGCGATCGCTGATCGACAGCACGAGATGATCGCCCTCGCGCCCGGCAACGAGCTCGACCCAGTCGCGCGAGACCTCGTAGGCGTTGTCGAGCACGTTGAAGATCACCTGCTTCAGCGCGACGTCCGAGACGATTGCGACGTCTTCGCCGAAAGTGTTGACGAAATACAACGTGCGCGCCGAGCGCGCGTCGCGCCACTCTTCCACGAGCGCGGTGACGAAAGCCGCCACCGTCGTCGGCGACGATCCCTCGCCGCGGGCTTCGCCCGCCGACACCAGAATGCCTGTCACGATCGACTTGCAGCGTTGCAGCGAGGTCTCCATCTCCTCGAGGTCCTCGGCCAGCTCCTGATCGGCGGCGAGGTCGGGCATGCGGCGCCAGTCGCCGAGGATGACCGAGAGCGAGGCGAGCGGCGTGCCGAGCTCGTGAGCCGCGCCGGAGGCGAGCAGGCCCATGCGCACGATATGATCCTGCTCGGCGGCATGCTGGCGCAGCGCCGCCAGATGCGCGTCGCGCTCGCGCAAATTCCTGTTGATGCGGGTGACGAACACCACCAGCAGCACGGCGTTGAGCACGAAGCCCAGCAGCATGCCGGTAACCGTGAGGGTGTAGGTCTCGCTCAGCGGGTTCGGCGGCAGATCGAGCGGTCGGTAGGCGACGGTCAGCCAGACGAAGCTCGCGCAGGTCAAGGCGACCAGCGACCAGGTCGAGCGGCCATCGAGCAGCACCGCGCCCAGCGTCACCTGGAGCAGGAACAGCGAGGTGAAGGGATTGGTGGCGCCGCCGCTGAGGTAAAGCTGCGCGGTCAGCGCGGCGACGTCCAGCATCAGGGCGACCAGCAACTCATTGTTGGTGATCGCGGCGCGATGGCGCACCCAAACCAGGCTGGAGATGTTGAGAAATATCAGGGCGCCGATTACCGCCCCCATGCGGGTGAGGGGCAGGGGAATGCCGAGCCACACATGCACGCCGCCGATGGTCACGATCTGGCCGACCACTGCGGTCCAGCGCAGCTGGATCAGCAGCGCCATGTTCTTGCGGTTGGTCTCGTCGTCGGTTGGCGCTGTGCCGATCAGCTCGCTGCGCGCGTCCGCCTGCGATTGCAGCGTGACGGCGCCATG
Organism: Bradyrhizobium sp. 172; assembly: GCF_023101065.1. Taxonomy (NCBI): domain Bacteria; kingdom Pseudomonadati; phylum Pseudomonadota; class Alphaproteobacteria; order Hyphomicrobiales; family Nitrobacteraceae; genus Bradyrhizobium; species Bradyrhizobium sp. 172. Next base: position 553,701 of record NZ_CP064701.1, read on the forward strand.
CGTTCGTCCGTCGTCAGGTGGGCTCGCCGATCGTTCCAGCATCTGATCCCGTCCTGCGGGCGACAGCATCGGGGCCGCCGGCCGCTTCGTGGACGAAGCCGCTCCAGGGCTCCTTGCGGCGGAACAGCCCGCCGCCGAATGTGACGAAAAGTCTGCCGGCCAGCATGAACGCCAGGGCAAACCACGTCAGCGCGTAGATCAGGTGGTTATTGGGAAAGCTGATCACGGTCAATCCGCCGATTGGGCCGTTGCCGGATTGTGATCGAGCGTCGGCATCGACGAAGAAGGGCGCGACGTGGTCGAGGCCGCGTGCCGCCGCAATCGCGGTGACATCCCGCGAGTACCAGCGATTGTGCTCAGGCACGTTGGTCCTGAGGAATCCGCCTTTTGGCTCCGTCACGCGCAACAGGCCGGTGATCTCGACCTGGCCTTGCGGATTGCCGTCCCGGCGCGTCGAGGCGTCGCGCCGCTCGGGCGGCACCAAGCCGCGGTTGACCAGGACCAGCGTGCCGTCGTCGCGCCTGAGCGGCGTCAGCACCCAATAGCCCGGGCCTTCTTCGGTGACGGCCTGAACCAGCGTCTCGCGGTCATGCAGGAAATGGCCGGAGACGCTGACGTGCCTGTATTCGTCGTTCGCGGCGGAGACGGTCGGCCATGCCGCCGGCGAGGGGATCGGCTGGGCCGGGGCATGAACGCGCTGCTCGACGCGATCGATCAGCGCCAGCTTCCAGGCGCGGCGCTCGATCTGCCAGACGCCGAGCGCGATCAGAAGCGCAAAGGCCGTGAGCGAGAGGATCGTGAGCCACAAGGGCGGGCGCGCTGCGTTGCTGCGCGTCCCGTTTGCCTCGCTCGTCACGGTCCGGGTCTCGTTCATTTCATCCCAGTCATCTGGTGGATCGGCATCATGTTGCTGTTGAGGTGGTTCATCACCCACAGCGAACCCGACAGGGCGATCACCACCATGACGATGGTGAAGATCAGCGCCATCATGCTCCAGCCGTTCTCTGACGTCGTGTTCATGTGCAGGAAGTAGATCATGTGCACGATGATCTGCACGACCGCGAAGGCCATGATCACCAGCGCGGTGATCTGCTTGCTCGGAAGCGCGCCGCTCATCACCAGCCAGAACGGGATCGCGGTGAGCACGACCGAGAGCACGAAGCCGAGCATATAGGTCGAGAACGAGCCGTGGGCATTGGCGTGGCTGTCGCCGTGATGATGATCGTCCGCGTGGGCGGCGTGAGTATCGGTGTTCATCGCAGAACTCCCAGGAGATAGACGAAGGTGAAGACGCCGATCCAGACCACGTCCAGGAAGTGCCAGAACATCGACAGGCACATCAGGCGGCGGCGATTGGCCTCGATCAGGCCGAACTTCCAGACCTGCACCATCAGGGTCACCAGCCAGATCAGGCCACAGCTGACGTGCAGGCCATGGGTGCCGACCAGGGTGAAGAAGGCGGACAGGAAAGCACTACGCTGCGGCGTCGCGCCCTCATGGATCATGTGGGCGAACTCGGACAGCTCGATGCCGATGAATGCGGCTCCGAACAGGCCGGTGATCGCCAGCCAGATCTGGGTCTGCGCGATCTTGTTCTGCTGCATCGTCAGCATGGCAAAACCATACGTGATCGACGACAGCAGTAGCATCGAGGTGTTGACCGCGACCAGCGGCAGCTCGAACAGATCCTTCGGCGCCGGGCCGGCGGCGTAATTGCTGCCGAGCACGCCGAAAGTGGCGAACAGGATCGCGAAGATGAGACAGTCGCTCATCAGATAGATCCAGAAGCCGAGCGAGGTGCTGTAGCCTTCCGGATGCGGGTGTTCGTCGGCGAGGTAGAAGACCGGCTCGCCGGTTTGCGTGGGATTGACAGCGACAGTCATTTACTTGGCTCCGGCGAGCAGCTTGGTGCGCGCGTCTTCGGCCCGGATGACGTCCTCGGCCGGAATATCGAAATCGCGGTGATAGTTGAAGGTGTGACCGATGCCGACGGCGAGCATCGCGATGAAGCTCGCGGCCGCCAGCCACCAGATGTACCAGATCAGGCCGAATCCCATCGCGGTGGCGAAGCCGGCGAGGATGATGCCGGTGCCGGTGCTGCTCGGCATGTGGATCGGCTTGAACCCGGTGAGCGGGCGCTGATAACCGCGCTTCTTCATGTCCCACCACGCGTCGTTGTCGTGAGCGACGGGGGTGAAGGCGAAGTTGTAGGCCGGCGGCGGCGAGGAGGTCGCCCATTCCAGCGTGCGCGCGTCCCAGGGATCGCCGGTGACGTCCTTGAGCTGCTCGCGCCTGAGGAAGCTGACGGCGAACTGCATCAGCATCGAGAGGATGCCAAGGAAGACCAGGAAGGCGCCAATGCCGGCGACGATGAACCAGATCTGCAGGCTCGGGTCGTCGAACACACGGAGCCGGCGGGTCACGCCCATCAGTCCGAGCACATAGAGCGGCATGAAAGCGAGGTAGAAGCCCGTGACCCAGAACCAGAACGACAGCTTGCCCCAGAACGGGTCGAGCTTGAAGCCGAACGCCTTCGGGAACCAGTAGCCGATACCGGCGAACGCGCCGAACACGACGCCGCCGATGATTACGTTGTGGAAGTGCGCGATCAGGAACAGGCTGTTGTGCAGGACGAAGTCGGCCGGCGGCACCGCGAGCAGCACGCCGGTCATGCCGCCGAGCACGAAGGTCAGCATGAACGCGATCGTCCACATCATCGGCAGCTCGAAGCGGATGCGGCCGCGATACATCGTGAATAGCCAGTTGAACATCTTCGCGCCCGTCGGGATCGAGATGATCATCGTGGTGATGCCGAAGAAGGAGTTGACGCTGGCGCCCGACCCCATCGTGAAGAAGTGGTGCAGCCAGACTAGGTACGACAGGATGGTGATGACCACCGTGGCGTAGACCATCGAGGTGTAGCCGAACAGCCGCTTGCCCGAGAAGGTCGAGGTCACTTCCGAGAAGATGCCGAAGGCGGGGAGAACCAGGATGTAGACCTCGGGATGACCCCAGATCCAGATCAGGTTCACGTACATCATCGGGCTGCCGCCGAAATCGTTCGTGAAGAAGTTGGTGCCGACGTAGCGATCGAGCGAGAGCAGCGCGAGCACGACGGTCAGAACCGGGAAGGAAGCGACGATCAGCACGTTGGTGCAGAGCGCGGTCCAGGTGAACACCGGCATCCGCATCATGGTCATGCCGGGGCACCGCAGCTTGACGATGGTGCAGATCAGGTTGATGCCGGACAGTGTCGTTCCGACGCCCGCGACCTGTAGCCCCCATATGTAATAGTCGACGCCGACATCCGGACTGTAGCCGATGTTCGACAGCGGCGGATAAGCGAGCCAGCCGGTGCGGGCGAATTCGCCGATGAACAGCGAGGCCATCACCAGCACCGCGCCGCCGACCGTCATCCAGAAGCTGAAATTGTTCAGGAACGGGAACGACACGTCGCGCGCGCCGATCTGGAGCGGCACGACGAAGTTCATCAGGCCGGTGACCAGCGGCATCGCCACGAAGAAGATCATGATCACGCCGTGGGCGGTGAAGACCTGGTCGTAGTGATGGGCGTTGAGATAGCCCTCCGAGCCGCCGAAGGCGAGCGCCTGCTGCAACCGCATCATCAGCGCGTCGGCGAAGCCGCGCAGCAGCATCACGATGCCGAGGATCATGTACATGATGCCGATGCGCTTGTGGTCGACGCTGGTGAACCACTCGCTCCAGAGATAACCCCAGACGCGGAAATAGGTCAGGCCGGCGAGCATGATGAGGCCGCCGGTCGCCACCACGGCAAACGTGCCGACGACGATCGGCTCGTGCAGCGGCAGCGATTCGAAGGTGAGCCGGCCGAAGATGAGCTTGAGAAGATCAGGAGACATGCGGGATCTCTTTACGAATCTGACTTCGGACGTTGTCCGAGGAAGAAGGACGAGGACTTCAGCGGCGTGAAACTCGGCCGCTTCAGGCCGGCGCCGAGCAGCGGCGCGGTGTCGACAGGTGCCGTGATGGAAGCGGTGGTCCTGCCCTGCGGCGCATCGGGCGTGCAGGTGCCGGCGACGAAAGTCGGCTCCGGCCCAAGCGCGGTGCCGCGGCGGGCGTACTTGTCGTAGGCCAGCGGCAGGGTGTTGTTCAGACCCTCATGGCCGAGGCCCCCCTTGGCGTCGATCGCCATCATCTCGCTCTGGCACATCTTGCCGGTTTCGACGCACATGTTGAGGATCAGGCGGTAGAGATCGGAATCCACGGTACCGTAGCGCCGCACCGGCTCGTTCTGGCTGGGCTTTTCGAGCTGGAGATATTCGGCGCGGCCGAGCGAGCCGCCGCCGGACTTGGCGCTGGCGATCCAGGCGTCAAAGCCCTTGTCGTCGAGACCCTGGAAGTTGAAGTGCATGCCGGAGAAGCCGGCCCCGCTGTAGTTCGCCGAAAAGCCCCGGTAGGTGCCGGCGTGGTTCACGACGGCGTGGAGCTTGGTCTCCATGCCCGGCATTGCGTAGATCTGGCCGGCCAGCGCGGGGATGTAGAACGAGTTCATCACCGAGGACGCGGTGATGCGGAAGTTGATCGGACGATCGACCGGAGCTGCCAGATCGTTGACGGTGGCGATGCCGTAATCCGGATAGATAAAGAGCCACTTCCAGTCGAGCGCGACGACGTCGACCTCGAGCGGGGCCTTGGACTGGTCGACTGCGCGGTCGGCATGGATGCGGCCGAGCGTGCGATAGGGGTCGAGCAGGTGCGTGCCCATCCAGGTCAGCGCGCCAAGGCAAACAATGATCAGAAGCGGCGCCGACCAGATCACCAGCTCGAGGCTGGTCGAGTGGTCCCATTCCGGCTCGTAACGGGCGTCGGTGTTGGACTGGCGGTAGCGCCAGGCGAACAGCACCGTCAGCGCCATCACGGGCACGACAATCAGGAGCATTAGGACGGTGGAGATGATGACGAGGTCGCGCTGTTGCGCTGCGATATCGCCGGCCGGCGCCAGCACGACGTAGTTGCAGCCGCTGAGCGCAACCGCCAGGGGTAGCAGCGCCAGGATCTTGAAACGGGACACGGGCCGAGCCTTATGAGAATGAGTTTCTTTTGCGGACCAAGGGGTAGCTGCGGCGCAGCAATCCGGACATTGGACAATTTGTCCAATGTTGCAGTGCGGGATGTTGCGCCAGACAGGGCTAGATTGCCTGGCACCTCGCCGGGCGGTCGGCTTTGGTTTTCAGGACGTTAAGGGCGCGCGAATGGCGATGGCACAGACCCCCGCAATGGCAGACCACTCGGGCGAGCACGGCCATGATCAGGCCAGTCCCGGCGAGATCGCCATCGGCGTCATCATCGGCCGCACCTCGGAATTCTTCGACTTCTTCGTTTTCGCGATCGCCTCGGTGATCGTGTTCCCGCGCCTGGTCTTCCCGTTCACGAGCGAACTGACCGGCACCCTCTATTCCTTCATGATCTTCGCGCTGGCCTTCATGGCGCGGCCGATCGGCACCGTCATTTTCATGACGGTCGACCGCGAGTACGGCAAGACGGCCAAGCTGATCTCGGCGCTGTTCCTGCTCGGCACCGCCACCGTCGCGATCGCGTTCCTGCCCGGCTATCACGAGATCGGCGCTGCCGCGATCTGGCTGCTGGCGCTGGCGCGCATCGCACAGGGTCTGGCCTGGGGCGGCGCCTGGGACGGCATGGCCTCGCTGCTGGCGCTGAACGCGCCGCCTTCAAAGCGCGGCTGGTACGCGATGGTGCCGCAGCTTGGTGCGCCGCTTGGTCTGATCGTGGCGAGCGGGCTGTTCGCCTATTTCGCCGGGAATCTGTCGGCCGACGATTTCTTCGATTGGGGCTGGCGCTATCCGTTCTTCGTCGCCTTCGCCATCAACGTCGTGGCGCTGTTCGCGCGCCTGCGCATGGTGACGACGGAAGAATATGCCTCGCTGTTCGAGACCCGCGAATTGCAACCCTCGCGCATCTCCGAGACTGTGGCGCGCGAAGGCCAGAACATCATGCTCGGTGCGTTTGCGCCGCTGGCGAGCTTCGCGCTGTTCCACATGGTCACGGTGTTTCCGCTGTCCTGGGTGTTCCTGTTCACCCGCGAAAGCCCGGTGCGCTTCCTGATCATCGAGATCGTCGCCGCCGTGTTCGGCGTCGGCGCGATCGTGCTCTCCGGCGTCATCGCCGATCGCGTCGGCCGCAAGTCGCTGCTGATGGGATCGGCGATCGCGATCGCGATCTACAGCGGCTTTGCCCCGCAGCTGCTCGATGCCGGCGCGTTCGGCGAGACCATCTACATGGTGATCGGCTTCATCCTGCTCGGCCTGTCGTTCGGCCAGTCCTCGGGTGCGATCGCCTCGAACTTCAAGCAGGCGTATCGCTACACGGCCTCGGCACTGACCTCCGACATGGCCTGGCTGTTCGGCGCCGGCTTTGCACCGCTGGTCGCTCTGTTGCTTGCGACCAATCTCGGCGTCATCGCCTCGGGTGCGTACCTGCTGTCAGGCGCGTTCTGGACCTTGCTCGCGCTCTGGCTCAGCGGCCAGCGCGAGGCCGGCGATATGGACGCGGGCCGCTGATCGGGCGGAGCTCGTAGGGTGGGCAAAGGCGCGTAAGCGCCGTGCCCACCATCTTTCAACGATCCTTATCGGGTATGGTGGGCACGCTTCGCTTTGCCCACCCTAGGGCAGTTTGCAGTACGTCAATCCGCCACGACCTTCACACGATCGCGCACCTTCACCTGCGCGTTGCGATCGAGCCCGTTGAGCACGCGAAAACGCTCGGCCGGATGATCGACGCCGGCCATGCGGTGGGAGAGCGATTCCACGGTGTCGCCGGGCTGCACGGTGATGACCTTGATGCGCAGCGGGCGCGCGGCCTGGATCTCTTCGAGCGTCAGGCGGCGGAATGAACCGACGGTCTCGCGCGCATTGCGCTCGCTCTCGGTCGACTTCTGCCGTGCCGCGAAGATGAAGCGGTAGACGTCGCTGCCGAAGCGCAGCGCATAGACCTTGAACTGCCACTGGTCGCCCTTGGCGGTGGCGGACGCAGCCGGGAAACCGTTGATGGTGATGTCCTCGGTGGAGGCTTTCTCGACGCCCTCCATCCAGCCGGAATTCAGGTAATCGCCCAGCGACTGTTCGGCCGGCACCCGCACGACATCGAAACGCATCGCCTGCGAGCCGCCGTCGCGCACGCCGATCACGGCCTGCGCGGTATTGTCGAGCGTAAAATTGTCCGGCGCCTGGAAGGTGAAACCGAGCTTCGGATGCAGGAAGCGCCGGCCGCGGACAAAACCTTCGCTTGGGTCTTCGCCGTAGACGAGATTGTCGATCGCGGCGAGATACGTCTCGCGGTCGCGCTCGCCGCCCTCTGGCGCTGCGTATTGCCGCGCGATGGTCTGCGCGTTCTGCACGCGCTCGGGCGTTGCCGGATGCGACGAGGTGAAATCCTGCGCGCGCGGATCGAGTGAGGTCTTGCCGACCTTCAGCTCGGCATTGCGCTCCATCGCCGAGAGAAAGCGTGCAGCACCATAAGGATCGAAATGGGCCTTGGCGGAGATGCCGACGCCGACGCCGTCGGCCTCGAACTCCTGATTGCGCGAAAAGCTCGCCATGGTCAGCTTGGTCTTGGCGAGCGCCAGCGCGGTGAGATCGGGATCGTTGCTCATGTCGGTGACGACGCGGGTGACGATCGCGGCCTGGCGGGCCTGGTCCTCGCGCATCGCGGCGTGCTTGGACAGCACATGCGCCATCTCGTGGCTGAGCACGGAGGACAATTCCGACGTATCGCTCGCCAGCGCAAGAAGACCGCGCGTGACATAGAGCTGGCCGTTCGGCAGCGCGAAGGCGTTCACCGCGCCGGAATTGAGGATCGTGACCCTGTAACCCTGATCGGGGCGGTCGGACGCTGCGACCAGGCGGTCGACGGTCTTGGTGACGAGCGATTCGAGCCTGGGGTCGTCATATGTGCCGCCGTAGCTCGCCAGGATGCGCTCGTGCTCCTTTTCGGTGGCGGGGGTCTGCGCGACGGCCGGCTTCGGCTTGGGCATTGCGACGGTCGGGGGCGCCGCCGTGGTCTGGAACCGGCCCATATCGCCGCAACCGGCGAGGGCTGAACCCAGCACGAGGCATAGCGCAGCCGGCGCTGCCCGCAGGCGGCGGCGTTCACCTCGTCCGTGCCGTCCTAGCACCCCATTCACGTCGCTTAACCCGTGCCTGGCCCTTTTTAGGGCCTTACCCCTGTCGGCTCGTTTGCGCCCAGCAACTCGATTTGTCCCACGAGGCGTACATCGATACGCGGCCCCGTATTCCCCTCAGCCCAGCCCCGGACACGAATACGCTTATTTTCCAGAGACTTAAGGGCGATCCCGGCGCTTTCGAACGCGGGTATCATGCGCTTTGAAATAGTCACGGCGAAGCCGCGTGTCCAGTTTCGTCCGAAGTTGAGGTAGGTCATTGCCCCAGCTTGCCGGACCGACAGGACTTTGCCCTCGACCACCACAAAACGCCCGATCCCCGCCAAAATATCGTCCGGACTTTCCGCGTTTTTTATGGCCGACAGGTCAGCCCAGCTGCCCTTTTTTTGGCGCCTCGCCTCGGCCTCCGCCGCCATCAGGGCGGCCGCGCAGTCCTTATCGGCGATCTCGGCGGAGACGATGGCGTCGCCCTGGGCGAGGAGCGTCGCCTGCACGGAGATGCCGCTCTCGCCGACAAAGACCAGCGCGCCCTGGCGGCCATAGCGGTCGGGCGTGTCGTCGGCGCTGCGCAAAATAACGTCGCGACCGACGAGCAGCGTCGTCAGCGCCTGCTTCGTGGTCGCGGTCGGCTCGATGCCGGTCAAGCGGATTTCCCGGCCGTCATCGAGACGCAGACTGCGCGCATCGATCGCGGTGACGCGGCCTTCGCCCTGGGACTCGAGCTGGCACGGCGTGGCGGACGCACCGCGAGCCGCGACCAGAAGACATGCGACGATGAGATGAAGCAGTCGCGTCACGTTGCCCGGAAAGGTTGCGTTGCGCTCCAACCATAACTCAAGCGCGGTGGGGCGCGAAGACTGTTTGTTCATACTCCGTCATTGCGAGCGCAGGGAAGCAATCCAGAGTCCCTCCGAGGAAAGATCCTGGATTGCTTCGCTGCGCTCGCAATGACGGCGGAGGCACTCTTCCGCATCTCGTCATTCCGCTTTGCGGAAAGCGCGTGTTGATCGTTCATCTGCATCGTCCCGTGCGCTTGCTGCGCTGTCGCGCATGCGGCATGATTGCGGTAACAGCAATAACCAAGCCGCCATCAGAGTACGGCGCGATAAGGGAGGTCTTTTCGATGAAGCATGTTTTGTCGGGCATTTTTGCCGCTGCGTTGGCGCTGAGCGCGAGCGCCGTGCAGGCCCAGGACAAGCCGCCACTGAAGATCGGCGGCATCCTCGACATGTCGAGCCTGTATGCCGACATCACCGGCCCCGGCAGCGAGACCGCGGCCAAGATGGCCGTGGAGGACTTTGGCGGTGAGGTGCTCGGCCGCAAGATCCAGGTGCTGGCTGCCGACCATCAGAACAAGGCCGATCTCTCCGCCAATATCGCCCGCGACATGCTCGACAATCAGGGCGTCGAAATGATCTATGACGTCGCGGCCTCCGCGACCGCGCTCGCCGCCGGCGAGATCGCGAAAGCGCGCAACAAGATCATCATGTTCAACGGCCCGGGCTCGATCCGCCTCACCAACGAGGCCTGCGGTCCCTATACCATTCACTACGTGTTCGACACCTACGGTCAGGCCAATGTGACCGGCCTTGCGGCCGTGAAGTCGGGCCTCGACACTTGGTACTTCCTCACCGCCGACTACGCCTTCGGCCAGGATCTGGAAAAGGACACCAGCGCCGTCGTGACCAAAACCGGAGGCAAGGTGCTCGGCAGCGTGCGCCATCCCCTCAACACGTCGGATTTCTCGTCGTTCCTGCTGCAGGCCCAGGCCTCGAAAGCCAAGGTGATCGGGCTTGCGAACGCCGGCGGCGACACCGTCAACGCGATCAAGCAGGCGGCCGAGTTCGGCATCACCAAGGGCGGCCAGAAGGTCTCGCCGCTGCTCGCCTTCGTGACCGATATCGACTCCATCGGACTCGAGACCGCGCAGGGCCTGTTGCTGGCGGAAGCCTTCTACTGGGATCTCAACGATGACACCCGCGCGTTCTCGAAGCGCTTCCAGGAGCGTATGAAGCGGCCGCCGACCTCGGCGCAAGCTGGTGTCTATTCGTCCGTGACTCACTATCTGAAAGCGGTGAAGGCAGCCGGCACGACCGACGCTGCGACGGTGATGAAAGTGATGAAGGAGACGCCGATCAACGACTTCTTCGCCAAGAACGGCAAGATCCGCGAGGACGGCCGCATGCTGCACGACATGTACCTGTTCGAGGTCAAGAAGCCGTCGGAATCCAAGGGCCGCTGGGACGACTACAAGCTGCTCGCCACCGTGCCCGGCAGCGAGGCGTTCCAGTCGCTGGAGCAGTCGCGCTGCCCGTTGGTGAAGAAATAAACACCGTCATTGCGAGGAACGAAGCGACGAAGCAATCCAGACTGTCTCCGCGGAAACATCTCTGGATTGCTTCGCTTCGCTCGCAATGACGAGCGTCGATAGACCGAAGCAAACAACAACAAGGGAGACGTCCCATGAGCAACGACATGGTCCTGCAGAAGCTCGAAGGCGGGCTGCTCACCATCACCATGAACCGGCCCGAGCGGAAGAACGCGCTCAACCCGGACATGGTCGCCGGGCTGGTCGTGGCGGCACGGCGCGCGGCGGATGATCCGGAGGTGCGCGCGGTCTTGTTCAAGGGCGCGGGCGGCTCCTTCTGCGTCGGCGGCGACGTCAAGTCGATGGCGGAGGGCCGCGCGCCGCTCCCGTTTGAAGTAAAGATGGCGAACCTGCGCCGCGGCATGGAGGTGTCGCGCATCCTGCACCAGATGCCAAAACCCGTGGTGGCGCAGCTCGATGGCGCGGCGGCCGGCGCGGGTCTGTCGATGGCGCTGTCGTGCGACCTCCGCGTCGCCTCCGAATCCTGCAAGATCACCACCGCCTTCGCAAAAGTCGGCTTCTCCGGCGATTACGGCGGCACCTATTTCCTCACCCAGCTGCTCGGCAGCGCGCGGGCGCGCGAGCTCTATCTGACCTCGCCGGTGCTGACCGCGAAGGAGGCTCATGCGATCGGCATGGTGACCAAGGTCGTGCCTGACGCCGAGATCGACGCGGCCGCGCACGAGCTCGCGCTGTCGCTGGCGCAGGGTCCGTCGATCGCGCTCGGCTTCATCAAGCGCAACATCAACAATGCCGAGCATCTCGCGCTGGAAGATTGCTTCGACGGTGAGGCGATCCACCACACCCGCTGCAGCGATACCGAGGATCACAAGGAGGCCGCAAAGGCGTTTGTCGAGAAGCGCAAGCCGACCTTCAAGGGCGCATGACGATGGCGCCCTATATGCGGTTGCGGCAGATCTGCCTGGTTGCGCCGCAGCTCGCGCCCGTGATCTCTGACATCGCTGATATCATGGGCCTCGCTGTCTGCTATCGCGACGGCAACGTCGCGAAATACGGCCTGGAGAATGCGCTGCTGCCGGTCGACACGATCCTGCTGGAGGTGGTCGCGCCGTTCAAGGACGGCACCACCGCCGGCCGCTTCATCGAGAAGAGCGGCGGGCGCGGCGGCTACATGGCGATCTTCTGCTGCAACGATCCCGACGAGCGCGGTCGTAACGCCAACGCGCTGGGCGTGCGCACCGCCAACGTCATCGACCACGCGCCCTATCATGGCGTGCAGCTGCATCCCCGCGACTGCCGCGCCGCCTTCATCGAGTTCAACCACACCGAAGGCAGCGACGACATTTTGGGGCCTTATCCGCCAGCGGGGCCAGACTGGCATAAATTCATCCGCAAGGACGTGACGCAGGCGTTGACGAGCGTGGAAATACAGAGCCCGGACCCGCAAGGGCTGGCCGAGCATTGGGGCAAGCTCATCGGCGTGGCGCCGAGTGGCGATGTCGAACTGAAGCTGACCAACGCGACCTTCCGGTTCGTGAAGGGCGCCAGCGAAATCATGAGCGCGCTGGAGTTTCAGGTGACAGATGTGGCCCAGGTGCTGCATGCCGCCAAGGCCAAGGGGCTCGCGGTGGCGGGCAATGAGTTTCTGCTGAGCGGCGTGACATTTCGGCTCGCTGCTTGACCACTTGCGCTAGTTCTCGTTGTGTCGTCATGGCCAGGCCTGTCCCGCCTGCGCGGCCGAAGCGGCTTCGGCCGCGCAGGCGAGACAGGCCCGGCCATGACGGGGGTAGCGCCAGACCGACAATTGGAATCTGCACATGCCGCATCCGCTCGACAGCTTCTTTGCACCCGCCAGCATCGCGCTGATCGGTGCTTCGCGCGATCACGAGAAGATTCCGGGGCGCCTGCTGTCGATGTTGCGCAAGAACGAGTATCCCGGAAAAATCTATCCGGTGAACCCGAACTACGCCGAGATCGACGGCCTCATTTGCTACAAATCGATCACCGACATCGGCGCGCCGGTCGATCTCGCAATCATCCTCATCCCCGCCCGCGCGGTGCTCGCCGCGCTCGAACAATGCGCCGCCGCCGGCGTGAAGAACGCTGTTATCATCTCCTCCGGCTTCGCCGAGGAGGGCGGGGAGAGCGCGGCGATGCAGGACGCGATCGCGGGGCTGGCGAGGCGCACCGGCATGCGGATTTCCGGTCCGAATGCCGAAGGCTTTTTCAGCCAGAAGCAGCGCGTGGCGGCGACGTTCAGTCCCGCCGTGGACGTCAAGCCGAGCGTGGTGCCGCTGGTCGCCACGACGAAGCGGATCGGCATCGTGGCGCAGAGCGGCGGCATCGGCTTTGCGTATTATCACCGCGCCAGTGCGCTCGGCATTGCCGTGAGCTATGTCGTCAGTGCCGGCAACGAATCCGATCTCGGGGCCGGCGAGTTTCTGGATTACATGGTGCAGGACGCTTCAACGGACGTGATCCTGCTGTTCATCGAAGGCATTCGCGACGTCGACAAGTTTCTCGCGGCAGCGCGGCGCGCCGCCGAACTGAAAAAGCCTGTCATCGTCACGAAGGTCGGCCGCTCCGGCGCCGGGATGCGCGCGGCCGCCTCGCACACCGCGAGCATGGCCGGATGGTCGGCGGCCTACGACGCGGTGTTCGCCAAATATGGCTTCATCGTCTCCAACGATCTCGACGAGGCGCTGACGATCGCAGCTGTGCTTGCGAGCAATCCGTTGCCGAAAGGCGATCGCGTCGCCGTGGTCACCGTCTCCGGCGGCGCCGGCATCTGGGGCGCCGATGCCGTGGCGCTGCAAGGCTTGCAGGTGCCGGAGCTCTCCGAAAAAGTCCAGGCGGAGATCAGCGCGCTGATGCCGTCCTACGGCACCGCGCGCAACCCGATCGACGTCACGGCGCAGGGCGTGACCTCGGGCGGCTTGCAAAAGAGCGTCGATGTGCTCACCGCGTCGGACGAGATCGACGCAATCCTGATCGTGCTGTCGCTGTCGAGCGACGTCCGGAAGCCCTTCAAGGAAGCCGAGCTGACGCCGGTGCTGGCCGCGCAGCACAAGCCGGTGGTGTTCTATTCCTACACGGTACCGTCCGATTTCGCGCGGCGCGAGCTTGCCAAATCCGGCGTCGTGGTGCTCTCCGGCCTCACTTATGTCGGCGTCGCGATGCGGCAGCTCGTCGATTATGCCACCTTCGAGCTGCAGAGGCCCGCGGACGGGGCGCAAGTCCCCGCGCGGGACATCTCAGCACAGCTGAAATCGCCTGCGCTCTCGGAAGCCGACAGCAAGACATTGCTCCGCGCCGCCGGCATCGCGCTGCCGGATGAAGTGCTGGTGAAGGACAAGGGCGAGCTCGATGATGCCGTCGCCCGCGTCGGCTTTCCGGTGGTGCTGAAGATCCAGTCGCCGGACATCGCGCACAAGAGCGAGGTCGGCGGCGTGCGCGTCAATATCACCACAAAAGGCGAAGCGTTTCTGGCGTTCGAGGCGCTGCTCAACAATGTGCGCCAGCACAGGCCTGAGGCGGCCATTCAGGGCGTGCTGGTCTGCCCGATGGCGAAGCAGGGTGTCGAGATCATCGTCGGCACCATGACAGACGCGACGTTCGGGCCGATGGTGATGGTGGGCCTTGGCGGCATCACGACCGAATTGTTCCGCGACGTCGTCTACCGCCCGGCGCCGGTCAGCGCAGAAGAAGCCGGCACGATGCTGGCGCGCTTGAAAGCCGCGCCGCTGCTGACGGGATTTCGCGGGGCGGCGATGGCGGATGTTGCGGCGGTGTCGCAGTTGATCGCGGACATTTCCGTGCTTGCCGCGCAACATGCAGAGGAGATCGCGGAGATCGAGCTCAACCCGGTGCTGGTGCACGCGGAAGGGCAGGGCGTGACGATCGTGGACGCGCTGGTGGTGGGGCGGAGATCATCCCTCTCCCCTTGTGGGAGAGGGTGGCTCGCCGCGAAGCGGCGAGACGGGTGAGGGGTCTCTCTCCACAAGCGCAAGAGAATGGCTTGCGGAGACAACCCCTCATCCGGCGCTTCGCGCCACCTTCTCCCATAAGGGGAGAAGGAAGAAAGGACCTACCGCCCCCTGAAATTCGCGACCCGCCGCTCTTCCGTGGCCTTCACGCCTTCCTTGAAGTCTTCCGTGGCGCGCAGTCGGGTCTGCTCCTCGAGCTCGTGATTGGTCGCGGCCATCACGCGATCGGCGAGGCCAGCGCGCATCGTGGCGCGGGTGGAGACGAGGCCGAGCGGGGAGCATTCGGCGATTTCACCGGCGAGCTTCAGTGCGGCCGCCTTGACCTGGTCCTGCGGCACCAGCTCGTTGGCGAGGCCCCATTTGAAGGCCTCCTCACCGGTGACGCGGCGGCTGGTGTAGAACATCAGCTCGGCGTTGTTCTTTCCGATCAGCTCGGGCAGCGTCACAGTCAGGCCGAAGCCGGGATGAAAGCCGAGCTTTGTAAAGTTCGCGGAGAAGCGCGCTTCGGGGCAGGTGACCCGGAAGTCCGCCGAGACCGCGAGGCCCAGTCCGCCGCCGATGGCGGCGCCCTGCACGGCCGCGACGATCGGCTTCTTGGCGCGGAAGATGCGCACGGCCTGGATGTAGAGATGATTGATCGCCCCGAGGCTATCGGCCGGATCGCCCTTGGCCGTCTTATCGGCTTCGCGCGCCTCTTGCGCCTGTCGTGCCGGGTCCTGGAAATTGGCGCCGGCGCAAAACGCCTTGCCCTGGGCCGATAGCACCGAGGCGCGAATCTCGATGTCGCGATCGAACTCGTCGAGTGCGTCCGCGATCTGGTTGATCAGCGAAATGTCGAAGAAGTTGAGCGGCGGGCGGCGGATCTCGATGGTGCCGACGTGACCAACTTTTTCGACGCCGATATCTTTATAGGTGCTCATGATGTCCTCGAATGATTAGCGCAAACCAAGCCCGCGGGCGATGATGCCGCGCAGCACCTCGGTGGTGCCGCCCTGGATGGTGAGTTTCGGCGCGGTTTTGATGGCGAAGTCGAGCTGCCGCTCCAGCGTCTCGCGGTTGGTCGCGGTCTCCTCGACGAAGGCGGCGAGATCGCGCACGCGGTGCGGCAGCTGCTGTTCCCACACCGTGCCGATGTCCTTGACGATGGAGGCTTCGACGACCGGCTCCTTGCCGGCTTGCAGCATGCCCGCGACCGAGACCGACATGCGCCGCATGGTGTGGAGCTGCGCCACCAGCCGGCCGATGCCTTCGGCGCTGCGGGTATCCGGATTGGGACCAACGGCGCGAACCAGCTCGGTCAGCACGTAATAGGTCTCCAGGAAGCGCTCGGGGCCCGAACGCTCATAAGCGAGCTCGCTGGTCGCCTGCTTCCAGGCGCCGTCCACTTCGCCGAGCACATGATCGTCAGGCACGAAGAAATCGGTGAACACGACCTCGTTGAACTCGTACTGGCCGGTGATCTGGCCGATCGGGTTCACCTGGATGCCCGGCTGCTTCATCTTGACCAGGAACTGGGTCAGGCCGTGACGTCGGTTTTCCTTGGTCGGCTGCGACGTCCGGAAGATCGCGATCATGTAGTCGGCGATATGCGCCGACGAGGTCCAGATCTTGGTGCCATTGATGAGATAGCCGCCGTCGGTCTTGGTCGCGCGGGTCTTCGCGGCAAACAGGTCCGAGCCGGAGTTCGGTTCGCTCATGCCGATCGCGAAGCAGATCTCGCCGCGGCAGATGCGCGGCAGGATGTCCATTTTGATGTGCTCAGGCGCGTATTTGATCAGCACCGGTCCGCTCTGGCGGTCGGCGACGAAGAAGCGCCGCGTCGGCGCGTTGGCGACGCGCATCTCCTCCGTCACCACGTAACGTTCGAGGAACGAGCGCTCCTGGCCGCCATATTTTTTCGGCCATGTCATGCCGAGCCAACCCTTGGCGCCGACCCGGCGGGAGAATTCCGGCGCGTCGGTGTCTTCGCGGTTGGGCTTGTGCGGATCGAAGGTACCGGCGGCGATTTCCTCCGCGAGGAAGGCGCGTACTTCCTTGCGCAATTGCTCGCATTTCTCGGGCAGGCGGATCGGATCGAAACGGAGGGCAGCGGTCATTGTTGTCTCGTCCCTGATCAGCGCGAAGCCACGAGCGGCCACAATTCGTCGGCGCCGCGGTTGGCAATGAGCTTGCCGAGCTCGACGGCCCAGTGGCTTTCCGAACCGAAATCGTCGCGCCAGGCAAGCGCCCGCAGCGAATAGCGGTGCAGGATGTGCTCCAGGGTGAAGCCGATCGCGCCATGGACCTGGTGCGCAATGGCGCCGCCCTTTTCCGCAGCTTCCGCGCAGCGGATCTTTGCGGAGGCGGCTTCGAGATAGACCGCGTCATCGAACGACTTTGCGTTGGCGATGGCGTCGGCCGCGGAAGTCGCAGCCGCAAGCGCAGCAGCCGACTCGCCGGCGAGGCGGGCGAGATTGTGCTGCACCGCCTGGAATTTGGAGATCTTCTTCTCGAAGGCGACGCGCTCGTTGGAATAGCGCACGGAGATGTCGAGCATCGATTCCAGCGCGCCCGCGATCTGAAGGCTGCGCGCGACGCCGCCCATCAGCATCATTGTGGTCTGGTCAAAGCCGCTCGGCGCGGGCTTGATGGTGAGGGGCTGGACCTTGTCGAGCGTGACGGTGTCGCTGTGGTCATAGCCGACATTGAGTCCGGTCTCGATCCGGCCCTTGCTCGCATCCACCAGCGCGACCGCGACTCCGTCCTTGCCGTGGGCCAGCACCGCGAAGTGCTTTGCCGCCTTTGCGAAGGGCACGCCGCGGGCGCGGCCGGAGAGCGCACCATCGGCATCGCGGGTGATGCGATCCTTGGGCGACGCCGGCAGCACCGTCATCTCCCCCTCCGGGGAAGCGATCTTCGCCTGCGCCAGCAGCCAGCCGGCCAGCATGGTCTCGGCCAGGGGAACCGCGACTGCGAAACGGCCGGCCGCGTTCAGCAGCGCAAAGCCGTCGGCCAGACTCGCGCCGGAGCCGCCGAGATCGTCGGGCACCCAGGCCAGCGGCAGGCCGGCCTCGCTCAGCGCCTGCCACAGCGGCGCCTGCCACGAATCCTTCTTGTCGTTGTTGACGGTCTGCGGATCGGCGAGATCGGCGAAGATTTTCTCCGCGGTCTCGACGACGATATTGTCACTCTCCGCCACAGCGTTCCCCGTGTTTTGCCATTGGCGCATCCGGCCCCAGTGGGGCGGGCGCGCAGGTTCTTCTTGCGCCCGATGATCCAAAAAAGCCATGGCCCTGACAAGCGCTGATCGCAGGTCAACCTGCGGCGCGGGCATGGGCGATGAGCTAATTCCGCTTAGCGGAGTTTGCTCGATTTGCAGGGCGCGGCAAACTCGCTAAACAGAACGTCGATACTCAATCAAGGGGAAGGAAATCCGGATGGCAAAGGACAGTTTGTGCGCAATCGTGACGGGGTCCGCCTCCGGCCTGGGCGCTGCGACCGCGGAAATTCTCGCACGGAGCGGGGCGCGGCTCGTCATCAACTATTCCTCGAGCCAGAAGGAAGCGGAGGCGACCGCGGAGCATTGCCGCAAGGCGGGCTCACCGGAAGTTCTGGTCGCGCAGGGCGACGTCTCGAAGGATGACGATTGCCGCAAGATCGTCGCGGCAGCTGGCGGCTGGGGCCGGCTCGACGTGCTCGTCAACAATGCCGGCACCACCAAGCATGTCGTCCATGCCGATCTCGACGGATTGTCGGCGGAAGATTTCCAGCGCCTGTACGGCGTCAACACCATCGGCCCGTTCCAGATGGTGCGCGCGGCGCGCAGCCTGCTCGAGGCCGGCGCCAAAGCTTCTGGGCGGCCGTCCGCCGTGGTCAACATCTCCTCGGTCGCCGGCATCAGCGGCGTCGGATCGTCGATCGCATACGCCGCGAGCAAGGGCGCGCTCAACACCATGACGCTGTCGCTGTCGCGCGCGCTGGCGCCGCTGATCCGCGTCAACACGGTATGCCCGGGCTATATCGATACACCCTGGTTCACCAAGGGCCGCGGCGAGGCGGGCGCCAAGCAGGTGCGCGACAGCGTCGCGGCGAAGGTGCCGCTGAAGGTCGCGTCATCGGCGGAAGACATCGCGCAGCTCGTCTGTTTCCTGGCGATGCCGGCCTCCAGCAACATGACCGGCGAAGTCGTGCGCATGGATGCGGGGATGCATTTGGTGACGTGATCGCGCGGCACATTCTCTCCACGTCGTCGCCGGGCTTGACCCGGCCTCCGCTCTCTCCACGTCGTCGCCGGGCTTGACCCGGCCTCCGCTCTCTCTACGTCATGGCCGGGCTTGACCCGGCCATCCACGTGTCGCCGCGCGGATCAAAAGACGTGGATGCCCGGGTCAAGCCCGGGCATGACGATGAGGTGGCGGTGTGCCGCTTTCGGCGTTTTGAAGCGTCACCCCTTGATCACGCCGCTCGCCACCAGCCGGTGCCAGATGAACAGCACCACCACGGCGCCGATGGTGGCCATGATGAATCCTGCACCCTGGTCGGGACCGTAATGACCGATGGCCTGACCGATGAAGGTCGCGAGAAACGCGCCGGCGATGCCGAGGATGGTGGTGAGGATGAAGCCGCTCGGATTGTTCGGTCCCGGCGCCAGCCAACGCGCGATGAGGCCGGCGATGAAGCCGACGACGATGATCCACAACAAGCCACCCATGCTCATGTCCGTGCTCCCCTCGTTTGACTAAACCAATCAGACTCTGCCCGCGATCTCTTGCTCGGTCGGCAGCCGTCCGTCCGGCGTCAGATGGTCGACCACCTGCGGCAGATACTGGCTGAGGCCCGAGAGCAGCTCGTCACGCGACAGGCCGCTTTGGGCGGACAGGCTCTCGATCTGGTCGGCGCCGAGCGCATTGGCGAGATCGCCTGGAGCGATCGCCTTGTTCTCGCCCTTGCCGACCCAGGTATTGGCAGTATCGCCATGACCGCTGTGCTGAAGCTGGTTGAGGAGATCGCCGAGCCCGCCGCTGAGCACGCTGCCGGCCGCGCCGCCCGCGAGCAGGCCGCCAAGGCCGCCCTTCAACAGGTCGCCGAGGCCACCACCAGCGCCTGCATTCACCGGCGGGGGGAGATGCGTCGGCGTCGGTGCCGGGGACGGCTGCGGCGCGCTGCCGCTCTGGTTACCGCTCATATGCTTGAATGCCTTCCAGGCGAGCAGGCCAAGCAGCGCCATGGTCATGGGCGACATGCCGCCACTGGATGAGGATTGTGAACTCGGCGTGCTTGGCCCGCGCGGGCCGTTCTGCATGCCGTTGAGGACGTCGAGCAAACCCATGGCGTTCTCCCTTGGCGCTTTGTTGCCGGTAACAAGCCCCGTTCGAAAACATATGAGGCCGTCATGACGGTTACAAGGCGATTGCGCCGCAACTCCGGGAATGGGCAGCAGACACAGCCTCTGCTATCGAGGGCGGATCGTTGAGGGGGCAAGCCAAGATGATGACGGATCGACCGATCGTGGTGGCCGGCGCGGGCGCCATCGGATGTTTTGTCGGCGGCACCCTGGCGGCTGCCGGTCGCCGCGTCGCGTTCCTGGTGCGACCGCGGGTGAAGGCCGAGATCGAGCGGTTCGGTCTGCTTCTGACCGATTTCGACGGCTCCGAGAAGAAGCTCGATCCGGGCCAACTCGCGCTATCGGAAGATCCCGCGATCTTGCACAGCGCCGGCATCGTGCTGGTCACGGTGAAGAGCGCCGACACGGCAGCTGTCGCCAAGCAGATCGCGCAGCATGCGCCGCAGGACGCTGTCATCGTCTCGCTGCAAAACGGCGTCGGCAACGTCGCAGTGCTGCGCGATCGCCTCGGCGATCGCCGCGTGCTCGCCGGCATGGTGCCTTTCAACGTGGTCGGGATGGGCGAGGGCCGCTTCCACCGCTCGACCTCTGGCGACATTCATGTTGGCCAAGATGACACGAACGCGGCCGCAGCTCTGTCGGTGCCGGGGCTCACGATGCGCGCGAGCCGCGACATCACCGGCGTGCAATGGGGCAAGCTGATCATCAATTTGAACAACGCGCTCAGCGCCTTGTCCGACATGCCCCTCGCTGCGCAATTGGGGAACCGCGAATGGCGAAGGTTGTTCGCCGATCAGATGGCGGAGGGGCTGGCTGCAATGAGGGCCGCCGGCATCACACCGGTCTCGGCGACGCCGATCCCGTCGTCCTGGACGCCCGCCTTGCTGAGACTGCCTGATCCGATTTTCGACCTGATCCTGGGAAGGACCATGAAGATCGATCCCGAGGCGCGTTCCTCGATGTGGCAGGATTTGAAGCAGGGCCGCAAGACCGAGATCGACTATCTCCAGGGCGCGATCATCGCCCTCGCCGAACAGAACAGTGTCGACGTGCCGCTGTCGCGCCGCATTGTTGCGCTGATCAACGAGGCTGAGGCCGCGGGCAAGGGTCCGCCGCGGCTGACGCCGCAGCAGGTTCGCGGCGCTGCATGAGTTCACGCCGGCTGACGGGAGACGTGCGATGAAACGTTGTTTGACGATCGGGGTCGTGCTCGCCGCCTTATGTGCAGCTTCCACGTTTGCTCAGGCAAGGCCGCCGACCGTCACGAATTCGCCCGGCTATGACGCGCGCCTGAAGGAGAGTCGTTCGCAGTTGGGTAGTTCACCGACAACAACGGCGCCGGTGAATGCGCCGGTTGCTCAACCGAAGCGCAGCAAGAAGAAGCACACGAACTGAGGCTAGGAGACGGATCCCCGCCCAGTTCGTCATTGCGAGCGTAGCGAAGCAATCCAGACTGCCTCCGCGGAGAGATGCTGGATTGCTTCGCTGCGCTCGCAATGACGGCGACGCAGCTCAGCCCTTCTTCGCGGGCTTGCTCGGCGTCGGGCTGAACAGCTTCTTGATGTCGTTCAATCCATCCGACAGCCGCGGCCATTCGCAGGAGAACGAGCCCTTGGTGCAGGGTGTGCCCTTCGGCCGCGGCCGCGCGTCGCCGATGGCGGCCTGCTGGACTTTCGGCCGCTCGACCGGCACGGGCACGCGCTCGACCTCGGTTCGCAACGCGACCCGCTGGAGCTGCTGCACCTGTTGTTCCTGCTGCTCGCGCTGCTGGCGCGCGGTGGCCTGCGCGGCTTCATTGCTGCGGCGCTGATTGGCGAGATAGGCGGTGTAGGATTCGTCGATCTTCTTCTGCTCCTCCGGCGTCGGATTGGGCCCGGCGATGTCGAAGCTGCGGTCCTGGAGGAAATCGTAATAGGAATAGCCGCCGCCCGCCTTGCGCCGGCCGGCGAATTTGGCGTTGCAGTCGGCAAGCGCAGCCGTCTTCTCGGATTTGGTCGTAGCTTTCTCGGCGGCGTCGGCGCAGGCCTCGAAGTCAACAGGCGCGCGCTTCCACCATTGTGCCTGGGCATGCGACGGCGCCAGCAGGAAAAATCCTGCTGCAGCAACGACAAGCGCCGCACGACGCGATGCAACTACGTCCGACATTCTACGAGAGCATTCCTTGCAAAACTCAACCCGAACTGAGTCGGGCTGATTTTTGCCCCTTTATGGCCTGCTTGTCACCCATGGAACCCGGGAATTTCATGGCTGTGATGCTGACATTTTTTGCTTGACGTGGCGCAGGAGTCACAGCGTCACTTCATCCTGCGCTCGCCTCATCGGCGACGCCAAGAATACGAAGTGGAAACGCCTCATGCTGCTGCCCCTGTCCGATGTGCCGCGCTGGTACGCCGAACGCAAACCGCAAGGCACGATCGCCGTCCGTCACGGGCAGGATACGCTGACATGGGACGCGCTCGAACGCGGCGCCAACCGGCGCGCGCGGGCGTTCATGGCCAAGGGTGTCAAGCCCGGCGACTTTGTCGCGATCGGTTTGCCCAACTGCAATGCGTTTTTCGAGACCTCGTTTGCAGTGTGGAAATGCGGAGCGACGCCGACCTCGTTGTCATGGCGGCTGCCGCGCGGCGAAGCCGCCGCGGTGCTCGACATCCTGAAGCCGGCGCTGGTGGTCGGCGGCGAAGCCGACTGGAACGCGCCGAACCGTCTGCCCGCGGATTTCGTGCCGGAAGGGTTTTCGGACGAGCCGCTCACCGCACCGGTGGCGCGCTATTGGAAAGCCATGACCAGCGGCGGATCGACCGGCCGCCCGAAGGTGATCCTCGATCACCAGCCGGCGGTGATCGACACGGTCGCCGCGCCGCCGCTCAACATCCCCTTCGGGGTCTCGTTGCTCAATCCCGGTCCGCTCTATCACAATGCGCCGTTCATCGTGTCGCACTACGCGCTGTTCACCGGCGGCCAGCTCACCGGCCTCGTCAAGTTCGACGCCGAGGAGGCGCTGCGGCAAATTGCGCGCGAGCGCGTGCAATGGGTCAATTTCGTGCCGACCATGATGCACCGGATCTGGGCGCTCCCGGAGCACGTGCGCAACGCCTACGATGTGTCGAGCCTGCAAACCGTCTTCCACATGGCCGCTCCGATGCCACCCTGGCTGAAGGAGAACTGGATCGCCTGGCTCGGGCCTGAGCGGATCTGGGAGCTCTATGGCGGCACCGAGCGACAGGGCTCCTGCATCATCTCCGGCAAGGAATGGCTGACGCACCAGGGCTCGGTCGGCAAGATCGGCGAGACGGCGCGCTTGCGCATCATCGGCGAGGACGGCAACGACGTTGCGCCGGGTGAGACCGGCGAGATTTACTTCCTCAACAATGACGGCAATGACGCCACCTATCACTATCTCGGCGCCGAGCCGAAGCGCCGCGCCGACGGCTGGGAATCGCTGGGCGATATCGGCAGGCTGGATGCGGAAGGCTACCTTTATCTCGGTGACCGCCTCGCCGACATGGTGCTGCGCGGCGGCGCCAACATCTATCCCGCCGAGGTCGAAGCTGCCGTCTCCGCCTGTCCGGGCGTGCGCTCCTGCGTGGTGGTGGGATTGCCCGATCCGGAATTGGGCCAGCGCGTGCACGCCATCATCGAGCCGGAGAGCGATGCGGACGGCCAAGCCATCGCCGACGGAATGGCGGATTTCCTCAAAGACAGGCTCAGCCGCTACAAGCACCCGGAGAGCTTCGAGATCGTCACCGTCCCACCACGCGACGATTCCGGTAAAGTTCGCCGCACGCCGCGACGAGCGCGCGGCGTGGATGAAGGAGGGGCGCGCGTTCCGGATTTGGCCGGCGAAGGCGCGGGCGGACGCCGATTAAGAGAATTCATGGGAAGGACCGAGATTATGACCATCACCATCGCCGCGAACGCTGTGCCGAAGCCGCCGGCCGCGATCATCGAGGGCTTTCGCGGTGCGCCGACCCCGGTCATTTCGGACAATCTCGGCCGGCTGCCGGGCGCCGTGGGGCTCAAACCCTATCATCGCGGTGCCAAGCTGGTGGGCACGGCCTTCACGGTCCGCACCCGTCCCGGTGACAATCTCGCCATCCACCGCGCGCTCGAGCTGGTGGGCCCCGGCGACGTCATCGTGGTCGATGGCGGCGGCGACGAGACCCGCGCGCTGGTCGGTGAGATCATGAAGAACATCGCGCAATGGCGCAAAGCCGAAGGCTACGTCATCGACGGCGCGATCCGCGACGTCGCGGCGTTCGCTGCCGATGACTTTCCCTGCTATGCCCGCGCGGTGATCCACCGCGGCCCTTACAAGAACGGCCCCGGCGAGATCAACGTGCCTGTTTCGATCGGCGGCAGCGTGATCTCGCCCGGCGACATCGTCGTCGGAGACGAGGACGGCGTGGTGTCGTTTGCCGCCGCCGGTGCCGCGGCGCTGCTCGACGCCGTGCGAGCCCAGGTCGCGCGCGAGGAGGAGACGCTGAAGGCGATCCGCGAGGGCCGTTATCAAGGCTCGTATGGCAAATCCTGATCAGCGAGAATGAAGAGGAGGGCGGCGTGAGCCAGCAGGACGAATTCCACAATCTCGACGATAACGGCGACGGGTTGTTTCGCGAGCTCGCGGCAGGGGTGACCACGCGCATCTTCTCCGGCGAGCAGGCGATGCTGTCGGTGGTGACGCTGGCGCCGCATGTGCAAGGCACGCTGCACCATCATCCCGAGGAGCAGTGGGGCGTGCTGCTCGACGGCTCCGCCATCCGCGTCCAGGGTGATGAGGAGATTGCCGTGAAGAAAGGCGACTTCTGGCGCACGCCGGGTAATGTGCCGCACACCATGCGCGCCGGCCCCGACGGCGCCCGCGTGCTGGACATCTTCAGTCCGCCGCGGCCAGAATACAGAAAAGCGGGATCCGGTTTCGGGACCACTTAAAGCGCCAAAGAGCAAAAGCCGGGCGCGAGAAAACAGGGGAGGGATACCATGACGATCACACGACGGACGCTGCTGGCAGCGCCGGCTATTCTCGCGATGACGCCGGCGTTGGCGCAGGCTTCAAAAATCACACTGGTGGTGCCGTTTCCGCCGGGCGGATCCACCGATGCGATGGCGCGGCTGCTCCAGAGCCATCTGCAAACCAAGCTCAACCGCATCGTCATTGTCGAGAACAAGTCGGGCGCGGCAGGCGCGCTCGGCGCGGCGCAGGTCGCCAAGAGCCCGCCTGACGGCTCGACGTTCCTGGTCACCTTCGATTCCCATGCGGTGATCCCCTCCATCCTCGACAAGCCGCCCGTCGATGTCGAGCGCGAGCTAATGCCGGTGTTGCTGGTCGGCACCGCGCCTTACGTGATCGCTGCCGGTGCAGGCCGCCCCTACAAGAGCTTTGCCGACGTGGTGGCGGCCTGCAAGGCGACGCCCGGCGCGGTGAAATATGCCTCCGTCGGCATCGGCACGCTCGGCCATCTCGCCATGACCGTGCTCGGCAACAAGGCCGGCGTCGAGATCATGCACGTGCCCTATCGCGGCGGAGGCCCCGCAATGAACGACGTGCTCGGCGGCCATGTCGACCTGATCGCGGGATCTGCGGCGCTGGTCGCAGCCCAGCTCGGCACCAACATGCTGCGTCCGATCCTGCAGCTCGGCCGCGAGCGGCTGCCGGGCCTGCCGGATACGCCGACCGCGATCGAGGCGGGCTTTCCGGATTTCGAGACGCTGGCCTGGTGGGGCATCTTCGCGCCCACCGGCACGCCGCCGGACATCGTCGCAGGCCTCGCGACGGCGTCCAAGGAGATCCTGAGCGAGCCCGCGACCGCCGCCCAGCTCAAGGAAACGCAGCAGATGACGCTGCTGCTCGAGGACGCTCCCGCCTTCAAGACCTTCTTCGACAAGCAGGTCGCCATTTGGGGCAAGGTGGTCAAGGACAACAATATCCGGGCATGAGATGACCGGCAGCCCTCCGCATTGAGCAACGCGGAGGGCTTCCGATCCCCCTTCCGCTTTGATATGAAGCCCCGGTAACCCGCTCTGCGGGTTCCGCGGTCCCGTAGCTCAGCCGGATAGAGCGACGGTTTCCTAAACCGTAGGTCGGAAGTTCGAGTCTTCCCGGGATCGCCAGTTTTTCAGTGAGCAATCGTCGCGTTTGATACGCTCGTCGGCGCAAAAATTGCTAGAAGCGCGAAGCTTCCTCCTGGCCCGGGCTGACTGCCGCCCCGCCTCGCTGCCATATCCGGAGACGACAATGCCTTTCGATTTGATCCTGCGCGGCGGCCGTGTGGTCGACCCGTCCCAGAAGCTCGACGCCGTGACCGATGTCGCCTTTTCCGGCGGCAAGGTCGCGGCGATCGGCAGTGGGCTCAAGGCGGATCCGGGCACCGAGGTGCGCGACGTCTCTCGCTACATCGTGACGCCGGGACTGATCGATCTCCACACCCATGTCTATTGGGGCGGCACGTCGCTCGGCATCGACGCCGAGGAGTTCTGCCGTCTTTCCGGCGTCACCACCGCGGTCGATACCGGCAGTGCGGGGCCGGGCAATTTCGCGGGCTTCCGCAAGCATGTGATCGAGCCGAGCCAGGTTCGTATCCTCGCTTATCTGCATGTCTCGCATGCCGGCATTTTCGGCTTCTCGCACCGGATCATGGTCGGCGAGAGCGAGGAGCTGCGGCTGATGAATCCGATCGAGGCGGCCAAGGTGGCCGACGCCAACCGCGATCTCATCGTCGGCATCAAGGTGCGCGTGGGGCTGCATTCCTCGGGCACGTCGGGCGTCGTGCCGCTCGACATCGCGCTCGAGGTCGCGAACGAGGTCGGCATGCCCCTGATGGCGCATATCGATCATCCGCCGCCGAGCTACGAGGAGGTGCTGGCGCGCCTGCGCCCCGGCGACGTGCTCACCCATGCGTTCCGTCCCTTCCCCAACACGCCTGCGACCGCGCAGGGCACGGTGAAGCGGGCGGTGCTCGACGCCCGCGAGCGCGGCGTGCTGTTCGACATCGGCCACGGCAAGGGCTCGTTCGCATTCAAGACCGCGCGTGCGATGCTCGCCAACGGCTTCTATCCCGACACCATCTCGTCCGACATTCATCAGCTCTGCATCGACGGCCCGGCCTTCGATCAGGTGACGACCCTGTCGAAATTCCTGTGCATGGGCATGCCGCTGTCCGACGTCATCGCAACCTCGACCGTCAACGCCGCGATGGCGCTGCGGCGCCCCGAGCTCGGCAGCCTCAAGCCGGGCAGCGTCGGCGACGCCACGCTGATCTCGGTGAGGGAAGGCCAGTTCGACTATGAGGACGTCGTCGGCGAGCACCTGATCGGCGACCGCAAGATCGTCTCCGAAGGCGTCGTGATCGGCGGCCGGTGGTGGCATCCGAATTGAGCGGCGGGCCGTTCACGCCGGCTTGATTACAACGACCTCGCGATCAACAGCTTCATGATCTCGTTCGTCCCGCCATAGATCTTCTGGATGCGGGAATCGATGAAGATGCGCGAGATCGGATATTCCTGCATATAGCCGTAGCCGCCGAACAGCTGCAGGCATTCGTCGGCGGTCTCGACCTGCTTCTCCGAGCACCAATATTTCGCCATCGACGCCGTGACGGTGTCGAGGTCCTTTGCGACCAGCCGCTCGATGCACCAGTCGACGAAGACGCGCGCGATCATCGCTTCGGTCTTGCGCTCGGCGAGCTTGAAGGCGGTGTTCTGGAAATCCATCAGCGGCTTGCCGAAGGCCTTGCGCTCCTTGGTGTAGTCGACGGTGAGTTTTATCGCGCGCTCCATAGCCGCGACCGCGCCGACCGCGAGCGCGAGGCGCTCCTGCGGCAATTGCTGCATCAGCTGCACGAAGCCCTGGCCTTCCTCGCCGCCGAGCAAATTGTCCGGCGGCACCGCGACGTTGTCGAAGAACAGCTCAGACGTGTCGGAGGCATGCAGGCCGATCTTGTCGAGGTTGCGCCCGCGCTTGTATCCATCCGCGCCTGAGGTTTCGACCACGATCAGCGAAATGCCCTTGGCGCCGACATCGCCGGTGCGCGCAACCACGATGACGAGGTCGGCAGCCTGGCCGTTGGTGATGAAGGTCTTCTGTCCGTTGATGACGTAGGAATTGCCCTGCTTCCTGGCGGTGGTCTTGACGGCCTGCAAATCCGAGCCGGTGCCGGGCTCGGTCATGGCGATGGCGCCGACCATCTCGCCTGAAGCCATCTTCGGCAGCCAGCGCTTCTTCTGCTCCTCCGAGCCGTAATTGAGGATGTAGTGCGCGACGATGGCGCTGTGCACGGAGACGCCGGTCGTCAGCTCCGGCACCGTGCTTTCGAGGTCGTCGAGCACGGCGGCATCATAGGCGAAGGTGGCGCCCAGGCCGCCATATTCCTCCGGCACGCTTGCCAGCAGCGCGCCCATCTCGCCGAGCCCGCGCCAGGCAAAGCGGTCGACCATCTTCTGCTCGCGCCATTTTTCGGCATGCGGGGCCAGATCCTTGGCAAGATACTTCCGGAACTGGTCGCGGAAGATTTCGAGCTCTTCGGTCATCCAGGAGGAGCGGTAGGACATGGTCACCTCGGTCAATGCGGCTTGCCGGCCTGGTTAGGCCAGCCTTTGGCGGCAATTATTGTGTTTTCAGGCTGTGCCGGTGACGCTACCAAGGCGGCCGGAGCAGCGTCTATCGGGATGGTTGATTGTGGCTGTCAAAATCCAAACCGTCAAAACCAAAGAGCTCAAGCTCGACATCGCGCGCATCGGCACGGTCTCCGCGATCCTGACGCAGCCGGACAAGGCGCGCGCCTGCTACGTCCTGGCGCATGGTGCCGGTGCAGGGATGCGGCATGCATCGATGGACAAGATTGCGGAGGGGCTCGCTGCTCGCGACATCGCGACCTTCCGCTTCAATTTTCCTTACATGGAAAACAAGCAGGGCCGTCCCGACCAGCCTGCGGTCGCCCACGCCACGATCCGCGTGGCAGTCGAGGAAGCCGCGCGGCTCTGCCCGGGTGTGATGCTCGTTGCGGGTGGAAAATCCTTCGGCGGGCGCATGACCTCGCAGGCGCAGTCCAAGGCTCCGCTGCCTGATGTCAAAGGGCTCGCCTTCCTCGGTTTTCCCCTGCACGCCGACAAGAAGCCGTCGACGGAGCGCGCCGAGCATCTCGCCCATGTCGAGATCCCGATGCTGTTCCTGCAAGGCACCCGCGACGGGCTCGCCGATCTCGGCCTCCTCAAGCCGGTCATCGCCGCTCTTGCCCCGAAGGCGACGCTGCATGAGATCGAAGGCGGCGATCACTCCTTCGCGGTGCTGAAAAAGTCCGGCCGCACCAATGAAGAGGCGCTGACAGAGGTGCTTGATACGCTCGCGGCCTGGATCGACAGCCTCGCCTGAAATCTCACGCCGAATATAGCCCCTTGTCGCGCGCCTTCTGGATCGCGAGCGCGGCGATCAAGTCGAGCGTCGGCGTCGACAGGCCGGCGGTGCGCGCGAAGGCTTGGGGCGCCTTTACCAGGACGTCGATCTCCATGGCGCGGCCGAGCTCGTAATCCTGCAGCAGCGACGGCTTGTGGTTGGGGGCGGGGCCGCTGCGTGATACGCGCTTGACCTCGGGGATAAAATGCTGAGCGATCTCGTTGGCCTCGTTCAGCATCCGCGGAATGACATCCGCAAAGGCGGGGTCATCGCGCACGCCGCGCGCGGTCTGGCCGGTGAGCAGGCACAGCACCGACAGTGACATGTTGGTCAGCAGCTTTGACCAGATCGCCTCGCGGATCTCGGCGACCGGCGGCGATTCCAGCCGTGCGTCGCTGAAGACACCGCGGAGCGTCGTGATGCGCTCGCAATTGCGGTCGTCACATTCGCCGATCAGCAGGCGGTTGCGGTCCGGCGTCAGGTTCTGCACCACGCCGGGCGCGATCACCTCGTTGGAGGAGAAGACTACGCCGCCGACGATCCGCTCTTTCGGAATGCAGGCGCGCAGGCGTCCGCCCGGGTCGAGGAAGGAAATGTCCGGCGGGGTCGGGTGCCGCGGCGGCAGGCCGATCCGGTACCACCAGGGAATGCCGTTCTGCGCGAACACGATCGCGGTGTTGTCCTGCAGCAGCGGCTTGAGACTGGAGACCAGCCCGGTCAACGCGGTCGCCTTCAAGGTGCTGATCACGACGTCCTGCGGGCCGAGCTGGGCCGGATCGCCGGAGGCGTTCACCTTGGCGGAGACCTCGGAATCGCCGACGCGCAGCTTGAGGCCGTTGGCCCGGACCGCCTCCAGGTGCGCGCCCCGCATCACGCACGAGACCTCGTGGCCGGCGCGGGCCAACCGAACTGCAAGATGGCTGCCGACGGCGCCCGCGCCGAAAATGCAGATGCGCATGTGATGTCCGTCCCTGATCCCTTGATGCCGCCCCGCGGCAGCATGACACAAGCCGCCATGCGATGGACGCGGCTGCCCTACGCTCGAAAGATATGGATCAGGGCGCGGAGCCTCGGTCATAGTGCGCGCCAAACAAACGAGCGGAGGAACACCGATGACCGATAGCCCCGTCCTGTGGACCCTGGATGCGCGTGGGGTTGCGACCGTCACGTTGAACCGGCCGGAGGTTAACAATGCCTATGACGGCGCGTTGATCGCAGGCGTGCTCGCGGCCATGGACGATCTCGGCAGCAAGCCCAACCTTCGCGTCGTCGTGCTCAAGGGCAATGGCAAGCATTTCCAGGCTGGCGCCGACCTCAAATGGATCAACGGCGTGCGGCCGCAATCGAGCGAGGCGAACGAGGCCGCGTCGCGGGCGACGTTCGAGGCCGTGCAGCGGCTCAATACGCTGGCTATCCCGACGGTCGCGCTGGTGCAGGGCGGCTGCTTTGGCGGCGGCACCGGCGTGATCGCGGCCTGCGACGTCGTGATCGCGGCCGACAACGCGCTGTTCTCGATCACCGAAGTGCGCTGGGGCCTGACCGCGGCCATCATCATCCCGCAGCTCTGCGATGCCATTGGTGTACGGCAAGTCCGCCGCTACGCGCTGACAGGTGAACGTTTCGGCGCCGAGGACGCCCGTCGTATCGGCCTCGTCCACGAGGTGGTGCCGCTCGCCGATCTCGACGCCGCCGGCGCCAAGGTGGTCGAGCAGTTGCTTGCCAACGGATCGGAGGCGATGGCCGAGACCAAGCGGCTCGCGCTGGAAAGTTCGTTCGGCGGCATGGCGGTGGACGATGCGGCTTACAAGCGGCTCGTGCATCTGCATTCGCTGAAGCGACAGAGCGCGGAAGCCGCCGAGGGGCTGGCGTCGTTCGCGGAAAAGCGCGCCGCGAATTGGGCAGGTGCTAAAAGCTGAACGCGAGTAGCCCGGATTACGCTTCGCTCCATCCGGGCTACGGGCTTTTACAGCGACGTCGCGAGTGACCTTTTCAGCAAAGTGAGCAGCGCCTGTACCGCGGCGGCATTGCGCCGCCGTTCAGGGATCGCAGCCTTCACCCACAATTCCGGAATCGGAAACTCGCGCAGCACCGGCTTGAGCGCGCCGTCGCGCAAGGCGCCCGCGACGAGATAGTCCGATATCAACACAATGCCGTTGCCGGCGATGGCGCTGCGCGCCAGCACTTGGCCCTCGTTGCAGGACAGCAGCGGACTGACCTGGACGCTGATGCGGCCGCGCGGCCCGTCAAAGATCCATTCGGGGCCGGTCGGTAGAAAGCTGAGGCAGCGATGATCGACCAGATCACGCGGATGTTTTGGCGTGCCGTGTTTCTTCAAATAGGCAGGCGAGGCGCAGAGCAGCCGCTTCAGCGGGCACAAGGGTTCGTCGACGACACCGCCAAAGGAATGCGGGAAGGCGCCGATGGCGATGTCAAAGCCTTCGGTGACGGGATCGACCGGACGGTCGAACAGCACGATCTCGAGCTTGAGCCGCGGGTTCTGGGTCTGGAAGGCGGTGAAGACGTCCGCAAGCCGCGCGACCGTCAGCGAGGTCGGGGCCTTGATGCGCAGATGATCGACGAGATCGTGGCCCTTCTCGCCCATGCGCGACAGCAGATCGGCGGCGTCGGTGACGACGCCGCGGGCGCGATGCACGTAGCGCTGGCCGGCCTCGGTCAGCCGCAATTGCCGGGTCGAGCGATGAAACAGTGGCGTGCCGATCCGCGCCTCCAGCTGCGTGACGCGCTTGGCGACCACCGACGTCGAGACGCCGAGTTTTCGCGCGGCCGCGGAGAAGCCGGTGGCGTCGGCGGTCGCGAGGAACGCCTGAAGGTTTACCAGGATGTCCATCTTCGGCCTTTCGCGATTCGAGAAAGGTGATCGCCTATTTTGGCGGATTGTAGCTCGATCCGGGTTAATTCATAGTCCGGCCCAAGCAAAGGATTTCAGGGACAGGACGCGCCATGCAGGCCATGACGATCGAAGAACCGGCGCGCCAGGTGCCGCTTTACGGCGAATATGAAGTCGTCGTCCTCGGCGGCGGTCCGGCCGGCATCGTGGCGGCGGCCTCAAGCGCACGCGCGGGACGGAAGACGCTGCTGATCGAGCGGTACGGCTTCCTTGGCGGCATGGGCACCGCCGCAGGCGTCACCAATTTCTGCGGCCTGCACGGCAATGTCCACGGCGAGGCCCACCGGCTGGTGCAGGGCATGGCGTCGGAGTTGCTGGCGCGGATCGATCGCTTGAACGGCCTCAACGCGCCGCATCTGATTCTCGGCAAGGTCTTCGCCCAGGCCTACGACACCGCCGCCTACAAGATCGCGGCCGACCAACTGCTCGCCAGTCACAAGGTGCACATCCTTTTCCACGCGCTTGGTGCCGGTGTGGTGATGGGCGCTAACAGCCGCATCGATGCGCTGATGGTCGAGACCAAGGCCGGCCGGCAGGCGGTGCGATCGGAGATCTTCATCGATTGCTCCGGCGACGGCGATCTCGCGGTTTGGGCCGGCGCGCCGTTCGAATTCGGCGACGAGCACGGTCATCCGATGTATCCCTCGATGATGCTCCGTCTCAACAACATCGACCCGGAGAGGGCAGGCGAAGCCTGGCGGACCATTCCGCAATTGATGGAGCAGGCCACCGCCGCCGGCACCCACACATTCCCGCGCAAGAGCGCGATCGTGCGGCCGCAGAAGTCCGGCATCGAATGGCGGGTGAATTTTACGCAAGTGGCGCGCGAGGACGGCCATGCCATCAACGGCATCGAGCCTGATGATCTCACCCGCGGCGAGATCGAGGGCCGCAAGCAGGCGCTGGCTGCGTTCGAATTCCTGCGCACCGTGCCGGGCTTTGAAAAATCCTACATCGTCGACCTGCCGCCGCAGCTCGGCATCCGCGAAACCCGCCGCATCACGGGCGGCTATCAGCTCAGCGGCGAGGACGTGCTCGGCTGCGCTTCGTTCGAGGATTCCATCGGGGTCAATGGCTGGCCGATCGAGGCCCATGTCCCCGGCG
The DNA here is from genome assembly GCF_023101065.1 of Bradyrhizobium sp. 172. NCBI lineage: Bacteria > Pseudomonadati > Pseudomonadota > Alphaproteobacteria > Hyphomicrobiales > Nitrobacteraceae > Bradyrhizobium > Bradyrhizobium sp. 172. The sequence goes on from NZ_CP064701.1 coordinate 586,915, forward strand.
ACGTCGTCTTCACCTTCCCGCCGATCCCGGAATCGCGCGGCTATAACGAGCTGCCTTACCGCATGCTGGTGCCCGAAGGCGTCGATAATCTGCTGGTCGCCGGCCGCTGCGCCTCGATGACCCATGAGGGCCAATCGGCGGCCCGGGTCTCCGGTGCCTGTTTCGTGATGGGGGAGGCGGCCGGTTCCGCGGCAGCGCTGGCGCTCTCCGGAAACCGGATCCCGCGTGACATCCCCGTTGAAAAGCTGCAGGAAACGTTGAAACAACAGGGCGCCTTTATCGGACGGGACCAGCCCGTGCCTGAAGGCCTGTAACCGACTGCAAGATATCGACGGCGGAGGAAACGAAATGATCGGGATTGTGCGGCTCGCGCTAGCTGGCCTGATGGCGATCACAGCAATGGGCACGGCCCGAGCCGAGGACGCGCTGAAGGCCAGGATCGGCGTGCTCAGGCTATCCTCCTCCGCGCCGGTGTTCATCGCGCAGGACAAGGGCTATTTCCGCGAGGCCGGCCTCGAGGTCGAGCTGAAATTCTTCGACGCGGCGCAGCCGATCGCGGTGGCGACGACCTCGGGCGACATCGATTTCGGCGTCACCGCCTTCACCGCAGGTCTTTACAATCTCGCCGGCAAGGGCGTGCTCAAGGTGATCGGCGGCATGAGCCGCGAGAAGGCTGGTTATCCCCTGATCGGCTATTTCGCCAGCAACAACGCCTATGCGAGCGGTCTGAAGACGCCGAAGGACCTCGCGGGCAAGCGCGTGGCGATGACGCAGGTTGGCTCCTCCTTTCACTATTCGCTCGGCCTGCTTGCCGACAAATACGGTTTCAAGCTCGCCGACGTGAAGATTGTGCCGCTGCAATCGCTGTCGAATGCGGCGGCCGCGCTGAAGGGCGAGACCGTGGATGCAGCGCTGCTGCCGATCTCCACCGCGCGAAAGCTGATGGACGACGGTGGTGCGAAGTTTCTCGGCTGGGTCGGCGACGAGACACCCTGGCAATTGGGCGCGGTGTTCGCCTCGCCGAAGACGCTGACCAACAAGGTGCTGGTGACGAAGCTGCTCGGCGCCTTGGCAAAGGCCGACCGCGAATATCACGACGTCATCCTCGCCGCGATGAAGGACGGTGTCGCGCCGATCAATGACAAGACAAAGCCGCTGCTGGAGATCATCGCCAAATATACGAACCTCCCGGTCGAGCAGGTGGTCGGCAACTGCGCCTATATCGATCCCGACGGCAAGCTGGATGTGAAGAACGTCGACAACCAGATCAAATGGCTCCAGGAGCAGGGTTTTGCCGACAAGGGCTTCGACGCGAATGCGATCATCGCCAAGGAATTCGTGAAGGCGGATTGAGAGTAGAACGCAGTCCATGGACCTGATCGCCAACCACATCACCCATCGCTTCGGCGATCTCGCCGTGCTCGACAACGTCTCGTTCACCGTCAGCGCGGGCGAGGTGGTGGCGATCGTGGGGCCGTCGGGCTGCGGCAAGAGCACGTTGCTGTCGATCCTCGGCGGGCTGTTGCTGCCGACCTCCGGCGCGCCCGAGCTGCGTGGATCGCCGCCGGCGGACAGCCTCAATCCGCTCACCTTCGTGTTCCAGGACTTTGCGCTGCTGCCCTGGGCGAATGTGGAGGAGAACGTCGAATTCCCGCTGCTGCACACCCAGCTCTCGGCCGTGCAGCGCCGCGCGCTGGTCGAGGACGCCTTGCGCCGCACCGGCCTGACCGATTTTCGCAAAACCTATCCAAAGCAGCTTTCCGGCGGCATGCGCCAGCGCGTCGGCATTTCGCGCGCGCTCGCGGTCAGGCCGGCCATTCTCCTGATGGACGAGCCATTGTCGGCGTTGGATTCGCAGACCCGCGAACTGCTGATGGAGGATTTCGTCCGGCTGCTCGCCGATGGCGGCATGGGCGCCGTGTATGTCACGCATAATCTCGAAGAGGCGGCGAGGCTTGCCGACCGCATCGTGGTGCTGTCGCGGCGCCCTGGCCGTATTCGCGAGGTCGTGAGCGTGCCGATGACGCGCACTGAGCGCGGTGACATTGCAGCCCGTGAAAAGCTGCTCGCGCTTCAGAACCAGATCTGGTCGCTGATCCGCAACGAGGCGATCGATGCCGAGCGCGAGGTCCAGCATGCTTGATCGCGCTCCGGCGGGAACATCGACGAAGGATGAAGCGGTCCGGCGCGTCCGCTTTCGCGGCGCCGGCTTCGTGCCGGCGAGCAGCCGTTTCGGCGGCTGGATCGCGCTCGCGCTGGTCATTGCGATCTGGCAGGCCGCCGGCAGCACCGGCCTGGTCAATCCGCTATTCCTGCCACCGCCATCGGCGATCGCGCGGGCGATCTACCAGCTCGCGATCTCGGGTGCGCTGTGGCAGCACCTTTCCGCGTCGCTCCTGCGCATCGGTGTCGGCTGGCTGCTCGGCACGGCAGCCGGTGTCGCCGTTGGCTTTGCCATCGGCCTGTCGCGTCTGGCGCGCAGCGTCGGCATCACCTTCATCTCGGCGCTGTTCCCGATCCCGAAGATCGCGCTGCTGCCGCTGTTGATCCTCTGGCTCGGCATCGGTGAAGAGCCGAAGATCGCGACCATTGCGCTCGGGGTGTTCTTCTCGACCGCGATCTCGGTCTATAGCGGCGTCGACGCGGTGCCGCGCAACCTCATCCGCATGGCGCAGAGCTTCAACGTGCCGTTCGCCACCATCGTGCGCAAGGTGGTCTGGCCGGGCGCGCTGCCCGCGATCCTCGCCGGCTTCCGTATCACCTCGTCGGTGGCGCTGCTGCTCGTCGTCAGCGCCGAGATGATCGGCGCGCAGTACGGCATCGGCGCGTTCGTGCTGCAGGCTGGCAATTTGATGCAGACGGATCAGCTGCTCGCGGGCGTGGTGATTTTGTCGGTGTTTGGGTTGATGGTGGGGAGGGTGATCAACTGGCTGGAGACGCGGCTGTTGCACTGGCGGTGAGGTTTACTCCGTCATTGCGAGCGCAGCGAAGCAATCCAGACTGTCGCCGCGGAAAGATTCTGGATTGCTTCGCTGCGCTCGCAATGACGATGCTACCAGCAGCGTACCTCACGCATTCCCGCGATCCTCCCGGAACAAATCCAGCTTCTGCTGCACGGGGCGATCCGAGAAGCTGAACAGCACCGCATCCATATCAGCCTCGTGCGTGACCCATTGCCAGCTCGGCACCACGAACAAATCGCGCGGGCCCCATTCGAACGTCGCATCCCCGATGCGGGTACGGCCGTGGCCCTCGATCGGACAGAACACCGTCGCGTCCGTCGCGCGATAGCGCGCGGTCTTGAAGCCCTTCGGCAGCAGCTGGATGAACGTGCCGATGGTCGGCATCGCGAAGTCGCCGGTCTCGGGGTTGCTGAATTTCAGCTTCAGCCCGTGACAGGCATCCCACTCCTGGCTCGCGCGAGCCTTCTCCAGTGCCTCGCGCGTGTAGGCATAGGGATAGCTGAAGATCGGGGAAGTCTTCGAGCTCCGCTTCACGTCGACCGGCAGCAGATTGTGGCCGTAGCGTGCAAAGCTGTCGCCGGCCGGCCTTGTAATCTTCTGCTGATCCTCGTTGGAGCCTTCCGCGAAAGAGCAGTCGAAGAACTGCACCAGCGGAATGTCGAGACCGTCGAGCCAGAACATCGGCTGGTCGGTCTCGTTGGAATGATCGTGCCAGGTCATCGACGGCGTGATGATGAAGTCGCCGGGCTCCATCGCGGTGCGCTCGCCGTCCACGGCGGTGTGGGCGCCCTTGCCTTCGAGCACGAAGCGCAGTGCCGATTGGCTGTGCCGGTGCGCGGGCGCGACGTCGCCGGGCACCACCATCTGCACGCCGGCATAGAGCGACGTGGTGATTTTCGACTGTCCGCGCAGGCCGGGGTTTTCCAGAACCAGCACGCGCCGCTCGGCCTCTTTCGCCGTGATCAGCTTGCCGGCTTCGGTCATGTAGTCGCGGATGATGTCGAACTTCCACAGATGCGGCCGGCAGGCGCTCTTCGGCTCCGGCGTGATCAAATCGCTCATGACCGTCCAGAGCGCGGTGAGATTCTCGCCGTCGATCTTCTTGTAGAACGCCTCGCGTTCCGGCGTCTTGGTCACGGCTTCCATGGTGCGGCTCCCGTCGCTTTGTTGATTGACAGTATACTTACGATCTGGGTAGCGTCAACGTGCGAACAAGAACGAAACGGGAGGGTTCCGATGAAGCTGCACGGCTATTTCCGCTCCAGCGCCGCCTACCGGGTACGCATCGCGCTGAACCTCAAAGGCCGCGGTGCCGAGCACCTGCCGCATCATCTTCGCAAGGGCGAGCAATGTGCGCCAGCCTATCTCGCCATCAATCCGCAAGGCCTGGTGCCGGCGCTGGAGAACGATGCGGGCGCAGTGCTGACCCAATCGGTCGCCATCATCGAATGGCTCGACGAGACCCATCCCAACCCGCCCCTGTTGCCGAGGGATGCGTTGCAGCGCGCCAAGGTGAGGGCGTTCGCGCTGGCGATCGCCTGCGACACTCACCCCGTGCAGAACTTGAAGGTGCTGGCGCGGCTGCGCGAGCTCGGCCTTGCCGAGGAGAAGGTTCAGGACTGGGCGGCCTGGGTCAACCGCGAGGGGCTCGCGGCGTGCGAGACGCTGATCAGAAACGAGCCGGGCCCGTTCTGCTTCGGGGATGTGCCGACGCTCGCCGATCTCTGTCTTGTGCCGCAGCTCGCCAATGCGCGCCGCTTCGGCGTCGACGTCTCCGCCTATCCGCGCCTGCTTGAAGCGGAAGCTGCGGCCAAGGCCCTGCCGGCGTTCGTCAACGCCGCGCCGGAGAAGCAGCCCGATGCCGAGTAAGCCTGCCCCTCCAATCACGATAGACGCGGTCTATGCGGCGCCGGGCTATCTGTTCCGGCGCATGCAGCAGATCGCGGTCTCGATCTTCATGGAGGAGTGCAAGGCGTTCGACCTCACGCCGGTGCAATACGCGGCGCTGATCGCGATCCACACCCACCCCGGCATCGACGCGACGCGGCTGTCCGCGGTGATCGCCTTCGATCGCTCCACGCTCGGCAGCGTGATCGAGCGGCTTCAGGCCAAGGATTTCGTCGAGCGCAGGCCGGCGCCGGAAGACAAGCGGATCAAGCTGCTCTATTTGACCAAATCAGGCGCGGCGATCCTGCGCGACATCATTCCCGCCGTCGAACGCGCCCAGGCGCGGATGCTCGAGCCGCTCAAGCCAGCGGACCGCAAGGCGCTTATGGGGCTCCTGGCGCAGCTCGTCGATCTCAACAACGAGGCGTCGCGGGTGCCGCTCCGGGCGGAGGACGCGATGGAGCATCTGGGGAAGGCACCTTAATCCTGGTTGTCATCGCCCGCCTTCGCGGGCGATGGCAGCGGTGGCTCACATCCTCAGCAACGCCTGCCGGTCGATCTTCCCCGTGCCGGTCTTCGGCAGCTCGTCGATGAAGATCACCTCGCGCGGATATTTGTAAGGAAGCAGTTTGCCCTTCACGTAATCCTGCAGCCGCCGGGTCGTTTCGCTTTGATCCGCCGCGCGGGTGTTCATCACCACCACTGCCTTAAGCGTCATGCGCCGGTCCGGCAGCTCGGCGGCGAACACCGCGCATTCGCGGATGTCCGGGTGGTCGGCGAGGCAAAGCTCAACCTCGAGCGGGTAGACCCATTGGCCGGAGATCTTGATGAGATCGTCGGCGCGGCCGCGGAAGAAGTGAAAGCCATCGCCATCGCGGACGAAGCGGTCGCCGGTGTAGATCCAGCCGCCTTCGCGGATGGTCTCGGCGGATTTGTCCGGCCGGTTCCAGTACAGCGGCGTGTTGGAATCGCCGCGCACCCACAAGATGCCTTCCTCGTCGTCGGCGACATCGCGGCCGTCCTTGTCGCGCAGCGCGACCTCGTAGCCGGGCACGCGCAGGCCGGCGGCGCCGAGCTTCTTCCGCTCGGGGCGGTTGGAGAGATAGATGTGCAGCACCTCGGTCGAGCCGAGGCCTTCCACGATCTCGAGACCGGTGAGCGTCTTCCAGCCGTTGAAGACGTCGGCCGAGAGCACCTCGGCGGCCGAGAGCGCCATGCGCAGTGAGGAGAAGTCGGTCTTGTTCGCACCCTCGGCCTTGGTCAGCGATGTATAAAGCGTCGGCAGGCCGAAGAAGACCGTCGGCCTGTACTGCTCGATCGCCGAAAAGATTGCCACGGGCTTCGGCTGGCCGGGCAACAGCAGTGTCGTCGCGCCCGCCGAGAACGGGAAGGTGATCGCGTTGCCGAAGCCATAGGCGAAGAAGATTTTTGGCACCGAGAAGCAGATGTCATCCGGCGTCAGCTTCAAGACGTTCTGCGCAAAGGCGACTTCGCTATAGGCCATGTCGTGCTGGAGATGCACGATGCCCTTGGGGCGGCCGGTCGATCCGGACGAATACATCCAGAACGCCATCTCGTTGCGATGCGTGTCGGCTTCCGCGAGCTCAGTCGGAAACTGGGGGAGCCAGCCGGCGGCGGAAACGGCGTTCGGCGCGGCGTGATCGCTCGCCGGGCCATTGACGACGACCAGGGTATGCAGGGCCGTGTCCTTGCAGGCCTCGGCGTTGAAACGTGCACAGAACTCGGCGTCCGCCACCGCAACAGTCGCGCCGGAATCGGCGAGATAGAATTGCAGCAGATCCGGCGGTGTCAGCGTGTTGATCAGCAATGGCACGAAGCCGGCGCGCACCGCGCCGAAGAACGCGGCCGGGTAGGCCGGAGTGTCATCGAGGAACAACAGCACGCGATCGCCGCGCTTGAGGCCAAGCGAGGCAAAGCCGTTGCCCCAGCGCCCGGCTTCCGCGCAGAGCTCCGCGTAGGTGCGCGTGCTCGCGGGGCCGATGAGCGCGAGCTTGTCACCGTGGCCTTTGCCGACATTGTCGAACAGCACGCGGCTGGCATTGTAGACCTGCGGAACGGAAAAGCCGATCGCGCGCGCGCCCGCGCAGTCGGCGGGCACCTGGTCGTGAATCTGCCGGCTCATGCCTCGTCCCCACCGTTCTTGGCGGCTTCGTAGCGCGCCATGAAGCCCGGCGACATCGCGCGCAGGCGGGAGTCGTCGATGCGGCCGGAGCGGGTGATGTAGCTATAGGCAAAGTCCATCAGGCCCTGCTGCATGTGCTGAGCAAAGTGCTCGTACCAGAAAGCGCTGGTCCGCGCGGCATTGACGAGCTTCTGCACCACCGGCTTTCGCGCGGCCTGGTAGCGATGCAGGGCGGTCGAGAGATGGGCGTCCGATTCCAGCGCCTTGACCAGTGCAATGGCGTCCTCGATCGCGAGCCGCGTGCCGGAGCCGATCGAAAAATGCGCCGAGTGCAGGGCGTCACCGAGCAGCACCATGTTCTTGAACGACCAGTGCTCGTTCCAGACCCAGGGGAAGTTGCGCCAGACCGATTTGTTGGAAACCAGCGAGCGGCCGCCGAGCGTGTCGGCGAACACCTCCTCGCAGACACCTTTGGACTGCTCCACGTCCTTGTAGGCGAAACCGTAGGCCTGCCACGTCGCATGGTCGCATTCGACCAGGAAGGTGCTCATGGTCGGCGAGTAGCGGTAGTGATGGGCGTTGAAGGCACCGCGGTCGGTCTTGACGAAGGTCTGCGACAGCGTCTCGAAGCGCTTCGAGGTGCCGTACCAGACGAACTTGTTCGAGGAGTAGGACAGCGAGGTGCCGAAATCGCCCTCGAAGGCGCGGCGTACCAGCGAGTTCAGCCCGTCGGCAGCGACGATCAGATCGTGCCCGTTGAGCTGATCGATCGCATGAATCGGCGTGTCGAAGCGCGGGGTGACGCCGGCATTGATCGCGCGCTGCTGCAGGAATCGCAAGAGCTCGAGCCGGCCGATCGAGGAGAAGCCGACGCCGTCGATGGCCACGCTGTCGCCGCTCAGGTTCAGCGTGATGTTCTCCCAGCTCTCCATGTGCGGCGAGATCGCGTCGACCGTCTCGGGGTCGTCGGCGCGCAGGAATTCCAGGGCCTGATCAGAAAACACCACGCCAAAGCCCCAGGTCGCGTCGGCCGGGTTCTGTTCGAACAGGTCGACTTGATCCTCGGGGTGACGCTTCTTCCAGAGATAGGCGAAGTAGAGCCCACCGGGCCCCCCGCCAATCACGGCGATCCGCAACGTCTGCCTCCCTAATTGACAGTATACTTACTATCTAGGGGTAGACTAATGTGCTCCGGCCACCCGCGCCAGCGGAATTATCGGCAAGCCGCGCGGCACACCACAGCTCACGTCCGGACGCGCGTTTGGCGCGTGTCCGAAGCAGTGACCTTGCGAAGCATAGCCAAACCGTGGCGGCTTGGCCATCCGCCCCGTCAGACGCAGCGCTTCACCCGTACGCCGCCCACGAGCACGGTGGTGCAGCGGACCGCCGGATGGCACGCTTCTCTAGCGTGCCGCGAACGGCGCCAGCACGTCCTTGCAGGCAGGTGACAGCGACGCGGCGTTGCTGGCGATGCACTGCACGATGCGGCCGCCGCCAGGCGCTACGCCGGCGCACAGCGTGCGGATGTCGGCACCGCAGGCGGAGCGGACGATGAACAGCTCTTCGCGCGGCCGCAGCGGGCGCAACGCGATCACGGCGGGCGCGGCTGCCGGTGCTGCCGCCGCCGCGGGAGCCGCGCCCGGAGGTGCCGCCGTTGCTGCCGTGCCACCGCCGCCGGCCGCGGCGCTCACGGCCTTCTCGCAGGCCGGCGAAACCTTTGCCTTGTTCTTCTCGAGGCATTCGAGCGCAGGCGCGCCGCCTGGCGGCACGCTGGCGCACACCTTGGGATAATCGGCGCGGCACGCGCTCTTGACGGCAGCGACCTGCGCGCTGCTCGGCTGTTTGGCTGCCGCGTCCTTCGGCGCTGCTCCAGATGCCGGCTTTGCGGCGGGGGCGGTTTCAGCCTTCGGCGCGGCAGGCGCGGCCTCCGCCTTGGGTGGAGCCTCTTTGGGTGCAGCCTCGGTCTTCGGCGCCGCAGCAGGCTCGACGGCGCGGACCGCGGTTTGGCATCCCGAGGACAGGCTGGACATGTTCTTCTGCAGGCATTGATAGGCTTCCACGCCGCCGGGCGTGACGCTCGCGCAGTGCGCCATGAAATCCGAGCGGCATGCGGAGCGGATCGCGCTCTTTTGCGCCTCGGTCGGCGCTTGTGCGAATGCGCCTGCTGCAGTTGCGAAGAGAGCCGCCGCCAGCAACGCCCCGCGTGCCGACGCATGTTTCAACGTGTTGAACATCCGAGTATTCCTGCCCTGTCGGCAACGCCGACAATTTTTTCAAATGTGATGCAAACAATCGTCGCGGGTGATGCCGCGCGCGACATCATTGGCCGCCGCGACCTCTACCGCAAGTAGATATTGGCTTTGCAATTGCGACGTAACTACGTCGTCAGAGCTTGATCATCCGCTTGCCGCGGTTCTCGCCCGCCAGCAATCCGACCAGCGCCTTCGGCGTGTTCTCGAGGCCGTCGATGATGTCCTCCTGCACCTTCAGCTTGCCGGATGTGACCCAGGCCTGGAGGTCGGCGAGCGCTCGCTGACTCTCTTTCATGTAGTCCATCACGATGAAGCCTTGCATGACGAGCCGCTTCACCACGATCAGGCCGGGCACGCCGCGCGGGCCGTGTGCCGAGGGCGCGCCGTCATATTGCGAGATCGCACCGCAGCAGGCGATGCGGCCGTAATTGTTCATCTGCGGCAGGCAGGCTTCGAGAATGTCGCCGCCGACATTGTCGAAATAGACATCGATGCCCTTCGGAGCCGCCGCGCGCAACGCCTTGAACACCGCGCCGTCCTTGTAGTCGACGGCGGCATCGAAGCCGAGTTCGGAGGTCAGCCAGCTGCACTTGTCGGCGCCGCCGGCGATGCCGATGACCCGGCATCCCTTGATCTTCGCGATTTGCCCGACGATCGAGCCGACCGAGCCCGCGGCCGCGGAGACCACGACCGTCTCGCCCTCTCTGGGCTTGCCGATCTCCAGCAGGCCGAAATAGGCGGTGAGGCCGGCAATGCCGAACACGCTGAGCAGATGCGTCATCGGCTCGAGCTTCGGCATCTTGGTGAGATGCTTGGCGGGCACTGTCGCCAACTCCTGCCAGCCGGTGTCGCCGAACACGATGTCGCCCGGCGCAAGCTCCGGCGCCTTCGAGCTGATGACCTCGGCGATGGCGCCGCCGGCCATCACGCTGTTGGCCTCCACCGCTGAACGATAGGTCGCGCCGTGCATCCAGGCGCGGTTGGCGGCGTCGAGCGAGATGTAACGCACGCGCAGCAAGGCCTCGCCGTCCTTCGGCTCGGGCACCGCACCTTCGACCAGCTTGAAGTGCTCGGGACCGAGCTTGCCGCTGGGCTTTTCCACCAAAAGAATCTGACGATTGATGCTGCCGCTCATGATGTTTCCCCTCGGTCGTTTGACGATTATTGATGCAGCGGCCGCAAGAAAAACGTGCAAGCCGCTTTCGTTGTGCGCTGCATGAAGGCTAGATCGCGGGCGCCAGTTTCGCAACGGGAACATCCGCCCGACGATCGCACGCCAAGCGTGTTGCGCAGTCGTCATATCTGCGACATCATGAAGCGGTCGGTGTAGCGGGGGTGTTCAATGTCGAACAGGTTTACGCAATTCATTCTGGTGGCGATGGTGCTCGGCATCATCATGGGCGCGGCGATCTACAATTTCCTGCCCGACACGCGGGGCGACTGGGCCTCGTCCATCAACCTGATCGCCGTGATTTTCCTGCGCCTGATCAAGATGATCATCGCGCCGCTGGTATTTGCGACCCTGGTCGGCGGCATTGCTCATATGGGCTCGGGCTCCAAGCTCGGCCGCATCTTCGCCAAGACCATGGGCTGGTTCGTCAGCGCCTCTTTCGTCTCGCTGATGCTCGGCCTCGTGATGGTCAATCTGCTCCAGCCCGGCGCGAATTTCCCGGGTACGCTGCCTGACAAGGCGCAGTCGACCGGCCTGCCGGTTTCCGCCTTCTCGATCGAAAAATTCCTGACCCATCTGATCCCGACCTCGATCGCGGATGCGATGGCGCAGAACGAGATCCTGCAGATCGTGATCTTCGCCGTGTTCTTCTCGGTGGCGATGGGCTCGATGCCCGAGCGCTCCAAGCCGATCCTGGCGCTGATCGACGACATCGGCCACATCATGCTCAAGGTGACGGGCTATGTGATGCTGTTCGCGCCGTTCGCGGTCTGGGCCGCCATCACCGCGACGGTTGCCAAGAACGGCCTGCTAGTGCTCTGGAAGCTCATCGTCTTCATGGGTGGCTTCTATCTCTCGCTCGCGCTCCTGTGGGGCATCCTGGTGGTCGTGGGCTTCATCGTGATCGGGCCGCGCTACGCCCATCTGCTGAAGCTGATCCGCGAACCGCTGATGATCGCGTTCTCCACCGCGAGCTCGGAAGCGGCGTATCCGAAAACTCTGGAGGGGTTGAACAAGTTCGGCGCCTCGTCGCGGATATCGAGCTTCGTGCTGCCGCTCGGCTATTCCTTCAATCTCGACGGCACGATGATGTACTGCACCTTCGCGAGCGTCTTCATCGCGCAGAGCTATCACATCGACATGCCGCTCGGCACCCAGCTCGCGATGCTGGCAACGCTGATGATCACCTCGAAGGGCGTGGCCGGCGTGCCGCGCGCCTCCCTCGTGGTGATCGCCTCGACGCTCTCGCAGTTCGGCATCCCCGAGGCGGGGCTGTTGATGATCATGGGCATCGACACCTTCCTCGACATGGGCCGCAGCGCCACCAACGTGATCGGCAACACGCTCGCGACCTCGGTCGTGGCCAAGTGGGAAGGCGAGCTCGGGCCCGAGCACGAGCTTGAACCTGGCGATGCCGTGCCGGGGGACATGATCCCCGGCGAAGTGCCTGCGATGGCCGGCCATTGATCGGAGTGCATCATGCGCCTTTCAATGGCGATATCGGGCGGCCTGTTGCTGGCAGCGTGCCTGCTGGCCACGGGTGCCTCCGCCCAGACCGGTGGCAGCGAAGGGCTTAGCCCGACGCTGTCGGCGATCAAGACCGCGCACACCGTGCGCCTCGGCTATCGCGAGAGCTCGCCGCCGTTCTCCTTCCTCGACCAGGCCAACCGGCCGATCGGCTACAGCCTCGAGCTTTGCGAGGCTATTGTCGAGGAGATCGGCGTCGAGGTCGACGATCCCAATCTGAAGATCGCCTACGTCAAGGTCACCTCCGATGACCGCATCGACGCCGTGCTCCAGAACAAGATCGACCTGGAATGCGGCTCGACCACGGCCAATGCCGAGCGCGGCAAGCGCGTCGCCTTCTCGCCGCTGATGTTCGTCGCCGGCACCAAGCTGATGGTGCCGAAGGCGTCCAGCGTCCAGTCACTGACTGATCTGAAGGGCAAGACCGTCGTGGTGACGAAGGGCACCACCAACGAGCAGGCGATCCAGGCGGCCGACAAGAAGTCATCGTTGGGACTGACCATCGTTGTCGGTGCCGATCACGAACAGTCATACCAGATGCTCGTCGACGGCAAGGCCGATGCGTTCGCGACCGACGACATCCTGCTGTCCAGCCTGATCGTGCGTCACAAGGCACAGGACAAGTTCCGCGTCACCGGCGATTACCTGTCCTACGACCCCTACGGCATCATGTTCCGCAAGGGCGAACCGCAACTGGCGGCGGTGGTCGATCGCACTTTCCGCAAGCTCGGCTCCAACCACGACCTCGTTCCGCTCTACAACAAATGGTTCACCGCACGGCTTCCGACCGGCGAACGGCTGAACGTGCCGATCTCGCTGCAGCTGGAGGAAGCCTTCAAGGCGATGGACGATTCCGCGAGCGCGAATAACTAGCGCCTGTGCGACGAACGAAAGTGTGCCCTCTCCCTTACCGGGGGAGAGGGCGCAGCAACGAGCAGCGCGCGCTCACGTGCCGGCGGGCACCTGGTCCAGAAATCCCGTGATGCTCCTGATACGGCCGTCCTTCAGCACGGCGAAATCCGTACCCTTGATCGGGCTGTCGATGCCGTCAGGACCAAGGCCCCAACTGAAGCGGACATGGTCGCCGTAGCCGTTGGGCTCGCCGATCAGCTTGAATTTGAAATCGGGGAAGCGCTGCTGCACGCCTGCGATCAGCGCATCGACGCCGTCATGGCCGTCGCCCTTCATCAGGGGATCGACATAGCTCGCATCCGCCGTCCAGTTCTGGCTCAGCAGTTCGCGCCGGCGGTCAGCTGCACGTTCGTTCCAGAGATCGATGTAGCGGCGAGCGATGGTGATGGGATCGGTCATTGTCGTCTCCTTCGATGGCGCCGTGTCGTTCGGCTGACATGATTATCGAAGGTTTGCGCGCGCTGATCGATTACCTCGGAGGTCATGCGCATGATGCGGGAAAGTGTGAAGCGGTTTCCCGATCGGATCATGCGCCGACAAGCGCGCGCAAATGTTTGTCGCGAACTTACTTGGCCGCCGTGACCATGATTTCGACGGTGTATTGTGCCGCCGCGAGCTTGGCTTCGACGGTGGCGCGTGCCGGCGTGTTGCCGGGCGAGACCCAAGCGTCCCACACCGCGTTCATCTCGCCAAACGTCTTCATGTCGGTGATGTAGATCGTGGCCGAAAGAAGTTTGGACTTGTCGGTGCCGGCCTTGGCGAGATGGCTGTCGATAGTCGCCAGAATGTCCTGGGTCTGCTTCGTCACGCTTTCGCCGGCGGCGTTGTTGGCGACGACACCGGCGAGATAGACTGTGTTACCGTGCACGACGACCTGGCTCATGCGCGGGCCGGTTTCAAGACGCTGAATGCTCATTGGGGGTCTCCTTTGAATGGCGGCCCTGTCTAGCGCAGCGGCTTGCCCTGTGCCACCCCAGGCACGCATGCGTTGCCGGGCACGCATGCGTTGCCAGGCACGCATGCGTCATCGGCGATGCCTGAGTTGCACTTCAGGGAAACTGGCCGAAGAACGTCCAGATCGTTTCGGCTGCGTCGATGTCGCCGTTCTGCGACCCGAGCAAGCTGGCGGCGACCTTCGGGAAGCGGGCATCCGGAGAAAATCCGGGCATGCGATGACCGCCTTGATTGATGCGATAAAGCACGACGTCGTGCCCTTCAGGACAGCGCGAGGAGATCCGCGTCACCGTGGACTGGTCTGCTGGCGCCCTGTCGGGCAAATCGGTCATGTCGGCATTATCGGTCTCGCAGCCGTTGAGCTTGCGCCAGAACGCAAGCGTCTCGTCGGTGGACCAAAAACTGTCTGCGGCATAATAGCTCGATCCGCGGCCGCCTTCGTAGGGGACCAGCGGATCGGCCGTGCCGTTCATCAGCAGCATCGGCAACGGCCGCGACGGATGGCACGTGACAGCGGTCTCATCAGTGAGGTTCATGCTCACGCTCGCGCCGGCAGCAAACAGATCGGCTCGGGCGCAGACCAGCGTCATTGCCATGGCGCCGCCATTGGAGATGCCGGTGACATAGACGCGGCGAGGATCGGCGGTGCCGTTCGCCACCAGCTTCTCGACGAGCTTTGCGATGAAGGCGACGTCGTCGGTACCCGCGGGCGGGCCACGGAGCGCCGGTCCCGCCTTGGTCCTCGCATCGGCCCATGCGTGGTTGAGGCCATCAGGAAAGACCACCGCAAACCCTTCGCGCTTTGCGACCTGCGGCCACGCTGTCCGCGTCATCATGTCGGCTCCGCGCTGCGTCTTGCCGTGCAGCACGACGACGAGCGGCACGAGCCGCTTCGACGGCAGTTGCACAGTGTAGGACCGCTTCACACCGTCAATATCGATCGTATCCGCGGACGCAGCCGAGGCAGCGGCTAATGCCGCAACAAACGCCCGATGCGCAGCCGCGGCCGCATCATCTAGCCCACGGCCTTCGCCGCGGCCCGGCCCGCATTGCGGCCCGAGAACAGGCAGCCGCCGAGGAACGTGCCTTCCAGCGAACGATAGCCGTGCACGCCGCCGCCGCCGAAGCCGGCGGCTTCGCCGGCTGCATAGAGGCCGGGGATGACGCTGCCCTCCTCGCCGAACACGCGCGAAGAGAGGTCGGTCTCGAAACCGCCGAGCGTCTTGCGGGTGAGGATGTTGAGCTTGACCGCGATCAGCGGCCCTTGCGCGGGATCGAGGATGCGGTGAGGGGAGGCGGTGCGGATCAGTCTGTCGCCGATATAGCGCCGCGCATTGTGAATGTTCATCACCTGCGCATCCTTGACGTAAGGGTTGGCGATCTCTCGGTCGCGCGCCTCGATCTGCATCCTGATGTGCTCGAGCTTGAGGAGGTCGCTGCCGGCCAGCTTGTTCATGGCCGCAACGAGATCCTCGATCTTGTCGCGCACGATGAAGTCGACACCATGGCTTTTGAACGCTTCCACCGGCGCCGGCGCGCCCTTGTTGGTGGCGCGCTTGATGGTCATACGCCAGCTCTTGCCGGTGAGGTCGGGATTCTGCTCCGAGCCCGACAGCGCAAACTCCTTCTTGATGATGCTCTGGGTCAGGATGAACCAGGAATAATCGTAGCCGGTGGACATGATGTATTGGAGCTGGCCGAGCGTGTCGGAGCCGGGAAACAACGGCGCCGGCAGGCGCGTGCCGGTGGCGTCGAACCACATCGAGGAGGGGCCGGGCAGGATGCGGATGCCGTGGCGCGGCCAGATCGGTGACCAGTTCTGGATGCCTTCGACATAATGCCACATGCGGTCGCGGTTGATCAGCCGCGCGCCTGCTTTCTCGGTGATGCCGATCATGCGGCCGTCGACATGCTCGGGCACGCCGGAGATCATGAATTTCGGCGGCGCGCCGAGTCGCTTCGGCCAGTTCTGCCGCACCAGCTCGTGATTGCCGCCGATGCCGCCGGACGCCACGATCACGGCTTGGGCCTTCAACGCAAACTCGCCGACAACATTGCGCGACGAACTCTTGCCGCGCTCGACATTGTCGGGGGCGAGAATGGCGCCGCCGACGCCATCCACCGTACCGTTGGTGATCGAGAGCGCATCGACGCGATGGCGGAACCGAAAGCTCAGCCGGCCGCTTCTGACCGCCTCGCGCGCCCGGCGCTCGAACGGCTCGACGATGCCGGGCCCGGTGCCCCAGGTGACATGAAAGCGCGGCACCGAATTGCCGTGGCCCATCGCGTCATAACCACCGCGCTCGGCCCATCCGACCACGGGGAAAATGCGATGGCCCATCGCTCGCAGCCATGCACGCTTCTCGCCGGCCGCGAACGCCACATAGGCGTCGGCCCATTGCCGCGGCCAGAAATCCTCGTCGCGGTCGAAGCCGGCGGTGCCGAGCCAGTCCTGCATCGCGAGGTCGAAGGAGTCCTTGATGCCGAGCCGGCGCTGCTCCGGCGAATCGACCAGGAATAATCCGCCGAACGACCAGAACGCCTGGCCGCCGAGCGACTGCTCGCCCTCCTGGTCGACCACGATTACGCGCTTGCCGGCGTCCGCGATCTCGGTTGCGGCCACCAGGCCCGACAGTCCTGCGCCGACAACGATGACGTCAGTCTCTTCAGCCATCTGTTCGGCCATATGTTTCCCCCTCCATGTGTTTCGCCCTCCACAGGTTCCTCCCTGTAGTTGCCCGGATTGAAGCCGGCGGTTGCAACTGAGATCAAGAGGACGGCGCGTAAGACATCGTTAACTTGTTCCACTTCGGGAAAAAGACCGGCTGAGTGCAGCGCCGGCGCAACACTGGATTTGAATTTGTTTTGAGCGAGCCGGCATGCCTAGACAAAACCGCGGTTACGACGGACCCTAGCAGGGCATCACCACCTGACACACAGATTCGAATTCGACTGGGGCGGGGGCCAATGAAGTTTCTGACGGGGTTGCTTGCGGCGGTTCTCCTGATCGCGAGCATGGGCGCTTCTCACGCGGTGGTTCGGATCGCGGATGACCGCGGCGGCCGGATCGGAACCTACGTCGACAAATACCAGGACCTGCGACAGTCGGGCGATACCGTCATCATCGACGGTCTCTGCGCCTCTGCCTGCACCATCGTCCTCGGCGCCATCCCGCCTGACCGCATCTGCGTGACGTCGCACGCCACACTGGGCTTCCACGCCGCGTGGGATTTCGGCAGCAACGGCCGCGCCGTCACCAATACCGAAGCGACCCAGATGCTCTATGCGATGTATCCCTCGCAGGTGAAGCGCTGGATCAATCAGCGCGGCGGCCTCACCCCGCATATGCTCTTCCTGAAGGGCCGGCAGCTCCAGGCTATGTACAAGCCTTGCTACCTCGACGCGCAGGCCTCGGCCAACAAGCCATCGTCGCGGTAGGCCGCGGCAGTCATTCGCCTTTCACTAATCTGTCGTCATGGCCGGGCTTGTCCCGGCCATCCACGTTCTTGGGCCCGGCTGGAAAGTCCGTGGATGCCCGGGCCTTCGCCTCGCGGAAGCGGCTTCGGCCGCGCAAGCCCGGCATGACGGAGAACCTCCGTATCACAAGTTCTCCAGCCCGCCCGCCGCGCTTGCCCGGCCCGGTCCCAGCGCCTATTTGAAAGGCAGGGAACCCTTCACCCCGATCGTTGTCATGGCTCAACCACTGCACCCTACCCATCCTGTATCGGACAATTCGCCCACTGCCGGCCGGACGCCGGTCGTGCTGCTGTTGGCAGGTGCTGGCGTCGGCGGCCTGGTCGTGCTCGGCGCGCTCGCGCTCTGGTTCCACTACGGCAGCCAGGTGTTCTTCGAAATGATCAGGACCGGTCTTGCCGCCTGCTTCTGACACGCGACAGGAAGTTTTCCGCTCATGAGCCCTACCGCCCGTCCGCTGGTGATCGCGACCGCCTTCGCCGCAAGCCTCGTCCTCGGGCTGCTGATCGTATTCTGGGCCATGGGCGGGGTCGGCAAGGTGGCGCAGCCGGCCGCGATCGGCGGCCCGTTCCAGCTCACCGACCAGAACGGCAAGACCGTCACCGACAAGAACCTCAAGGGCAAGCCGACCCTGATCTTCTTCGGCTACACCCATTGTCCCGACGTCTGCCCAACCTCGCTGTTCGAGATCTCGGAAGTGCTGCGCGCGATGGGCAAGGACGCCGACAAGGTCAATGCCGTCTTCATCTCGGTCGATCCCGAGCGCGATACGCCGGCCGCGATGAAGGATTATCTGTCGAGCTTCGACCCGCACCTCGAAGGGCTGAGCGGCGATCCTGCCGAGACCGCCAAGGTGATCACCTCCTACCGGGTCTATGCCAAGAAGGTCCCGACCAAGGACGGCGACTACACCATGGACCACACGGCGCTGATCTATCTGATGGATCGCGACGGCCGCTTCGTCTCGCCGTTCAACCTGAAGCGCACGCCGGAAGAAGCCGCAGGGGAGTTGAAGCGGTATCTGTAGGCTTCCCTATTGACCGCAATCCGCGCTCGCGTTCCCGGCCGGATGGGCTATAAGGCCCTCCGATCCCAACGAAAATCGTTCATTTCAGCCGATGGCTCCATCGCAACAGGCGAAATCGTCCAAATCCGCCCGTGGCTTGCTGACCGGGCTGATCGTCGGCGTCTGCGCGCTCGCTGCTGCGCCGTCCGCGCAGGCGCAGGCCCCGGCCAAGCAGCCCCCAACGGCGCCGCAAGCCTCACCTCAGGTCGCGCCGCAAGCCGCCCCGCAGGCGGTGCCGGGTTTCTGGGACCCGCGGCGGCGGCCGGAGCGGCCGGACCTGTCGCGCCTGACCGTGATCCGTTTCCTGACCGAGACCGACTATCCGCCGTTCAACTACACCGGCGCCGACGGTAATCCGGCCGGCTTCAACGTCGACTTCGCGCGCGCGCTGTGCGAGGAGATCAAGGTCACTTGCACGGTGCAGATGCGGCGCTTCGAGACGCTGGTCGATGCGCTCGCCTCCAACCGGGGCGATGCCATCATCGCCTCGATGGCGGTGAGTCCGCAGCTCCGCGCCCGGGTCGACTTCACCGATCCCTATTACCGCGTGCCTGCGCGCTTTGCTTCGCGCAAGGACGCGGTGATGCCGGAGATCCGGCCCGAATATCTCGAAGGCAAGAAGGTCGGCGTCATCGCCGGCTCCGCGCATGAGGCCTATCTCAAGGCCCTGTTCACCGACGCCGAGCTGCACCCTTATCCCAACGACGACGCTATGCGCGGCGCCTTGCGCAAGGGCGAGGTCGATTTCATCTTCGGCGACGCCATCGCGCTCGCGTTCTGGATCAACGGCACGGATTCCGGCGATTGCTGCGCCTTCTCCGGCGGCCCCTTCGTCGAGAGCCGTTTCTTCGGCGAGGGCATTGGCATCGCCGTACGCAAGGGCAACGACGTGCTGCGCCAGGCCCTGAACTGGGCGATGTTCCGCGTCTGGGAGAAGGGCCGCTACACCGATCTGTGGCTGCGGTATTTCTCGGTGAGCCCGTTCTAGTCCCAGGCGCCGTTGCCAATTCCTCATCCTGACGAGCTTGCGTAGCAAGCGTCTCGAAGGATGACGGCCCCGCTGGTGGCCGGGCCCTTCGAGACCCGCGCTTCGCGGGCACCTCAGGATGAGGATATGTCGTATCCGCGACACCGGCGCATTAACCGTCCGCTCATCCTTTTCGTCAAAATAGCACCGCTCTGGCCGCAGCGTCGCTCGCGGAGCGGCCTTCCGCGTGGTGAAATCGAGCTTCGGCTTCGAGTGGTGTGATGCGTAACATAATGATCTTCGCGGCGATCATGATCGGCCTCGGCACCTTCATGGCGCAGATGGCGGACAGGATGAGCTCCGCCTCGGCGACGTCGGTGCCGCGTACGGTCGCAGTCGCGTCCACCGCGGCGGCCGGCGGCCGCAGCCTCAACATCCCCCGCGACGGCCGCGGCCACTTCCAAACCGAGGGCCGGATCGAAGGCCAGCGCATCGGCTTCATGGTCGACACCGGCGCCTCCGTGGTCGCGCTGAACGAGACCTCGGCCGCCCGCTTCGGCCTGCGTCCCTCGCGCAGCGATTACAACGCCACCGTCTCCACCGCCAACGGCACCATCAAGGCCGCGCGCACTCGCATCGCCATGCTCGATGTCGGCGGCCTAATCGTGCGCGACGTCGATGCCATGGTGCTGCCCGACGAAGCACTGTCCGAGAACCTGCTCGGTCTCTCCTTCCTCTCCCGCCTCAGGCGCTTCGAATACGCCAACGGTCAGATGGTGCTGGAGCAGTAAAGGTCCTCCCAAAGGCGACGGCGACACATATTTCAAGAAAATCTCTATTTCGATCGCTCTCGCGGACAGATTTCCCCGTTACCAAACTGCCGCAATTATCATCCATAAGCTGCCATTCCCGCCTTCCGCTGCAGCCCGGCATTCGCTAAGGCTGCATCAAATCCTGGCTCTTTTTTCACGAGACCGTCTCAATGTTCCCCAAGCCGAAATCCGTGTTGCTGCCCAACACCTATGCCTTCGAATCCGAGCCGATGGTGAAGGCCACGGGCTTTCGCGAATACGACGCGCGCTGGCTGTTCCAGAAGGAAATCAACCTGATGGGAATCCAGGCGCTCGGCATGGGGCTGGGCGCGCTGATCGCAGAACTCGGCGTCAGCCAGGAGATCGTCACCGGTCATGATTTCCGCGGCTATTCGGCCTCGATCAAATATGCGCTGATCTCCGGCCTGATGGCAGCAGGCTGCAAGGTGCACGACATCGGGCTCGCGGTGACGCCGATGGCCTATTTCGCGCAGTTCGACCTCGACGTGCCCTGCTGCGCCATGGTCACGGCCTCGCACAACGACAATGGCTGGACCGGCGTGAAGATGGGCGCCAACCGCCCGCTGACCTTCGGTCCCGACGAGATGACGCGGCTGAAGGAGATCGTGCTGGGCGCCGAGTTCAAGAACAAGGCCGGCGGCTCCTATCAATTCCACGAGAATTATCCGGCGCGCTACATCGCCGATCTCACCAGCCGCCCGAAGCTCAAGCGCAAGCTCAAGGTTGTCGCGGCCTGCGGCAACGGTACCGCCGGCGCATTCGCGCCGCAGGTGCTGGAGGCGATCGGCTGCGAGGTGATCCCGCTCGACACCGAGCTCGACCACACCTTCCCGAAATACAATCCGAACCCCGAAGACATGGAGATGCTGCACGCGATCCGCGACGCGGTGCTGCAGCACAAGGCCGATGTGGGTCTCGGCTTCGACGGCGACGGCGATCGCTGCGGCGTCGTCGACAACACCGGCGAGGAGATCTTTGCCGACAAGGTCGGCGTGATGCTGGCGCGCGACATGTCCGCGATCCACAAGGACGCGCAGTTCATCGTCGACGTGAAGTCGACCGGCCTGTTCATCACCGATCCGGTGCTGCAGAAGCAGGGTGCAAAAACCACCTACTGGAAGACCGGCCATTCCTACATGAAGCGCCGCACCCATGAGACGGGTGCGCTCGCCGGCTTCGAGAAGTCCGGCCACTTCTTCTTCAACAAGCCGTATGGACGCGGCTATGACGACGGTCTCGTCTCGGCGCTGGCGATCTGCGATATGCTTGACCGCGCCCCCGGCAAGTCGATGGCCGATCTCAAGAACGCGCTGCCGAAGACCTGGTCGTCGCCGACGATGTCGCCGCATTGCGCCGACGAGACCAAATACGGCGTCATCGACAAGGTGGTGAAGCACTTCGAGGCCTTGCAGGCCAAGGGCGCCAAGATCGGCGGCCAGTCGATCCGCGATCTCGTCACCGTCAACGGCGTCCGCGTCACGGTCGAGGACGGCAGCTGGGGCCTGGTGCGTGCCTCCTCCAACAAGCCCGAGCTCGTTGTCGTGGTCGAGAGCCCGGTCTCCGAGCAGCGCATGCACGACATGTTCGAGATGGTGAACAGCGTGCTGCGCACCCATCCCGAAGTCGGCGAGTACAATCAGAAGATTTGAGGCGCGAGGCTAGTCTCACCTGCTGTCATGCCCCGGCTTGACCGGGGCATCCAGTACGCGGCTTATCCGAACCCCATCATCGTCTCTGGAATACTGGATCGCCCGGTCAAGCCGGGCGATGACAGTTTGCGTGTGGTGAGCCTTAAGCCGCAACCACAGCCGGGATCGGCAGCGCGGTGACCGACTTGATCTTCTCCATCGCGAAGCGCGAGGTGACGTTCTTCAGCGGCACGGCGCTGATCAGTTTCTTGTAGAACACGTCATAGGCCTGCATGTCCGCGACGACGACGCGCAGCATGTAATCGACGTCGCCGGCCATGCGATAGAACTCCATCACCTCAGGCATGGCGCTGACGGCGTCGGCGAACCTCTTGAGCCAGGCGTCGGAATGGTCGGAGCTCTCGACCGACACGAACACGGAGATGCCGAGCCCGATCTTGTTCTGGTCGACCAGCGCCACCCGCTTGGTAATCACGCCGTCGGCCTCCAAGCGCTGGATGCGCTTCCAGCAGGGGGTCGAGGACAGGCCGACGCGGTCGCCAATCTCGGCGACGGAGAGGGAGGCATCGTCCTGCAGCACCATCAGAATCTTGCGGTCGATGGCGTCGAGGCGGCGGCTGGTCTCGGGGAGTGGGACGGCGAGATCGGTCATTTGAAGAACTTTGTTCCATTTCAAGGGACGTTTTCCCTGATATAGAGAAAATCTTTCTATAGCAAGTCTATAATCTTGGCGCCCGCTCCAACGTCGCCGCCGGCGACGTGCTCAAAAGCTCTTCAACTTCAACGCGTTGCGGGGCGGCCAGGCCGCCACCAGGACGGGTGCATTTCAGCGCCGCGGCGGCCGCGGCGAATCGCAGCGCCTGCCGCACGCCGCCACCTTCGGCGAAGCGAAGCGTGAAGGCGCCATGGAAGACGTCGCCGGCGCCGAGCGTATCGACGGCCTGAACCGGGAAGGCCGGCGTCTGCTCCAATGCGCCGGTCTCGTTCAGCCAGATCGTGCCATACGGACCGCGGGTGGCGGCGAGGAAGGCGGGCGTGAGCGCGGCCAGGCGCTTCAATGCCGCGCCGTCATCGGGGATGCCGGCTGTCTCCTGCAACTGGTCACTGGCGAACAGCAGATGTGAGGCGGCCGTGAGCAGGCTGTCCTGCAACGACATCGCGCGGTCGACGCCGACGATGACGGCAATGCCGCGCCGGCGTGCCTCGGTGCAGAGCGAAGTTGCGAACGCGGCGCAGCGGCTTTCGACGAGAACCGCCCGGCAATCGGCGAGCAGCTTGTCGGCGTCGGGCAGCTCGACTGTCCACAGGGCCGGATCGCGATAGATCGTGAGCGTTCGCTCGCCCGTCGCGTCAATGATGATGGCAGAGACGGGCGTGCTCGCATCAGGTATGCGCACGATATGGCTTGTGTCGATATTTTCGGATGTCATGCGGTCGAGAATGAAGCCGCTCGACGTCTCCTGCGCATCGCCCATCGGACCTGCGAACGCGACGCGGCCACCAAGCCGAGCGATAGCGATCGCGGCATTGAGTGCGTTGCCGCCGCAAATCTCCGCGAGATGCCTGGCATTCGCCTTGCTGCCGCGCGCGGGCACGGTTTCGACACGAAAGGTCAGGTCGCGCACGGGAATGCCGATGCAGAGGATGCGCGGCGCGATCCCTGGTGCAGCCATCTCCGTCTCAGCTCTTGTCGTGCACCCAGCGGCCGAGCAGGTGATGCGCAATCGCAAACGGATGCGGGCCGGCGAGCCCGTCAGGATGCGTCCGCGTCAGCATCAAGGCCGCCTCCTCGCGCGTGAACCAGCGCGCATCCTCCAACTCGGAGTGATCGACGACGATGTCCTCGCTCACCGCCCGCGCGCTGCACCCGATCATCAGCGACGACGGATAGGGCCAGGGCTGGGTCATGTAATATTGCACCTCGGTGCAGCGAATGCCGGATTCTTCGAAAATCTCGCGGCGCACCGCGTCCTCGATGGTTTCGGCGGCCTCGACGAAGCCGGCGAGGCAGGAATACATGCCCGGCGGAAACTGCTTCTGGCGGCCGAGCAGGCATTTGTCGCCGGCGGCGACGTGCATGATCACGACAGGGTCGGTGCGCGGGAAATGCTCGGCCTTGCAACTCGGGCACTCCCGCTTCCAGCCGCCTTCCTTCATCGCGGTACGCGTGCCGCAATTGGCGCAATAGCCGTGGCGCTGATGCCAGCTCACCATCGACTTCGCCATCGCGATCGCCGACAGCTCCTGCGGCGGCACCGCGCCCTGCATCGCCATGCCGCGCAGCTCGCTGAGGGCGTAGTCCTCGCGCCCGATCAGCTTCTCGGACGCGGCCTGCGACAGGCCCATCCCGAACATCGCGGCGCCGCCGCGCAAGCCTAAGAAGATCGTGCCGGGATTGGCGCCGCATTTCAACGCCTCGTCGATTCCGAGCAGCGCGCGCACTTTGTCGCCCTCGCGCTTCACCAGCAGTGAGTCGCGATAGACCACATAGGCGCGCGACGACGGCTTCTGCTCCATCGCGAACAGCTTTTCGTCGTCGCGGCGCAGATGCGCGGCGCGGTCGAGAATGTTGGTGACGAAGGCGGGTTGTCCCAGTGGAAACGAGTCGAATGCTGACATTTCTTGTTCTTTCAACCCAACCAGATCTTGCGGCGAAGCGCGCTGATGAAACTCTGCACCTCGGTGGCGTCGTGCGCCAAGGGCTGCATCACGCCCCAGACCGGCCGCGGCCAGGCGGCGTCACTGGTGCGGCGCGCGATGATGTGGACGTGAAGCTGCGGCACGAGGTTACCGAGTGCCGCGATGTTGAGCTTGTCGCATTGGGTGATCTCCTTCAGCGCGCGCGAGACGCGGGAGATCTCCGTCATCAATTGCGCCTGCTGCACCTCGTCGAGGTCGATGATCTCCACCGCGTCGGCGCGTCGCGGCACCAGCAGCAGCCAGGGATAATGCGCGTCCTTGATGACCAAGACCTTGCACAGCGGCAAATCGCCGATGTCGATAGTGTCCTCTTTCAGGCGGGAGTGCAGCGACCAGGCGGGTTCGGACATAAAGGTTTCCGGATGGCCCGATGGGATCGGGCATGGCGGGGCGGAACCCCCGAATATTTGCTGCGACCATACGATACGGAATCTGATTGGGGAAGGATGGCGCTCCGCAGAGGCGGCATACGCGATCGTCGTCCTGGAAAAGCGCAGCGCCGATCCAGGACCCATTACCATCGGATTGGGTTTGGCGAAGATTCGGGGTTACCGACCTCGTGCCGCAACTTCTCTTTGGGGCAATGGGTCCTGGCTTTCGCCAGGACGACGGTGGGGGCGTGCCTTTACCCCTCCGCCAACACCCGCGCATTGGCGCGGACCGAGGCTTCGCTGACGCGGATGCCGAGGCCGGCACCGTCCGGCACCACGACGTGGCCGCCGCGATTGGCGACGCGCTCTTCCAGCACGTCCTCGGTCAGCACATGATGCGGCATGTAGAATTCGCAGCCGAGCGAGATGCCCGGCGTCGCGGCGATCAGCTGCGTGCCGGCGGCAAGCCCGATGCCGCCCTCCCACAGCGTGCCGCCATAGCCGGGCAGGCCCGCGATGTCAGCGATCGCCATGATCGCCTGCGCCTCGAACAGGCCGCCGGCCTTCATCAGCTTGATCGAGACGGCATCTGCCGCCTCGCGGCGCACCACCTCCATCATGTCGCGGCGGTCGAAACAGCTTTCGTCGGCGAGCACCGGCGTTTCCAGCGCCGCGGTGAGCTGCGCCATCACGTCGAGAAATTTGCGCGGCACCGGCTGCTCGATGAAGGTCGGCGCAAACTGCTCGATATCGCGCAGGATTTTGATGGCGCCGAACGGCGCCAGCGCCTGGTTGTAATCGACGCGTAGATCGACCTTGTCGCCGAATTCTTTCCGGATCGCCGCGAGATGATCGAGATCCTCGCGATGCGGCTTCACGCCGGTCTTGACCTTGTAGATCAAATTGCCGTCCGGAACCATCTTCCGCATGCGTTCGAGATCGGCGGCGAAATCCGGATCGGCGATCGAGAACGACAGCGGGATCGTGTCGCGTACGCGCCCGCCGAGCAGGTCGGCGACCGAAAGTCCCGACGACTTGCCGACGATGTCGAGCAGCGCCATCTCGATCGCGACCTTGGCTTCGGCATGTCCGACCAGCGCACGATCGAGCTCGGCCATCAGCGCGCGGATGCGGCGCACCGACTTGCCGAGCACGATTGGCCGCAAATAGATGTCGAGCGCGGCGAACGCCGCTTCCGGCGTTCCCGTGAACACTTCCCATGGTGCCGCCTCGCCCCAGCCGATCACGCCGTCGCTCGACGTGAGCTCCAGCAGCACGCGCTTCACCGTACCCTTGACGTTGCCGACGCCCTGGAGGCGCGCCATCTTGATCGGGCTCTCGATCAGGAACAGCCTGAGACGTTCGATGGTGGCTTCGGTCATGTCAGGCCTCCATTGACGTGCCAGACCTGGCCGGTGACGTAGGATGCTTTTGGGGATGCCAGGAAGGCGATGATCTCGGCGACTTCCTCCGGTCGCCCGCGGCGGCCCATCGGGATCAGCGTCTCGGTCGCGGCGATCTGCTCGGGTGTAAGCCGGCTTTCGCTGGGCTTGTCCTTGACGATCAGGCCCGGCGCGACGGCGTTGACGGTGATGCCCTCCCTGGCGAGCTCGACTGCGGTGAGCCGCACCAGCGCTTCGAGCGCGGAGCGGCTCGCGGCCGTCGCTGCAAAGGGCGCGAACTCCGGCCGGATCGCGTGAGCGACGAACGACGACACCGCCACGATCCGCGAATCTCGCCCTGCACGCAGCAGCGGCAGCGCGGCGTCCACCAACCGTGTGAACGCCAGCGCCGACTCGTCCATTGCCTTGCGGAACTGATCCGCCGGCGTACCGATGGCGCTGCCGCGCCGGGCATGGCCGCCGATCAGGATCAATCCGTCGAGCCGGCCGAAGGCACGTTGCGTAGCGGCGACGGTGTCGGTGGCCGCGGTCTCCTCGGCGAGATCGCCGAGGCATTTTGCGACGATCGCGCCTTGCGCTTCGGCTTCCGCCGCCGTGGCGTCGAGGCCGGCTGCGTTGGAGCGCGTGTGCAGCAGCAGCGCAGTGCCGGGCCCCGCGAGCAGTTTTGCGGTGGCGCGGCCGATGCCGCTGGCGGCGCCGGTGACAAGATAGACGCGATCGATTTCGGACATCACGATGCCGTTGTAACCGGCGGCAGCGCGCCGGTGCGGTGGAAATGGCTGAGGAACGCGCGCGTCGCTCCTTCCTGCGGATTGTCGATCACCTGTCGCGCCGGGCCTTCCTCGACCACGACGCCGTCGCGCATGAAGATCAGACGGTCGGCGACTTCGCGGGCAAAGGCGATCTCGTGGGTGACGATCACCATGGTCATGCCCTCCGACGCCAGCTGCTGCATGACGTTCAAGACCTCGCCGACAAGCTCGGGATCGAGCGCGGAGGTGACCTCGTCGAACAGCATCACGTCCGGCTCCATGGCGAGCGCCCGCGCAATCGCGACGCGCTGCTTCTGTCCGCCGGAGAGCGTTGCCGGATATTGGTCGGCCTTCTCTGCAAGGCCCACCTTCGTGAGTTGGGCCCGCGCCAGCTTCTCGGCGTCCGCCTTGGCCATGCGCCGCACCGTGACCGGTCCCTCCATCACGTTCTGCAGCGTCGTCATGTGCGGGAACAGATTGAAATGCTGGAACACCATGCCGGTGGTGGTACGGAATTTGGCCAGCGTCTTCACATCGGGGAGCTTCGTACCCTCGCCGAACGAAAAGCGGGTGTCGCCGACGCGAACGCTGCCGCCGTCGGGCGTCACCAGGAGGTTGATGCAGCGGAGCAGCGTCGACTTGCCGGAGCCGGACGGGCCGATCAGCGCCACGACGCCGCCCTTCGCGACATCCAGGCTGATGCTCTTCAAAACCTCGTTGCTGCCAAAGCTTTTGCGCAGCGCCCGGATCTCGATCTTGGAAGAGGTGTCGCTCATTCGCCGACCGCCAGTCGCTTCTCGCCGCGCCGGACCATGATGGTCAGGGGGATCAGGATCGCCGCATAGGCGACCGCGACGGCGGTGTAGGTTTCCAGCGGACGGTAGCTGTCATGGGCGGCGACCTGGCTCTGATAGACCAGATCAGGCACCGCCAGCACCGAGACCAGCGAGGTGTTCTTGAACTGGATGATCGACTGGTTCATCAGCGCCGGGATCATGCGCTTGATCGCCTGCGGCAGCACGATGCGCCGCATGCTCTGTCCCGGGGTCATACCGAGCGCGGCACCGGCTTCGGACTGGCCGCGGTCGATCGAGATGATGCCGCCGCGGATGATCTCCGAATAGAACGAGCCGCCATAGAGCGACAGCGCCAGCGCCGACGCCGTGATTGGGGTCATCTCGACACCCGCCAGGATCGGCAGCGCGTAATAGAACCAGATCAGCTGCACCAGGATCGGCGTGCAGCGGAACGCCTCGATGAAGGTGAGCGCGAGCAGGCGCACCGCGCGAAAGCGCGACAGGGTGCCGAACGCGCCGAACAGGCCGAAGACGAGGCCAAGCACGACGATGACCACGGTGAAGCCTACGGTGACGCCGAGCCCGTTGAGAAAGAGCCAGCGATAGCTCCAGAGGATGCCGAAGTCCCACTGATACATGCGTGTGTTACTCGTCGAACGCCTTGACCGCCGGCATTGTCGTCCGGGGCGATGCGAAGCATCGAGCCCGGAATCTCGAGATTCCGGGTTCGCCCTTTGGGCGCCCCGGAATGACAGTGGAAGACTACAGCGAAACGCCCGGCGGAATGTCCGCCTCGGTCACGCCCACCAGCTCCATGTTGGTGATGATGGCGTTGCGAATGAAGCCGAGGCCTTTGTTGAAGTCGATCCAGGTGTTGACGTAGTCGCGCCAGGTCTTGTCGGTCTCGCGGCGGAAGCCGGCGTTCGACGTGGTAGCAAAGATCGGCGTCGGCAGCACGAACTGGCCCAGCGAGGGATTTTTCTTCAGCACCGTGAGCGACAGCATGGTGATCAGGCACTGCGCGTCGACGCGGCCGGTCTGGAGCGCGGCGGTGGCGTCGTCGGCGGTCTTCAGCCGCGAGATCTGCGCCTTCGGCGTCAGGCGGCTCACGACTTGGTCGTGCGAGGAGCCCTGGTCGACCGCGATCTTGATGTCGGGCGAGTTCAGCTCGGCCCAGCTCTTCGGCTTGAAGTCCTTCTTGCAGAGGATGCCGAAGGCGTTGTTGAAGACCGGCACCGAGAAGTCGACCACCAGCGCGCGCTTCGGGGTCGGGTTGAGGCCGAAGAAGATGTCGATCTTGTTGGACTGCAGGTCGAGCACCGAATTGCCCCAGGTGGTCTCGGTGATCTCGAGCTCGGCCTCCATGTCCTCGGCGAGCGCCTTGGCGATGTCGACGTAAAAGCCTTTCCACTGGCCGGTCGAAAGATCCTTCATGTAATAGGGCGCGCCGCCGCCGACCGCGCCGATCCGCATCTTCTTGGTGCGGCGGATGCGGGCGAAGGTCGATTCGTTGGTATCGGCGGTCTGCGCCACGGCAGGGGAGGCCAGCGTCGCCGCGCCAATCGCGCCAAGTCCGACAATCGATGCAACATCACGACGTGTAACCATTGGGATCAATCGCTTTTCTGTTGGAAGAAGTTCCGGCAGCGTTCTTACCAAGGCGCCTCCGGCAGTGAAAGCACAGCCTATCGGCTGGGCAGACCAGGAATTGCCCGGATGCTGGGCAAGCCACCATGAAGCCGCGCCTGTTCAAGCCGATACCCGCTTGCTTTCCGGTCCTTTTGGCCCCAAATAGGGGCCGGGAGATTGGCGGTGGACGAGCCACTCGCCAACCGGGTCAGGTCCGGAAGGAAGCAGCCCTAACGAGGTCCGGATCGGGTCGCTCGTCAGTCTCCTACCTGTTTTTCCGAGCGAATTGCGCCGGCGGCTCGGGCCGCCAGCGCGCTCCTTTCCGCAAAGCCGGCCGAAAGACACTTCATTGCGGATCGACCGATGACCGACGCTGGCGCCCCTCCCAACCCTGACAGCGCCGGCCGGGCCAGCACGCCCTACCGGGTGCTGGCGCGGAAATACCGTCCTTCCTCGTTCGACGATCTGATCGGCCAGGAAGCCGTGGTCCGCACCGTCTCAAATGCGTTCGAGACCGGTCGCATTCCGCAGGCCTGGATTCTCACCGGCGTCCGCGGGGTCGGCAAGACCACCACTGCGCGCATCCTTGCCCGCGCGCTCAACTACGAGATGCCGGATGGCTCGGTGAAGGGCCCGACGGTCCAGATGCCGACGCTCGGCGTGCATTGCCAGGCCATCATGGAAAGCCGGCACATGGACGTGCTGGAGATGGACGCGGCCTCGCACACCGGCGTGGACGACGTCCGTCAGATCAATGACAGCGTCCGCTACGCGCCGGCCAGCGCCCGCTACAAGGTCTACATCATCGACGAAGTCCACATGCTGTCGACGGCGGCGTTCAACGCCTTCCTGAAGACGCTGGAGGAACCGCCGGAGCACGCCAAGTTCGTGTTCGCAACGACCGAGATCCGCAAGGTTCCGGTCACGGTGCTGTCGCGCTGCCAGCGTTTTGACCTGCGCCGCGTCGAGGCCGACGTGCTGATGAAGCATCTGGCCAACATCGCGGCCAAGGAAAACGTCGAGATCGAGCCCGAAGCACTAGGTATCATCGCACGCGCCGCGGAAGGCTCGGTGCGCGATTCGCTCTCGCTGCTCGATCAGGCGATCGCGCATGCGGCAGGCACCGTGAAGGCCGATGCCGTCAGGCAGATGCTGGGGCTCGCCGACCGCACCCGTGTCATCGATCTTTTCGATTCTCTGGCGCGTGGCGACATCGCGTCCGCGTTTAGGGAGTTCCGCGACCAGTACGACGTCGGCGCCGATCCGATCGTCGTGCTCTCGGATCTCGCCGAATTCGTCAATTTCGTCACCCGCGTGAAGATCGTGCCGGCGACCGCCGACAACGTCGCCTATGGCGAGACCGAGCGCGTGCGCGCGCGGGATTTCGCCTCGAAGATCTCGATGCGCGTGCTGTCGCGGATGTGGCAGATGCTGCTCAAGGGCATCACCGAGGTGCAGGCCGCGACGCGGCCCGCCGCAGCCGCCGAGATGGTGCTGGTGCGCATCGCCTATGTCGCCGACCTGCCGACGCCTGACGAAGCGATCAAGATGCTGGAGCAGAACGGCGGTGGTTCGCCGGTCGTGAGCGGCGGCAGTGCCGCGCGCAACGCGCCGGCCGGGCCGGTGGCGTCCGCGGCTCCCGTTCGCATGCCGAATTCGTCACCGTCCTCGTTCGGCGGCGGTGGTGCTCGTCCGCAGATGGCAACACCCGCGCCGGATCCGCAAGCTGCCACGCCCGTGTTGCGCGTCACGAGCTTCACCCAGCTCGTTGCCCTGGCCGGGCAGAAGCGCGACCTCCTGACCAAGGGCGCGCTCGAAGGCGACATGCGCCTCGTTCGTTTCGAGGAGGGCCGGCTGGAAGTCGCGCTCGAGCCGAACGCCTCCAAGACCATGATTTCCGATCTCGCGCGAAAATTCGAGCTCTGGACCGGGCGCCGCTGGACCGTGATCGTCTCCAACGAGCCGGGCCAGCCGACGCTGCGCTCGGTAAGCCAGGCGGCCAAGCAGGAACATGCGCGCACCGCCGAGGCCGATCCGCGCGTGCGCGAGGTGCTGTCGCGGTTTCCGGGTGCGAAGGTCGTCGAGGTCCGCAGGCTTGCCCCCGAGGCGCCGGAATCCGATATTAACGCCGACTATGGCAGTGACGATCCGCCCGACGGTTCCGACGGCGACGATCTCTAGAGCATGATCCGGAAAAAGCGTGCAGCGCTTTTCCGACTGGATCACGCTCAAAACAATCAGCGAAGGCGCGACGATGAGTCATCGCGCCAACCAAGGACAGCACCGATGGTCGATATTTTCGGCATGATGAAGCAGGCGCAGCAGCTGCAATCCAAGATGCAGGAGATGCAGGACCAGCTCGCCAACGTCGAGGTCGAGGGCATCTCCGGCGGCGGTCTCGTCGCCGTGCGCATGACCGCGAAGATGGACGTCAAGGGCGTCAAGATCGATCCTTCGCTGATGAAGGCGGAAGAGCGCGAGGTGCTCGAGGATCTGCTCGTCACCGCCTTCGGCGAGGCCCGCCGCAAGGCGGAAGCCGCCATGCAGGAGAAGATGCAGTCGCTCACCGGCGGGCTCGGTCTGCCGCCGGGGCTGTCGGGGCTGTTCGGCCAGTAGGATGGGCGCTGTTGCGGGTCCTGAAATCGAGCGGCTGGTCCAGCTTCTCGCGCGGCTGCCGGGCCTCGGTCCGCGCTCGGCGCGGCGCGCCGCGTTGCATCTGATCAAGAAGCGCGAAGCGCTGATGATACCGCTGTCCTCGGCCATGCAGGTCGCGCTCGAGAAGGTCCAGGTCTGCAAGACCTGCGGCAACATCGACACGCAAAGTCCCTGCACGGTCTGCACCGATCCGAGGCGCGACCCCTCGATCATCGTCGTCGTCGCCGACGTTGCCGATCTCTGGGCGCTGGAACGGGCCAATGCCACTCAAGGGCGCTATCACGTGCTGGGTGCGACATTGTCGCCGCTCGACGGCGTCGGCCCGCAGGACCTCACCATCGAGGCGCTGGTCGCGCGCGCGCATGAGGCACAGGTGCATGAGGTCATCCTGGCGCTGAATGCCACCGTCGACGGCCAGACCACGGCACATTACATCACCGACCTGCTTCAGGACGCCAACGTAAAAGTAACCCGGCTCGCCCATGGTGTGCCGGTCGGCGGCGAGCTTGATTATCTCGATGAAGGTACGCTATCGGCCGCGATGCGGCAGCGCACCCTGTTCTAGCCATCCAGACTTACGGAACGGACGACATGACGAAACTTTTCGCCACACGATGGGCTTTGGTCGCGACGCTGACGATGCTGGCGACGCCGGCCATCTCCGCGCAACAGGACGACGGGGCTCCGCCGCCGTCGAAGCCCGGCAAGCCGATCAATGCCGGGGAGGTGCTGTCGGGCGAGCTGAACACGATGAAAGTGCGCGACGTCAAGAACGTCGGCAAGCGGGTTGCGACCTACCAGATCACCTCCGAGCCGCGCCGACTGCCGCCGCCGAGCGGGCTGTGCAATCTCGAGACCGGACCCGAAACCTTCCAGCTCGTTCCCAGCGGCGACGCGCAGGCAGCGCAGCTGAAGACGTTTGCCGGCAAGGAGATCTCGGTCAAGGTCGACGAAGTCGCCTGCGCCAGCGATCCCGGCCAGATGAGCGAGGCCGTGATCACGAAATGGAGCCTGATCAAGAAGCAGTAGGGGGCGCCCCGTTTGCTCGCCACACATATAAGCGCATCTGTTTTTCGTCATGCCCGGGCTCGTCCCGGGCATCCACGTTTTTGGCGCCGCGTAGCAAGGCGTGGATGGCCGGGACAAGCCCGGCCATGACGGCGTTGCGCTAAACCCGCACCGGCCCCAGCGCATCAAAATGCCCGCGCTTCTGCAACCAGGCCAGCAGCACCAGGCTCGGGATCGCCACCAGCATGCAGATCACGAAGAACAGCGGCCAGCCGGTGGTATCAGCCACGAAGCCGGCGCCTGACGAGAGATAGGTCCGCCCCACCGCGGCAAGCGCGGTGAGCAGCGCATATTGCGTCGCCGTGTGCAGCGGGTTCTGGCAGAGCGCCGAAAGATAGGCGACGAAGATCACCGTGCCGATGGCGCTGGTGAAGTTCTCACAGGTGATGGCGAAGGCGAGCGCCCATTGGCTGGTGCCGACGAAGGCCAGCCAGGAGAAGGAGAGGTTCGCGAGCGCCTGCACCACGCCGCCGATCCAGAGGCTGGTCGCAAGCGAATAGCGCCGCGCGACGAAGCCGCCGGCAAAGCCGCCGATCAGAGTCGCAGCAAGGCCCACGCCCTTCACGATCGCCGCATAGTCGTTGCGGGAGAAGCCGAGGTCGATCACGAACGGCGCGGTCATCGTGCCGGAAAAGGCATCGGTGAACTTGAACAGCACGACGAAGGCGAGTGCCGCAAGCGCGTCCTTGCGCGTCAGGAATTCCGAGAAGGCGCCGATTGCCGCGTGCAGCACGCGCGCGAGCGCGGTCTGCGTCTGCGTCGCGGCTTCCGCCCGCAATGACTGCTCGGGCTCGGTCGCGACCAGCGCCGTGATCGTCCCGATCAGGACCATCGCCGCCATCACCACATAGCCCCACATCCAGGCGGACGTGCGGGTGATGCCGGTGCTCTCGAAGCCGGAGACGATGAACAGCGCGCCGGCGGTCGAGACCAGCATGCCGATGCGATAGGCCGCGACATAGGACGCCATGCCGGCGGCCTGCTCGCTCTCCGGCAGGCTCTCGACGCGGAAGGCGTCGACCACGATGTCCTGCGTCGACGAGGCCGTCGCCACCAGCAATGCGCCGAGCGCGACGTAGAACGGCGAGCGCGCGGGATCGGTCAGCGCCAGCAGCAGGATCGCTGCGATCAGCAGCAATTGCGAGAACAGCAGCCAGCCGCGGCGCCGCCCGAAGGCGCGCGTGAACAGCGGCACATGCATCGCATCGACCAGCGGCGCCCAAAGGAATTTCAGCGTGTAGGGCGTGCCGACCAGCGCAAACAGCCCGATGGTCTTGAGATCGACGCCGGATTCCCGCATCCACACCAGCAGCGTCGAGCCCGACAGCGCCAGCGGCAGCCCGGACGAGAAACCGAGGAACAGCACGATCAGCACCCGCGGCTGCAGGTAAACGGCAAGGCTGTCACGCCAGGAGGTGGGGGCCGTGCCGGGGCCGGCAGGGGAGGTCGCGTCGGGTGCGGTCATGGGGTGGTGTTAGCAGATTCTGAGAGCCACAAGTGAGGTGTCGTCGCCCGGCTTGACCGGGCGACCCAGTATTCCAGAGGCCGGAGTTATGGAGGGCCCGCGATCTCCGCATAGAGATCGTTCCAATCGGGATTATCCTTCTCGATCAGCGCAATCTTCCAGGCGCGCGTCCATTTTTTCAGGCGCTTCTCGCGTTTTATCGCATTCTCGGGATCATCGAATTGCTCGAAATAGACTAGCTTCACAACGCCCTATTCCTTCGTGAAGCTCTCGACTAACTGCAATTTGTGTTCGGCCACACGGCGGATGAGATCGTTCGTTACGCCAATGTAGAGCGTGTCGCCCATCTTGCTGGCGAGAATGTACACGTAGTAGCAGCGCCCGCCCATCTGCCGTCTCTGGGATACTGGGTCGCCCGGTCAAGCCGGGCGACGACAGTGTGTTCTATATTCTACTCCCCCGCCTGGAGCTTCCTCGGGAACAACTCGGCAGCGCCGGTCGCCACGAGATGCGGGGCTTCGGGGGCATCGCTCTTGCTGAAATCGAGCTCTTCGATGCGCCCCGCGCGCTTCTCGATCTTGTCGGCGGAGATCAGGATCTGGCGGACGTCCTCGTTCGCGTCGGCAAAGTGCTTCTGCAATTTCAGCACGCGATCGCGCAGGCGGCCGAGGTCGTCGCCGAGCTTGATCACTTCGGTCTGGATCTGGTCGGCGGCATCGCGCATGCGCGCGTCCTTCATGATCTGCTGCATCACCTGGATTGCGAGCATCAAAAGCGACGGCGACACCAGCACGACGCGGGCGCGATACGCCTTCTGGATCACGTCGTCGAAACCGTCGTGGATCTCGGCGTAGACCGATTCCGACGGCACGAACATCAACGCCATTTCCTGGGTCTCGCCGGCGACGAGATATTTTTCGGCGATGTCGCTGACATGCTTCATCACGTCACCGCGCAGCCGCTGCGTGGCGATGCGCTTTTCCTCGTCGGTGCGCGCATCATGCAGCGCGGTCATCGCCTCCAGCGGAAATTTCGCGTCGATGCAGAGCGGACGCTGGTCGGGCAGGAACACGACGCAGTCCGGACGCTTGCCGGTCGAGAGCGTGAACTGGAACTCGTAGGCGCCCTTCGGCAGACCGTCCTGGACGATCGCTTCCATCCGCGCCTGACCGAAGGCGCCGCGCGACTGCTTGTTGGCGAGCACGTCGCGCAGGGTCGTCACCTGCGTGGTGAGGTCGGTGAGGTTCTTGTGTGCGCTGTCGATGATGCCGAGCCGCTCGTGCAGCGCGTGCAGGCTCTCCATGGTGTTGCGGGTCGAGTGCTCCATGGACTGGCCGACGCGGTGGGTCACCGAATCCAGCCGCTCGTTGACCGCGCGCGCCATGTCGGCCTGGCGGCCGGCCAGCGTCTGGGTCATGGCGTCGACTCGCCCCGAAGCCTCGCTCTGGGCGTGCAGCATCTGGCTGATGCGCTCCTCGAGCTCGTCGGCGCGGATGGCGTTGGCCATCGCGAGTTCCGCGCCGCGCCGCCCTGACCGCGCGATCACGACGGCAATCACGAGCAGCAGGATAAGGACCAGGGCGCCGAAGCCGATCAGCGCGTCCACGGTGCGCACCGGCCAGTCGCCAAGCATGAAAATGATCTCGTTCATGCCCCTGCTTCTAGCCGATTCGCTTCGAGACACGAACGAATAGCGAACATTTATGGTAAATGCTCTGTTAATTTTTATGGTTAACGAAACCTGAAGTTTTATGGTTAGCGGAGGGTTAACGGGGTTCCCGGCCGCATTGACCGCATCGAACGCGCGGCTTAAATCGCGGCCATGGCCCTCAGAGAAATCATCATCCTGCCCGACAAGCAGCTGCGTCTGGTCTCCAAGCCGATCGAGAAGGTCACGCCGGAGATCCGCAAGCTTGCCGACGACATGTTCGAGACCATGTACGACGCGCCCGGCATCGGGCTCGCGGCGATCCAGATCGCGCAGCCGTTGCGGCTGATCACCATGGACCTCGCCAAGCCCGACCAGGACGGCGAGACCAAGCCCGAGCCGCGCGTCTTCATCAATCCGGAAATCATCGCCTCTTCGGAGGACCTGTCGGTCTACGAGGAAGGCTGCCTGTCGATCCCCGAATATTACGAGGAGGTCGAGCGCCCTGCGAAGGTGCGGGTGCGCTACACCGATCTCGACGGCAAGGTGCACGAGGAGGACGCCGAAGGCCTCTACGCCACCTGCATCCAGCACGAGATCGACCATCTCAACGGCGTGCTGTTCGTCGACTATCTGTCAAAGCTCAAGCGCGACCGCGTGCTGAAGAAGTTCGAGAAAGCCGCCAAGCGCGCGGAGTGAGGTTCTCTGTCGATGCCCCTCCGCCTGATCTTCATGGGCACGCCCGATTTCTCCGTGCCGACGCTGCTCGAGCTCGTCGCGCATGGCCACGAGATCGCGGCCGTGTACACGCGCGCGCCGAAGCCCGGCGGACGGCGCGGGCTGCAATTGCAGCCGACCCCGGTGGAAGAGGCCGCGCGAAAGCTCGGTGTGCCCGTGCTGACGCCGAAGACTTTGAAAACGCCGGAGGCGCTGGAAGAGTTTCGCGCCTTTGACGCCGATGCGGCCGTCGTCGTCGCCTATGGCATGATCCTGCCGCAGGCGATCCTCGATGCGCCAAAGCTCGGCTGCTACAACCTGCACGCCTCGCTGCTGCCACGCTGGCGCGGTGCCGCTCCCATCAACCGCGCGATCATGGCCGGCGATGCCGAGAGCGGCGTGATGGTGATGAAGATGGATGTTGGCCTCGACACCGGCGACGTCGCTATGGCGGAACGGCTCGCGATCACGGACAACATGACCGCGCTCGATCTGCACGATCGTCTGTCGCGGCTCGGTGCCGATCTGATGGTGCGCGCCATGGCCGCGCTGGCGCGCGGCGGGCTTCAGCTGAAGCAGCAGAGCGAGGACGGCGTCACCTATGCCGCCAAGATCGACAAGGCCGAGGCGCGGATCGACTGGACCAGGCCCGCGCGCGAGGTGCTGCGCCATATCCACGGCCTGTCGCCGTTTCCCGGCGCCTGGGCCGAACTTGAGAATGCGCGGGTCAAGATCCTGCGCTGCGAGCTGGCGAAAGGCACGGGCGCACCCGGCGAGGTGCTCGACGATCACCTCACCATCGCCTGCGGCGAGGGTGCAATCCGTCTGATCGAGCTCCAGCGCGAAGGCAAGGCACGCATGCAGGCCGCGGACTTCCTGCGCGGCGTGCCGTTGAAGACCGGCGCCAAATTCACCTGACGCTGTCATACCCTGCGAAGGCGGGGTATCCAGTACGCCGAGGCTTCTCGGTCGAACGGATAGGCTGCGGAGTACTGGATTGCCCGGTCGAGCCGGGCGATGACAGCGAAACTGGACAAGATGCCCCGCTACAAGCTCACCATCGAATATGACGGCGCGCCGTTCTTCGGCTGGCAGGTGCAGGAGACGCTGCCCTCGGTGCAGGGCGCGTTGGAGGCCGCTGTGAAGGCGATGACCGGCGCGGATGCGCGCGTCCATGGTGCCGGCCGCACCGATGCCGGCGTGCATGCGCGCGGCCAGGTCGCGCATGTCGATGTCGGCAAGCAGTTTCCGCCGGGCCGTTTTCGCGACGGCTTGAATGCGCATCTGCGCCCGCATCCTGTCGCGGTGCTCGAAGCGGATATCGTGCCTGATAGTTTCGAGGCGCGCTTTTCAGCCATCAAGCGCCACTACCGCTACCGTATCGTCAACACTCGCGCCAATCTCGCACTCGATGCCGGCCACGCCTGGCGCGTGCCGCGCCGGCTCGACGCCGATGCGATGCATGCGGCGGCACAACGCCTGCTCGGCAAGCACGATTTCACCACCTTCCGCGACACCGAGTGCCAGGCCAGGTCGCCGGAGAAGACGCTCGATCAGCTCGACGTGCTGCGCGACGGGCGCGAGATCACCATAGTCACCTCGGCGCGCTCATTCCTGCACAGCCAGGTGCGTTCGATGGTGGGGTCGCTGATGTGGGTCGGCGAAGGCCGCTGGACCGCCGATGATCTCTCCGCAGCGCTCGCCGCACGCAACCGCGCCGCCTGCGGCATCGTCGCCCCGCCGGACGGGCTGTATCTGATGCAGGTGGATTACTGATGGGATGAGGGCGCGTACTCTCGCTACATCCCCCCACTGTCATGCCCCGGCTTGACCGGGGCATCCAGTAGCCGTGGCCTCTCGGCTCAGTCACTGTCGTCTCTGGAATACTGGATCGCCCGATCAAGTCGGGCGATGACAGCGGAGTGGGCAGGCGGAAGAGCCTACCCAAAATACCTCGCCAAAATCCCGCGATACACCTTGGTCAACCGCTCCAGGTCCCTGACCGGCACGCGTTCGTCGATTTGGTGCATGGTCTGGCCGACCAGGCCGAATTCGATCACCGGGCAATAGCTTGAGATGAAGCGCGCGTCCGAGGTGCCGCCTGAGGTCGACAGCTCCGGCTTGCGGCCCGTCACTTCTTCGATCGCGGACACCGCGAGATCGGTGAACGGGCCGGGCTTGGTCACGAACACGTTCGAGTTCGAGGGCTCCCAGACGATGCGGGCGCGAATGCGGTTGCCGCAGGCTTTTGTCAGCCGCATCTCGACCAGCTCGCGCAGGCTCGCCTGAGTGTGGTTGTCGTTGTAGCGGATGTTGAATTTTGCGCGCGCTTGTCCCGGGATGACGTTGTTGGCGGTGTTGCCGACGTCGACCGAGGTGAATTCGAGGTTGGAGGCCTGGAACTGCGCGCTACCATGGTCGAGCGGCTCGTCCGAGATGGCCACGATCAGCCGCGCGATATCAGGCACCGGATTGGCGGCGCGGTGCGGATAGGCGACATGGCCCTGCACGCCGTCGACATACAGCGTGCCGGATTGCGAGCCGCGGCGGCCGACCTTGATGGTGTCGCCGAGGGTCTCGACATTGGAGGGCTCGCCGAGCACGCAATGGTCGAATTTTTCGCCGCGCTCGGCCGCCCACTGCAGCAGCTTGATGGTGCCATTGATGGAGACGTCTTCCTCGTCGCCGGTGATCAGGAAGGAGATCGAACCTTTGCCGTCGCTGCGCGGCTTGCCGTCGTTCGCGGCCAGATGCTCCAGCACCGCGGCGACCGAACAGGCGATGCCGCCTTTCATGTCGACCGCGCCGCGGCCGTGCAGAAAGCCGTCCTTCACCTCGCCCGAGAACGCGCCGACGCTCCAGGCGCTCTCGTCGCCCGGCGGTACCACGTCGGTGTGGCCGGCAAAGGTGATGTGCGGCCCGTCAGTGCCGATCCGCGCAAAGAGATTGTCGACGTCGGCGGTGCCGGGCTCGCTGAAAGTCACGCGGTGGCATGTGAAGCCTGCCGCATTGAGGGCTTTTTCGAGCACGCCCAGTGCACCGGCATCGGCGGGGGTTACCGAGGGGCAGCGGATGAGATCGCGGGCAATCGAGAGAGCATCGGTCATGCGCCCCGCTTAACATGCATGCCGCCGGGTGGGCTAGCACTGGGCGGGACAAATTCGATCTCGCTCTGCTGGTCCCAGCTTTTCGTCGAAGGTGCGGGCGCGGAGCCATCTTCAAGGACGGCCAGTGGATCGGGGCCGAACCGGTTGTCGCCCGAGGTGCCGGGCACAATGAACATTTCCACGAGGCCCCAAAACCACGGAATGTGCACGGCCCAGGCGACGGCAAGAACCCAGTTTGAATTGGTGGGCAGCAGGTCCGAGAACTGGTCGAACAACGCAGGCACGACGAAGAACGGAACCAGCCACCAGCCGCTCCGGTCGCGATCGTGCAGCCGCTTGGTCGCGGTTGCGAGATAGATCCACAGGAATAGCAAAGTGCCGAACACTTTGAGGATGAGGGTCGCGCGATCGGCCGTAGCCAGCTGACGATAGGCCCTGGGATCGACCACGTTGAAGATGTCGTCGACACCGAAATCGAAGTCGACCTTGAAGTTGAAGGCGAAAGTTGCCGCCCCGTTCAGCACCTTGATGGCCTGGTCGATCATCCCGAGCATGCAGGCCAGCATCATGACGAGCAGCAGCGCCTGCCACAGCAGCGCGCGGTTGATGCGGCCGTCGAAGCGGAAGAGATACCAGATCCAGTCCATTCCAAAGGCTCCGGGCGGGAAAGGTCGCCCGGATGTTGGTCGCGATGGGGGGAGGGCGGGTTCGATGGACCCTCGGTGTCGTACGGCAGCTGGTGCCGCGAATCAATCCCGCAGCAGCTCGTTGATGCTGGTTTTGGAGCGCGTGCGCTCGTCGACGCGCTTGACGATGACGGCGCAGGCGGTGCTCGGGCCGATCTGGCCGTTCTTCATGGGCTTGCCGGGCAGCGCGCCGGGAACGACGACCGAATATTCCGGCACCTCGCCGATGAAGATCTCGCCGGTCTCGCGATCGACGATCTTGGTCGACGCCCCCAGGAACACGCCCATCGACAGCACCGCGCCCTTGCGCACGATCACGCCCTCGGCGACCTCGGAGCGCGCGCCGATAAAGCAATCGTCCTCGATGATCACGGGCTCGGCCTGCAGCGGCTCGAGCACGCCGCCGATGCCGACGCCGCCGGAGATGTGCACGCGCTTGCCGATCTGCGCGCAGGAGCCGACGGTCGACCAGGTGTCGATCATGGTGGATTCATCGACGTAGGCGCCGAGATTGACGAAGGACGGCATCAGCACGACGTTGCGGGCGATGAAGGCGGAGCGGCGCACGATGGAGCCGGGGACGGCACGGAAACCGGCATCCCGAAAGCGGTTCTCGCCCCAGCCGTCGAACTTCGAGGGCACCTTGTCCCACCAGGCCGCCTTGCCGGGGCCGCCGGAAATGGCGCCCATGTCGTTGAGGCGGAACGAGAGCAGCACCGCCTTCTTCAGCCATTGATTGACCTTCCACTTGCCGTCGGCCCCGCGCTCGGCAACGCGGGCCTCACCCTTGTCCAGAATCTCCAGCGCGTGATCCACGGCCTCGCGGACCTCGCCCCTGGTCGAGGTCGAGACGCCGTCGCGCGCCTCGAAGGCGCCGTTGATGGTGGATTCGAGGACGGACAGGGACATTTGGCGATCCTTGAGCAGCATTTGCGGGGAATTTGGATCGCTTTTTCGGGACTTGGAGCGAGAGAGTCAAGAACGCAGTCGGCCATGTCCCGGCGCGTTCGGACGCGCCCGGGACATGGCCGGCGGCTATTTTGATGTGCCCGCGAGATCGATGCCGTTCACGATACCCTCGCAGAGGCCGGCGAGCTCATTTCCGAGTTCGGTCAATGCCGGTGAACGGTAGCGCGCGAAGGCCATAGCCGGATCAAGCCATCGCAGTTCGGCTTGACCGTCTGGAAAGCCGATCACGGCGAACTTCAGGGGGGCCTCGAGCAGCGCCGCGCTATCGGCGGTCAGCAGCCGCGACATCAGGCGTGGGTGGAAAAACAGGACCTGACGCGCGGGGCCGATGGCGAAGCCGCCACGACTGAGCAGCATTTGCGGGTCGATCTCGTGCAGGATCCAGAGGTCTGCCGCAATGATTCCCTGCTTCAAGCGGGTGACCACCTCTTCGACGGTCAACGAAGAGGTGACCGACCGTTGAAACGAGCTTGCGGCCGAACCGCATCCGGAGAAGGCCACAGGTTGCGGTGTTTGCGTCATCGGATCAGCCTTCGCCCGGCTTCGGTGCCCGGCTCGCATCGAACGCTTCGAGCGTCCGTGCCGAGTAGACCAACGACGCCCCCGCACCGATCGCAATCGCCACGCCGAGGGCCTCGGCGAGCTCCTCACGGCTCGCGCCGAAACGTGCGGCGGCGGCGGCGTGAACCGCAATACACCCGTCGCAGCGGGCGGTCACGGCCGCCGCCAGCGCGATCAACTCGCGCGTCTTTCCGTCCAGCTTTCCTGTCTGGGGGCCAGCCGCGCCAAGTTCGCGATAGCCCTTCAGCGTCGCCGGGCTTAGGGCACCAATGTCGCCGATCCGCGCCAGCAAGTCGCTCCGATAGGCGCTCCAATCCATCATCATTGTCTCTCTCCTCGAACGGCGGGTTGTTGCCGAGCTCGAGAGATAGACGTGCGGTCTCGCGGGAGCCATCAGCTATGGGCGTATGGCCGCTATACAGCTTGCCGAAGCGTCAGGCGAATTGACGGAATTCTCCCGCGATGAAGTCCACCACGGCGCGAACCCGCCGGACCTTGCCGGTGTCGCGATGAAATCCCAGCCACAGCTCGCGGCTCGGGACGGGCGCCGGCGTCTTGATCGAACGAAGCGCGGGATAGGCCGAGGCCAGCCGAGTCGGCAAGCAAACCAGCCCCGCGCCGGCGGCGGCCGCAGCGGCCTGACCATCGCGGCTATTGCTGCAGAATCCAACATGTGCCTGCGGCAAATAGCGACGCAGCCACTTCGTCTCCGCAACGCTTTCGGCGAGCGCCGCGTTCATTGTAATGAGCGCAGCGTCGGCGCCACCGTCCGAAAAATCGGGCGGTCCCTTTGCCTTGAGATAGGCAGCAGCAGCATAAAGCTGGAACGGAATGCTGCCGATCTTCCGCTGCATCAGTCCGTCCTGCTGGAAGCGCCCGAAGCGTAGGGCGACATCTATCTCCCGCCACGTGAGGCTCAGGGCCTCGGCGTCAGTAACCAGCTCGACGGTGACGGTCGGATGCGCCGCGCAGAACTTCGCCAGCAAAGGCGAGAGGATCCGTGCCCCGAGCCATTCGGGCGAGGTCACGCGCACCGTTCCGGTCAGTCCAGCGCTGCTGCCGACTGCGATCCGCTGCGCCGCCAGTGCTGCGTCCTCCATCCTCTCGGCATAATCGAGAATCTGCCGTCCGGTGTCGGAGAGCCGAAGGCCGGACGGAAGGCGGTCGAACAGGATCGCACCGAGCTT
Source organism: Bradyrhizobium sp. 172 (assembly GCF_023101065.1). Taxonomy (NCBI): domain Bacteria; kingdom Pseudomonadati; phylum Pseudomonadota; class Alphaproteobacteria; order Hyphomicrobiales; family Nitrobacteraceae; genus Bradyrhizobium; species Bradyrhizobium sp. 172. Next base: position 630,428 of record NZ_CP064701.1, read on the forward strand.
GCTTTCGAACAGTTCGAGGCGCCGGCTCATTGTCGGTTGCGTGGTGCCCAGCTTTCGTGCGGCACCCGAGAGGCTTTTTTCGCGAGCCAGGTGCAGGAAGTAGCGCAGGTCTTCCCATTCGATCGCAGCCAAGTCTGTCGGCTTCTGAGGCACGGTCGCTCCTGCGTTGCTGCGGGGGTCAGCCGATCGCGAGCGACTGCAGAAACCCAGTCAGATCGTCGGTGACGTGGTCGACATGGGCCGCATCACGGCCCGCCAGTTCCCAATCTTCACGCACCACTTGCTTGGTGCCGTCCGACACCACGAGTATCGTGGTCATGCCGAGCTCGTGCGGAACGGTGAGGTTGCGGGCGAGGTCCTCGAACATCGCTGCGCGGGTCGGATCGACCGAATGGTCGGCGAGAAACTTCCGGTAGGTCTGTGGCGCCGGCTTCGGCTCGAATTCGGCGGCGATGATGTCGAACACGCCGTCGAAATGCGTGGCAAAGCCGAGTCGCGCCAGCACCGCATCGACATGATCGACCGAGCCGTTGGTCAGGATCAGCTTTCGTCCCGGCAGTTTTGCAATGGCCTCGCCCAGGGCCGGGTTCGGCTCCAGCGGGGAATGGTCGATCTTGTGGACATAGGCGAGATAGTCGTCGGCGCGTACACCATGCAGGGTCATCATGCCACGCATGGTGGTGCCGAAGCGCTGGTAATAATCCTTCTGGATCTTGCGCGCTTCCACCGGTGTCAGATTGAGCCAGTTGCAAACGAACTCGGTGATCCGCGCATCGACCTGCTGCCACAGATTGACGTGGTGCGGATAGAGCGTGTTGTCGAGGTCGAACACCCAGGTGTCGATATGGGCAAAGGCGCGGGAGGAGGTCATTTTCACTCTCTATCCGTTGACCGCGGCGGCGCCCCACCCTCAATCGTCGTCCTGGCGAAAGCCAGGACCCATACGCCGTGACCGATCATTGGGACACTGCGGTCGTCGTTCTTCGCCAAATCCAATCCTGGGGTAATGGGTCCTGGCTTTCGCCAGGACGACAGCGGCGTGCGTGGCACCCGTACCATCACAACAGCACCCGTCACGGCATTGCAAACCGCAGCGTCTTGCCGCCGCTCGACATGTCCACCGCGCTAAAGCCCGTGGCCGCGAAACCGCGCGCGCCGCAGTCGGTCTGCTCGTTGGTCTCGAACTTGGTCTCGCGCGTGCAAAGCTGCTTGTCGCCGCCCCAGTTCAGCGGCTTGTCCTTCAGCTTGACGATTCGGTTATCGGCGTCGATGGCTTCCGCGAAGCTGAATATCTGCTTCGGCTGGCCGCTCACATCAGGGTGCAGGCAGGTCTTGGGGTCGATGCGATACCAGCCACGGCTCGTCACCGATTTGCCGTCGTCGGTGGCGACCGCCGCCATCACCTTGTGCGCGGTGTCGTTGCACCAGGTGAGGCCTGTCGCAGACGGCGTCTGCACGGCATCGACCATGGTCTTGAAGAAGTTCGGCGACGACAGGATGTCGGACGACAATCCGCGGCTCTTCAGGAAAGCGGCCAGCGCGCCTTGCGTCTTCGGCCCGTCGACGCCGTCGATCGGCGCGGCGTCGTAACCTGCGATCACCAAAAGCCGCTGGATGCCGGCGAGGCGGGCCTGCTCGTCGTCATACTCGGAGTCCTCGGCGAGATAGGCGACGAAATTGCCGTCCGCGCCTTGGGTCGGGGTGATCTGGGTGAAGGCGGCTTGGGTCTGGCCGCTGCGGCACTGCCGCGCTGCCGCGATGACGAAATTGTCCTGCGCGACGCACAGCGTGTCGCTGCCGTTCTGCGGGATCGGGGATGCGCCGTAGACGCCGAGCGCGCGGGCGTTGAGCAGGATGCGGTCGGCGGAGAGCGTGCCCTGCACCACCACGCGGCAGGTGGCGGGGTCGATCCTGAACCAGCCGCGCGTCGCGGTCGCCGCCTTGTCGTCGATGCCGATCGCGGCCTCGACGACATAGGACATGCGGTTGCAGATTTTCAGGTCGGCGAAGGCCGGTGCGGAGGAGAACACGAACGAGATGGCTGCGGCAGGGAGCGTCATCAGGAAGCGCGTCAGGACGGAGCGGCGAGGCCGCCGCTCTCCCAGCACTGTTCCTGTCCGCTCTTCTCTCACTTGTGGATCAGCGTGCCCGTGCCGGTATTGGTGAAGAGCTCGAGCAGCACCGCGTGCTGCATCTTGCCGTCGATGATGACGACGCCCTCCACGCCCTGTTCGAGCGCGTAGATGCAGGTCTCGACCTTCGGGATCATGCCGCCCGATATGGTGCCGTCCGCGATCAGCTTTCGCGCGTCCTTGACCGAGAGCTGCGGGATCAGCTTCTTGGACTTGTCGAGCACGCCCGGCACGTCGGTGAGCAGCAGCAGCCGCTTTGCCTTCAGCGCGCCGGCCACGGCACCTGCGAAAGTGTCGGCGTTGACGTTCAGCGTCTGCCCCTCTTTCGAGGTCGCGAGCGGCGCGAGCACGGGGATCAGCTCGTAGCCGATCAGCTGGTTGAGCAGCGTGAGATCGACTTTCTCGGGATCGCCGACGAAGCCGAGATCGACCGCCTTCTCGATGTGCGAGTCCGGATCCATGATGGTGCGCGTCGTCTTGGACGCCTTCACCATATTGGCGTCCTTGCCAGAGAGCCCCACGGCCTTGCCGCCGGCCTCGTTGATGTAGCCGACGATCTGCTTGTTGACGGAGCCGGCGAGCACCATCTCGACGATCTCGATGGTGGCGGCATCGGTGATGCGCAGGCCGGCTGCGAATTCCGAGACGATGCCGAGGCGCTTGAGCATGGTCGCGATCTGCGGGCCGCCGCCATGCACCACCACCGGATTGATCGCGGTCTGCTCGAGCAGCACGATGTCGCGGGCAAAATTCTTCGCGGTCTCCTCGTCCCCCATGGCATGGCCGCCATACTTGATGACGATGGTTTCCTCGTCATACTGCTGCATGTGCGGCAGCGCTTCGGACAGGATGCGGGCCTGGTCGAGCGGGGAGATTTCGGTCATGAGGCGGATCTCGCTGGCGGGATACTCGGGCCGCGTTCTATCCGATTGGCGGGCGGGGCGCAAAGTGATGTTCTTCCCCTCTCCCCTTGCGGGAGAGGGTGGATCGCCGCGATAGCGGCGAGACGGGTGAGGGGTTCTCTCCGCGCGCGCAATAGTGAGTTCGTGGAGAGAACCCCTCATCCGGCGCTTCGCGCCATCTTCTCCCGCAAGGGGAGAAGGAACAAAGAGCCACTATTTCTTTCCCACCACCGCCGCGAGCGTCACTGCCAGCCAGCTCAAGATCATCACCGATCCACCCGTCGGCGCCGCATATGGAAACAGCGAATGGCCGGCATATTGCCGCAAGGTGAGGTCGCCCGCGAACAGCGCGGCGCCGGCTGCGAAGCCGGACGCGGCGATGATGCCAATTCCGCCGTGCAGAAGGCCGCGCCCGAGCAGGGCGACGGTCGCGAGTATGGCGGTTGCATGAAACAGCAGCATGGCGCTTGCGGCGGCGAGCCGGCTCGCATCGCCGCCATGCGCGGAAGCGGCGGCCAGCGCGACGCCGGCGGCGCCCATCATACCGGCAAGCCCGATCAACAGGCGGAACGCCGCCATTACGAGGTGCGCTCTTCCAGCAGCTTGGCGATCGCGGCGCGCAGCTCGGCCATGCCGGTTGCGCTCCGCGACGAGGTCGCGAGCACGTTCGGGAACGCGGCCGGACGCTTGGCGAGCGCGGCCTCGGTCTCGACGATGCGCGATTGAAGCTCGGCGGCCTTGATCTGGTCGGCCTTGGTCAGAACCAGCTGGTAGCTGACCGCGGAGCGATCGAGTGTCTTCAGGACTTCGAGATCGACGTCCTTGAGGCCGTGCCGCGCGTCGACCAGCACGTAGACGCGCGCGAGGCTCGCGCGTCCGAGCAGGAATTTGTGGATCAGCTCGGTCCAGGACGCGACCTGGCTCTTCGGTGCCTTGGCATAGCCATAGCCGGGCATGTCGACCAGGCGCAGGTCACTTTTCCCGGGGACCTCGAAGAAGATCAGCTCCTGGGTGCGGCCCGGCGTATGCGAGGTGCGCGCGAGCGCGTTGCGGCCGGTCAGCGCGTTGATCAGGCTGGACTTGCCGACATTGGAGCGGCCGGCAAAAGCGATCTCCAGCCCCGCCATCGGCGGCAGCGTTTCAGTCGAGGGCGAGGCCCAGATGAACTGCCAGTCGCGCGTGAACAGCTTTCGCCCGACCTCGATCAGCTTCGCATCTTTGTCGTCGGTCATGCGAAGGCTTTCTGTTTGTCCGCGTCATTGCGAGCGAAGCGAAGTAATCCAAAAATGCATCCGCGAAGGGACTCTGGATTGCTTCGTCGCTTTGCCTCGCAATGACGACCGCTACGTCGCCTTCTTCGCGAACGTCGCCTTGAGATTGTCGAACAGCTCCACCTTCACGCCGTTGCGGCGCATGATGAAGCTCTGCTGAAGCACCGAGAGCGTGTTGTTCCAGGCCCAGTAGATCACGAGGCCCGCCGGGAAGCCCGCCAGCATGAAGGTGAAGATCAGCGGCATCCAGTTGAAGATCATCTGCTGCGTCGGATCCGGCGGCGTCGGATTCAGCTTCATCTGGAACCACATCGTGATGCCCATGATGATCGGCCAGATGCCGAGCGCGAGGTAGTGGCCGAACACGGGAATGGTGGTCGGATCGAACGGGATCAGCCCGAACAGAGTGAACAGGTTGGTCGGGTCCGGCGCGGAAAGATCCTTGATCCAGCCGAAGAACGGCGCGTGCCGCATCTCGATGGTGACGAACAGCACCTTGTACAGCGAGAAGAACACCGGGATCTGGATCACCACGGGAAGACAGCCGGCGACCGGATTGATCTTCTCCTTGCGGTAGATCTCCATCATCTCCTGCTGCTGCTTCACCTTGTCGTCAGGGTAGCGCTCCTTCAGCGCCTGAAGCTGCGGTTGGACCGACTTCATCTTCGCCATCGAGGCGTAGGACTTGTTCGCCAGCGGGAAGAACAGGAGCTTCACGATCACGGTCACGAGCAGGATCGAGATGCCGAAATTGCCGAAGAAGCGGTAGAAGAAGTCGAGGCCGAGGAACATCGGCTTGGTGATGAAGTAGAACCAGCCCCAGTCGATCAACAGATCGAAATGGTTGAGGCCGAGTTCCTTGTTGTAGCCGCCATGGCCGGCGAGCGGGAAGTTGATGCCGACAACGCTGGCTTCCTTGGCGCCGGCGAACAGCCGCGCGTTCGCGGTCGCGGAGCCGCCGATCGCGACGGTGACCGGATCGAGCAGATAATCGGTCTGGTAGGTGTGGACGTTGCCACTCGGATTCGACGAGAAGCGCGCCTGAATCTGCGCACTGGTGTCCGGCAGCAGCGCCGAGGCCCAGTATTTGTCGGTCATGCCGAGCCAGCCATTGGTGGCCTTGAAGTTCACCGTCCTGGCTTCGTCGATTTTCTTGTAGGCGTATTCCTGCAAGCCATCGAGATAGCCGATCAGGCCTTCATGCAGGATGTAGTAGCCGGAGACCTGCGGCGTGCCGTGGCGCGAGATCAGTGCGAACGGATAGAGCGTGACCGGCGCGTTGCCGACATTGCTCACCTCGTCCTTGACGGTAAAGAGGTAGTGGTCGTCGACCGAGATGGTGCGACGGAAGTTGAGGCCCTCGCCATTGTCCCATTTCAGCAGCACCGGGGTCGTCGGCGTCAGGCTGCCGCTGCCGTCCTGCTGCCAGACGGTCTGCGCGTCCGGCAGTTTCGCCGTCACGCCCGTCGCCGGTACCCAGCCGAACTCGGCGTAATACGGCTCCGCGGTCCCCGAGGGCGAATACAGAATAATCGGCGGTGACTTCGGATCGACCGTTTCGCGGAATTGCACCAGCGCGACATCGTCGATGCGTCCGCCCTTCAGCGAGATGCTGCCGGCGATCCGCGGCGTCTCGATCTTCACGCGCGGGCTGGCAGCAATGGCGGTGTCACGGCTTTGAACCGGCTGGGCTTGCTGGTTCGCGCTCGGCGTCGACGGCTGGGCCGTGCTGCCGGCCTGCGGCGTGGCGCCCGGCGTAGCGGAAGCCGTCGGCTGCGGCGTGGTCTTCTGCAGCTCGGCCTGCGCCTGTTGCTGGGCGCGCTGCTTCTCCATCGCCGGCATGTTGTAGAAATATTGCCAGGCGATCAGCACGAAGCCCGACAGAATGACGGCGAGGATGGTATTGCGGTTGTCGGTCATCATTCTCTCGTCATCAATCCGGTTTGCGGCTGGTCGCAGGAGCGGGGCCGGGCTTTAAGCCGTCGGTTGTTGGGCTGCTTTTTGAGCCGCGTCCCTTGTGCGTATGCCGCGCGGGCTTCGCGAACGCTATGCGCAGATCGTCGAGCATGGTGGCGAAGCCGCGCGAGAGCGCGTCCCTTCGGCCGACCAGCACATAATCATGATGGGGCTGCATCGACACCGGATCGAGCCGCTTCACCAGTTCGCGAAGCCGGCGCCGGATGCGATTGCGCTCGGGGGCGTTGCCGTTCTTTTTGGTGACGGTGAAGCCGATCCGGATTGGGCCGCTATCGTCGCGACCGCGGCTTTGCAGGACGAACGCGGGGCTATTCACCCGCGCGCCATTGGCAACGGCGAGGAAATCCGCTCGCTGCCTCAGCCGATCCATGATGAAATCCCAAAAAGGGGGTCCGGCTCAGGCGCTCAGACGCTTGCGGCCGCGAGCGCGGCGGGCGGCGAGCACCTTTCGGCCGCCGGCCGTGGCGAGACGGGCACGGAAGCCGTGACGGCGCTTGCGCACCAGTTTGCTGGGTTGATAAGTCCGCTTCACGGGTTTTTCTCCGCTGACCGGGCAATTTGCCTGTAGAATTGATGATAAAGTCCGGAAGATGCTGCCCAAAACGGGCCTTTTTCGGCCCCAAGAGAGCCGCTCCCGGCGGTCACACCGGGTCATCGCGGACAATTGCGCGGCTTATAAGCGAGCGCCTTCTTTTCGTCAACGCCGCACAAGAGCTCAATTCCGGCGAATATCGCTGTTTGTGCGGGGTTTTTAACCCTTGAGGTAGCGACTCGCCAAATCTGCGCTTACATCCGACCTTGGCAGATTGACGATCTGTAATTTGACCGCGCTGGGGGCGGGCCGCATCTTCGTACGCGCCAAACCCTTCACCAGCCAAATCTTCAACCCGGTAAAGGCAGCGAGGGCGAATTTCGTGGCAGCGACAGACCTCCAGCCGATCCAGGATGGGGATCAGCGGGACCCGCCGGCGGCGCTGCCGCGTGGGACGCGCGGACTTGGGCTGTCCGGCAAGCTGCTGCTGCTCACCGTCCCCCTGGTGATGATCGCGGCCATCCTGCTCTACGTGCCGGCCATCGCCAACTTCTGGGTCAACCGGCTCAACGACCGCGTCGCCGCGGCCAACACGGCGGCGCTGGTGCTCGATGCGGCGCCGCTCGGCATGGTCCCCGATTCGCTCTCGCGCGAGATCCTGAAAAGCATCAATGCGCGCGCCGTCGCCATCAAGATGGGCCAGCAGCGCCGTCTGCTCGCCAGCGACAATCTGCCCGCCGCGATCGAGCACGACATCGACCTACGCGACATGACGGCGTGGGAGGCGATCACCGGCTCGTTCCGGATGATGCTGGAGACCGGCAACCAGGCCATCCGGATCGTCGGGCCCGGCGTCGGCAACGCCCAGTTCATGGAGATCGTCACCGACGAGCTGCCGCTGCGGCAGTCGATGTACCGCTTCTCCCGCAACGTCGTGGTGGTCGCGCTGATCATCGCTGTGTTGACCGCGGGCCTCGTCTATCTCGCCATGCATTATCTCTTCGTGCGCCCGATGCGGCGGCTGACCGCGAGCCTGGTCGGCTTCCACGAAAATCCCGAGAGTTCGGCGGGGATCATCGTGCCGAGCCAGCGCAGCGACGAGATCGGCGTTGCCGAGCGTGAATTGTCGGACATGCAGCGCGACCTGATGTCGATGCTGCATCAGAAGAGCCGGCTCGCCGCCCTCGGCCTCGCCGTCTCCAAGATCAATCACGACCTGCGCAATCTGCTGGCCTCGGCACAACTCCTGTCGGACCAGCTCGCCAGCGTGCCGGATCCGCGGGTGCAGCGCTTTGCGCCAAAACTCGTCCGCTCGCTCGAGCGCGCCATCGCCTTCTGTCAGTCGACCTTGTCTTACGGCCGCGCCCAGGAAGCCGCGCCCGACCGGCGCATGATCATGATCGAGCCGGTGGTGCTTGAGGTGCGCGAGACCGCTGGCCTTGCCTCCGACGCCTCGATCTCCTGGGTCGCCGCAATCGAGCGCGGGCTCGCGGTCGATGCCGATCCCGACCAGCTCTTCCGCGTGCTGCTCAACCTCGTCCGCAACGCCGCCCAAGCGCTGGAAAGCCATGCGTCCGCCGAGGGCGGCGCGCAGCAGATCCGGATCACGGGAAAACGCGAGGGCGCGGTCGCCATCCTCGAGGTCTCCGATACCGGCCCTGGCGTGCCGCAGAAGACTCGCGAACACCTGTTCGAGGCGTTCCAGACCTCCGGCCGCCCCGGCGGCAGCGGCCTCGGCCTTGCCATCGCCGCCGAGCTGGTCCGCGCCCATGGCGGCGACATCCATCTGGTCGAAGGCACCATCGGTGCCACCTTCCGGATCGTCATCCCCGACCGCCCCGTGGAACTGCTCTCCGTCCGCAACGAGCGGGCGCGGGCGTAGGTCGGCCGGCGGCTGAGTGCGGAAACCGTCATTTCCCAGCAAAATCACCTCAATCCGGACCTTGCCAATTGGGGCAAGAGCGGTTAGTCAGGGCGCTCTTTCGCACCCCTCCGGCGTCGCCGGGGGCTGCCTGCGGGCCACGCCCGCAATGTCAGCGAAAAACGCGCCCGTAGCTCAGCTGGATAGAGCATCAGACTACGAATCTGAGGGTCGGACGTTCGAATCGTTCCGGGCGCGCCATTTTCGAATACGCGATCGACGCCGATTTCCCGCATCCATTCGTTTCGTCCGCAGGCGGCGCACCCGTTTCGGCGCGATGACAATCAATTGCACTGTTCGGGATTCTGCGTACCGCCGACAAAGCCCGCTTTAGCGCCGCCCTACATCTTGCGCCGCCGGATCCGAACCAAGCCCCTTGCTCGTCAGCAAACGGTTGAACTGATCGGCGGAAAAAAGCTGCCCGTCCGGAGCCGTGATCGACACCACAAAACCATTCACCGCATGCTTGCGGGCCAGGATCACCGCAACGATCGCGCTGTCACGGAAATCCACGGTGCGGCAGTCGTCTTTTACAGCTTCGATGATGAATGTCATTTGGCCCACGACCACCGTTGGCACGCGCCAATTGCGCGCCCGGCCACTCAATCCCGTATCGGTGAAAATGATATTGCCGACAAGCCGGCTATTGACCCGATTGAACCGCAACCATACCCATATTGGGGGAACAGCAGACCGGTCCTGCCTCACGCGTGGTGCGCCACGGATACATAGAACCGGCTTGTGGGCGTCGGACCGGACATCTGTAGAAGCGGGGACTGGTGATGGTTGGTACGACTGAAGGCGAGGACATCGCGTCGGATTTGATCCGAACCGTCTCCCGCCACTCGTTGGCCTACATGCTGTGCGCAGCCAGCGAAATGTTCCGCCACTACGATTTCGATCCGCTGGACTTGATGATCATTCATGCGGTCCTGAACGCCAACGTTCTCAAGATCATGAAGACCCCCGAACTCGACCGGCAATTTGGCAGTATCCAGGCGGTGGAGCCGGACAAGATCAAGCAGGGCGTTTCCCGTGCCGCCCTGTCCCGCTTTTTCGGTCTGCCGATCGAAACCGTTCGGCGGCGCGCCGATCGCTTGAAGAAGCAAGGCATTTTCCGCGAGACCGACCAGGGTCTGATCGTAACCGAAGCCAACCAGTTCAAGTTCGGCAATAATCACGAGTTGCAGAGAACTAACATGCTCCTGGTGCGGAAATTCCTCCGTGACCTGACGGAAGCGGGCGTTGAGCTTCCCGGCGGGATTTGATGGACCATTGGCGCTTCCGAATCGGGACCGCACCAGACGGTGCGCCATTCATCATCCGGCTTTCACGCGCTCTTCGGCCGAAAAGCGACGATGGATCCGCTTGGCTCGTCTTCGCGCATTGCCGCCTCGATTGCCTTCGCCAACGCAGCCTGGTCGAATGGCTTTGATAAACGCGGCAGGCTGGATCGTTCGTTGCTGGGAATCTCTGCGTATCCCGTGCTCAGGAGGATGACCGTCCCGGGGCGCTCCGCGGCGACAGCGCCGGCCAGCTGCAGTCCAGTCATCCCAGGCATGGCAAATTGTCCTCCCCTGACGACGCCGAATCATCCTCGGCACCAAGATCGTTTCCGCCTGACAGGGACCGCGCCGATGAGCGGCCGCGACATCCGTACCTCGTCAGACGAGAATCAGTTGAGAATAATACCGGCCGCGAGCCTGCACCGCAAAGTGGCAGCAAGTCGGCTGTTTCCCGCATAAGATGTAGGTCGCGCGACCGCCCGTGATACGCGAGGGGCACGTCACGCGCTGCTGCGCCGGCAAGAGCGTGGTGCTCTATGAATGGTAAGATCCAGGCACGCTCGGCCGGCGGTGTAAGGTGCAGCACGCAACATCACTTGTAATCTGCTTCACACGCAAATGCGCCCAATGACGCTAGACAAAACAGGTCGCGCCTTCGCGCGGCCTGTTCGGAGCTGGCGATGATGGCTGCACTGGCAAAGGCGATATCCCGCGCGACGAGAACCAACGTTGATGTCGAAACTCTGAAAGTCCTCGTGATCTTTTCGGGCGCGGGCTTGCTGCTCTCTCTCGTGGCCGCAATGATCTACGGGCAGGCTGGCAACGCCGCTTTGTTTTGAGATCCGGCGCGCCGGGTCGTCGAAGCGCAAGAAAGTCTTCCGCAAGCGTCCGCGCCAACCAATAGCGGACTTTATGCATTCGGTGTCGCCCGGTATCCGGACGCACGGAACCCCTCTCCGCGCAGGGCCGTGCGTCGTCTCCTTAACGAATCGTTTACCGAGCTTCGCGGCAGCCGTAACCGCGGGTTAACCATGGATATTTACGGTGCAGCAAGTCTCTAGGCTGTGCCTGTTAGTTGATTTCGAGTCCAACCCCATGGCGTTCGGTAGAAGCGCATCTCCGCGAAGCATCGCCCCGACGGAGCCCGCGGCTTCGTGGGAAGCGCCGCGGGCTGCGGCGGCGACCCCCGACAACACCGCCCCCGCGCTGATCAAGGGATCGCTGACCCTCACCGGCGCGTTCTCTTTTCTGCGTGAGAACGGCCGGCGCATCCTGATGCTGGCGCTGGCACTCTTCGCGCTCGGCGTCGCCGTGCTGATGGTGCTGCCGGTCCGCTATGCCGCGACGGCGCTCGTCGTGGTCGATCCCCGCGAGCTGCGCGTGACCACGGACCAGGACGTGCTGCCTGGCATCGGCCAGGACGCCGCTGCGCTTCAGAGCCAGATCGAGATCGCCAAATCGGACGGCTTTCTCCGGCCCCTGATCGAGAAGCTCAAGATCGCCGACGACGAGGATATCGCAGGCGGTCATACCGACATGACGCGCCTGCTCGAAAAACTCCGCAGCCGCCTCGATATCTCGCGTCGCGGCCTGACTTACGTCATCGCCATCTCGTTCACCTCGAACAGTGCGGAGCGGGCAGCGTATTATGCCAATGCCATCGCAGAGGCGTTCGTCGCGACCCAGAGCCGCGTGCGCAGCGATGCGACGGACGAGGCGGCCGACTGGCTCAAGGACCGGCTGAAGACGCTCAGCGAGCGCCTGCGCGTCTCGGAAGACGCCGTCGCAGCCTTCCGGCTCGAGCACAAGATCCTCAATGCCGGCAAGGATTCCACCACCCAGCAATTGCGGGTGACCGACCTGAACCAGCAGGTCTCCGCGGCTCGTGCGCGCACCGAGGAAGCCAAGGCGCGTTACGAGCAGGTGCAGCGCGATCTCAAGGCCAATGTCGAAGGTCCGGTGAAGCAGGATCTCCTGAGCATGCTGCGCGCGCAGCGCTCGACCCTGAACGACCAGATCGCACAGAAGAAGGCGGTCTACGGCGACCGCCATCCTGATCTTGCGATCTCCTACAGCCAGTTGGCTGACATCAACAGGCAGATCGAGGTCGAGCGGAAGAAGAACATCGACACCGCGAAGTCCGAATACGAGGCCCAGCTCGAGCAGCAGGCCGCGCTGGAAAAGCAGCTCAAGGCGGTCGAGACGCAGATGCTGGTGGACGGCCAGGCGCTCGTGAAGCTGCAGGAGCTGCAGCGCGATGCCGATGCCAACAAGAACATCTACGAGCAGTTTTTGTCGCGGTTCAAGACGACCAACGAGCAGCGTCAGCTTCAGAGCTCGCAGACCAAGATCGCTTCGCCCGCGATCCCGCCGCTGCGCTCGACGCGTCCGCCGCTCGCCCTGCTGCTCGCCGCGCTCGCGATCGGCTCGCTGCTGACGTCAACCGCTACGGTTGCGGCGATGACGAGCATGTCCGACAAGTCCGATCCTGCCGAGGCTCCGGCTCGAACGCCCACGCGTGCGGAGGCGAGGGAGACGCCGAAGCGGCAAGCCAAGCGTCCGGCTCCGGCCGTGCAGCAACCCGAGGCGATGCCGAACCTTCCGGTCTGGTCCCGCATTCCCGAACTGATGTCGGGAGCTGCGCCCAACACTGTCTGGCAACGACCGATTGCCGCCCCAGCCGAGCTCGATCTCGGCGCTTACTTGCGTCCGCTGCTCGAGCGTATCGATCGTGCCCCGGTGCGTGGCTGCAAGGTCGCCCTCGTGCTGTCGGTCGGCAAGAGCGCCGGCGGCAATACCGTTGCGCGCTCGCTCAACCGCGCGGCCGTCAATCGCGGCATGATGAGCGTGCTGATCCGGCTGCAGCCGGAATTCGCGGGCGCCCAGCCGCCGGTGACCGAATGGCAGGACGGCTCGACCACGGCAGGACTCCAGTCGATCGACGAGCTGCTGAGCGCCGGCAGGAAGGCCGATGCGCGGCCGGAGGACGACATTCGCTCGGAGTTCGACCTGATCATCGTCCATGCGAACAATCTTGCCTTGCAGCCAGATGCGATCGCGCTCGCCGCGCACGCGGACCTGATCATCCCGGTGGTGCGCGCCGGCGAGCTCGGTTCGGCGGCGATGCGACGGGTGACCGCCGCGCTGTCGAAGTACGACACCGTGCCGACCGGTCTCGTCGTCAATCATGCGCCCGCCGGCTCTGCCGCGCCTCACCCTGACGGCGGTGCGCTTAGCAGGGCGGTTTGACGATGGCGACGCCGTGCCGTCGTCTGCTCCTTGCCACGATCTTGCTATCCACGATCTTGATGCCAACGTCGCTCGCCTCCGCGACATCGGCCGAAACTTGCGTACCTGCCTCGCAGACCGTCGCGCCGCACAGGCTCGCCGCACTGTCGCGCGGGTTCAATGCCGACGGCTGGATCAATGGCGAAAAATCCGCGCCTCCAACTCGCGAATTGCTGCAGCAGCTTCGCAAGGCGGGGATGAGTCATGTCCGCTTGCCGGTGCCGGCCGAGCGCGTGATGCTGCGCTTCGCTTCGAAAGCGGAACGCGATGAGACGCTGCGTGCGCTCGACAAGGCATTGAAGCAGCTCATCTCGCTCGGCTATTCAATCTCCGTCGATCTTCATCCCGGCGATCGTTTCAATCGCCTGCACAAGGACGACGCCGACGCCTCGCTGCGCGAGCTGGAGGATGCGTGGGGCACGCTCGCCCGGGTCATTCAATCGTTCGCGGCCGACCGCGTGTTCGCCGAGCTGCTCAATGAGCCCGACATCGAAGCCGGCAGATGGCAAAAGCAGGTCGAAACGCTCGCCGCCTTCGTTCGCCAATTGCTTCCCGCGACCACGCTGATCGTCGGCCCGGTCGACTGGCAACGCGCGGACTCGCTGCCGCGGTTTCGCCCGTTGCCGGATCCAAACGTCGTCTACGCCATCCATTTCTACGATCCCATGGTGTTCACACACCAGGGCCACTGGGACGTGCAGGATCCGCTGCACGACATCACGGATCTGCGTTATCCGATCAGCGCCGGCGATCCCGGGGTTCAGGCGCTCCGCCGGGATTTGCAGGACAGAGGCGCGACGAAGGCGCTCCTCATGCTCGACACGGCGATTGCCGCCGCCAGGGACAAGCCGGATGTCAGCCGCTGGCTCGCGCCCGCGGTCGCGTGGCAGCAGCAATTTTCGCGGCCGATCATCATCAACGAATTTGGCGTGTTGAAAGCCGCGGCGCCCCGGGACAGCCGCGTACGCTGGCTCGCGGCCGTGACCGCATATGCGCGGGCGCATTGCTGGGGCTGGGCGCATTGGGAGCTGGCGCAGGGATTCGGCCTGCTCGAAAACGGGACCGGCAAGCCCGATCCCGACGTCATGCGCGCGCTGTTCGGCGCCGCGAAGCCGGGCCGCCGCTGAAGCCGGTCCGTCATCGTTAACGAATCCTTACGCATCCTGCCGCTATCGTGGCCGCCGCGCTGCGCCAAAGGACGAGTCATGAGTGGCGGGACCTCACCGCATCTTCAAGCCGTGCAGGCGGGCTGTCCCGAGCCTTCGCGTTCGCCTTCACGTTCGCCTTGGCGCGAGCTGATCCCGACGCTCTGCATCGCCATCGCAACCATCGGCTTTGTGCCGGTCCTGCACGGGGCGAGCCCGGTCCTGTCCCTGACCGTCGAAGTTCTCGTCGCCATCGCCATCGTGGTTGCGGCTCCAACCTACGCGCCGGCGATCGCGATCTTCGTCCTGTTCTTCCAGAACCTGTTCGTCTCGATCCTGTCGCCGCTGATTTCGGCGCCGTCCGACCTGGACTTCATCAAAGGCTATAATTTTCTCGTCTGCTCCGTGATGTGGCTGACGACATTTGGGCTCTACGTCGCCGGCCAAAGGAACCGGTCGACTGAGGTCAATCAGATCATGCGCTGGGGCGTCGTGACCCTCGCCGTGGTGTCGTTGTATTTCGCGATCGGCTTCGTCCAGGACGGCCAGGCGGCAACGGTCTATCTGCGCAACATCGTGCTGCCGCTGTTCCTGTTTCAGCTCTCGCTGCTGACGGCCGCGACCTATGAGGTTCGCGCCACGCCGTTCCTGGTGACGCTTGGAGTCATTCTGATCCTGTGCGGATACGTCGAGTTTGCGTTTCGGGATTTCTGGCTGGCCGTCACCAACGGCTACACGTTCTGGGGTTTCGACGAGCTCAAGGCGGCCCGCTCCGGCGCTTGGGAAGCCGAGATGCGCGCCACCGGCAACGTGCCGGTCGATCTGAAGGATCGCTTCAGCTTCGACTTTCTCAATACGCCCCTGCTCGAAGGGTTCGGCGTGTCGAAGATCCTCCGCATCCACGGGCCGAATATGCACCCGATCAGCTTCGCGTACGGGATCGCGTTTTTCGGGCTTTTCCTGTTTTCGGTAGGGCGTCCGGTTCTGGCCCTCGTGGCGTTGCCGCTGCTGATCGTTTGCAGCGTGAAGGGAGCGCTCATCGTGGTGGTGTTCGTCGCCACGGCCTGGATATCGACCCGTCTGCTCGGCGCCGTGGTGACGCTATGGCTCGGCTTCGTGGCCTTGATCGTGTTTGCAATTGTCGCGATCCGCGTCGGCTTGCAGATCGGCGACTATCACGTCCTCGGCCTCATGGGCGGCTTGAACGGATTTCTCGAAAAGCCGTTTGGCCGCGGCCTGGGCGTCGGCGGAAATCTGTCGGACGATTATTTCTCGATCGACTGGAGCGCCGCGCAGGCCGCCGGAACGACCAACGGCGCCGTCGAGAGTGCGATCGGGGTCCTGCTGTACCAGATGGGCATCGCCGCCCTCGTTCCGCTGGCGTTTCATTTCGCGGTGGCGCTGAAGGCCTGGCGTCTTTATGCGTTCTCCGGATATCTGACGCAGGGGCTCGCGGGCTTCGGCGTCATGGTCGTGCTGCTGAATGGATTGTTTCAGGAAGAGGCCTTGTTCGCGCCGCTGGCGCTGGGGCTCATGCTCTCGCTCACCGGACTGGTCATCGGCAGCCAGATCAGGGCGCAGACGGTCTCCGTTCCGGATGCCGATCCGGAGCGGCTGGCACACTACCAGCCCGCGACGTAGCCTTTAAAAGCCGTAACCTTTAAAAATTGTGCGGCAGTCCAGGCGTCACCGCACCCCAGCGCAGGCGCCACATGCGTGAGGATCGCCTCGATGGCGTGCGCGCAATAGTCGACGCCGAGCTGGTTCGGAATCGTCAACAGCAACGTGTCCGCCTCGGCGATCGCCTCGTCCGTTCGGAGCTGCTCGATCAGCACATCAGGCTCCGCCGCATAGGAGCGGCCGAAGATCGCGCGGGTGCGCGGGTCGATGAAGCCGACCTGGTCCTCGCTGCCGCGCTCGCCGCCGAAATAGGCGCGGTCGCGATCGTCGATCAGCGCGAAGATGCTGCGGCTGACGGAGACGCGCGGCTCGCGGGGGTGGCCGGCCTCTTTCCAGGCTGCGCGATAGGTACGGATTTGCGCGGCCTGCTGCACGTGGAAGGCTTCGCCGGTCTCGTCGTTCTTGAGCGTCGAGCTCTGCAGATTCATGCCGTGCCTGGCGGCCCAGACCGCCGTGGCGTTCGAGCCGGCACCCCACCAGATCCTCTCGCGCAGACCTTCCGCATGCGGTTCGAGCCGCAACAGCCCCGGTGGATTTGGGAACATCGGCTGCGGGTTGGGTTTTGCAAAACCTTCGCCGCGCAAGATGTCGAGAAAGACCTCGGCATGACGCCGGCCCATGTCGGCGTCGCTCTCGCCGTCGGCCGGCCCGTAGCCGAAATAGCGCCAGCCATCGATCACCTGCTCGGGCGAGCCGCGGCTGATGCCGAGCTGGAGGCGCCCGCCGGCGATGAGATCGGCAGAGCCTGCGTCCTCCGCCATATACAGCGGGTTCTCGTAGCGCATGTCGATCACGGCCGTGCCGATCTCGACCTTGCTGGTCCTGGCGCCGACCGCGGCCAGCAGCGGAAAGGGCGAGGCGAGCTGGCGCGCGAAATGGTGCACGCGGAAATAGGCGCCATCGGCGCCGAGCTCTTCCGCCGCAACCGCAAGCTCGATGGATTGCAGCAGCGTGTCCGCAGCCGAGCGGGTCTGCGATTGCGGCGAGGGCGTCCAGTGCCCGAAGGAGAGGAATCCGATCTTTTTCATGGAGGCAACATATGGAGGACGGGAGGAGTTTGCGACACTTCGGCCGGAGGAAAGATGACGACCTGGGAAGCGCGTATGGGTAAGTGCCGCTCCTCGAGGGGGAAGCGGACCGAAGCAGACATCGCTGCCAGCTGGCCTTTTGGCCTAACTGAGACATGTGCGCCGCAGGATTGTTGCGTTGCAGAGCGCGTGGATATAAAAGGACGGCGGCGGCAAGATCCTCTGCAACGCCGGCTGCGCTACGCCCCTCCCCGGCATGCGGTACCTGATCCCATGACAAAAGCGCGCGCCGTGCCGATGCCCAGCAACAGCGTGCTTGCGCCGCTTTACGCGGGCGCGGACCTTTTGGACGCCTTTGCAATTCAACTGCCGGCGGGCGCCAGCGATGATGTAGAGGTGCTGGCACGCGCCGCGCTCGAGCGACAGGCGTGGTGGATTCGTGCGCTCACGCGTGTCCGCGATGTGGTGATGGCGGCAGTCGCGGTCAAATCGTCGCGCGCCGTCGGTCTTGCCGCGGCGGCGCGTGGGCCGGTTATCGGCTTCTTCCCGGTGCTGTCAAAGAGTGCGACGGAGTTGGTCGTGGGTGCGGATGACCGGCATCTCGACTTCCGCGTCACCATTCAACTTCGCGCCGATGCAGCAAATGGGCGCGAGCTGGTCGCGGGTACCGTGGTGCATTGCCATAACCGACTGGGGCGCATCTATCTTGCTACGATAGCACCGTTTCATCGCGTGATCGTTCCGGCCAGTTTGGAACAGGCGGCAAGAGCAATGAAGAATTGAGCAGGCTTGGTGGTCGTGACCGGCTGCGGTCGACCAACGAGTCGGCTTCTGGCCTCTCAGCTGACTTGCCGCGCAATCTGTCGAGGACCGCTTGTGTGAAGGGTTTCGGATGCCGGCCGCATGATTGACGGCGCGGCACATTCGGGCGGCCGGCGTCCGAAAGCCTCCAAGGGAGGAAACCGCGCATGGTGGGCAGGACTGATGCGGCAGGCTCTATGGGGATTTGAGCGCTGCAGGCGAGTTTGGTGATGGAGTTCGAACCGGTGCAGCGCGCGGCACGACGCTGTCGCTATCATGGAATGGGCGGTGGACGTTGTCGAACGCGATCAATGATCGACGGATGGGCGACGACCGATGAGCGTTCGGGTGCGCTGCGCCGTGGCCGGTCGATGAGCGGCGGGCATGACGAACAGCTTTGCGGAATGGCCGATGCGCGGTCATGAGGTGTCGATCCTGATGGCGCTGATTGGCGCGGTCGATTGACGGTGCGGCATTGCACCTCGCTCAAAAACCTCGATGACGATCATGCGGCCGCCGCAGCATGGACACGGTGGCTTGCCGCTGTCGACGATGGTCTCGGTCGGTTCATCCTCACGATCGCTGACGGCGAGCAGTTCGCGCGCGCGTGCGACATTGTCGGCGCAGACGCCCCGTGCGAGCAGGCCGTAATGGCGGATGCGGTGAAGGCCTTTTGGCAGCACGTGGATGAGGAAGCGGCGGATGAACTCGTCTGTGGCGAGCGTCATCCGCTTTTGCCGGTCGCGGCCTTCGACCCGATAATCCTTCCATCTGAAGGTGACATCGTGCTGGTCGAGGGCGATCAGGCGGCTGTTGGCGATGGCGACGCGGTGAGTATAGCGCGACAGATAGGCCAGCACGGCTTGTGGTCCGCCGAACGGACGCTTGGCATAGACGACCCATTCCGTCTTGCGCGACGCTGCAAGCAATGCGGCGAATGACTGCGCTGCAGCGAGATGAGCGTCGTTGCCGAAGAAGCTCAGGCGCCCGGCCTGGTGGAGGGCGGCGAGGCGACCTAGGAACAGCCGCCGAAACAGGCGTGAGAGCACGCGCACCGGCAGGAAGAACCCCGGCCGGCAGGACACCCAGCGCTGTCCGTCGGGCGAGATGCCGCCGCCTGGCACGATCATATGCACATGCGGGTGGTGGGTCATGGCCGAGCCCCAGGTGTGCAGCACGGACGTGATACCGATCCTGGCGCCGAGATGCTTCGGATCTGCGGCGATCGTCAGCATCGTCTCGGCCGAGAGCTTGAACAGGAGATCGTAGATGATGGCCCTGTTCTGGTAGGCGATGTCGGCGATCCGGGCCGGCAGCGTGAACACGACGTGATAATATGGCACCGGCAGCAGCTCGGCTTGGCGATCGGCGAGCCACTGCTTCGCCGCGGCGCCCTGGCACTTCGGGCAGTGCCGGTTGCGGCAGGAGTTGTAGGCGATGGACGTGTAGGCGCAGTCCTCGCAGCGCGCGACATGGCCGCCGA
The DNA here is from genome assembly GCF_023101065.1 of Bradyrhizobium sp. 172. NCBI lineage: Bacteria > Pseudomonadati > Pseudomonadota > Alphaproteobacteria > Hyphomicrobiales > Nitrobacteraceae > Bradyrhizobium > Bradyrhizobium sp. 172. The sequence continues at coordinate 649,874 of NZ_CP064701.1, forward strand.
GCGCCGCCGTGCGGCAGCTCTCGATCGCCGACATCACCTTCAACTGGTCGAGGCTGACACGGCCGGCATGGGCCTGCCGCCATGCCGGGCCACGGTCGCGGAAGATATCCGCAACCTCCAGAGCCGGACGAGACACGCCGGCCTCGCGTCAGCCGGGCGGCCGGGCCTCCTTCAGCTTGATCGCGATGTGCTCCAACGGGCTCATGACCTCGCTGATCGTCTTGGTGGCGACGCGGGTATAGAGCGCGGTCGTATCGAGCTTGGCGTGACCGAGCAGAACCTGGATCACGCGCACGTCGATGTTCTGCTCCAAGAGATGAGTGGCGAAGCTGTGCCGCAAGGTGTGCAGCGAGACCCGCTTGTTGATCTCCGCCATCTGGGCAGCGGCGTGGCAGGCGCGGTTGAGCTGGCGCGTGGTCATCGGCTGGGCCGGATCGCGGCCAGGGAAGAGCCAGCCCTGTGGCCGTGCCGCCTTCCACCAGGCGCGCAGCAGATCGAGCAGGTGTGGGGAGAGCATGACGTTACGGTCCTTGCCGCCCTTGCCCTGTTCGACCCGGATGATCATCCGCTTGCTGTCGATGTCGGAGATCTTGAGCGAGACGACCTCGTTGGCCCGCAGGCCGGCGCCATAGGCTACGCTGAGCGCCGCCTTGTACTTGAGCCCCGGTGCCGCATCGAGCAGGCGCGCCACTTCTTCCGGGCTCAGCACCACCGGCAGCTTGCGCGGCTCGTGAATGACGTGGGTGTGCTCGACGATCTCGTTGCGCTTGAGCGTAACCTTGAAGAAGAACCGCAGCGTCGAGACGGTCTGGTTGATAGTCGGCACGCCAACGCCGTTCGATGCCAGATGCAGCTGGTAGCGCCGCACGTCCTCAAAACTCGCCGTTTCCGGCGATCGCCCGAGGAATACCGCGAAGTTCTTGACCCTCTGCACATAGTCATGTTGGGTCTTCGGCGCGAACTTGCGGATCGTCATGTCTTCGATCATGCGCCGCCGCAACGGGCTCGTGGCCTCGTCGGTCATGGGGATGCTCCTGTCTTGGGTGAAGGTTGCGAACCCCTCATCTCAAGACAGGACGCCTCGTTGCGCTATCCTCTCAGCCGCGCTGCCGGCCGTCGTGCCTACCGCGCGAGCGGTTTAGTCCTTTGACCCGAAGCGGACCTAAGCCGCGAGGAAAACCCCTGGCTGTTTCCGGATGTCTTTCAATCATTGGAGGTTCCCGCGTATGATGGGAGGTCACAAGAGGCCGGCCCATCACAGTACTTGGCGCCGGCCGTCGGGATGAGAATCGCGCCTGAGACGCGATCAAGAACCGGGGGATCGACATGGGTGTGGTGGGTACGACAGCGCGCTGGACGTGGATTTGGCCGGCTCTCGCCTGGGCCATCTTGTTGCTCAGCCTGGTTCTCGGCGGCGGCGGAATTGTATACGCAGCCGCCGGCGCGGCCCTGTTCGGCACGGTCTTCGCCGCCGTATACCACGCCGAGGTGGTCGCTCACCGCGTCGGCGAGCCGTTCGGCACCCTGATCCTCGCGTTAGCGGTGACCGTGATCGAGACGGCGCTCATCGTCTCGGTGATGATCGCAGCGCCTGCCGAGAAAGCCGGACTGGCCCGGGACACGGTCTTCGCGGCGGTCATGATCGTCTGCAACGGCATCGTGGGGGCCTGCCTGCTGTGGGGCGGCGTCCGGCACCGTGAACAGGGTTTCCAGGCGCAAGGCGCCGGCGCCGCTCTCGCCGTGCTCGTCGCTCTCACCAGCCTCACGATGGTGCTTCCGAACCTTGCGGCGCAAGAACTCGGCCCGCTGTACAACACCTCGCAGCTGGTGTTCGCCGCGCTTGCGTCCTTGGTTCTGTACCTGGCGTTCGTTTTCGTTCAGACGATCAGGCACCGTGACTATTTCCTGGCCGCGAAGGGTGCCACGGCGGACGAGCATTCGCCTCCTCCGGACAACAGAACGACCGGTCTGAGTGCCGCTCTCCTCGTCGTCTCCCTTGTGGCCGTCGTGGGCCTTGCAAAGGTCCTGACCCCCAGCGTGGAGAGCGCCATCGATTATCTTCAGGTGCCCAAGGCAGTCGTCGGCACGATCATCGCCGCGCTCGTTCTTCTTCCCGAGGCGGTGGCGGCCGTGAAGGCGGCCCAAAGCGACCGGCTGCAGACCAGTCTCAACCTGGCCCTGGGCTCGGCGCTTGCGACCATCGGGCTGACGATCCCCGCGGTCGCCGCGGTCTCGATCGCGATGGGTTATCGGCTCGAACTCGGGTTGGACATAAAGGATTTGGGCCTGCTGATGCTCACGCTGCTGTTGAGCGTAATCACGCTCGGGACCGGGCGCACCACGGTGCTGCAGGGCGTCGTCCACCTGGTCATCTTCGCCGCGTTTCTGTTTTTCGCGGTGGTGCCGTGATTTGCCGGAACTACGCGGCCGCTCCGAACGGTCGAATTCGGCAGGACTCGAGGAATGCCCGATGATCCGACATCTCGCGCGATTCACCGCTTTGGGCCTCCTTGTCGTCGGCCTGCAGGGCTGTGGAGAGAAGAAGAAGGAAGCGAACGAACAGCCTGTCCGCGGTCTGCGCGCCTACAAGGTCGCTGCGACAGCCGAAAGCCGTGTTCGGCGCTTTCCGAGCGTGCTGCAGCCGGCCGACGTCAGCAGCCTCTCGTTCGAGATCGGCGGGCAGTTGAAGACCGTTGGCCTCACCGTCGGCCAGAAGGTGCAACTCGGGGACGTCCTCGCCGAAATCGACCCGAGATCGCTGCAGAGCCAGGTGGACCAGGCCAGCGCCGGTGTGCAGCAGGCGCAGGCGCAGCTCGACAACGCTCAGTCGGACTTCCAGCGCAAGGAAGAGCTCCTGAAGCGGGGCGTCTCCACCCAAGCGGCTTTCGAACAGTCGAACGCCACCCTGCTCAGCTCCAGGGCCCAAGTTGACCAGGCACGGCGCCAACTCGAATTGGCCAACCAAAACCTGGACCGGAGCAAGCTGCTGGCCCCCTTCGCCGGGACCATCTCCCGGGTCGAAGTCAAATCGTTTGCGCAAGTCGCTGCGGGGCAGCCGGTGGCCACGCTCTACAGCGACGACAGCTTCGAGATGTCCTTTCTGGTCCCGGCCGCGACTTTCCAGAATCTAAAGGTTGGAGCCAAGATTGCGGTCAAGGTCGCCGACAAGCCTGACCTGCCGCTCAAGGGCGAGATCAAGGAGCTCGGGTCGAAGGCGGAGCAAGTGTCGGCCTTCCCGGTTGTCGTCCGGCTCGAGAACACCGCCCCGGGTCTGAACGCCGGCATGTCGGTCGAGGTCACGATCGAAGAGCCCTTGGTCGTGGGTCGCAGCGGCTTCCTCGTCCCGCTCAGCGTGCTTGTGCCCGACGGCGGAAGGGTGCTGCAGAATACCGGGACCGTGTTTGGTTACGACGAGGCAAGTTCGACTGTGAAGAAACGCACCATCACCGTCGGCGGGATCCGGGACAATCGCCTGGTCGTCGTGGAGGGCGTCAAGCCAGGCGATATCCTGGCCTCGGCCGGGGTGTCGTACCTCGCCGACGGACAGAAGGTGAAGCTGCTTCCCTTGGAGGACGCCGCGCCGTGAATCTCCTCACCCGATTCGGACTTGCACGGTCTCGATTCACGATCATGGCCATGATCGGGCTTCTGATCGCCGGGATCGGGCTCTATCCGAACTTCCCGAAGCGCGAAGACCCCGTGATCGTCATCCGGACTGCGGTCGTGTCGGCCCTCTTCCCGGGCATGGCCCCCGAGCGGATGGAAAATCTAGTCGCGATTCCCATCGAACGAAAAGTACGCGAGCTCGCCGAGGTCAAGGACATCAGGACGCTTGCGGGCGAAGGATCCCTGACGATCTATGTCGACTTGAAGGACGAGGTCGCGAACGTCACTGCCACCTGGCAGCGGCTTCGCGACAAGATGGCCGATGCTAAGGTCGAACTGCCCGACGGCGTCGTTGGACCCTTTGTCAACAGCGACTTCGGCGACGTTGCGATCGCCACCATCGCCATCACGGGCGAAGGCTTTTCGCCGCGCGAGCTGAAGGATGCGGCCGAGGATTTCCGGAAGAAGCTGTACCAGATCGCCGGCATCTCCAAGGTCGAGCTTCACGGCGTACAGGACGAACGGGTCTGGCTCGAACTCGATACCCGGAAGTTGGCCGCGATCGGCGTTCAGGTGAACGCTTTGATCAAGGACCTACAGGGGCAGAACGTGGTGCTGCCGTCCGGCAACATCAACGCGGACGGCACGCGCCTCCTGCTGGAGACCTCCGGAGATTTCCCGAACGTGCGGGCGATCGAGACCATGCTGACCCGTGTGGGCAGCACCGACAGCCTGGTCCGGCTCGCTGACATCGTCACTGTCCGCCGGGATTACGTCTCTCCAAAGGTTAAGCCGATCTATTTCAACGGCCGTCCTGCTGTAGTCCTCAGCGTGATCATGCAGCCGGACCAGGATGTCACCCAGATCGGTGTCAAGCTCCGTACGGCGGCACGCGAATTTGAGCAGCGGCTCCCGATCGGCTTCGCCCTCTCCTTCCCCACCTACCAGGCCGATCAGGTCAGCGCCTCCGTCAATTCGGCCCTCTCCAGCGTGGCCCAGACCTTCGTCGTGGTGGCCGTGCTGGTGGTGGTCTTCTTGGGCCTGCGGGCGGGCACCATCGCCGCGATGATCGTGCCGTTCGCCGTGATGTTCTCGTTGATCGGGATGCGGGCTCTTGGGATCGCGCTTGAGCAGGTCTCGATCGCGGCGATCATCATCGCGCTCGGTCTGCTGGTCGACAATGGCGTCGTGATCGTCGAGGACATCGTGAGCCGGATCGGCCGCGGAGTGCCTCCCGAGGAGGCCGGATTGGCGTCCGGAGCACAGTATGCGCTGCCGCTCCTGATCTCTTCGATCACTACGATAGCGGCGTTCTTGCCGCTCATGCTGCTGTCCGGAGCGTCCGGCGAGTATGCGTTCTCGCTCGCGGCCGTGGTGGCGCTCACGCTTGGGGGATCCTGGATCACGGCGCTGTACATCCTTCCCGCTTTGACCGTGTGGCTCATCGGCCGGCGAGCCGGCTCCGGAACGGAGGATGCCGCGCCCTCACGGCTGCAGCGGCTCTATGCCACCGCGCTCGGCCGGGCCTTGCGCTTCTCGCCCATCGTCCTCGCCGGTTGCGTCGCGCTGGTCGTGATCGCGCTTACACAATTCCCACGCATTCCAAAGGAGATGTTTCCGCTCAGCGAACGGAGCCAGTTTCTGGTCTACATGAACATGCCTGACGGGACCGACATCTCGCAGACCGAAGCTCGCGCGCGCGAGATCGAGCGATGGCTGGGCGACAAAACGGCCAACCCTGAAATCTCCAGCCAGATCCTGTACGTCGGAGATGGCGGCCCGAGGTTCTACCTCACCTTGACCCCCGTCCCTCCGGACCCGGCGTCCGCTTTCTTCCTGGTCAATACCACGGACTATCAAGGCGCGGTGCGTGCGGCCGATCGCGCCTGGAAGTATCTCTACGCCAACCATCCGGAGGCAAGCTTCAAAATCAAGCGGCTGGCCATGGGCGCGGTGGAATCCGGCGTCGTGGAGCTCGAGATCTCGGGGTCCGATGGGGACCGGCTGCTTGGCTTCAGCGAACGGGTCCGATCCCTGCTGCAGGCGGCTCCGGACGTGCGCGAGAACGACGACGATTGGGGCAACAAGATCGTCAAGGTGGTCGTCGAGATCGACCAGGACCGTGCCCGCCAGCTCGGGGTGACCTCGGAGGAAGTGACCCGACTGCTGAACACCTACTTCAGCGGCACCGCGGTCTCGATATACCGCGAAGGCGACAACGCCATCCCCATCGTACTGCGCGCCGGCGCCTACACCTCGCAGAGCCTGGAAGGCCTCACCAGCGCCACCTTCGCGAAGAACGGCGGGCTTATCTCGCTGGCGCAGGTCGCCAGGCTGAAGCCCGGGTTCGACTTCGCGCGGATCCGCCGCAAGAACCAGGAACGGACGATCACGGTCACGGCCCGCAGCACCTCCCTGACGGCCGGGCAGCTACTGGAATCGATCCAGCCCCGGCTCGACGAGATGGACATGACCGGCGGCTATCACGTGACCGTGGGGGGCGAGATCCAGAAAAGCGCCGAGACGAACCAGAAGCTGGCCGCCGGCTTTCCCGTCGCGCTCGCCGTGATGGTGCTGGCGATCATCCTGCAATTCAACTCCTTCCGTCGTACGCTCCTGACCTTCGTCAGCATACCGCTGATCCTGATTGGCATTCCGTTCGGGCTGTTGGCGACGGGACAACCGCTCTCGTTCTTCGGCACGCTGGGCATCATCAGCCTGTCGGGGATCATCATCAACAACGCCATCGTGCTGATCGATCAGATCGACATCGAGCGCGAGACGCTCCCGCTGCGGAAAGCCCTCGTCGCTGCGTCGGAAAAACGGCTTCGTCCGATCCTCCTGACGTCCGCCACCACGGTGCTCGGGCTCGCACCGATGGCACTGGCCGGCGGCGCGTTGTGGCAGCCCATGGCGGTGCTCATGATGTCGGGACTAGCCGTCGCATCCGTCCTGACACTCTTCTTCGTGCCGGCAGGATACTTTCTGCTGTTCCGCTCGGCTAAAGGAGCCTGACTCCCTTGTGGCGCGCGCCCCTCAGCCATGGCGAAACCGGGAAGATCTGCCGGTCAACCCTCGGCCTCATCGTCTTGGCGCTGTGCTGCTGCGCCTGCAGCCGCGTGCCTCTGGACACGCTGCTACCCGTCGGACAGGTCGAAGCGGAAGGCGTGTCGGTCGTCCCGCTGCTGGTGGCAACGACGCGCAACCGAACGGCTGCCGGAAATGCAGCGATGTTCGACAGCGAACGGGCGGACCAGGTGAACTACGCCTCCATCGCCGTTTCCATCCCGCCGGACGCATCGCGCACTGTCGGTCAGGTTCAGTGGCCGACTTCCTCGCCCGGGGATCCACGACTAAACTTCGTGACGGTCTCGGCCGAAGCGGCCGAAAAACCGGCATTTGGCGCTGCGCTGGCGGCGGCCGCAAAGAAGCCGCGAGCACGTGGAAGAGTCCTTGTATTCGTCCATGGCTTCAACAACAGGTTCGATGAAGCCGTGTACCGGTTCGCCCAGATCGTTCATGATTCCGGAGCGCCGGGGGCTCCCGTCCTGTTCTCCTGGCCGTCGCGGGGGTCCGTCAGCCTGGAAGCCTACAAGGAGGATGCGGAGAGCGCGGCGCAGTCTCGAGATGCATTTTCGCAAGTGCTCGATGCGATCGCCGCTACTCCGAACGTCAAGGAAGTGACCGTCCTGTGTCACTCGATGGGGTGCTATCTCACGTTCGAAACCTTGCGCGCGCGAGCGATAGCTGGCCGCATTGGGGCCAAGATCAAGAACGTGCTGTTCGTTGCGCCCGACGTAGACGCCGACAGTTTCCGTACGCAATTGCACGACATGGGAGCGGTACGGCCACGCTTCGCATTGTTCGTGTCGCGGGACGATGCCCCATTGAAGCTATCGAAGTCTCTCCATGGAGGCGCAATCCGCCTCGGCGGCATCGATCCGGACCAAGAGCCGTATGCCGCTGAATTTCGGCGGGAGGGCGTCGAGCTATTCGATTTGACCCGCCTGCATGGACGCGCTCATTCGCGAGCGTTCGACGACGTGACGACCGTCATGAGTATGATCCAGGCACGCCTTGTCGGCGAGCAGCAGGGTACGGGCGGCGTCTCGAGGCGCCAGGGAGCCGCGGTGCGATGATACGGTGGAGTGGACTCGCATTGCTCATTCGGAAGGCATCGGCCGAAATCGAAACCCAATCAGTTGGAAGGCGCCCTTGATCAAGCGCGGAGAAACACCATCCGATTCCATAGCTGAGGAAATCCCTGAGCCCCTGGCAGAGCCGATTTCCCATTCTTCCGCGGGGCGCGGTGTGCTCACCTACCTGCTCTTGATGGCGGTCCAATTGTTCGGATCGGATTTCATCGTATGGAAGGGCCTGCCGGCCTTCCGGGAGCTAGTGCTCGCGCCTGGTCAGCAGCCGGCCAATACGCCCTATGACGACAATCTGACCCTTGCTGTTCTCATGCTTATGCAGGCGGCTTACTGGTACCGCCTCTTGAAGGTGGCGATCCCGTTCAAAGGCGGACGGCTGTCCCTGAGCCACCTCTTCCTGTTCCTAGGCCGGCTGAACTTCATCTTCGGCAGCGCTGTGTTCTCGATCGTGCTGTTTCGCCACCTTCCCGAACTCGGCCCCGATACCGACGTGGTCTTGATGGCCCGACGTGGGGTGTTGATGGTGATTACGCTGTTCGCGCTGTTCTGCTTCACGTTAGAACTCGAGCGTCTGGGGGATGCACTTGGCGAGAACAAACGAGAGTAGCGCATGCGGCTCGACCGCGCTCTCCACCGAGGTCTGCCGGAGACTATCACCGCTACTACCAGGCCGCCGCGATTACTGTCCAATTTCCTCCTGTGCTTCGGAGGGACCAGGGATCCCGAGCGGAGCGACGCGAAGTCACCGTACTCTGCGATCGCCCCCCTTTAAGAGAGCACTGTCATGACCGCTGTTGGCCCCTAGCTGACTCACAAGGCGGGACTGGCTATGTCCGGTTTCGCGGACAGAGCGGACACCGGCTACCCCGCGAGCTATCGGGTTTACGACTACGCTCCCCAGCGCATCCGGGCGCGCATCGACGCCTGCTGTGTTGAATGGATTCAAGTCGGAGGACGGTTGCTTCGAGCCTCCGCGCGGGACGCGGTGTGAAGCTCGAGGATATCGATACGGAGTAGCGGTTGGGGCTCGCCCTGCCACGCGTGCCGCGACAATGGCATCTTGCGCCTGTTTTGCCCGACGAGTCAATATTTCGTCAAAACATAATTTCGGTTTTTCCGTTATCTCACCCCGCGGATTCAACGGATTCGGCAATCGCCTAAGTCATTGATCCCGCTCATGCCGGCTACTGTGCATGGGGTTGTTTTCGAGGTTTTTGTTTTGAGGGCGACAATGCGAAGCTGAACCGGACCTGATCCGGCTCGCCCGCTACTTCATCACCCGCAAATTCTTGGTCGTGAACCGCTGCGTCTTGCCGTCTGGACGAACCGGCCGCCGCGTGCCGGCGGCCTTGCCGGTGCCGGGCGGCTGGTGCGCGGGGACCAGCTGGTCGGGGCGCGAACCGATCAGATCGGCGCGGCCCATCTCTTTCAGGGCTTCACGCAGCACCGGCCAATTGTCGGGGTCATGGTAGCGCAGGAACGCCTTGTGCAAGCGACGCTGGCGCAGGCCCTTGATCGCCTCGACCTTGTCGCTGCCACCGCGCCGCACGCCGCGCAGTGGGTTGACGCCGGTGTGGTACATCGCCGTCGCGGTCGCCATCGGCGAGGGCAGGAAGGTCTGCACCTGATCCGCGCGGTAGCGGTTCTTCTTCAGCCATAGCGCCAGGTTCATCATGTCCTCGTCGGTCGTGCCCGGATGTGCCGCGATGAAATACGGGATCAAATAGTATTTCTTGCCGGCCTGTTCGGCCGCGGCATCGAACATCCGCTTGAACTGGTTGTAGGCGCCGATGCCGGGCTTCATCATCTTGTCGAGCGGCCCGCGCTCGGTATGTTCGGGCGCGATCTTGAGATAACCGCCGACGTGATGGGTGACGAGCTCCTTGATGTATTCGGGGCTCTCGACCGCGAGGTCGTAGCGCACGCCGGAGGCGACCATCACCTTCTTGATGCCCTTGGTCTCGCGCACCTTGCGATAGAGCCGGATCAGATCGTCATGCGAGGTGTTGAGATTCGGGCAGATCTCGGGGAAGACGCAGGACGGCCGCCGGCACGCGGCCTCGACCTTCGGGTCCTTGCACGCCATCCGGTACATGTTGGCGGTGGGACCGCCGATGTCCGAGATCACGCCGGTGAAGCCCGGCGTCTTGTCGCGGATCTTCTCGATCTCGCGCAGGATCGAGCCCTCGGACCGGTTCTGGATGATGCGGCCCTCGTGCTCGGTGATCGAGCAGAAGGTGCAGCCGCCAAAACAGCCGCGCATGATCGTCACCGAGAACTTGATCATGTCCCACGCCGGGATCTTCGCGTCAACGTAGGACGGATGCGGGGCGCGCGCGTAAGGAAGATCGTAGACGGCGTCCATCTCCTCGCTGGTCAGCGGAATCGGCGGCGGGTTGAGCCAGAGATCGCGATCGCCGTGGCGCTGCACCAGCGGCCGCGCATTGCCGGGATTGCTCTCCCGGTGCAGCACGCGTGACGCGCGCGCATAGGCTTCCTTGTCCTGCTCGACCTGCTCCAAAGCGGGCAGCCGGATCACGGTCAAGCCTTTCGTGCGCGAAGCGCCCTCATCGGCGGAGTCGATATCGTCGGCGTGCAGCTCGGTGTAATCGTCGGGCACGCGGCGGAACAGCGCGACGCCCCTGATGTCGTCGAGCTCGCGCGGCGCCTCGCCGGCGGCGAGACGATTGGCCACTTCGACGACGGCGCGCTCGGCATTGCCGTAGAGCAGCAGGTCCGCCTTGGCGTCGGCCAGCACCGAGCGGCGCACCTTGTCGGACCAGTAATCGTAATGCGCGATCCGGCGCAGCGAGGCCTCGATGCCGCCGAGTACGACCGGGACGCCCTTGAACGCCTCGCGGCAACGCTGCGCGTAGACGACGGTGCAGCGGTCCGGCCGCTTGCCACCTTCGCCGCCCGCGGTATAGGCATCGTCATGGCGCAGGCGACGATCCGCGGTGTAGCGGTTCACCATCGAATCCATGTTGCCGCCGGTGACGCCGAAGAAGACTTTTGGCTTGCCCAATGCCTTGAACGGCTCGGCCGAATGCCAGTCCGGCTGCGAGATGATGCCGACCCGAAAGCCCTGCGCCTCCAGCAGCCGGCCGATGATGGCCATGCCGAAGCTGGGATGGTCGACATAGGCATCGCCCGTCACCAGCACGATGTCGCAAGCGTCCCAGCCGAGCGCATCCATCTCGGCGCGACTCATCGGCAGGAACGGCGCCGGCTTGTGCGGGCGTGCCTGCGCCATCAGGGGTTTTTCGGCGGCGATGATCTGGATGTCCATGGCGCATACGCATAGGACTCCGGGCCTCCGAATACAACCGACGGGCAGGTGAAAGATCCGGTTCCGCGACCGGCAGCCCGGGCGTGCGACCGCGTTAACCGTTCGCGAGCGCCGCCATCAGCTGTCTGCACCTTCTCGGGTCACGCGCAGGAACCAACTGCCCTCGCGAACATTCTGATGCAGGGTTGCGCTGGGCCCGGCTGGCGCGCGCTCGCCTCCGGGGTGTAATATTGCCTCGATGTTCGCCCCTGGCGGATGGGGGAGCCGTGAGTACAGTCATAGAGAACTTGCTGCTCCGAAAGCAGAAGCTGGTTGAGCAGCTCGAGAAGGCGCCCACGGCCGAGGACCGCGACAAAATCGAACACCAGCTCGAACAGATCAACACCGCGCTGGATTTTCTGGACAGGCCCGGCACGAAAAATGCGCGGTAGCAGCGCTCAATCGACCTGCAGCGCTTTGGCGTAGACCACGCCAGAATTGGTGACGTGCGTGGTCATCAGCGTCGCGAAGGCGGCAAACTCGCCGCGGGCGAACAGATCGAGCAGCTTGCGATGCTCGTCGAAAGACGTGCGCGTGCGCACGTCGATCGGCGAAGTCAAATTGGTGCGGAGTGCCGCGACGCGGCTAGATGCGAGCTGATAGGATTCGGCGAGATAGCGGTTGCCGCAATGGGCGAACAGCGCCTCATGGAAAGCGGCATCGGCGCGGCCATAGGCGATGTTGTCCCTGGCTGCAATCGCCGGCTCCATCGCCGCGATCGCCTCGCTCATCGTCGCGATCGCACCGGCGCGATCATGGCGGAAGGCGAGCTCAGCGGCCTTGGGCTCCAGCGCGATCCTGAACGTGCAGAGCGCGGTGATGTCTTCCGCGCTTGGCGTAAAGACAAAACTGCCGACCTGCGGCCGGATCACGACGAGGCCCTGCGCCTGCAGCTGACCCATCGCCTCGCGCACCGGGGTGCGGCTGACGCCGAAGGAGTTTGCCACCATCTCCTCGGAGATGGCGGCGCCGAGCGCGAACTCGCCGTCGATGATGGCCTGGCGCAGCCGCTGCATCACCCGCTGCGACAGCGATTTCGGCGCATCGAGCTTCAGCGATCGCATTGGCTCTCTCAGATCACCTTGCCGGGGTTGAGCAGATGATCGGGATCGAGCGCGGCCTTCAGCGTTCGCATCAGCGCGATCTCGGCCTCGCTGCGGGCATGACCCAGCCACTTCTTCTTCAACGTGCCGATGCCGTGCTCGGCCGAGACGCTGCCGCCCATCTCGCGCACGAGACCGTAAATGATCGCGTCCATCTCTTCCTTCGGCTGCTGCTCGACGGCAAGGCCGGTGACCCAGGAGACGAGATGCAGATTGCCGTCGCCGATATGGCCGTAATAGACGCTTTCGCATCCCTCGACGCCATCAGCCAGCGCCGCCTTGCAGCGCGTGACGAACTCGTCCATCCGCGCCACGGCGAGGCCGATGTCGTAGGAGATGTGCGGACCCAACACCTGGCCGAACTCGGCGCAGATGTCGCGCACGCGCCAGAAGCTTCGCGTCTGCGCCAGCGATTGCGCCACGGCGGCGTCGGCGAGCAGCCCGCGCTCCATCAGCTCTTCGAGCCAGCTTTGGAAGCGCGGTGCGTCGAGGCTCTCGTCGGTGCCCTGCGCTTCCACCAGCACGTAGAGGCCATGGCCTGCGGCGACCGGCGGCTTGACGCCTGCGCGCGACGTGATCACGTCCCAGTAATCCGGCCACATCACCTCGAACGCCGACAGCAGCGGGCCGAGCCCGCTTCGCGCGGCGCCGAGCAGCGCGATCACCGCGGCATAGTCCTCGAGCGCGCAGAGCGCGGCCATGGTCGAACGCGGTTTTGGAAACAGCCGCAGCACCACGCGGGTGATGATGCCGAGCGTGCCTTCCGAGCCGATGAACAGATGCTTCAGATCGTAGCCGGCATTGTTCTTCATCAGCTTGTTGAGGCTAGTGATGATGGTGCCGTCGGGCAGCACGACTTCGAGCCCGAGCACCAGTTCGCGCGTCATGCCATAGCGGATCACGCGATTGCCGCCGGCATTGGTCGAGAGGTTGCCGCCGATGGCGCAGGAGCCGCGCGAGCCGAGATCGAGCGGAAAGAAGAAGCCGGCTTCGTCGGCTGCCATCTGGATCGTCTGAAGCGGCGTGCCTGCTTTCACCGTCATCGTCATCGAGGCCTGATCGATCTCCTCGATCCCGCTCATGCGCTCGAGCGAGATCGCGACCCAGCCTGCTTCAGGCGATGCGCCGCGGCACAGCCCAGTCAATCCGCCCTGCGGCACGAACGGCAGATGCGCCTGCCGGCAGGTCAGAATCGCGTCGGCCACGCCTTGCGCATCGACCGGGCGGATCACCGCGAGCGGCGTTTGCGGCAGGCTCGCGCTCCAGTCGTTGCAATTGCGCGCGGGCACGTCCGGGCCAACGAGCACGGCGGCCGCGCCGAGGCTGTCGCGCAAGGCGCCGAGCAACTGGGTGGGCCGCTCGACCGGGGTCACCATGTCCATGCGAGACCTCCTCGGAATCTGGCTGCGTGTTATGCGCGCCATGACGGCGGAAAGGATTTGCGCCTTTGTTGTATGTAAGGTACAAGCCCGAAAGTAAAGCAAAAACAAGGCTTGCCAAGCTCTGGTTTGATCGTCCGAGACCAGACGCCTGGTCCGAAGCCACAGCAACGGATGGTGCGTGATGACGGAGGCAATTCGCGGGTTCTGGGTGGCTTCGGCGACGCCGCTGGCGACGGACGGCAGCGTGGACTCCGCCAAGCTCGCCGCCCACGGCAAGCAACTCTTCGGTAAGGGCATCGACGGTGTCGTGCTGTTCGGCACCACCGGCGAGGGCACCTCGTTCAATGTCGCCGAACGCGTCGCGACCATCGAAGCCGTGCTCAAGGCCGGCGTTGCGCCGGACCGAATTGGAATCGGCGGCGGCTTCCCCGCGATCGGCGACAGCATCGCATTGACGCGTGCCGTGCTCGGTCTCGGCCTGCGTCACGTGCTGTATCTGCCGCCTTACTTCGACCGAAGCGTCAGCCCTGAAGGCATCGAGGATGCCTTTGCGGCGATCCTCGACGGCGTCGCCGACGATCGCCTGCGTGCCTACCTCTATCATATCCCGCAGATCTCGGGTGTCGCGATCCCGACCGGCGTCGCCGCGAATTTGCGCAAGCGCTACGGCAAGGTCGTTGCGGGCCTGAAAGACTCTAGCGGCGACTTCAAGCAGTTCCAGGCGTTCCGTGCCGCCGCTCCCGAGCTCGCCATCACCGTCGGCAACGAGGTTGACATCACCCGCGCGATCGCCGCCGGCGGTGCCGGCACCATCTGCGGCATGGCCAACATCGCGCCGGAGCTGGTCAAGGCAATGATCGACGGCAAGGATGTCGAAGCACGCATGCAGGCTGCCGTGGACATCGTGGTGAAATCACCATCCTTCCTCACGACGCTGAAAGCCATCCTCGCGGCACAGACGGGCGACGCGAGCTGGCTACGCGTGCGGCCGCCGCTCCGGGCCTTGTCCGACGGCACCGCGCTCAAGCGCAAGCTCGACGAGCTGATGGCTCCCGCGATCGCGTGAGATCGCGGGAAGCCGCGACACGTTGCCGCGAATTCGCGCGCTGCGTGTCGCGGTCGCTGCGCAATCCATCGAGGATTGTCGAATAGCGATCAAAGCCTAGAACCATTCAACACTAGAGCGATTCAAGGCCGCTTGCGGTTCTCTTCACGAACAACGGCTGTTAGACGCGCCAGCTTCTGCGTCTGACTTGGAAGTGAATCGAAAGTGCGTGCTCATCTGGATGGCCAGCGCGTCAGCGGCCGTCGAACTCCTGCCGGCACGAGCTGCGCAGTCCTCCTCATTGGAGCAGCCGTTCTGCTCGGCGCACCTTCCTTCAGCGCGACGGCCGCCCAAGCGCAATCGGCTCTGCCGCCGGTGACGGTCGAGGCGCCGGCACCGCGGCCGAAAGCGGCGCGTGCATCGGACCAGTCCCCACGCCGCGCTCAGACCGCCGCGCGCCAGCGCAATCGCAATCCCGCACCCGCAGCGCCGACGCTCTCGGAGCGCGCGGCCGCGGAAGCCGCCGCGCAACAGGCCGCCAAGCTCGGCTACCGCGCGATGCCGAGCGCGACCACGCTGCGCAGCGGCGCTTCGCCGCTCGATACGTCGCAGGCCGTCAACGTGGTGCCCGAGCAGGTGCTGAAGGACCAGCTCCCGCGAAACATCGACGACGCGCTGATCAACGTCAGCGGCATCACCCAGACCAACACGCTCGCCGGCAGCCAGGACGCGGTCATCCGCCGCGGCTTCGGCGACAACCGCGACGGCTCGATCATGCGCAACGGCATGCCGCTGGTGCAGGGGCGCAGCTTCAATCCCGCAGTCGAAAGCGTCGAGGTGCTGAAGGGGCCGGCCTCGCTGCTCTACGGCATCATGGATCCCGGCGGCATCGTCAACACGATCAGCAAGCGGCCGGAGCTGTACCAGCACGGCTCGGTTACGCTGCTTGGTTCGGCCTTCAGTGCTTCCAAGACCGGCGCCGACGGCTTGCTCGACATCACCGGTCCGATCGGTGATCAAGGCCTCGCCTATCGCTTCATCGGCTACAGCGTCAGCGAGGATTACTGGCGGAATTTCGGCCGCCACCGCGAGATGCTGGTTGCGCCGTCACTGGCCTGGTATGGCCAGGACACCACGGTGCAGCTCAACTACGAGCATCGCGAGTTCATCTATCCGTTCGATCGCGGCACGGCGTTCAATCCGGTGACGAAGGCGCCGCTGGCAGTTCCCACGACGCGCCGGCTCGACGAGCCCTTCAATAACACGTGGCGCACGTCGGACCTGATCCAGGCGTCGGTCGAGCACCGTTTCAATCATGATTGGAAGCTCTACGCCGGCTACAGCTACAACACCGAGACCTTCAGCGCCAACCAGCTTCGTATCACCGGCATCAACTTCACGACAGGCGCCGAGACCCGCAGCAACGACGGCACGCAGGGTTCGCTCAGCAACGCCAGCTATGGAACGTCCTATATTTCAGGCGGCTTCTGGCTCGGCGACATGCGCAATGATGTGGTGTTCGGTGGCGACGGCCAGTATCGCACCATCTACCGGGACAATCTGATCCGGCAGATAACGCCCGCCTTCAATGTCTACAATCCCGTTTACGGCCTGATCGGGCCGGGAACGACGGTGTCCAATCCAGACAGTGCGCAGACCGACAAGCTCGGCCAGTGGTCGATGTTCGTCCAGGACACGTTGCATCTGACAGAGCGGTTCGCCTTGGTCGGCGGCGTGCGCTACATGGACTACGACCAGATCGCCGGGCGCGGGAAGCCGTTTGTCACCAACACCAATGTGTCCCAGGACAAGGTGCTTCCGCTCGGCGGCGCCATTTTCAAGCTCACCGACCAGATATCGCTCTATGCGAGCTATACTGAATCGTTGAAGCCGAATTCGACCATTGCGCCGATCGGCGTCACGATCGGCTCCAACGTCGCGCCGGAAGAAGGCGTGTCATACGAGACCGGCGTCAAGTTCGATTTGAACAAGCGCATCTCCGGCACGCTGGCGCTCTACGATCTCGACAAGAAGAACGTGCAGACGACGAAGACGAACAGCGCAGGCGTGGTAGAACTCCACACCGTGGGCCGTGCCCATTCGCGCGGTGTCGAGTTGGACGTCACCGGCAGGATCACCGATAGCTGGGCCTTGATCGGCAGTTATGGCTACACCGACGCCCGCGTGACGGCATCCGAGGACATCACGCTGCTCGGCAGGAAGTTGCAGAACGTCGCGCTGAACACGGCCTCGCTCTATCTGGTCTATGACTTCGGCACAGCCCTGCCGGGTCAGCTCCGCCTCGGCGGCGGCGCGCGTTATGTCGGTGATCGTCCCGGCGATTCGATCAACTCCTTCTTCCTGCCCTCTTATGTGGTCGCCGATATTTTCGCGACCTATGAGATGAAATACCAGAACACGCCGGTGATCTACCAGCTCAACGTCAAGAACCTGTTCGACACTGTCTACTATCCCTCCGCCGTCAATAATCTGAACGTCGCCCTCGGCGACGCGCGGCGGGTCTCGCTGTCGGCGACGGTGAAGTTTTAGCGATGGGCATGTCGCGCAGGGACGCCCTTCGGATGATCGCGCCGAGCAGGAGGGCTCGCGCCGATGCGTGAGTCCTGGCGCGCGATCAAGGCCGCTCTGCTTCATGTCCATTCCATCGCGGGCCTCGTGCTGGCGCTGCTGCTCGCCGTGATCGCACTGACCGGTGCGATCATGAGTTTTGAGGACGAGATCGTCGATCATCTCAACGCCGGCATCATGCAGGTCGCGCCGCGCCAGGCACCGGCGCTGATGCCGGACGAACTGGTTGCGCGCCTGACTGCGGCGCAGGACGTCGGCAAAATCTCCGCCGTGACGCTGGCGAGTGATCCGTCCGCCGCGGTGCATGTGCGCTTCGCCCGCGACGAACGAGGCGCGCGGCCGTCCTCGCTCTATGTCGATCCCTATGACGCGCGCGTGTTGGGCACACCGGACGGCGAAGAGTTTTTCGCGACCGTGCGCAAGCTTCATCGCTGGCTGTTGATTCCCGGCGATGCCAAGGGCTGGGGGCGCCAGATCACGGGCGTGGCCGCGCTCGGCCTGATCGTGATGCTGATCTCGGGCCTCGTGCTGCGCTGGCCGCGTCGTGCAGGCAGCGTGAAGATGTGGCTGAAGCCGAATCTCGGGCTCAGTGGCCGCGGTCTGCATCGGTCGCTGCATGCGGTGATCGGCACCTGGGTCCTGCCGGTCTATCTGGTGATGACGTTCACCGGGCTCTGGTACTCGTTCGACTGGTACAAGGATGGCGTCGTCTGGTTGCTGTCGCGCCCGCAGATCGCCGCGGCGAAGATGCAGCCCAAGATGCCCACAAAGGCGTCGCGTGCTGCCGGTGTCAGCGAGACGGCACAGCCGATCGGCTTTGATCGCGCGTGGGCCGCCTTCCTGCACGAAGAGGGCGGCCGTTTCTCCAAGGCGTTGCTGACGCTGCCCGCCGGTCCGGGCACGGTGATACGGATCCGCTCCTGGGGGAAAGACTCGACCCTCGACACCACCCGTGACGAATTCCGCGTCGATGCCATCACAGGCCAATTCGTGTCTGCGGAGCGTTATTCCGATAAGACCCTCGGCGAGAAGACCATCGCGAACGTGCTCGATATCCACCGCGGCGCATTTCTGGGCTGGCCCGGCAAGCTCGCGTTCATGCTCGCGGCTGTGCTGATGCCGCTGTTCGCGGTCACCGGCGTTTTGCTTTATTTGTCGCGTCGAAAGCTGAGGCGGCTGGCGCAGCCACGGCTCGGGCGGCTCGTTCCCGGCGAATGAACGGGCTGCCGCAAAGGCTAGCCAACACTTCTGCAATCGTTCAAAAGCCCATGGCCAATCCTCGTCAGGGTTTACGCCATGAAGATCACCACCGTCACTCCCGCCGACATCCGCCGTGCACTGCTGCTCCGCGAGGAGATCGCGTTGCTTGATCTCAGGCACGAGGCTGGTTTCGCGACGGGACATCCGCTGTTCGCCGCCAACATGGCTGCCGATCGGATTGCGATCGAAGCGGACGTCAGGCTGCCGCGCAAGAATGTGCCGATCGTGCTCTATGATGACGGCGAAGGGCTCGTCACCGCGGGTGCCGAGCGGCTGGCCGCGCTCGGCTATACCAACGTCCGCGCGCTCGAGGGCGGACTGAAGGCCTGGCGCGACGCGGGCTATCAAATGTTCGAGGACGTCAACTCCTACTCCAAAGCCTTTGGCGAGCTGGTCGAGTCGCGTAGGCACACGCCCTCGTTCAGTGCCGACGAGGTGGCAAAACTCATCGCGGACAAGGCCAACATTGCCATCCTCGACGTCCGCCGCTTCGACGAATATGCTACCATGAACATTCCGGGCTCGGTCAGCGTGCCCGGCGCGGAGCTGGTGCTGCGGGCAGGACAGGCGGCACCCGATGCCGACACCACCATCATCGTCAATTGCGCCGGCCGCACCCGCTCGATCATCGGCACCCAATCGCTGATCAATGCCGGCGTGCCGAACAAGGTCCGGGCGCTGCGCAACGGCACCATCGGCTGGACGTTGGCGCGGCACACGCTCGACCATGGTGCTAACAGGCGTGGCGCGATCGGGTCGTTCGAGGGCGGCCCGGCCAATGCGCGCGACGTCGCCTATCGCGCCGGTGTCCGCCATATCGGCGCGAGCGAGATGGCTGCGCTTGTCGCGCAGACCGATCGCACGCTCTATCGCTTCGACGTGCGTGACGCCGAGGGATATGCCGCAGGCCATCTCCCGGGCTTTCGCCACTATCCCGGCGGACAGCTCGTCCAGGAAACCGACATGGCCGCACCGGTGCGCGGCGCGCGTATCGTGTTGACCGACGATAAGGGCGTCCGCGCCGACATGACGGCGTCCTGGCTCGCGCAGATGGGCTGGGAGGTCTATGTGTGGGAGGGCGGCTATGACGGCGCGCTCGAAATCGGTCCGCCGCACGTCCTGCCCAAGCCCGACCCCGCCCACCGCTACCGCCGCCCCTATGAAGGCACCGGCGTCGACGAACGCGCGATGCAGGCCTATCTCGACTGGGAATATGGCCTGGTCGAACAATTGCGTCTGGACGGGACGCACGGGTTTTACGTGATCTGACGACCGCTCCGCCATCTTCTCCCCGTATCCGAACCCTATTGTGCTGCGCATCCCCCGCGGTCTATGAGCTGCGGCGAAGCTGTGACCCACGGAGATTTCATGTCAGTCCCAGGCCGAAGCCCTGAGCGGAGCGCGAAGGCGCTGCTGCTCGAAGGCGTCAATGACAGCGCCGTGGACCTGTTCAGAACGGCGGGTTTCACCAATGTCGAGCGCCTGACCAAGGCGCTGGACGGCGAGGATTTGCGGCGGGCGCTCAAGGGCGTGTCGCTGCTCGGCATCCGCTCGCGCACCCAGATCACCGATCAGGTCCTGGAAGCGGCCGACCAGCTTCTCGCCGTCGGCTGCTTCAGCGTCGGCACCAACCAGGTCGATCTGCTGGCGGCGCGCAAGCGCGGCATTCCGGTGTTCAACGCGCCGTTCTCCAACACGCGCAGCGTCGCCGAGCTCGTGATCGGCGAGATCGTGATGCTGCTGCGGCGCATTTTCCCGCGCTCGGTGTCGGCCCATGAGGGCGGCTGGGACAAGTCGGCGACCGGCAGCCGCGAGGTGCGCGGCCGCACCCTCGGCATCATCGGCTACGGCAATATCGGCTCGCAGCTCTCGACCCTGGCCGAGGCGATCGGCATGCGCGTGATCTATTTCGACCGCACCGACAAGCTCCGCCACGGCAACACCGAGCCAGTCGAGAAGCTGGAGGAGCTGCTCGCGCAGAGCGATGTCGTCAGCCTGCACGTGCCGGAGACGCCGGAGACATCAGGGATGATCGGCGAGAAGGAGCTGCGGGCGATGAAGCCCGGCTCCCTTCTGATCAACAACAGCCGCGGCACCGTCGTCGATCTCGATGCACTGGCGGGGGCTCTGCGCGACGGCCATCTCGCGGGTGCCGCCATCGACGTGTTTCCGGTCGAGCCGTCCTCGAATTCGGACCGCTTCAACAGCCCGGTGCAGGGCCTCGGCAATGTCATCCTCACGCCGCATATCGGCGGCTCGACCGAGGAGGCGCAGGAGCGCATCGGCGGCGAGGTGGCGCGCAAGCTGGTCGACTTTTTCATCACCGGATCGACCACGGGCGCGGTGAATTTTCCGGAAGTGCAGCTGCATCTGCGTCCCTCCGGCGCGCGCTTCAGCCACGTCCATCGCAACGTGCCCGGCATGCTGCGCCGGCTCAACGAGGTCTTCCTCCAGCGCGACATCAACATCGCTGCGCAGTATCTGGAGACCTCCGGCGACCTCGGTTACGTCGTGCTCGATGCCGACCTCGGCGGCCAGGATTCAGGCGCGCTGCTCCAGCAGATCCGCGCCCTCGACGGCACCGTCGGCGCGCGGCTGGTGTTTGAGCACTAGCACTGCATTGACGAGCGGCCGCAGGGCGCCTTGAATGCGGCCTGCTGACATAACGAACAGAAACTCAGGGGGAAACGATGGCGCAAATCCATGTGAAGCTGTGCGCATTGCTGGTGGGCGCAGCGGGCGCGCTGGGCGCGAATTCCGCTTCAGCGGTGACGCTGACTGAGGATGCGGACACTGTCTGCAAGGGCCTCGTCGGCGGCGCTGACGCCGTGAAGGTGGATTCGGCGACGTTGCTGGCGCCGTCGCAACTGGCCGTCGCCGAACGCGGCCCGACGCCGTCGGGGCGCGTCACGCCCGCCAATCCCGGCTTCTGCAAGGTGCTCGGCCACATCGATCCCACCGATCCCAAGGCGCCGCCGATCAAGTTTCAGGTCAATTTGCCCGTCGAATGGAACGGCCGTTCGCTGCAATATGGCGGCGGCGGATTCAATGGCGTGCTGATCACGGGCCTGGCGCTGCCGCCGGCCTATCCCTTCGACAAGCCGTCGCCGCTCGCGCGCGGCTTCGTCACCTACGGCACCGATTCCGGTCACGAGTCCAAGCCGGGCGAGCCGCCGCAGCTGTTCGCGCTCAACGACGAAGCCTTCGAGAATTTCGCCCATCGCGCCTACAAGAAGGTGCGCGATGCCGCCGTCGCGCTGATGCAGCGCGCTTACGGCAAGGCGCCGGAGAAAATGTACTTCATGGGGTCGTCCGAAGGCGGCCGCGAAGGCCTCACCATGGCGCAGCGCTACCCTGATGATTTCGACGGCATCTTTGCTCGCGTGCCCGTCATCAACTGGGTCGGCCTGCAGCATGCCGGCACGCGTTCGGGGCTCGTGACCATGGGTGATGGCTGGATCAATCCGGCGCAGGTGAAGCTAGTCGGCGATGCCGTGCGGGCCGCTTGCGACAAGGCCGACGGCTCCGATGACGCGCTGGTGCAAGATCCCGTTTCCTGCAAGGCGGCCTTCAAGGTGGAGACGCTGCGTTGCGCGAGCGGCAAGACGGGCGATCAGTGCCTCACCGACGCACAGATCAAGGCGATCGAGACCTTGCATGCGACCTACAAATTCCCGTTCGCGCTCGCCAATGGCCTCGACGATTATCCGGGCTGGGGCGTGTCGGGCGAGGACACGCCGGCGGTCGGCCCGACCGGCGGCTGGGTCGCGTGGTGGCTTGGCACGGCGCCTCCCGCGCAGCCGCCCGCGCCCAATAATGGCATCGCCTGGATCTACGGCGCCGGCGGCATCCAATACGTGTTCGCGCGCGATCCCAAGCTCGACGTGACGACGTATAAGCCCGAAGCGCACAAGGCGCGGCTGCTCGAGGTCTCCAGCCTGATGGATTCCACCGACCCCGACCTCAGCCGCTTCCGCGCTCGCGGCGGCCGGCTGATCATGCTCGAACATATGGCGGACTACGCGCAAAGCCCCTATGCCGGCATCCGCTATTTCGAGAACGTCGAACGCAAGGTCGGCAAAGCCGAGACGGCCGAGTTCGCGCGGCTCTACACCGCGCCAGGGGTCGACCATGTCGGCTCCGGCGCGCCGGCCAATGTCGACATGCTGAGCGTGCTGGTCGACTGGGTCGAAAAGGGCAGGGCGCCCGGCGATCTGGAAGTTACCGAGCAGAAGGTCGAGGCGCCGTCGTTTGCGACGCTTCGCGCGCTGCCGCTGTGCCGCTGGCCGGCCTGGCCGCACTACAAGAGCGGCCCAGTGACGGAGGCGTCGAGCTTCATGTGCGCGCCGTAGCAGGCGCGCCACTTCGGAGCGTCACCCGGTGGCCATTGCCTGCGCGCCGCCGAGCAGCTGCGCGTTAAGCCGGCCGCCGGAGAACAGCATGTCGTCAAGCGCCTCGTCGATATCGGCCGAGATCACGGTGTTGCCGCCGTCCCGCGCGATGCTTCCTTGCGCCAGCCGCCGCATCAGCTCCTTGATGAAGGCGCAACTCGTGCCCTCGCTGCGTCGGGCAGCCTCCGCGATCACGGCCCCCTCGAGCGGCAATCCCCTGCCGTAGAGCCGGACCAGCTTGCCGCGGCCGGTCTCGTCTGGCAGCGGCACTTCGATGGCTTGATCGATGCGGCCGGGGCGACCCGCGAGAGCTCCCTCGAGGTCCTCCGGCCGGTTGGTGGTCAGGACGAACAGGATGTCGGCGTCTTCCTTCAGCCCGTCCATCTCGTTGAGCAGCTTGTTCAGCATGGATTCCTCACACGGCCCCATGTCATCGCGGTCGCGGGCGATGAGATCGACATCCTCGATCACCACCATCGACGGCTGGAGCAACCGTGCCAGGCTCATATAGGCGCCGAGCAGACCGATCTGCTCGGCCGTGATGATCAGCGTCGTATGCCCGGGCAAATGCGTTGCGAGATAACGGATCGTGTGGGTCTTGCCAGTGCCCGGCGGCCCGTACAGCAAGATGCCTTTGCGTGTCGATTGACCCAGCCGGCGCAATTGGTCTCGGGTGTTGACGAAGGTCAGAACGTTGCGATCGAGCAGCCGCAGGGTCTGCTCCGGCAGGATCACCTCGTCGCGCGCGACCTGCGGCAAGCGATGCACCGTGATGCCGCGCGAGCGACCGCGATAGTCGGAATCGGCATCGAGCGACAGGATCTTGCCGCGATAGGTCCGCGCAGCCTGTACGGCTTCTTCCAATTCACTGAAGCATTGCTGGACGAGAGCCGCGCCTGCGGAACCTGAGGGTACCAGGATTTCGATCCGAATTCCGGGCTCGCGACTGTATTCGCGGTGTGCGCAGAGCAAAACCGCATAGCGGAGATGATCCTGCTCACACAGCCACAGCCCGTTATCCAGACACTTGACCGGGCTCTTCTCGCCTACGTCGACGTCGGAATATTGCAGCGGGGCAATCGCGATCGCATAGCGGCCCTCCTTGAGCAGTCGTGGAATCGACAGCGTTTCGTAGCGCTGCTCCTCGTTCAGTCCCACCAGCCGGATGGCCTTGCCGAAGAGCCGGTCGACGGCGGCCTGGAGATCGACCCGCATGTGGCCGGGAAATTGGCGGATCGTGGTCACGAGTTTGCTGCGCGCAGTGCTGGCAAGGTGCCAATCGAGAATGTCGCATGCAAAGTCGAAATTCTCCTCTCGCTCGTTCGAGGGCTCATCCGCCGCACGCATGCATTCGCTGCACAGCCAGACCGTGCGGCTGCCGATACGAACGTCGGTCTGTCCCTCAGGCTTGCCACAGAGTTCGCAAGGACTCTTGACCGCCTCTAGCGTGACCTGCAGTTGGTGGCCGGCCAATTCGATGGATTGTTGCGCAGATTTGAAAAGGGCTTCGGCAACCGATTGCGGGTAAGGTCCGCAAACCGCTTTTTCCTTCTGCTCGATCTGGGTGATCAGCGCGGTCGCTTCACGGTCTGATTTGCCGAAAACCTGCCGAAGCAGATCCATCACGAATTGGTCCGGCGTATCATCGTCATTATGAATTATGAGCTGGGTCGGCTGGTTCTCGCCACGCATACTGTTCATCACGAAAGGCCTCCGGGACAATCTATGATTGAATAGAACGAATAGAGAACATAAAGGGAAGCGGCCGTCAAGCGTGACGGCGGCGGCTAATTGCGATTGGTGGGTGAGGTCCTGGTGCGCCGGGGCGGCCCTGTTCCTCGACGACTGCCGCGGCACATGTCCAGCTGCCGTCCTTTGACAATCTGATCCGCCTCGATTATCTATTTCGCATGCGAAATAAAGACGAGGGCGCGAGACACCATCGGTTGATCTACCTGTTGAGCGTGGCGCAGCGGCGCGTGCAGCGCTGGATGGCGGCGCAGCCTTCGAGCGAGGTCACGCCGGCGCAAGCGGGGCTGCTGTTCATCCTCGGCAAGCAGAACGGCGTCCTGATGGGTGAGGTGGGCGCGGCGCTCGACATGGGGCCGGCCGGCATCTCGGGGCTGGTCGACCGTACGGCGGCGGCTAAACTGGTCGAGCGGCGCGCGGATCACGAGGATGGTCGCGCCTGGCGCGTCTGGCTGACGCCGAAGGGGCGGACGGCACTGGCGCAGGCGAAGGCCAGCGCGGCACGGGTCAACGCGGCGTTGACGGACGGATTCACCAGTGCGGAGATCGATATCGTCGCGCGCTGGCTGACCAGCATTCAGGACAAGTTTCCAAGACAGCTTTCAACAGAGCTTTCTAGAGATCCATAGGAATAGAGGAGAGACCCATGACCGAGCACGTCCGGATCCGGAACGACGGCGGAATTCTCACGCTCACGCTGGCACGCCCCGACAAGAAGAATGCGCTGACGGATGCGATGTACGGCAAGCTCGCCGATGCCATCGAATCAGCCGAGCACGATCCGTCGGTCCGCGTGATCCTGATCCGCGGCGAAGGCGACATGTTTACCGCCGGCAACGATGTCGGCGAGTTCGCGGCGGTCGCGGCGGGCAAGTCGGAAGGAAGCCGCAACGTCGTGCGCTTCATCCAGTCGCTGGCGCGCTGCTCCCGGCCCTTGGTGGCCGCGGTGCAGGGCCGCGCCGTCGGCGTCGGCACCACGATGCTGCTGCATTGCGACCTCGTCGTGCTTGCCGCCAACGCGCAATTGTCGACGCCCTTCGTCAGCCTCGCACTGGTGCCGGAAGCAGCTTCCAGCCTGCTGATGCCGGCGCGCATCGGCTATGCGCGGGCCTACGAGATGTTCGCGCTGGGCGAGACGGTGCCGGCCAAATCCGCGCTGGAATGGGGGCTCGCCAACCGCGTCGTGCCGCTCGACAAGCTCGATGCCGAGGCGCTCGCGCTGGCGCAGCGTCTTGCCCGTCAGCCGGCCGGCGCACTCACCGCCACCAAGAAGCTGATGCGCAACGGCGAGACGCTGGTCGCGCAGATGAATGCCGAAGGCGAGCAGTTCGGGCTGCGCCTGCGCACCGCTGAGGCGCGCGAGGCCTTCACGGCGTTCGCGGAACGCCGCCCGCCGGATTTCACCAAGGTTGCGTGATATCCGGGACTGCGCTGAGGCTCGTCGGGCCGGAAACTCACGCCCATTCGATTAAAACCTTAACGGAACATTGGCATGTCGCGGGCAAGGTGGCGCTCGAAAGAATAGGCCCCCGACCCAGGCCCCCGACACCATGGCAATGTTTAAGAAATCGGTAAGTTCGCTCCTTCTGACCTTGATGGCCCTGCTGGCTGCGGGTGCGCTGGCCTCCACGGCGATCCAGATGGTTGGGGCGTTCGGCCGCTATAGCGACAGCCTCGAGACCGCGCGGCTTGCCGCGGCCGACAAGGCGATCTTCCATGGCGTGCTGGCGCTGCGCAACAATCGCGGCGATGCCCAGAGCGCGATCCTCGGCGAGGATGATCCGCGAGCAAAACTCGAGGCGGCGGAGAAGGCCGAGCAGGGCGGCTATGACGCCATCGGCGCCGCGCTCGCCACCGTCGATTTCGCCCGCCGCGACGAACTCGCTGGCACATTGAAGCAGGGCTGGAGCGCCGCCGCGCCGCAGTTCCAGCTGTTCTACGACGAGGCCAAGCGCCCGCGCGCGGAGCGCAAGATCGAGCGCACCAACTCCTGGTATGATGGCGTCACCAAGGTGATCGAAACGGCCAACCTCGCTTCCACCGCGGTGTCGAACCGCGCCTGGATGGACGACCCCTTCATCGCCCGCATGATCCAGGTCCGGCGCTTCGCCTGGCAGGTGCGCGATCGTTATGGTATCCATTGTTCGTCCCT
Organism: Bradyrhizobium sp. 172; assembly: GCF_023101065.1. Taxonomy (NCBI): domain Bacteria; kingdom Pseudomonadati; phylum Pseudomonadota; class Alphaproteobacteria; order Hyphomicrobiales; family Nitrobacteraceae; genus Bradyrhizobium; species Bradyrhizobium sp. 172. The sequence goes on from NZ_CP064701.1 coordinate 676,633, forward strand.
TCGCTCCAACGTCAACGCCAGCAAGCCGCTCGACGACGCTCAGAAGCGGTCAGTGGCGCAATGGGATGGCACGATCGCCTCCGGTTGGGCGGGCATGGCCGAGTTGCTGGCCGCGCCCGGCGTGGCGGCGGAGCTGGTGACGGCAGCGGCGGACGCGAAGGCCAAGACCGACGGTGCCCTCAAGCAGATCGGCGACCTCACCAAGAATTTCGACGGCAGCGGTAAGCCCGCGATGCCCGCCGCGGAATGGAATACGCTGTGTCAGTCACCCTTTGCGTCCATCGTCGCGGTGGCGAACAAGGCGCTCGACCAGTCGATCGTCCGGGCGGAAACGGTGCAGGCCAAGGCGCTCACCAATCTCGTCGTGCAGTCGCTCGCGTTCCTGCTCGCGCTGGCCGTGACCCTGACCGGCGTGTACGTGGTGCGCAATCGCCTGATGCGCCCGGTGCGCGCCATCCTGGACGCGATCGCCAAGATCAGCGCCCGCGACTACGCGACGCCCGTCCCGCAATCCAGGTATCCCGACGAGTTTGGCACCATGGCGGCCGCACTCGAAAGCCTGCGCGAGAGCGCGGCGACCGCGGAACGCCTGGGCCAGGAGCGCGAATCGCAGCAGGCGCTCCAGCTCGCCCGCTCCGGCACCGTCGATGCGGCCTGCCGCAGTTTCGACGACACCGTGCAAGCCGTCATTCACAGCGTTGCGGCGTCGACCAAGGAGCTCGATGCCACCGCGACTGACGTCCGCTCACTGGTTTCGGAATCGAGCAGCCAGACCGCGGCGGTCTCCTCCTCCGCCGAGCAGGCCACCAACAATCTCGAGACCATCGCAGCGGCGACCGAAGAACTCTCGGCGTCCGTCGGCGAGATCTCCGCGCAGGTGCAGGCCAGCGCCCGCGAGGCCCGCGAAGCCGTGTCGCAGGCAGCGCAGACCAATGCGACGGTCGAAATCCTCGATCAGACCGCTGGCCGCATCGGCGAGGTCGTGAAGATGATCAACGCCATCGCAGGGCAGACCAATCTCCTGGCGTTGAACGCCACCATCGAAGCCGCGCGCGCGGGCGAGGCCGGCCGCGGCTTCGCCGTGGTCGCCGGCGAGGTCAAGAGCCTCGCTTCGCAGACGGCGACGGCGACGGAAGAAATCTCCCGCCAGGTCGCGGAGATCCAGGGCGCGACGGGCCAGGCGGTCGCGGCCATCCGCGCGATCGGCGGCGCGATCAGCGGCATCGACGAAAAGATGACGGCGATCGCGGCAGCGGTCGAACAGCAGCGTGCGGCCACCACCGAGATCTCCCGCAACTTCCAGCAGGCCGCGCAGGGAACCCGCGAGGTCACCGACACCATCGGCAGCGTCGCCAGGCTGAACCAGGAGACCGGCAATGCCGGTTCGGTCCTGTCGGTGTCCGTGACGAAAATGTCCGCCGACGCCGATCGTCTCCGCGTCGCGGTCGAGGGCTTTTTGGGCGCGGTGAGGACCGCATAGCTTCGACAATCTTCCGTCCTTACGTCGCGCGATCGGCATTGCCGCCGATGCGCGCGGCGGGTACATCTGTGGCGCTGTGCGAGCGTCGCGGCAGATGTAAGAGATATCAGGGATGGAGAGTTCGATGCCGGTCACGCCCCACCACAAGGCCCAGCGCCCCTATCGCGGCGTGTTCCCGGTCGCACCCACCATCTTCGACGAGCGCGGCGAACTCGACCTTGAGGGACAGCGTCGCTGCATCGATTTCATGATCGACGCAGGCTCGAACGGTCTGTGCATTCTCGCCAATTTCTCCGAGCAGTTCGTGCTCACGGATGCCGAGCGTGAGACCGTGATGCATGCGGTGCTGGAGCATGTCGCGGGCCGCGTTCCCGTGATCGTCACCACCACGCATTTCAGCTCGGCCGTCTGCGCCGCGCGCAGCCGGCAGGCCGAGGCGGCCGGTGCCGCCATGGTCATGGTGATGCCGCCCTATCACGGCGCCACCTTCCGCGTGCCCGAAAAAGGCGTCGTCGAATTCTTCAAGGTGCTGTCGGGCGCGATCAAGATTCCGATCATGATCCAGGATGCGCCTGTCGCCGGCACCCCCCTGTCGGTTGAGCTACTCGCGCGGCTGGCGCGCGATTTCGCCAACATCCGTTATTTCAAGATCGAGGTGCCGGGCGCGGCTGCAAAGCTGCGCAGCCTGATCGACGCCGGCGGCAGCGATATCGAGGGTCCCTGGGACGGCGAGGAAGCGATCACGCTGCTCGCCGATCTCGATGCCGGCGCCACCGGCGCGATGACCGGCGGCGGCTATCCCGACGGCATCCGCCAGATCGTCGATCCCTATTTCGCCGGCAAGCGTGAAGAGGCCAAAGCCGCCTACGAACGCTGGCTGCCGCTGATCAACTACGAAAACCGCCAATGCGGCCTGATCGCCTGCAAGGCGATGATGCAGGCCGGCGGCGTGATCAAGTCGGACACGGTGCGGCATCCGCTCCAGCCGTTGCACCCGGCGACGCGGGCCGGGCTGCTGGAGTTGGCCAAGGAGCGCGATGCGCTGGCGTTGAGGTGGGGGAAGTAGCGCAACGCTGTCGTCCCGGCGAAGGCCGGGACGACGCTGAGTGTGAGGTGCGCACCCCTGGCCTGATCCCGCCAGCTTCCATCTGGCTGAAGGCGTCGAATTAACGCGGTTCGGGCGGTTTCCCGCAGCCCGGCGATGACATATTGTACGCTCGCCAACCTGGCCCGCGGAGCAACTCAAGACATCGCGCAACAGCTCTTCATTATGCCGCTATTCCGAACCAGGTTGGTGCGAACCAACGAAACAGGGAGGCAGTGCCATGACGATGAGGCCGGATCCCACCTTTCACGCATCGCCCAAGCTTGCGATGGAAGCTCCTGCGGAGAACTTTGCCTACACGTTGCTGCTCAGTCCGGATTTCTCGAAACCGGATGCTCTCGCGGTGATCGACGCCAAGCCGGGATCGCCGACCTACAGCCAGATCGTCCACACCGTGACGATGCCCAACAAGGGCGATGAGTTTCATCACTTCGGCTGGAATGCCTGCTCCTCCGCCTTGTCGCCGCTCACTGGGCATGCCTTCATCGAGCGGCGCTATCTCATCATCCCCGGGCTGCGCTCGTCGCGGATTTACATCATCGATACCAAGCCCGATCCGACCAAAGCCAAAATCCACAAGATCATCGAGCCCGAGGAAGTCTTCAAAAAGACCGGCTATTCGCGGCCGCACACCATCCATTGCGGGCCGGACGGCGTCTATGTGAGCACGCTCGGCGGCGGCGGCAAGGACGGCACCAACGGGCCTCCAGGCGTCTTCATCATGGATTGCGAGACGTTCGAGGTCCTTGGACGATGGGAGATCGACCGCGGTCCGCAGACGCTGCACTATGATTTCTGGTGGAACCTGCCGCGCGACTACATGGTGACGAGCGAATGGGCATTGCCGCCGCAGTTCGAGAACGGGATCGTCCCGGAAGATCTGCTGGCGAACAAATATGGCCATCGTCTCCACTTCTGGGATCTCCGCGCCCGTCGCAACGTGCAGACCATCGACCTCGGCGCCAATCATCAGATGGCGCTGGAGGTACGGCCGGCGCACGATCCGGTTCGCGAATACGGCTTTGTAGGCGTTGTGGTCGACACCACGAATCTCGAAGCCTCGATCTGGACCTGGTGGCGCGAAGGCGGAAAATTCCATGCGGAGAAGACGGCGACGATCCCGCCCGAGCCTGCGCCAAAGGAGAAGCTCCCGCCGCTGCTTCAGGGCTTTGGCGCCGTGCCGCCGCTGGTGACCGACATCGACCTGTCGATGGATGATCGTTTTCTCTATGTCTCGTGCTGGGGCACGGGTGAAATGCGCCAGTACGACGTGAGTGATCCGCGAAAGCCGAAGCTTGCGGGCTCGGTTCACATCGGCGGCATCGCGCGCCGCACCCCCCATCCGAACGGCAAGGCATTTGCGGCCGGTCCGCAGATGGTCGAGATCAGCCGGGACGGCAGGCGGGTGTACTGGACCAATTCGCTCTATTCCACCTGGGATGACCAGTTCTATCCCGATGGCGTTCCGGGTTTGGAAGTCATGGCCAATGTCGGTCGCAATGGTGGCTTCGAGCTCGACAAGAACTACTTCGTGAGCTTCCCCGACGGATATCGTGCGCACCAGATCAGGCTGGAGGGCGGCGATTGTTCGACGGACTCCTTTTGCTACCCGTCGGCCTAGATTGGGCACACGCGAGCCTCGGCTGGCTGTGGCTCGCTCTTGTTGCGAGCGGTCTCTATCACGGGGTCAATCCGGGAATGGGCTGGCCGCTCGCCGTTTCGGCCGGGCTCATGGACAAGAGCCCGCGCGCGCTCTTTCGTGCGTTGTGGGCTCTGGCCGCCGGACATCTCCTGGCAACGCTTCTCGTGCTGCTGCCATTCGCGTTCCTGCTCGTGCTGGCCGAGTGGCAGCGTTCGATCCAGCTCGGCGCGAGCCTTTTCGTCATCGGCTTCGGCGTCTATCGGCTGGTCGAGCGGCGCCATCCGCGCGCGCTGGCACGAATTCCGCCGACGCAATTGGCGCTCTGGTCATTTGCCGTTGCCATTGCTCACGGCGCCGCCTTGATGCTCGTGCCGATCTATCTCGGGCTCTGCCAGGCCTTCGAACTCGATGCCGGCCATGAGGCCGCCGGCGCGCTGATGAAGGCGAGTCTCGGGATGGCGGTTCTGGTGTCTTTGGTGCACGTCGCTGCCATGGTCAGCGCCGGCGGATGTCTGGCGTGGCTGGTCTACCGCCATCTGGGATTGAGGTTCGTCTCGCGAAGCTGGTTCAATCTGGATGTAATCTGGGCCACCAGCCTCATTCTGGTTGGCGTTGTGGCCTTCGGCTTCAATCTCGCGAGCTGGCACTGACACTTACTGGGTCAAAGCCCACTCGCCGATGATGCGGAAGCGAGCCTTGGCGTGGTCCTGTTTGAACAGCGCGACGCGATCGATCGCAAGCGTCTTGAGGCCGAGCGCAGCAAACCTTCCCTGCAGCATTTCCAGAATCGGCCCGCGCCGCTCCACGTCGAGCCGGCCCGTCAACGTCATGTGGAAACGGAATTCCTCCATCACGTAAGGATAGCCCCAGCGGTCGAGATAGTGGCGCTGCCGTTCGCTCAGCTTCTCCGGCTTGCGCCGCGCACGGTCTTCCGCGCTCAGCGGCGCGCGGAAGGAGTCGAAGTCGCGCGCGCAATCGGCGGCGAGCTGCTGGAGTTCGCCGACCGGCTCCCCGGGAATGACGGCGATGAAGCCGCTGATGGAATCGACGACCGGGCGGATCACCGGAATTGCGCGTGCCCTGCCGGCGAATGTCGCGCAGGCCGCAACAAGCTCGACCTCGCGCCTGTCGGACGCCAGCGCCATCGGCGCCTTCAGCGTGGCGTGAAAGCCGTATTTGCGGGGATCGGCGGTGACATCACGCCAGTCCGGCGCGAGACGCGATGCGTCGGCGGGAAACGGCAGCTCGTTGCCGGTATAGGCATCGTAGCCGAGCAACTCCGCGCCGAAGCGGGTGAGCGCGCTGTCGCTGCCTGCGGCAAAATAGATCGCGTAGCGGGGGAAACTCGTCATCGTCCGAGCATAGCGGGTTTATGCCGCGGCGACAGCTTGGCGCGGGGTAGCTGGCATGCCAAGCAACCGCGTCGCCTCGGTGAGATGCACGAGCTTGCCGCCTGATATCACGGCGATCAGCCGCGGCCGCAGCGGCATGCTGTCGTCGACCAGCAGAATGTCCGCGCGCCGGCCTTCCGCGAGCACGCCGCGATCTGCAAGACCGGTCGCGCGCGCGGGCGCGGCGGAGACCAGATTCCAGGCCTCGGTCAGCGGCAGCACGCCATCGGCGGCGAGCCGGAACGCAGCGAGCAGCTGCGCGGGATAGTAGTAGTCCGAGGCCAGAACCGAGCAGAGCCCTTTGGCGATCATGTCGGATGCCCTGGTCCAGCCCGTGTGGCTGCCTCCGCGCACGACGTTCGGCGCGCCGTAGACGATGGCGTCACCGTGGCTTGCTGCCGCCCGCGCTGTCTCCTCGTTGATCGGAAACTCCGCAATCGCCACGCCCATGGCGCGAAAGCCTTCGCGCATCGCCGGCGTCGCATCATCGTGCGAGAGCATCCGCACGTCGGCGGCGCGGGCCGTCGCGGCCAGCCGTGACACGGAAGCCGGCACATCCGCGGCGCGGGACATTATGTGTCCGACCAGCCGGTCGAATTCCTCGCTCGACAGGCCGGTGCGCTCCACCATGCGATTGCGCTTGCGCGGCTTGGCCATGTCCCCAACCGTGCCGTCCATGTGGTCGTTGAAGGCGAACAGGTCGACGCGGCCCTCAGTGAGCCATTGGCTGATCTCGGTTTCGGCGTCGAGATTGTAGGTCTCGTGGCGCAGGTGAAAGCGGGTGTCGGCGGCGAATTGCGGGCGCTGCCGTTCGATCGCCTCCATCAGGCTGCGCGCATTGCCGGCGCTGCGCAGGCCCGGCTCCCACGAACAGGTCGTGGCGTGAAAAACCGTGGTGATGCCGTTGCTGATCGCCTGGCGGTCGCTGTCGGCGAGCGCGACGTCGATCGGGAAATCGACCCCGGCGCGCGGCATCATCTGTCGCTCGAAGGCATCGCCATGCAGATCGACGATGCCCGGCAGGACCAGCAGATCGCGCGCCTTGATCGCCAGCCGCGCCCGGCTGCGCGAGGCATTGATCTCTGCGATGTCCGTTCCGGACACGAGAAGCGACGTTTCGGCGAACTCGGAGCCGATCAGGGCCCGCCCGCCCTCGAGGAATATGTCTGTCACGCGACCGCGCTTCGTTTGCTGGCAGAAGAGGGTGCCCCTGCTTCGTATGCCGTGAGGAAATCCTCAATCCCGAGCTTGCGGAAATTGGGCAGGGCTTCACGCAACTTGTCGTGATCCCAGTCCCACCAAGCGAGCCTCGCAAGCCGCCCCGCAACCTCTTCCGAGAACCGCCGGCGCACGATGCGCGCCGGATTGCCGGCGACGATGGTGTAGGCCGGAACGTCCTTGGTGACGATGGCGCCGGCCGCGATCACCGCGCCGGTGCCGATGTTGCGGCCCGGCAGAACGATCGCGCCATGGCCGATCCAGACGTCATGGCCGATATGGACGTGATGCTGGCGCCGCCAGTCGAAGAATTCCGTGTCGTCGCTCTCGCCTTCGAAATAGGCGCTCGAACGATAGGTGAAGTGCGCCTGCGTGGCGCGTTGCATCGGGTGATTGCCCGGATTGATCCGTGTCATCGCCGCGATCGAGCAGAATTTTCCGATGGTGGTGTAGGTGATCTGGGCGTCGTTCACGACATAGGAGTAATCCCCCATCGTCACCTCGTGCAGCATCGTGCGCGCGCCGACCTCGGTGTAGGCCCCAAGCCTGGCGTCGTGCAGCTTCGCGGAGGGATCGACAGTCGGCTGGACCGAAAGAGCTTTGGCGGCCATGTTGAATCCGAACGAGAGGGCGGGCGTTTCTCTTCGAGCGGCTTGATGACAATGTCATGACGACGCCATGACAGGGGATGAACAGGAGATGAGGTGTGTAGGATCGCCGCACCGCAACGTCCGTGTCACACAAGTGTCAAGCGCCGGCGTTAGCGGTGGGTCCCAGCTACTCTGGAGCCCTGCATGCTGGTGGTTGAAGGTCTGACGTGTCGCTTCGGCGTGAAAGCCGCGGTGGACGACGCCTCGTTTCAAGTCTCTCCCGGCGGCTTCGTCGGCGTGATCGGACGCTCCGGCGCCGGCAAGTCGACCCTGCTGCGCACCATCAACCGTCTCGCGACCCCTGCACAGGGCCGCATCCTGTTCGACGGCCTCGACGTCACGGCGCTGCGCGGCAAGGAGCTGCGGCAGTGGCGGGCGCGCTCGGCGATGATCTTTCAGCAGTTCAATCTGGTGGGCCGGCTCGATGTGCTCACCAACGTCCTGATGGGACGGCTTGCGACGATGCCGGCCTGGCGCTCGCTGTCGCAGACCTGGCCCGAGCAGGACAGGGCGCTGGCGATGTCCGCGCTCGAACAGTTCGACATTGCCCCGCTCGCGGCCCAGCGCGCCGATCAGCTCTCCGGCGGCCAGCAGCAGCGCGTCGCGATTGCCCGCGCGCTGGTGCAGCAGCCCGACATCATCCTCGCCGACGAGCCGATCGCCTCGCTCGATCCGCGCAACACCAAGATCGTCATGGATGCGCTGCTGCGCATCAACAAGCACTTCGGCATCACGGTGCTCTGCAATCTGCATTCGCTCGACCTGGCGCGCAGCTATTGCGACCGCCTGATTGGCATGGCGCAGGGCCGCGTGGTGTTCGACGGCGCGCCGGCCGAGTTGACCGACCACGTGGCGCGCGAGCTCTACGATCTCGAAGCCGCCGAAGTCATGGGCGGCACGCCTGCACCGGTGCGACAGGGCATTCCGGCGCTTGGAACGGCGGCCGCCGCCTGAGCTGCGCCGCATCAGGACTTACCAATTTTGCGTCAACCGACCTCAACCAATGAAGAGGCTATCATGATTACTCGCAGATTGATTCTCGCCGGCGCCGCCGCGCTCGCGTTGACGACTTCGGCCTCCGCCGAAGACTGGAAAGCCAAATATCCCGAGCTGACCTTCGCGGTCATTCCGGCGGAAAACGCCTCGGGCGTGACCGAGCGCTGGGCGCCGTTCATGAGCTATCTCTCCAGGGAATTGGGCGTGAAAGTCACGCTGCGCATCGCCAACGACTACGCTGCCGTAATCGAAGGCCAGCGTGCCGGCAACATTCACATCGCGAGCTACGGCTCGGCCTCGTTCGCCCGCGCCCGCCTGACCGGCGTCAAGACCGACGCCTTCGCCAACGACATCAACTCCGACGGCTCCACCGGTTATTACTCGGTGTTCTTCGTCAAGGCGAGCAGCGCCTACAAGAGCATCGACCAGCTCAAGGGCAAGAACCTCGGCCTGGTCGACCCGAACTCGACCTCCGGCAACAACGTGCCGCGCTTCGAGCTCGACAAGATGGGCATCGCGGACGCCGACACCTATTTCAGCAAGGTCGTCTTCACCGGAAGCCACGAGAACGCGATCCTGGCGCTGGCGCAGGGCACGGTCGACGTCGCGGCCAACCAGTGGACCAGCGACAACGACTCGACATTAGCGCAGATGCTGACCAAGGGCATGCTGAAGAATGCCGATGGCTCGGCGATGAAGAAGGATGATTTCCGCATCATCCACAAGTCGGCGCCGATCATCAACGGCCCCTATGCCTACAATTCTGACCTGCCGGAAGAGGCCAAGGCCGCCATCGCCAAGGCGTTCTTCGACGCGCCGGCCAAGGACAAGGCTGCGTTCCATCGCCTCCAGGACGGCCAGAAGAAGGGTTTTCATCCCGCGACCACCAAGGATTGGGATGGCACGATCGAGCTGATCAAGTTCGTCGATGCGCTGCGTAAGAAGAAGGCGTCCTGAGTTTCGGGACGATGCCACTGGAGCCGGGTCGATGGACCCGGCTCTTTCTCTTTGATTGACCATTTTCCTGGCCAAGATGACCGTCGCGGTTTCGATCCTCCCCGAGCAACAGCTCGCCGTGCTCAACGCCGCCTATCGCCAGGCGGTGGCGCGCAAGCGGCTCCGAATCCTGTCTGGAGCCGTGATCTTCGCCGCAGCACTGTGTCTGGCCGCGATCGGCGCTGAAGTGAATCTGCGCACGCTGTTCGCCCACTTTGGCAACTTCATCAGCTATTTCGACCGCATCCTCACACTCGACACCGGCCAGCGGGTCTGGACCGATGTCGGCGAGTGGCTGTGGGGCTGGCGCAAATGGCTGAGGATGCTGGGCGAGACTTTGCTGATCTCCTATGTCGGCACGCTGATCGGCGCGACTTTTGCGTTTTGCCTGAACTTCTTTGCGGCTGAAAACACCTCGCCCGCGCCGTGGTTGCGCTTCGTCGTGCGGCGCCTGCTCGAATTCGCCCGCACGGTCCCCGGCATCGTGTTTGCCCTGATCTTCGTGATCGCCTTCGGGCTGGGGCCGATGGCGGGCGTGCTGGCGATCGCGATTCACTCCACCGGCGCGCTTGGAAAGCTGTTCTCGGAGATCGTCGAGAACGCCGACATGAAACCGGTCGAAGGCGTCCGCTCGACCGGCGCGAGCTGGCTGTCCTGCATGCGCTTCGCCATCCTGCCGCAGGTCACGGCGGGCTATGCCAGCTACGCGCTGCTGCGTTTCGAGATCAACGTCCGCGAGGCCTCCGTGATGGGCTTCGTCGGTGCCGGCGGCATCGGCCAGGAGCTCGTCGTCGCCATCCGCAAGTTCTACTACTCGGACGTCAGCGCCATCCTGCTCACCATCATCGTCACGGTTTTCATTATCGACATCAGCACCGGCTGGCTGCGCGGCCGCCTGTTCGGCAAGGAGGCGCGGACGTGACGGGGCCGCAGGACATTGACACATCAGCGCTTCGCGCGCGCTACCCTGATGTGTTCGACCGGCCGGCTTCGGCGCGGCTCCCGATGCCGGCGATGATCGTCGCGGCGCTCGCGGTTCTGATTTATGGCCTCATCGATCTCGACTTCTCGCCGTCGCGGTTGTTCGCGGGGCTCAGCCAGCTCGGTTGGATCAGCCTGATGATGATCCCGCCGGATCCCGGCTCGTCGCTGCCGGTCTATCTGAAGGCGCTGGGCGAGACGCTGTCGATTGCGCTGCTCGGCACGACGCTGGCCGCGGTCTTCGCGCTGCCGGTCAGTCTTCTTGCCGCGCGCAATGTGGTGCCGTCGAGGATTTTGCGGCGCTTCCTGGATTCAATCCGCGGAGTCGACACGCTGATCTGGGCGCTGGTGTGGATCAACGTGGTCGGGCTCGGCCCGTTTGCCGGCGTGCTCGCTATTGCCGTGTCGGATTTCGGCGCGTTTGGAAAACTGTTCTCGGAGGCGATCGAGGGCGCCGACCAGAAGCAGGTCGAGGGCATCCGCGCCTCCGGCGGTAGCGCGCTGCACGAGATTCGCTTCGGCCTGCTGCCGCAGGTCCTGCCCGTGATTGCCGGGCAGGTGCTCTATTTCATCGAGTCGAATACGCGCTCGGCCACCATCATCGGCATCGTCGGCGCCGGCGGCATCGGCCTCCAGCTCGCCGAGCAGATCCGCGTGCTGGAATGGCAGAAGGTGTCGTTCCTGATCCTGATGATCCTGGTCGCAGTCGCCGCGATCGATTTCGTTTCGGGCAAATTGCGTTTTGCGATTATCGGGCGGCGGGCGGTGGCGTAACCTTCTTCCTTCTCCCCTTGTGGGAGAAGGTGGCGCGAAGCGCCGGATGAGGGGTCTGCATCCTCAATTCAGATCAGTGCGCGGAGGCAACCCCTCACCCGTCTCGCCGCTAGCGCGGCGAGCCACCCTCTCCCGCAAGGGGAGAGGGGCAGAGGGCAGCCAGTTCACCCGTTCTCCACCAGAAATTCCACCCGCTCCGCCGCAAAGCGCGAATGCTTGGTGACCAGCGGCTTGCCGTCGAGATCGTGATCGGTGGCGTCGACCACCAGGATCGGCCGTCCCAGCGCCAGATCGAGCCGTGCGGCGTCGGTTGCGTCGACGATACCGGCGGTGATCCGGGTCGCGCCGCGGCGATAGTCCCGGACGCCGTAATGCTCGAGCAATTTCGTCATCGAGCGGGTCGCGGCAAAGACGTCGCCCGCAGCGGGGAATAGCTGTGCCGATAGCCACGTCGTGGAGACACAGATCGGCGTGCGGTCGGCGAGGCGCATCGCCTCGATCCGGACCAGCGGTGCGCCGGTCTTGAGGCCAAGCTCCCGCGCGAGTTCGCGGGTCGCAACGTCAGCGGACGCCTCGATCAGCCGGCCATGCGGTTCGCGGCCGTCCGCGCCGACGATCTCGGAGAAACGGGTCCGCGAGCGCAGTGGATAAGCGAGCTTCTGCGCCTCGACATAGGTTCCGCTGCCGCGTTCTGCCCGCACGATGCCGCGCTCGGCAAGCGCGGCCAGCGCGCGTCGCACGGTGTGGCGGTTGACGCGATAGGTTTCGGCGATCTCCACCTCGCCCGGCAGCTTGTCGCCCGCCGCAAAGCGGCCGTCGGCGATGCCGCGCTCGATGCCGTCGGCAACGAGGCGCCACAACGCGACGCCGGAGGAGGCTGTGTCCTGCATGCTCATGTGGCCGGGAAGCTACTCCAGAAATCACGCCTTTGTCACGAAACAGTCATGGCGCTCCCGTATCAAGTTGTCTAGTATCATAGACAACTTGGATTCGGCAAGTTCTGCAGAGAAGTCGGTGGATGCGGTGACCCAGCACAATAATCAGCAAGCCCAGCGCAAGGCCGCAATGTCCGTGCTGGCGCACGCGGAGGCGGGCGAGATCGCCGCTCGCCTCCACGCTCTCGCTTTGCCGGCGCATCAGGATCTGCGCGCGCCGGAAAACGGCCTCGTCATGCTGCGCGGCCGGGTCGGCGGCGATGGTGCGCCGTTCAACCTCGGTGAAGCCACGGTGTCGCGCGCCGCGGTGCGGCTTGCGAGCGGCGAGGTCGGTTTCGGCTACACGCTCGGCCGCGACGGCGAGAAGGCGCGGCTGATCGCGCTGTGCGATGCCCTGGTGCAGTCCAGCGATTTCGGCGCCGCGGTGGAGCGGGACATTATCGCGCCGTTGCGTGAGCAGCTGATGGTCAGGCGCAAGCAGGTGGCGGCCCAGACCGCCGCGACGAAGGTTGATTTCTACACCATGGTGCGCGGTGAGGGGTGAGATCATGACCACGATTGCGGAACTGCCGCCGGGGTTCGCCGATAAGGTCTTGTCGGCGCAATCGACCTTTCGCTCGGTCATGGACGCGATGGCGCGGCCGGGATCGGTGCAGCGCATCGTGCCGACATCAGGAGCGCCTCGTGTGATGATGCGCGGGACGGCCGCGATCGCGCTGACGCTGTTCGATCACGACACGCCGCTCTGGCTCGATGCGCGCATGCATGAGACTTCCGACGTCGTGAAATGGCTGAAATTCCATACTGGTGCGCCGGTGGTGCAGGATTCTTCCATCGCCAGCTTCGCGCTGATCAGCGACGGCGGGGCGCTGCCTTCGCTGGAGCGCTTCGCGCTCGGCACCAGCGAATATCCGGATCGGTCGACCACGTTGATCCTGCAGGTCGAGAGTCTCGATTCGGGACGCAGCTTCGAGCTGCGCGGGCCCGGCATCGACGGCGTCGCCACGCTCCAGGCGTCGATCAAGCCGTTCGACGTGTTCGAGCGACTTCGTATTAACGAGGCGCTGTTTCCGCGCGGTATCGATGTGGTGCTGGTCGCCGATGACGCCATGGTTGCGATCCCGCGCACCACGCGTATCGTGAGCAGGGGAAGCTAAGCATGTATGTCGCAGTCAAAGGCGGCGAACGCGCCATCGAGAACGCCCATCGCCTGCTCGCCAGTGCGCGGCGTGGCGACCAAAGCGTTCCGGAAATCTCGCTCGACCAGATCTCCGAGCAGCTTGGTCTCGCCGTGGACCGCGTCATGAGCGAAGGCTCGCTCTATGACCGCGAGCTCGCGGCGCTCGCCATCAAGCAGGCGCGCGGCGATCTGATCGAGGCGATCTTCCTGGTCCGCGCCTTCCGCGCGACGCTGCCCCGCTTCGGCGCCAGCGAGCCGGTCGAGACCGGCGCGATGCGGATACGGCGGCGGGTGTCCTCGACCTTCAAGGACATTCCCGGCGGCCAGATCCTCGGCCCGACCTTCGACTATACCCACCGCCTGCTCGATCCCTCGCTCGCCGAGGGCTTTGTGCCGGAGACACCGGCGACGGCCGAAGCATCGTCTGCGCCAACCCCGCGGGTGACCGACATCCTCGGCCGCGACGGGCTGATCGAATCCTCGCCTCAGGCTGAGGACGGCGCCAGCGTCGGCGATCTCACTCGCGAGCCGCTCAATTTTCCCGCCGATCGTGACCTGCGCCTGCAAAATCTCGCGCGTGGCGACGAAGGTTTTCTGCTGGCGATGGGCTATTCCACCCAGCGCGGCTACGGCCGCAACCATCCCTTCGCCGGCGAGATTCGCTTCGGTGAGGTCGAGGTTGAATTCTCCGCGGAAGACGTCGGCTTCGCCGTGCCGCTCGGCTCGATCGAGCTCACCGAGTGTCAGATGGTCAATCAGTTCAAGGGCTCCGCGACGGAGGCGCCGTGCTTCACCCGCGGCTATGGCCTCGCCTTCGGCCAGAGCGAGCGCAAGACGATGTCGATGGCGCTGGTCGACCGCGCGTTGCGTGCGCGCGAGCTCGGCGAAGAGGCACTCGCCCCCGCGCAAGACGAAGAATTCGTGATGTCGCATTCGGACAACGTCCAGGCTACCGGCTTCGTCGAGCATCTGAAGCTACCGCATTATGTCGACTTCCAGTCTGAGCTCGGCCTGTTGCGCAAGCTGCGGAAGGAATTCACTGAGGCCAATGCGCCCGATGCCATGAAGGAGGCCGCGGAATGAACGCGCCCGCCTACAATTTCGCTTATCTCGACGAACAGACCAAGCGGATGATCCGCCGCGCGATCCTCAAGGCGATCGCGATCCCCGGCTATCAGGTGCCGTTCGCCAGCCGTGAAATGCCGATGCCCTATGGCTGGGGCACCGGCGGCGTGCAGGTGACGGCCGCGATCCTCGGGCCCGAGGACGTGCTGAAGGTGATCGACCAGGGCTCCGACGACACCACCAATGCGATCTCGATCAGGAAGTTCTTTGCCAAGACCGCCGGCGTCGCCACGACGACGGCGACGATCGATGCGACCGTGATCCAGACCCGCCACCGCATTCCGGAGACGTCGCTACACGCAAACCAGGTGCTGGTCTACCAGGTGCCGATCCCGGAGCCGCTGCGCTTCCTCGAGGCGCGCGAGACGGAGACGCGGCGCATGCACGCGCTCGCCGAATACGGCCTGATGCATGTGAAGCTCTACGAGGACATCGCCCGCTTCGGCCACATCGCGACGGCTTACGCCTATCCGGTGAAGATCAATGCGCGCTACGTGATGGACCCGTCGCCGACGCCCAAATTCGACAATCCCAAGATGGACAATTGCCCGGCGCTGCAACTGTTCGGCGCCGGCCGCGAGAAGCGCATCTATGCGATCCCGCCCTATACGCAAGTTGTGTCGCTCGACTTCGAGGACCATCCCTTCGAGCCGTACCGCTTCAACGCGCCGTGCGCGTTGTGCGCCGCTGAAAATTCCTACCTCGACGAGATCGTGACCGACGACAAGGGCGGGCGCATGTTCGTCTGCTCCGACACCGATTATTGCGAGGGACGTCAGGCCGCCGGCCATCACGGCAGCCTCAGCGCCGCGCCGTACAAGGACAAGGCGCAGGAGGCATCGAATGGCTGATCAAGACATGCTCGAGAACGACGAGCCGCTGCTGGTCGCAAAATCCCTCAGTAAGTCCTATGGCCGGATCGCGGCGTGCCGCGACGTGTCCTTTGCGCTCTACCCCGGCGAGGTGCTGGCGATCGTCGGCGAATCCGGCTCGGGCAAATCGACGCTGCTGCAGCTGCTGTCGGGTCAGCTCGCGGCCAGCGGCGGTGAGGTGTCCTACCGGATGCGCGATGGCGTCACCCGCGATCTCACCACGCTGGGCGAGGCCGAGCGGCGCTTCCTGTTTCGTACCGATTGGGGCTTCGTTCATCAGGATCCCGCGCAGGGGCTGCGCATGACCGTCTCGGCCGGCGCCAATGTCGGCGAGCGGCTGATGGCGGTGGGGTGGAATCACTACGGCCGCATCCGCGATACCGCGTCGGACTGGCTGACTCGCGTCGAGATCGACATCGCGCGCATCGACGATGCGCCGCGGACCTATTCCGGCGGCATGCGCCAGCGGCTCCAGATCGCCCGCAACCTCGTCACCGAGCCGCGGCTGGTGTTCATGGACGAGCCGACCGGCGGCCTCGATGTTTCCGTGCAAGCCCGTCTGCTCGACCTCGTGCGCAGCCTGGTCGCGGAGCTGCATCTCGCGGTCATCATCGTCACCCATGATCTCGCGGTCGCGCGCCTGCTGTCGCATCGGGTCATGGTCATGAAGGGCGGCCGAGTCATCGAGACCGGCCTCACCGATCAGGTGCTCGACGACCCCCGCGAGCCCTATACCCAGCTGCTCGTCTCCTCGATCCTGCCGCCATGAGCCTTCCAACGTAATGAGCCTTGCAAGAAGAGTTCTCCAATGACCGCCATGATCGACATCGCCGACGCCAACAAGACCTTCACGATGCACCTGCAAGGTGGCATCGAGCTGCCCGTGGTGCGCGGCGTGACCTTTCACGTCAATCCCGGCGAATGCGTCGTGCTGTCGGGGCCATCAGGCGCCGGAAAATCGTCGATCCTGAAGATGATCTTCGGCAATTATCGTTGCGATTCCGGCCGGATCGGCATCCACCATCGCGGCGCGCTGGTCGATCTCGCCACCGCCGAGCCGCGGCAGGTTCTCAACATCCGCCGCGCGACCATTGGCTATGTCAGCCAGTTCTTGCGCGCGGTGCCGCGCGTCGCGACCCTCGACGTGGTCGCCGAGCCGCTGATCGTCAACGGCCTGGCGCGCGCGGAGGCGCAAGCCCGTGCTGGCGAACTGTTGCATCGCCTCAACATCCCCGAGCGGCTCTGGCAGCTTCCGCCCGCGACCTTTTCCGGCGGCGAGCAGCAGCGCGTCAACATCGCGCGCGGCTTCATCTCGGATCTGCCGATCCTGCTGCTCGACGAGCCGACCGCGTCGCTCGACGCCGCCAACCGCGCCGTCGTGGTCGGGCTGGTAGCCGAAAAGAAGCGCCAGGGCGTCGCCATGGTCGCCATTGTCCATGACGACGAAATCCGTCATCAGATTGCCGACCGCACCGTCGACGTCACCAGCTTCGCCGCCGCGGCCTGAAGGAAATGGACATGAACGCCAAGAAGGACATCGTGATCGCCAACGCCAGGATCGTGCTGGCGGAACGGGTGATCGAGCAGGGCTGGCTTGCCCTCGCCGATGGACGCATTGCCGAGATCGGCGAGGGCAGGGCGCCCGCGGGGGCAGAGGATGCCGGCGGCGATCTGATCATGCCCGGCTTGATCGAGCTCCACACCGATCACCTCGAGGCGCATTACGTGCCGCGACCAAAAGTGTTCTGGAATCCAGTCGCCGCCGTCGTCTCCTATGACGGCCAGCTCGCGACATCAGGCATCACGACGGTGTTCGACTCGCTCCGGGTCTGGCGCGAGGATGGCGCCGAGGAAGTCGACGGCCGCGCCGGCACGCTTGCCGCCGCAATCACGACCGCTCGCGATGCTGACCTGCTCCGCGCCGATCACTTCCTGCATCTGCGCTGCGAAATCCCGATGCCGAGCGTGGTCGAGGAGGCCAGGGAGCTGATCGACCGTCCCGACGTGCGGCTGATGTCGCTGATGGACCACACCCCCGGCCAGCGCCAGTTCCGGGACGAAGGCAAGCTGCGCGACTATTATCGCGGTAAGGGCGGCGGCAAGACCGACGCCGAGCTCGACGAGCTGTTCGCGAAGCGCTTCGAATATCAGAAGGCCTATGCCGCGACCAACATGCGCGAGATCGTGGCGCTGGCCCACAAGTACAAGATCCCGCTGGCGAGCCATGACGACACCACTGAGGAGAACGTCGTGGACGCCGTGCGCGATGGCGTTTCGGTGGCGGAATTTCCGACCACGCTGGAGGCCGCGCGCGGCCTGCACGAGGCCGGCATCGACATCCTGATGGGCGCGCCGAACGTCGTGCGCGGCGGCTCGCATTCCGGCAATATCGCCGCGGTCGATCTCGCCCGCGAGGGCCTGCTCGACATCCTGTCGTCGGACTACATCCCCTCGAGCCTTCTGATGGCCGCGCTGCACTTGCCCGAGCACGTGCCCGCCATCACTCTTCCGGCGGCGATCCGCACCGTGACGAAGGCGCCCGCGGAGGCAGTCGGCCTGTCCGACCGCGGCGAGATCGCGATCGGCAAGCGTGCCGATCTGATCCGCGTGCATGTCGCGGGCCGCGTCCCCGCGGTCCGCAGCGTCTGGCGCGAAGGAAGCCGTGTCGCATGAGCGAGGCCGTCACCGTGGCGGGAAAGACAACGGGTGCGATCGGGCCCGGGCGGCTCGTGCTCGTGGTCGGTCCCAGCGGTGCCGGCAAGGACACGCTGCTGCGGCTGGCGCGGGCAGCCTGCATCGAGGATCACGACATCGTCTTCCCGCGCCGTGTCGTGACGCGGGAATCCTCGGCCGACGAAGACAATATTGCGGTGAGCCCTGACGAATTCCGTCGCGCGCGCGAGCATGGCGAATTCGCCGTGCATTGGGAGGCGCATGGGCATTGTTACGCGCTGCCGCTCGACCTCAACGACGATATTCGTGCCGGACGCGCCGTCGTGGCCAATGTTTCGCGCACGGTGATCGGCGTGCTGCGCCAGACCTATGCAAACGTCGTGGTGGTCGCGATCACGGCGCCTCCGGATGTGCTGGCGCAGCGGCTTGCCGCTCGCGCCCGGCACAGCGACGGCAATATCGCGGAACGGCTGACGCGCAGCGTCGACGACGCATCGACTCAGGCCGACGTCACCATCCTCAACGCCGGCAGCGCTGAGTATCACGGCCGCCAGCTTCTGCGCGTGATCAGGAACCAGGGCTGGCACGAATAGCCCGCACAACAAGGAGACTGGAATGTCGGTGATCGAAACGGTCGAGCAGCTGGAGGCCATCTACGGCGTCACCAACGACGCATCGATCGTGAAAGTCGCCGACCACGTCACCCCGCTCTATCGCGTCTTCATCGAAAAGGCGCCGTTCGCCGCGCTCGCTACCATCGGACCCGAGGGGATCGACTGCTCGCCGCGCGGCGATCTCTCCGGCTTCGTCCGCATTCATGACCCGAAGACGCTGATGCTGCCGGATCGCCGCGGCAACAACCGGGTCGATTCCTTGCGCAACATCGTGCGCGATCCCAGGGTATCGCTGATGTTCCTGATCCCCGGCTCCGGAAATGCGGTTCGGGCCAATGGCCGGGCGCATCTGTCCATCGATTCCGAATTGCTGGCCTCGTTCAAGGTCGACGGCAAGGCGCCGCGCAGCGTCATGGTGATGACGGTCGACGAAATTTACTTCCAGTGCGCCCGCGCCATCGTCCGCTCCGATCTCTGGAATCCCGACAAGCGCATCGACCCCAAGACGCTGCCGACGCCCGGCCAGATCCTCGCCGAGATGAGCGAGAACAAGGTCGGCGGCGCGGAGTATGATCGCGCCTGGCCGGAGCGTGCGGCCGCGACGATGTGGTGAGTTCGTTCTTCCCCTCTCCCCTTGCGGGAGAGGGTGGCTCGCCGCGTAGCGGCGAGACGGGTGAGGTCTCTCTCCGCGTGCGACTCTCTTGAGGATTCGCGGAGGCAAACCCCTCATCCGGCGCTTCGCGCCACCTTCTCCCGCAAGGGGAGAAGGAAGAACTCATCGCGAGATGAATTCGTTTGTCGGCGCTCGCACCCGGAGACGCGCCCCTGCGCGCTCATCGCAATTATGGATAGACATTTCATTGACCGTTCGCGCTAAACGCTCGATATTCGACGCATCGACACTGCTCCTTCGAGCCGAAGCCGCGATATGAGAACCGATCACCCGCGCAGTAACAATGACATGCATGCGTGCATGACGCGCCGCTGTTTCTCGGCGGCCACCGGCGCATGTTGTTGTTGCTGACCGCCGCCTCCTAGCAGCACCTCACCCAGCAAATCCCAAGAAGCAAATCCAAAGACAGGAACGCCGAGACCCGGCGGACGAGCAGTCATGTCCCGAACTCAATCGAATGCCTACGTCATCGAGATCCACGACCGCGCCGCCGGCATCGTCACGAGGGATACGCGCGGCTTCCGCTTCTTCTCCTCCGAGCGTCTGTTCGACAGCCTCGAAGGCCGCCAGTTCCGCTCGGCGCGCGAGGCGGAGCGCGCCGCCCGTGCGGTATTCTCCGAGCGGGGCCGGCGCGCGAACTGATCAGCTCCGGCGGCGCGCCCTGGTGCGTGCCGCCTTCTTTGCGGCGCTGGAGCGGGCCTTGGCGCCCTTGGTGCGGCTCGCCTTGCGCGCGGCGGCTGAACGCGACGCGGCCGTTCGCCGGCTCGCGGCACGTTTGCCCTGCTTCGACAGTGCACTGCGCGAGGCGGTCGAGCGCGGCTCCTTCTTCAAAACCTTTTCGACTGCTTGCGACACGCGCGGCCGGCGCTTCGGGGTGCGCTTGCCCTGACCGACCTCGTAGGCATATTTGGCGCTGCGTCGCGTCGATTTCTTGACGCTTTCCTTGCGCGGTGGCGGCAGATCGATGCCGGCGCGGCGCGCTTCGGAGAGACCGATGGCAATGGCCTGCTTCGTCGAGCGGGCGCCATGCTTGCCCTTGCGGATCTTGTCGATCTGGTCCTTGACGAATTCGCCGGCCTGCGTGCTTGCCGATTTACCGGCACGCTTGTCTTGCCTGGCTTTGCGAATGACTTCCTGTCTTGGCATGGGTCCTGTTCCCTCGATCTTCACAGGGATATCTGACCGCAACGCGCAAGATGGATGATTGATCCTGTCAGTTCCGGAGCGCAGCCAACAACTCATCCGGGCGTTCGGCCATGATCATGTGGCCCGCGCCGGGCACCACGACGGTCTTCGCATGCGGGATCGCGGCGGCAAGTGCCTTGCCGGCCTTCACCGGCGTCATCATGTCCCGTTCGCCGAGGATGAGCGTCGTGGGCACCTTCACGCTTGCGGCTGCTTGCAGCGCATTCGCGTAAGCATTGCAGGCCGACAAATCCCGGAACAGCACGCCCGGCTCGCAGTGTTTCAATACGGCCTGCGCCCCGCCATGCATCCACAGGCCCGGTGCGAGGCTGCCACCGAGCTCGGCGTTGAAGCCGAGGCCCCAGATCGAGACCATGTCGTTTGCATCCTGCGAATTGGCTTCGGCCGCCTTCAGCAGATCCGGGCCGACCGTCATGGTCGCGGCCGTGCCGATCAGGCTGAGCGCGGAAACCTTGTCGGGGTGACGTGCGGCCGTCTCCAGCGAGATCAGCGAGCCCATGGAATGGCCGATCAGATGCGCTTTCGTCACTCCGGCCGCATTGAGCAGGGCCGCCGTCCAGTCGGCCATCTCGGCGATGCTGCCGAGCGAAGGTCCGGGCGAGCGGCCGTGGCCGGGCAGATCCGGCGCCAGCACGCCAAAGCCATGATGGGCGAACCAGCGCGTGTGCAGCGCCCAGGTCGAATGATCGAAGCCGGCGCCGTGGAGGAAGGCGACCGCGGGCAGGGATCTGTCGAAGTCGCGGCCGCCGGTTGCGACCAGCACCTCGGCGCCGTTGACGGAGAGCTTCATGGTGTCAGACCTTTTGCGAGATGCGCAGCGCTTGGGTGAGATCGTCGACGATGTCGCTTGCGGTCTCGATGCCGACCGAGAGTCGCACCAGCTCCTCGCCGATGCCGGAGGCCTTGAGCTGCTCGGCGTCCATCTGCTGGTGTGTGGTCGAGGCGGGGTGGATCACCAGCGTCTTGGCGTCGCCGACATTGGCGAGATGGCTGATCATGCGCAGCGATTCGATGAACTTGCGGCCGGCGGGCCGCCCGCCCTTGATGCCGAAGGAGACGATCGAGCCGGCGCCGCGCGGCAGCAATTGTTTTGCGAGCTGGTAGTCCGCATGATCTTCCAGCGAGGGATGCAGCACCCAATCCACGGCCTTGTTGGACTTCAGTGCTTCCAGCACGAGCTGGGTGTTTTGCATATGGCGGTCCATGCGCACCCCGAGCGTCTCGACGCCCTGCAACAGCTGGAACGCGTTGGTCGGGGATAGACAAGCGCCGAAATCGCGCAGGCCTTCGGTACGCGCGCGCATGATGAAGGCGGCGGTGCCGAACTGCTCGTCGAAGACGATGCCGTGATAGCCGCCATAGGGCTCGGTCAGCACGCCGAATTTTCCGGATGAGCGCCAGTCAAAACGACCGCCGTCGACGATGGCGCCGCCGATCGCGATGCCGTGGCCGCCGATCCATTTGGTCGCCGAATGCATGACGATGTCGGCGCCGAGCTCGATCGGACGGCTGAGATAGGGCGTGGCAAAGGTGTTGTCGATCAGCAGCGGAATCTTCGCGTCATGCGCGATCGAAGCGACTTTCGGAATGTCCAGCACCTCGAGCCCGGGATTGCCGATGGTCTCGCCGATCATCAGCTTCGTGTTCGGCTTGATCGCCGCGCGGAACGCGTCGAGATCGCGCGGCTTGACGAACGTTGTGGTGATGCCGAAGCGCGGCAGCGTGTGCGCCAGCAAATTGATGGTGCCGCCATAGAGCGAGCTCGATGCCACGATATGGTCGCCGGCGTTCAGAAGCGTGGCGATGGCCAGATGCAGCGCCGCCATGCCGCTCGCGGTGCAGATCGCGCCGACGCCGCCTTCCAGCGCCGCAAGCCGTTCTTCCAGCACGCCGGTGGTCGGATTGGAGATGCGCGTATAGATGTGGCCGGCGCGTTCGAGATTGAACAGCGCGGCGGCGTGATCGGAATCCTGGAACACGTAGGACGTGGTCTGGTAGATCGGCACCGCGCGGGCGCCGGTCGCGGGATCCGGATGCTGGCCCGCATGCAGGCTCAGGGTCTCGAAGGCAGGCGGTTTTGGCGCGGGCATGCGGGGCCTCGTTGCTCGGTCGGCGGAGGCGGCTCTTGTGCCATAAAATGGCGCGCTGCGTCAGCCCATTGACAGCGTTGTCTAACCCCGGATCGCCTGCTCGATGATCCGCGCCTCCCGCAGCAGGATCTCCGCGACCTCCTGTTCGCGTCGTGGGCCGAGCCTGGTGCGAACGGCGGAGACGGTCATCGCGGCAGCGGGACGGCCGTCCGGGGTCTCGATCCAGGTCGAGATCGACTTCGTACCCTGCACGAGACCAATTTCCCTCATGCCGTATCCCAGCCGTCTTGCGGCGGTGACCTGGCCCAGCACCGTCGCAACATCGGTCCGGTAGGCCTCCAGTCTCTTCTCGTTGGCTGCGACGATTTTTCGCGCGTCCTGCGCCGGCATCGCGGCGAGGATGGCGACGCCTGCGCTGGAGACGCCGAGCGGTCGGCGCGCGCCGACCTCGATCGACAGCACCTGGATCGGATAGACGCCAATCCGGCGATCAACGCACAGCGTGTCGTTGCCGGTCCGCACCGTCAGGAACAGCGTGTCGCCGATCTCGGCCGAGGCGCGTTGCAGCGACGGATTTGCCGCGATCAGCAGCCGCGACGGCCGAGGCCGTGCGAGCGCGAGCTCCGGCACCTGGTTGCCGATCGCGTAGCGGCCGGTCCGGTCATGCCGTTCGACGATGCCTTCCTCGATCAGCACGTGGACGATGCGGTGCACGGTCGGGCGGGTGAGGCCGGTCGCCCGCACCACCTCGGCCAGCAGCACGCCGTCTTCGCGGCCTGCGGCAAGGATGCGCAGCACCGCGAGCGCGCGCCGGATCGCCTGCGCGCCCTGTCGCGGTCCCGTGATGCGGCGGGTGGATTTCGCGGAAGTCGTCTTGTCCATAATATGGACGAGAACGCCACAATTCACTCGACAGGTAAAGCGCCCATCTGGAGATTGCGCTCCGAATCGACATGCCGTGTACGACGTCAGGCAAATCGACGTAAAATTGGAAGCGCCGCCGGGAGGTTAACATGCGATTAATCTGGATTGCCCTAGCTGCCGCAGCGGCGATGTTGACGGGACCGGCGTCGGGCCAGCAATGGCCGGCGCGCAACGTCAAGCTGATCGTGCCCTATCCGGCCGGCGGCAATGTCGATAGCGCCGCGCGCATCATCGCGGACAAGCTCCAGGAAAAGCTCGGCCAGCCCTTCATCATCGAGAACAAGGCGGGCGCCGGCGGCATGATCGCGGGCGAGGCGTTCGCGAAATCCGCGCCCGACGGCTACACGCTGTTCGTCGGCGCCAACGGCCCGGTGCTGTTCGCGACCGAAATCAACAAGCGCGACGCCTACAATTGGAAGAAGGACTTCCTGCCGATCACGACGATCTCGATGACGTCGTTGGTGCTCGAGGTGCATCCGTCGGTGCAGGCGACCACCTTCAAGGAATTCATCGACCTCGCCAAGCGCGAGCCGGGCAAGCTGACGATGGCCTCGCCCGGCCCCGGCACCACCAATCATCTGCTCAGCGAGCTGATGCAGTCCAGCCTCGACCTGCAATGGGTCACCGCGCATTATCGCGGCAATGCGCCTGCCGTCAACGATCTCTTGGGCGGGCAGGTGCAGTTCGCGTTCGACCAGCTCACGGTCAGCCTGCAGCACATCAAGGCCGGTCTGTTCCGGGCGCTGGCCGTCACCAGCCCGCACCGCCTGAAGTCGCTGCCCGACGTGCCGACCTTCGCCGAGCTTGGTTACAAGGATTTTGACGGCCAGACCTTCACCGGCCTGTTCGCACCGGCAGGCACGCCGGCGCCCGTGATCGACAAGCTGCACGAGGCACTGACCGCGATCCTGAAGGACCCCGCCGTGGTCGACAAGTTCGAGAAGCTCGGCGGTGAAGCCGTCGCGATGACGCCCGACGAATTCAAGGCCTATCTCGCGCGCGAGGACGCCAAATGGATTCCGATCGTGCGCAAGGCCAACATCAAGGCGGATTGATCGATGCGGATCGACCCCAGCGAGCTCGGCGCCGAGCGCATCTACCGGCTGATGACCGGCATCGTGGTGCCGCGTCCGATCGCCTGGGTGACGAGCCTGTCGCGCGCAGGCGTGCTCAACCTCGCGCCGTTCAGCGCCTTCACCTTCGTCTCGCAGAAGCCGCCGATGCTCGCGATCAGCGTCGGCCGCAAGGGCGCGGACTACAAGGACACCGCGCATAACATCCTCGATACCGAGGAATACGTGATCCACATCGCCGATACCCCGCTGATGCAGGCGGTGCACGACTCATCGGTCGAGCATCCGCCCGAGATCAGCGAGGTCGCGGAGCTCGGCCTTGAGACGCTCCCGAGCGAGCGCATCAAGGTGCCGCGGCTCAGCGTTGCACCCGTTGCGATGGAGTGCCGCTTTCGGCAGTGCCTCGAATTCGGCGACGCCCGCAGCCGTCTCATCGTGGGCGAAGTCGTGATGTTCCACCTCCGCGACGGCCTCGTGAACGACGGCAAGGTCGAAACCGTCGCGCTCGATCCGATCGCGCGCATCGGCGGGCCGCGCTACGCCCGGCTCGGCGAGATCGTGACGCTGCACGGCGTGTTCCAGACTCCCAAATCGAAAGACTGAGCGCGCCGCCCCCGCGCGCGCCCCAAGACCATTGGAGAACGACCATGCGACTCCTAAGCTATCTCGTGGACGGAGAGCCGCGCTACGGTGCCGTCATGGAAGGCGGCGTCGTTGATCTGACCCGGCGGATCGGCCGCGACTTCTCCGATGTCAGGGCGCTGATCGCAGCCAACGCGCTGGCCGACGCGCAGGAAGCCGTCGCCGGACAAAAGCCGGACTACGCGCTGGAAGAGCTCGTGCTGCTTCCGCCGGTGCTGGCGCCGGAAAAGCTCTGGTGCATCGGAGTCAATTACGCCGAGCGCAATGCGGAGTATAAGGACAGCTCTGACCTGCCCAAATATCCCAGTCTGTTCGTGCGCAGCATGTCCTCGATGACGGGCTCAGGCCAGCCGCTGGAGAAGCCTCACGTCTCCGAGCAGCTCGACTATGAAGGCGAGCTCGTCATCGTGATTGGCCAGGGCGGCCGCCACATTCCGCGCGAAAAGGCCTGGGCGCACATCTTCGGCATGACGCTGTGCAACGAGGGCACGATCCGCGACTGGCTCCGCCACGGCAAGTTCAACGTCACGCAGGGCAAGAATTTCGACCGCTCCGGCAGCATCGGTCCGTGGATCGTCACCGCGGACGAGCTCGATCCGCGCGGGCCTCATGACATCGTCACGCGCGTCAACGGCGAGGTGCGGCAGCAGGACACCACCGAGCGGCTGATGTTCCCGTTCGATTTCCTGATCTCCTATCTCTCGACCTTCGCAACCCTCAAGCCCGGCGACATGATCGTGACGGGCACGCCGACCGGCGCCGGCGCCCGCTTCGACCCGCCGCGCTGGCTCAAAGTCGGTGACGTCGTCGAGGTCGAATCCAGCCGCATCGGCGTGCTGCGCAACACCGTCGCGGCGGAGCAATAGGTCATGCTGGATACTGCCACGATCGAACGTCTTGCCACGCGGCTCGACGAAGCCGAACGCACCAAGACGCTGATCACGATGTTTTCGAAAGACCATCCCGATTTCAGCATCGAGGATGCCTATGCCGTTCAGCGCGCCTGGACCAGACTCCAGCTCGGACGCGGCCGGGTCATCAAGGGCCACAAGATCGGCCTGACCTCGAAAGCGATGCAGAACGCGGTCGGCATTTCCGAACCCGATTACGGCGTGCTGTTCGCCGACATGTTCTATGCCGACGCCACGCCGATTCCGTTCGACCGCTTCCAGGCGCCGCGAATCGAGGTCGAGCTCGCCTTCGTGCTGAAGGCGCCGCTGCGCGGGCCCGATTGCACCATCTTCGACGTGCTCAACGCCACCGACTACGTCACCCCGGCGCTGGAGATCCTGGAGACGCGCATGCACCGCGTCGATCCCGAAACGGGCAAGGCGCGAAAGGTCATGGACACGATCTCGGACAACGCGGCGAACGCCGCGCTGGTGCTTGGCGGCCGGCCTTTCCGTCCGATGGACGCGGACATGCGCTGGATAGGCGCGCTGTTGTTCCGCAACGGCGAGGTCGAGGAAACCGGGCTTGCCGCCGGCGTGCTCAACCATCCCGCCAACGGCATTGCCTGGCTCGCCAACCGCCTCGCGCCGCATGACGAGCATCTGGCCGCCGGCGAGGTGGTGCTGGCGGGATCGTTCACGCGTCCGGTCGACATTCGCCGCGGCGACACGTTTCATGCCGATTATGGCGCGTTCGGCTCGGTGTCGTGCCAGTTCGTCTGAATCAACACATGAAAGGGAGCGCATCATGACCGGTCACACGCGGCGCAAGAGCATCCATATCGGCGGCTTCAAGCATGCCAACCCGATTCCGAACGCCTGCCGCATCGGCAATCTCGTGATGTCGGGCGTCATTCTCGGCCGCGATGCGACTGGTGCGATGCCCGAGAGCCTGGAGGCGCAATGTGCCAACATGTTCGCGCATATGAAGGCGACGGTCGAGGCTGCCGGCGGCACCACCGACGACATCATCAAGATGACGGTGTGGCTGAAGGACCGTACGCAGCGCGGCCCGGTCAATGTCGAGTGGCTGAAGATGTTTCCGGACGAGCATTCGCGCCCGGCGCGCCACGCGCTGCCGATGGACAACATGGACGGCGGCGCGCTGGTGCAGTGCGACTTCACCGCCGTAATCGACTGAGGGAGTTTTGCGCATGCCGACCTATCTTCCGTTCGACCCGAACCCGCGCCGCCCGGTCAAGGGGCCGCCGCCCAAATCCCTCGACAGCCAGTTTCACGTGCTCGGCCCCCTCGACAAATATCCGGAGCGTCCCGGTGCTGCCTATCGGATGCCGACCGCGACCTGGGAGGCGGCGCTGCGCGTGCACAAGACGCTCGGCATCGAGCGCGGCATCATCGTGCAGACCACGACGTATGGCGCCGACCATGCCGTCGTGCTCGACGGTCTCGCCGCGATGGGCCCGAACTATCGCGGCTGCGCCAACGCGCTGGTGTTCGCCGAGGCGAACGATTCGTATCTTGCCAAGCTGCATGATGCTGGGGTCCGCGGCGCGCGCTTCAGCTTCCGCCAGGAGCTCGGCGCTGTGCTGTCGGATGCCGATTTTGCCCGCGCGATTGCGCGCATCCGCGAGCTCGGCTGGTACGTCAAGATCCAGCCCGAGAAGGACGGCATCGTCTCCAGCGTCGCCAAATACGAGAATCTCGACGTGCCCGTGCTGATCGACCACATGGCACGGCCCGATCCTGAAGCCGGCAGGAACGATCCGAACCTGCGCAAGATGCTGGAGCTGCTCGGCAAGGGCAATTTCTGGGTGATGCTGTCGCTCGGCGAGAAGTCCTCGAAGCTCGGGCCGCCCTACGACGACGTCATCCCGATCGCGCGTGCCTATATCGAGGCAGCAGTCGACCGCTGCGTCTGGGCCAGCGACTGGCCGCACCCGGTCTCGGTCAAGCAGCCGCCCAACGACGCCGATCTGCTGGAGTTGATGTACCGCTACGCGCCCGACCAGTCGACGCTGGAGAAGATCCTGGTGCACAATCCGGCCAAGCTGTTCGGCTTTCCGGACTAGGGCGCTCACGGCCTGCCACGAGCGCAGCTTCACCGTCGCAACAATCGCACCCGCTCACCCCGCCAACCGGTCCCTTACCCCGGCTGCGATCTCGAACGAGCGCAGCCGTGCGGCGTGGTCGTAGATCTGCCCCGTCGTCATCAGCTCGTCCGCGCCGGTGTCGGCGATCAGCGCCTTCAGCTTCGCTTCGACCATGTCAGGCGTGCCGACCGCCGAGCACGACAGCGACTGGCCGACCATCGCCTTCTCGGCTGGCGACCACAGCGCGTCCATGTCGTCGACCGGCGGCGGCAGCGGGCCGGGCGTGCCGCGGCGCAGATTGATGAACTGCTGCTGCAGCGAGGAGAACATGCGCTGCGCGTCCGCGTCGCTGTCGGCGGCGAACACGTTGACGCCGACCATCGCATAGGGCTTGTCGAGCTGCGTCGAGGGTTCGAACCGCGCCCGATACTCCCGCAGCGCCGGCATCATCATTTGCGGTGCGAAGTGTGAAGCGAACGCGAACGGCAGGCCGAGCATCCCTGCGAGCTGCGCGCCAAAGGTGCTGGATCCCAGGATCCACAGCGGCACCTTCGTCCCCATGCCCGGCACGGCCCGGATGGCCTGGTTCGGCTGCACGTCGCCGAGCAGCGCCTGCAACTCCAGCACGTCCTGCGGAAAGTTTTCCGAACTCGTCGCGAGGTCGCGCCGCAGGGCGCGTGCGGTAAATTGGTCGGTGCCCGGTGCCCGCCCGAGCCCGAGATCGATCCGCCCGGGATAGAGCGAAGCCAGCGTGCCGAACTGCTCGGCGATGACGAGCGGCGAATGGTTCGGCAGCATGATCCCGCCGGACCCGACCCGGATCGTCTTCGTCCCGCCCGCGATATGCCCGATCACCACCGACGTCGCCGCGCTCGCGATCCCCGTCATGTTGTGATGCTCGGCCAGCCAGAACCGCTTGTATCCCCAGCCCTCCGCATGCTGCGCGAGATCGAGCGAATTGCGGAACGCTTGTGACGCATCGCCGCCTTGGCGGATGGGCGCGAGGTCGAGCACGGAGAAGGGGATCATGGAAGGGTCCGGATGGAGCGTGCGGTGGTAACGTGGACTCGACATGTAGGAGCCGGTCGCAGGAATACCAGCCGAAACGATCATGGTGCTGCGCCGGCGGCTCCATCGCGCGGAGACGGGGCCATCGCTGCGCTGCATGCGGCAAATTCGCCTGTATGGAAACCGCGGGCCGCATTGCCGCGTTGCCGGCCGGTTTGATCAACGGCGACGATTTTCATTTCGGGGGCTTTCTTTGGACAGATTCAACATTGGTGTTCATGTCGTTGCGCTGGCTGCGGCCTTCGCACTCGCCGTTCCCATTGGCTGGGACCGCGAGAAGCGGGCGCGAAGCGCGGGCTTGCGCACCTTTCCACTGGTCGCAATGGCAAGCTGCGGCTTCGTGCAGGCCAGCGAAAGCCTGCTCGTGCATTCGCCTGACGGAATGGCGAAGGTGATCGAGGGCCTCATCACCGGCATCGGCTTCATCGGCGGTGGCGCAATTCTCAAGCAGGGGAATTCGGTGCAGGGGACCGCGACGGCCGCGAGCCTCTGGGCGACCGGCGCCATCGGCGTCTCCGTCGGGCTCGGCGCTTTTGATGTCGCGGTGACGGTCGCCGTATTCACGTTCCTGACGCTTCGCTTGTTGACGCTGGTCAAGGAAGAAGACGATCACTGATGCATGTGCGAGCGGCCTGCACCCCGTTCACAACAACGTCATCGCGACCCGCTGCGTCCCCCGGCCCAACTGTGCGTCTGGCGCGTTTTCTTGTACACTCACTGAGCCTTTGGACGCTCGCCAGGAGGAACCGACATGACCACGGTCGTACTCAATCGCCGGAGCCTCCTCGCCGCGGGCGGCTCGATCCTCGCAACCGGGCTCTTGGCGACCGGCGTCCCCGGCCTGCTGTTGCCTGCACGCGCGGACGGCCTCGCACCGACCGAGACGATGTCTGGCGGGGCGAACAACTACCGCAAGGGCGCGGCGATCGTGGAGCGGATCGGAAAGGGTGGCTTCTGGATGAGCGGCACCGTGCGCCGCGCCGGCGACGGGACTCCCTTGGCCGGGCAGCGCATCCAGATCTGGGCGCACACGGTCGAAGGCCAGGAGCACGAGCCGCAGAGTCATGGCGCCACGCTCACCGACAAGGACGGCAAGTTCCGGCTCGAAATGCCGCAGATCATTCCCATCTTCGGCCAGCCGCATGGCCACCTCGCCTATGACAGCGGTGAATTCAAAACCGTCTTCCTGCGGCCGATAATGCGGAGCGCAAAGGAAACCAGCCTCGAGGCGCACTTCGTCCTGCAGCCGGCCTGATCGCATTGGAGATGAAGGGGCGGAGATCGGCCCGGGCGCCCCTGATCTGGATCGCCCTTGCCTTGGCCATCGGCGTGCCGATCGCGCTCGCTGCGGGAAGCGAACAGCTCACATGGCGCGGCCCGGTCTACATCCTCGCCGGCTTCGCTGGCATCATTGCGCTCGGTCTCGTGCTCGCTCAGCCCCTGCTGATCGGCGGATATCTGCCGGGACTGTCGGCCTATCGCGGCCGGCGCGCCCACCACTGGATCGGCGGCACGCTGGCTCTGGCGGTGGTGATCCACGTCGCCGGCCTCTGGATCACCAGCCCGCCCGACATGATCGACGCCCTGACTTATACGTCACCGACACCGTTCTCCCCCTTCGGCGTGACCGCCATGTGGGCCATCTTCATTGTTGCGCTCCTGGCTCTGCTGCGCCGGCGGCTGGGATTGCGGTTGCGCACGTGGCGCATCGTCCATATTCCCCTCGCGATCGTCATCGTCGCAGGCAGCGTCGCCCATTGCCTGCTGATCGAGGGGACGATGGAGACGATCTCGAAGGCTGCGCTTTGCGCAGCTGTGCTGGCGGCGACCGTCAAGGTGATGGTTGATCTCTGGAGAAGGCGGACGTTGCGCGATAGCAGCATTGCGCGGCCGTAAGCGTAGGGTGGGCAAAGGCGCGTAGCGCCGTGCCCACCATCTATCTATCAATGGTGGTTGGTGGGCACGCTTCGCTTCGCCCAGCCTACGAGCTCCGAAACTTTCGCTGACCCCCTTGTTCCAACACGTTCGGCGTCGTTACCGCTGGTATCGGCTCCGCTTGCCCGGGAAGGCGGTCAAGATTATCCTCGCGCGATGGCCGTCAGTGTCCCCGACCTGAGAGCATTCCTGCTCGCCACACCGTTCTTCGGCGGTATCCCGGATCAAAGTCTCGACCTCCTGATGTCGATGCTGGTTGAGTGCCGATTTGATACCGGAGCAACCGTCGTGACGGAGGGCGAGCCCGGACGCTCGCTGTTCATCGTCAAATCCGGCCGGCTGGCGGTGAGCAAGCGGGCGAATGCGGGCAACGTCATCCCGATTTCCGTTCTGGAGCCCGGCGATTTCTTCGGTGAGATGACGCTGATTGAAATGCAAAATCGATCCGCCACGGTGGTCGCGGAGAGTCCGACCGTGCTTTACGAGCTGACCGCCCAGAAGCTCTACGCTTGCTACAAGGCCGATATCCACACCTATGTGATCGTCCTGCAAAACATCAATCGCGAGCTATGCCGACGGCTGCGCCGTTCAGACGATCGGTTAGCGGGGCATCAGGTGGGTGACGAGAGTTGACATGCGTAGCATGGGTAGAGCGAAGCGAAACCCATCATGTCTCGTCACCGCGCAAATCTTCCATGGATTTTCGTTTCGCTGTACCCATCCTACGAACTCCCCGGCACCGTAGGCTTCGAATAGGAAACTAACATGGCTCAAGCCGGAGATAATGGACGGTTCGCGGCGTTCAAGCACCACGCCAAGGTGCACTCCTTCAGAGTCAGCACTGCTTTTCTGACTTGGATTCTGCTCGGCGCGACGCTCTTTTACAAGCCTGAGTGGGTCCGATGGGCCCTGCGAACAGGCACGCACGCTATTGAAGCTGTCGGCGATGCGCTTCCTGGTTATTGGGGCGCTCAGGCCGAAATTGTCTTGCGCGAACTCGGTGGTTTCCTTTGGATCCAGATCACGGCCGCGATCCTGTTTGTCCGGTTCGTGTTCTGGCTGATCGGGGCCTCGTGGCGACGTGGTCGGCGGTAGATCCAGTCAGCTCGCGTAGGATGGGTAGAGCACTTGCGAAACCCATCATGCTTCGTCACCGAGCAATGCTATGCAATTCCTGGCCAAAACTGACTGGAGCTCTCGCTCGGGCGATGCCCGCAAGTGACCCCGAAGCGGCGGTCGCGGGGAAGTTGAGGTTCGCTAAGGCCCCACAGGCCTAAAATGTGCTTTAAGGAATATAAGAGACATCCTCAGCTGAGGGAGCCAACCTCAGCGGCGATTTCTTCCGTCAACCACGCAATGCCCGCATCCATCATTGCTGCCTTGGTCGTAATGGCCATGATTGCATCGGACTTCCGCTTCAAAGGAAGCTCAACCAATTGCAGCGCGAAACGAGCCGCGTATCTCTCGACGAGACGGCGCGGCAATGTTGCTATCAAGTCCGAGTTTGAAATTTGCGTGAGTGCCATCATAAAGGTGGGCACGGTCAGGACAATGCGGCGCTGGAGGCCGCGCTTCTCCAGGAGTTGGTCGACAAAACCTCGCGGATCGCCGTCGAGCGACACAAGAAGATGCTGTGCTCTGCAGAATGCAGCAATCGTTGGTGCGCGGGCGAATCCGTTTCCCTTGCGCATTGCGACCACGAAACACTCATCGTAAAGCTTTCTTGCCTGGAAGCGGGTTGGCACTGTGCCCAGGGGCAGGATGGCCAAGTCGATTTCGCGCTTCTCCAGCTTCTCCAGGCTTGACCGCCAAGGGTGCTCCACAGCGCTTGCATGCCTCCCTGGCATCAGATGGATCAAGCTCAGGTCGGCACGGGGTGCCTTTCTCCTGAGCCGCCCCGCAAATGGTCCCATCACCGTGTCCATGATCGCATCAGGAGCGCCAATGGAAAAACGGCGGCTACTTGTAGTCGCGTCGAAGGGCGTAGCTGAAGCAAATACGCGCCCTACGCGAGAAAGGATATCTGCTACTGGCTCGCCGAGTTCCAGCGCACGCTCCGTCGGCACAACACCCTTCGGCGTCCGTAAGAACAGGGGGTCATTAAATAGATGCCGTAGCCGCCCAAGTGAATGACTTACGGCAGAAGGGGTGATGTTCAAGCGGCTAGCCGCTCGCGCCACGTGGCTCTCCTCCAGCACAGTGTGGAAGACCAGCAGCAAGTTAAGATCGACTTTTGACAAGGAAATGTGGTTCAGCATATTGCTGAGGTTATATCACTGGATTCATGTCTCTGAAAGCTCCATGGATTGCGCAACGTTAGCCACAGGAGCTGAAATGACCAAACACCATGCAAACTGGCCAGGAACGCTGTCACGGCGGTCCGCGATCACGACAGTCGCTGCGGCATCGTTGACCCCTCGATTTTGCGCTAGTGTGGCTGCCAGTGACGACGTCGCTCACCTTATCGAGCGCGCCGCTGCGAAAAACGCGGCCTTCATGCGCGGGGACATGGATCGTTGGCTGGCCCTTGTTCGCATCGCCAGTGACTTCACGTTAATGCAACCATTCGGCGGCCCAACTAGCCACGGGTTCGACGCAAGTCCTGAACGTTTGGCGAAGCTATCCCAGTTTTTCAAGAACGGTGAGACGACCTTGGAGGTCGTGCAAACCTATGCATCGGACAAGCTGGTCGTTCTCGTCATGGTCGAGCGGCAATATGCCGAAGTCGGGAGCTTACCAAAACAAGACTGGTCGCTCCGAGTTACGGAAATCTATCGCAAGGACGGTTCTGAATGGCAGTTAGTCCATCGCCACGCAGACCCGCTGGTTCATGGCGTTACGTTGCAGGAGGCGGCGACGATTGCTCGCGGCGGACGTAAGGATGAATGACCGCGGCAACTGGCGTCTTATCAGAAGAAGGATCGATTGCGCCGAAGACTGCATTACATGCAGGTCCACTTCCCCTTTTGGCCCCATAGCGGAAGTCTGCTCGACGTCGGCTTGTATCCCCTTCCATAGGTTGGGCGATATACGTGCTTAGGCGCGCGCTAGGCAGGCAAATCTGACCCGTCGGGCAAAACACCTCTCTCCTGCAAAATCTCGTCAACCCTCCCCCACAAAAATATTCCACTTTACCGAAATTCGGAATCGCAGTATCAATCCGCCATCCCGGTCCAGGGAGAGGGGCGATCGTCCGTCGTAACGTGCGTGGGTCGGGGGGCGGTGGACGCGGCAGTGTCGGGCACGCGAAGGCGGAACCAGGGCGAGATGAACCTCGTGAGGTCCTGTTGCGTGCGGACGAACGGCGCCTGTGTCCGGCGAGCCTCTTGGCGAAGCCGGATCGCTGCGTACGGCAAAATCGTGTGGTCCTGGCCGTCGTTGCTACGGTCAAGCCTTGCGGAGATGGATCGAGGCTCAACCGGGTCTCAATGCATCGTCAATTCGCAAGGCGACGGTGACAAAAAGGAACTCGTCGCCGGGGAGAGCGCGGCATAAGCCGTCAACCCACTGCGCAGGGAAGGCCGAGTGTTCGGCGTCACCTGTATGCTGCTGTGCGGTCTTTTTGCGCTACATTTTCGCGCAGCGGACCGCGGGTGCTAAGCCGGCACCCGGTCTTCCCTGCGCCTCTTCACAGAGGAGGGTCAAGGTAGAAGCAAAACTCGGGCATCTCATGCCGCGAGAAGGCTGTTTCATGTGTGATTTGAGCGAGGGAATGGTGCTGCCAGACAGGATTGAACTGTCGACCTCTCCATTACCAATGGAGTGCTCTACCACTGAGCTACGGCAGCATGTGCTGGGATAAGAATCGGCCGCCACGAGGGGCCTACCAAGCGGGCCGATATCTGCCACAAGGCCCCCTCCTGTGCAAGCTTGCTAGCTCCGCCAAAGCGATAAAATCGGGTCGATATCGGGGCCAAAATGCCTGTTCTGGCGCGAAACGGCCGACTTTCCGCGGAATAGGTTCCGATATCCCCACCCAACTGGCCAGTTGCCCGATACGCCGGATTCGATCCATTTCGATTTTCGCACGATCGGATCGCGCGGGCCTCTTGAGCCGCCTTATTCCTCGGGCATGTTATCGCCGATCGCTGTAATGGACCGGTGATGGCAGACGAGAACGACAAGAGCACGAAGCAGGACTCCAGACAGGCGAGGGCGTTCCGCGACGACCGGCTCAAATCGGCGCTGCGCGAAAACCTGAAGCGGCGGAAGATGCAGGCGCGCGAACGCGCCGCAAGCACCGACCCCTCGCAGAATGAAGATGGTTCCCTAGATGAGGGGGCCGCCGGCGAGATAGCCGGCAAGACCGGCGACTAGAATTTTTGGAGTGCATGGACGTGGCAATGGGGCAGGACGAATCGCAACGACCCGAGAGTGACGCGCAGATGTCGCGGTTCACCCGCCCTGAACAGACCTTTCCGGCGCTGACACCAGCCGAGATCGGGCGTGTCAGGCATTTCGGCGAGGTCCGCAACTATGCCGATGGGGAATTCCTGTTCGAGACCGGTAAGCCGGGACCCGGCATGTTCGTCGTGCTCAAGGGCCACGTCGCCATCACCCAGCGCGACGGCCTCGGCCATGTCACGCCGTTGATCGATCAGGGGCCGGGGCAATTTTTGGCCGAGCTGAGCCAGCTCTCCGGACGGCCGGCGCTGGTCGACGGCCGCGCCGAAGGCGATGTCGAGACGCTGCTGTTGCCGCCGGAGCGGCTGCGCGCGCTGCTGGTCGCCGAGGCCGAACTCGGCGAGCGCATCATGCGCGCGCTGATCCTGCGCCGGGTCAATCTGCTCCAGGGCGGCGTCGGCGGCGTGGTGCTGATCGGTCCGTCGCATTCGGCAGGCGTGGTGCGGTTGCAGGGCTTCCTCACCCGCAACGGCCAGCCGCATCATCTGCTCGATCCCGCGCGCGATCGCGACGCCGCCGACGTCATCGCGCGTTATTCGCCCAAGCCGGACGACTGGCCGCTGGTCGTCACACCCGATGGTGCGGTGCTGCGCAATCCCGGCGAAACCGAGCTTGCGCGCGCGATCGGCATGATCGGCGGTCCGCGCAACGACCGTATCTACGACGTCGCGATCGTCGGCTCGGGGCCAGCCGGGCTCGCCACGGCCGTGTATGCCGCGTCCGAAGGCCTCTCCGTCGCCGTGCTCGACACCCGCGCCTTCGGCGGCCAGGCCGGCGCCAGCGCGCGCATCGAAAACTATCTGGGCTTTCCGACCGGCATTTCCGGCCAGGCCCTGACCGCGCGCGCCTTCAACCAGGCACAAAAGTTCGGCGCGGAAATCATGATCCCGGTGACGGTGAAGTCGCTCGACTGCACGCGCAAGGACGGCGCGTTCTCGGTGGCGCTTGACGGCTGCGATCCCCTGCATTCGCGCGCGGTGGTGGTCGCAAGCGGCGCACGCTATCGCCGGCCCGAGATCGAGAACCTCGACAAGTTCGAAGGCCGTGGCGTCTGGTATTGGGCCTCGCCGGTCGAGGCGAAGCTCTGCGCCGGCGAGGAAGTGGCGCTGGTCGGCGCCGGAAACTCGGCGGGGCAGGCCGCTGTGTTCCTGTCGGGGCACGCCAAAAAAGTGCTGATGATCATCCGCGGCGGCGGTCTCGGCGCCAGCATGTCGCGCTATCTCATCGAGCGCATCGAAGCCACGCCGAACATCGAACTGATGTTCAACACCGAGATCACGGCGCTCGAAGGCGACGAGGCCTCGCTGCTGCGGCGCATCCGCTGGAAGAGCCGGCTCTCGGCCGACGAGGATTTCGCCGACATCCGCAATCTCTTCCTGTTCGTCGGCGCCGATCCCGCCACCAGCTGGCTCGACGGCTGCGGCATCACGCTCGATCGCGGCGGCTTCGTCGTCACAGGCGCGCAGTCCGAGCAGAACCAGGGCCGGCTGGTTGCGCCGCTGGAGACGTCGGTGCCCGGCGTGTACGCCGTCGGCGACGTCCGCTCCGGCTCGGTCAAGCGCGTCGGCGGCGCCATCGGCGAAGGCGCCCAGGTCGTGGCCTCCCTGCACGGCTTCCTCGGCGACGCCGCAAAACCGGCGCTTTAGTCAAGGACAAGGCAAGTAAATGGCAAGTCGAATGAGGCTTGCCATCTTGCGGTGTGATGCGTGACTATCTCCTCATCCTGAGGAGCGCGCATTGCGCGCGTCTCGAAGGATGAAGGCCCAGCTGCCAAAGCCGGGCCTGCATGGTTCGCGCGGCGATGCGCAAGCATAGTCCGCAGGGGCGCTCGCGCGCCTCCTCACCATGAGGATCGACAAAGAAGCGCTTAACGGGAGGACTAAATGGCTGAAATCGTCGTGCTGTATAAAACGCCCACGGATGCTGCGGCCTTCGACAAATACTATGCCGAGACCCATATTCCGCTCGCCAAGAAACTTCCAGGCTTGAAGAAGTACGCCATCAGCAAGGGGCCGGTCGGCTCCCCCGCTGGACCTTCCGGAATCCATCTCGTCGCCATTCTCACCTTCGACAGCACAGCCGACATCCAGGCGGCATTCGCTAGCCCGGAAGGCAAGGCGACCGGTGCCGACGTGCCGAAATTCGCCAGTGGCGGCGCCGACCTGTTGATCTTCGACACCAAGGAAGTGTGAACCGCGATTCGACTTCGTCGACTCGTAGCCCCGGATTTCGCTTCGCTCCATCCGGGCTACAACTGCCGTCGTTTGTGACAGCGGTGCAAATAATTCAGCCATGCGTTTTCTATTCGCACGACGACGCATGGCTGCGCACGCATGTGTGACGCCAGCGCGTGTGGCAATTCGATGAGGACCGTAATATCAATCCCGACCTCAATATGGAGAGTAGGAGAGATGTCATGGTTCTTGGGTTGAGCTTGCCCGCCTTCACGCTGGTTCATGTCATCATCAGCCTGATCGGCATCGCCGCCGGCCTTGTCGTGATGTTCGGCCTGCTCGGCTCGAAGCCGATGCCGCGCCTCACCACGATTTTCTTAGCGTTCACGATCCTCACCAGCGCCACCGGCTTCCTGTTTCCGTTCAAGGAGCTGCTGCCGTCGCATATCATCGGCATCATCTCGCTGGTCCTGCTCGCGATCGCCTGCGTCGCGCTCTACGGCATGAAGCTCGCTGGGGTGTGGCGCCCGGTCTACATCGTGACCGCGATGATCTCGCTCTATTTCAACGTCTTCGTGCTGGTGATCCAGTCGTTCCTGAAGGTGCCGGCGCTCGCCGCGCTCGCTCCCGCCGTGGCGCCGGCGCCGCCCGGAGGTCCGGTGTTCGCCGTGGTGCAGGGCCTCGTGCTGGTGTTCTTCGTGGTGTTCACCATCGGCGCCTGGCGCCGCTTCAAGCCGATGGCGGTCGCCTGAACATACAAGGAGCCTAGCAATGCCCACCATCACCACCAAGGACGGCGTCGAGATCTTCTACAAGGACTGGGGAAGTGGCCAGCCGATCGTGTTCAGTCACGGCTGGCCGCTGTCGGCTGACGACTGGGACGCGCAGATGATGTTCTTCGTCACGCGCGGCTATCGCGTCATCGCGCATGACCGTCGCGGCCATGGCCGTTCGTCGCAGGTCGCCGACGGCCACGACATGGATCATTATGCCGATGATCTCGCAGCCGTGACGGCCCATCTCGATCTCAAGAACGCGATCCATGTCGGCCACTCCACCGGCGGCGGCGAAGTCGTGCATTACATCGCGCGCCATGGCGAGAGCCGGGTGGCGAAGGCCGCGATCCTCTCCGCAGTGCCGCCGCTGATGCTGAAGACGGAGGCTAATCCCGGCGGCCTGCCCAAGAGCGTGTTCGACGATTTCCAGGTGCAGCTCGCTGCCGGCCGCGCCAGCTTCTACCGCGACATCGCGGCCGGCCCCTTCTATGGCTACAACCGTCCCGGCGCAAAGCCGTCGGAAGCGGTGATCCAGAACTGGTGGCGCCAGGGCATGATGGGCGGCGCGAAAGCCCATTACGACGGCATCGTCGCGTTCTCGCAGACCGACTTCACCGAGGATCTGAAGAAGATCAATGTGCCGGTGCTGGTGATGCACGGCGACGACGACCAGATCGTGCCCTTCGCCGATTCCGCGCCGCTGTCGGCCAAGCTCTTGAAGAACGGCACGCTGAAGACCTACAAGGGTTTCCCGCACGGCATGCCGACGACGCACGCCGAGACCATCAACGCGGACCTGCTTGCGTTCTTCAAGGGGTGAGCGGCCTCAGTCCACGCGCGGACCGATCTGATTTCGAACCGGCCGGGTGCGAACACGTTCCAGTCGCGTGTGAGCCGGTGGTTGCAGCCTTTCATTAGTCAGTCTGCCGCGGAAGGCGCGCTGCGGGGAGATCCCGATGCAGATCATCATCTTCGGCGCGACCGGCATGGTCGGGCAGGGCGTCTTGCGCGAATGCCTGATCGATGCCCGCATCGATCGCGTGCTCGTGGTCGGCCGCAGCCCGACCGGCGTGCGCCACGCCAAGCTCACCGAGATCACACACGGCGAGTTCACGGACTACTCGGCGATCGAAGCGCAGCTCACCGGCTTCGATGCCTGCTTCTTCTGCCTCGGCGTCTCCTCGATCGGCATGAGCGAGGAGCGCTACCGCCATCTGACCTATGACATCACGCTCGCAGCGGCGACCGCGCTGGCACGGCTCAATCCGCAGATGACATTCGTCTATGTCACGGGCGCCGGCACTGATTCCACCGAGCAGGGTTCGCGGATGTGGGCGCGGATCAAGGGCAAGACCGAGAACGACCTGCTCAAGCTGCCATTCAAGGCGGCCTACATGTTCCGGCCCGGTGCGATCCAACCGCTCCACGGTGCCCGCTCCAAGACTGCGTGGGTGCAGGCCGTGTATGCAGCAAGTTGGCCGCTGTGGTCGGTGCTGCGCCGGCTCTCGCCGCGGCTCGTTACCTCGACCGAGCAGATCGGCCGCGCCATGATCCGGGTTGCGCGGGAGGGGTATCCGCGAAAGGTGCTGGAGATGGAGGATATCAATAGCCTCTAGTCCCGTAGGGCATTAGTTCTAGGGAAATTTCGCCGCCCGCGCGCGTTGAGCCCTATCCGCCCGAAGGAGAAAGCGCCGTCGATGTCTCCCCAGCTCAAACTGATCGCACTCGACGCCGACGACCTCTCCGTAATCTCGGCCCACGTCCAGGACGCCCGCGTGCAGCCCTCGGACATCATCTGGCGGCAAAGTGAAAAGCGGCTGGTCGTCGGCATGAGCCGGTTGGACTGGGAGCAGACGCTGGACGGCGAAGCCGAGCCGCGCAGGCTGGTGGCGGCTCTCCGGTTCGACCGCGTGCTCGCCTGCAAGTCGCGCGACATCGACCTCGACGCGCCGGACACTGTCCTGGACCTTGTCGGCATCGAATTCCACGGCCAGGACGCCCCCGGCGGGAGCGCCCTGCTGCTGTTTGCCCAAGGCGGCGCCATCCGCCTCGACGTCGAATGCCTGGAATGCGAGCTGACTGATCTGGGGGCGGATCAGCTGGGGACGGGGTTGGAGGCTGAAGGCGAGGGGTGAGGTGGCATGCCAACGCCACGCCTTCCGGTTTCGCCAGGACGACGCCGGAGGGGAGCGGCCCGGCTCAAGGGTTGACGCAGCTTCCCCGCCGCGCCATTGAGCAGGGGCCTGGTGAGCCAAACCGCGCCCCCAAAAACCAGTTAGAAGCCAAGATGCCCGTTCGTCTCGACCGCAGCAGCGCCGATTTTGACCAGCGATTCGGGGCCTTCCTCGCCGCCAAGCGCGAGGCCTCGGCCGATGTCGAGGCGGCCGCGCGTGCCATCGTCGACGACGTGGCGAAGCGGGGCGATGCCGCCTTGCTCGAGGCCACGGCAAAGTTCGACCGGTTGACGCTCGATGCATCCGACCTGCGCGTCACCGCCGCCGAGATCGAGGCCGCGGTGAAAGCCTGTGATGCAGCGACGCTGGATGCGCTCAAGCTCGCGCGCGATCGCATCGAGACCTATCACCGCCGCCAACTGCCGAAGGACGAGCGCTTCACCGATCAGCTCGGCGTCGAGCTCGGCTGGCGCTACACCGCGATCGAATCCGCCGGCCTCTACGTGCCCGGCGGCACCGCGGCCTATCCGTCCTCGGTGCTGATGAATGCGGTGCCGGCAAAGGTCGCCGGCGTGACGCGTCTCGTCATGGTGGTGCCCTCGCCCGACGGCAAGCTCAATCCGCTGGTGCTGGCGGCGGCAAAGCTTGGTGGCGTCACCGAGATCTATCGCGTCGGCGGTGCGCAGGCGGTGGCCGCGCTCGCCCATGGCACCGCGACGATCGCGCCCGTCGCCAAGATCGTCGGCCCCGGCAATGCATATGTCGCCGCGGCAAAGCGGCTGGTCTTCGGCAAGGTCGGCATCGACATGATCGCGGGTCCCTCCGAGGTGCTCGTCATCGCCGATGACACCGGCAATGCCGACTGGATTGCCGCCGACCTGCTGGCCCAGGCTGAGCACGATGCCAGCGCGCAGTCGATCCTGATTACCGATTCCGCGCGCCTTGCCGCCGATGTCGAAAAAGCCGTCGAGGCGCAGTTGAAGACGCTGCCGCGCGCCGTAATCGCCAGCGCCTCGTGGGCCGATTTCGGCGCCATCATCATGGTGAAGAACCTCAACGACGCCATTCCGCTCGCGGATGCGATTGCCGCCGAACATCTCGAGATCATGACGCAAGATCCCGACGCGCTCGCCGCAAAAATCCGCAACGCCGGCGCCGTGTTCCTCGGGCCGCATACGCCGGAGGCGATCGGGGACTATGTCGGCGGCTCCAACCATGTGCTGCCGACGGCGCGCTCGGCACGATTCTCGTCGGGGCTCTCGGTGCACGATTTCCTCAAGCGCACCTCGATCCTGAAATGCGGCCCGGATCAGCTGCGTGCGCTGGGACCAGCCGCGATGATTCTCGGCAAGGCGGAGGGGCTAGATGCCCATTCGCGCTCGATTGGATTGCGCCTCAATTTGTCATGACCCAGCCGCCCGAACAGGACGACTCGACCAATCGCATCGTCGGCGTCACGCTCGACGAGGACTCGATCGGCCGTTCCGGGCCTGACATCGAGCATGAGCGCGCGATCGCGATCTACGATTTGATCGAGCAGAACCTGTTCGCGCCGGAGGGCGCCGACGGGAAGGGGCCGTTCACGCTGCATATCGGGATCACCGGCAGCCGGCTGATGTTCGACATCCGTCGCGAGGACGGCACGCCCGTGGTCGCGCATCTGTTGTCGCTGACGCCGTTCCGGCGGATCGTGAAGGACTATTTCATGATCTGCGACAGCTACTATCAGGCGATCCGCACAGCGACGCCGGACAAGATCGAGGCCATCGACATGGGCCGCCGCGGCATCCATGACGAGGGCTCGCGCACGCTGCAGGAGCGGCTGAAGGGCAAGGTGCGGGTCGATTTCGAGACCTCGCGCCGGCTGTTCACGCTCATTACCGTTCTGCACTGGAAGGGTTAAGCGCGATGGCGGGTCCGCCACGCGCACGCGATCCGCAATCGGTGCTGTTCGCTTGCGCCATGAACAGCGTGCGCTCGCCGATGGCCGAGAGCCTGCTGCGGCACATGTTTCCGCAAGGGCTCTACGTGAAATCGGCCGGCGCCAGGCGCGGCGAACTCGATCCGTTCGCGGTGTCCGTGATGGCCGAGCTCGGCCAGGACATCTCCGCCCACAAGCCTCAGACCTTCGAGGAACTGGAGGATTGGGAGGGGTTGAATTTCGACCTGATCATCACGCTGTCGCCGGAGGCGCATCACAAGGCGCTGGAGCTGACCCGCACGCTTGCCGCCGACGTCGAGTATTGGCCGACGCATGATCCCACCACCATGGAAGGCAGCCGCGACCAGAAGTTGGCTGCCTATCGCGACGTCTGCG
The DNA here is from genome assembly GCF_023101065.1 of Bradyrhizobium sp. 172. Classification (NCBI taxonomy): domain Bacteria; kingdom Pseudomonadati; phylum Pseudomonadota; class Alphaproteobacteria; order Hyphomicrobiales; family Nitrobacteraceae; genus Bradyrhizobium; species Bradyrhizobium sp. 172. Next base: position 719,722 of record NZ_CP064701.1, read on the forward strand.
ACCAGCTCCTGCTGCGCATCCGCCGGCGGTTTTCGAAGGTGGGCGCGGCGAACGGGTAGCATTCGGCGCCCGTAACACCCGCGTCACAGACTGCAGGCACACGCATCCTGTACCCGTCGAATCAGTAAAGTCCGGGTTCCCGGGTTGTGAAATCAGCCCCCGTCCGATAGGTTCCGCGCGCAATTCACCCCCTGCTTCATTCCCCAAATCACCTGATGCTCGGCCGCCCCAAATTCGTTCTCGCCTCCGGTTCGCCGCGGCGCCTGTCGCTGCTCAACCAGGCCGGCATCGAGCCGGACGCGCTCCGGCCCGCCGACGTCGACGAGACGCCGAAGCGGGGCGAGCTGCCGCGCGCCTGCGCCAACCGGCTCGCGCGGGCCAAGGCGGATGCGGCGCTCAAATCGGTGCAGCTTGACGACGAGCTGCGCGGCGCCTTCATCCTCTCCGCCGACACGGTGGTGGCGGTCGGCCGCCGCATCTTGCCCAAAGCCAACCTCGTCGACGAGGCCGCGCAGTGCCTGCGGCTGCTGTCGGGTCGCAACCACCGCGTCTACACCGCGATCACCCTGGTGACGCCGCGCGAGGCCTTCCGCCAGCGCCTGGTCGAGACCCGCGTCCGCTTCAAGCGCCTCTCGGAGGACGACATTCAGGCCTATATCGGCTCCGGCGAATGGCGCGGCAAAGCCGGCGGCTACGCGGTGCAGGGCATCGCCGGCTCCTTCGTGGTCAAGATGGTGGGGTCCTACACCAACGTGGTCGGCCTGCCGCTCTACGAGACCACCACGCTGCTGGGCGGCGAAGGTTTCCCGATCCGCTTCGGCTGGCTCAACGCCACCGCCGTCTGAGCCGAAAAGCCGCTCCTGCAAAAATCGCGAAAACAACCCCATGCACAGTAGAATTGCCCCGCGGAAATCTGGCCGGGACGCCTGCGCTTCCGCCGGAGGAACCCCTTTGGCGACGGGCTCTTGAACTCTCTCACCTCGTGTAAGCTGAGCACCCTATGGACGACCAGGTGAAAAAGCCCGCAAGCCCCCTCAAAACCTGTCCGATCTGCGGCAAGCCGCAGTCCGAGGCCACCCGCCCGTTCTGCTCCTCGCGCTGCCGCGACGTCGATCTGAACCGCTGGCTGAAAGGCTCCTATGTCATTCCCGGCCGGGATGACGAGGCAGACGGAGAGGAATAACCCTGTTCTATCAAGCATTTAAATTGTAGATGCACCGCTACGCGGCGTTGCCTCCGAGCCACGTCCTGCCTTGTGCACAGCCGGGCCACGCCCCGCGAAGCCATCGGCGAAGCGTGGGTGGACAGGCAGCCTTCAGCCCACTATAAACCGCCCGCTCGATGGGCTTTGGCCCCTCTTTGGAGCACGCCCAGGTAGCTCAGTTGGTAGAGCATGCGACTGAAAATCGCAGTGTCGGTGGTTCGATTCCGCCCCTGGGCACCATTTTCGCTCTCCACGGGCAACATCTTGCCCAGCGCCAAGCCTTGAGCGCCAAGCCTTGACCAGCCGGCTCGCGCAGCAATCCGTTCCGGAACCAGATCGCGCCCGCCGTTGCTGGCACTCTGCTTGCTCAGCCAGGACCAAAGTCTGGCCTTGGAAGAGAGGCCGTTTCAGGTTGAGGCAAGTGATGCAAGAAATGTCCCGTTCTGGTGCTGCCGGCGAACTCCGGCTCGATGCGTTGGTCGCCGATTTGTGGTGGCGCGTTAGACTCATCAACACCGACATTCTCGAGGAAGAGGCGAGAGCAGGGGTGTTTGACGTGCTTCAGCCGACCTATCCGCTTCTTGCGCTGAATCTTCGCGCGCGACGCGACAATTTGGTCTCGACGATCGGCGTGCTCGAGCAGCGTGCGCGATCAACGTCGGAAGCGGCTTGAGCGCGGTCTTCTGTTACACCGGGAACGTCAGCGATTTCGCGAGCCTGACCAGATCGACCTGGCGCCGGCAGCCCGTCTTTTCGAAGACGTGAATGAGATGGCTCTTCACGGTGCTGACGGAAACGCGGAGCAAGGCCGAGATTGCGTCTCGTGTGTGTCCCTCGCAGATGAGCTCGAAGATGCGAATCTCGGCCGGCGTCAGGTCATAGAGCTGGTTGAGCGCATCGTGAAGCAATCGCGGCGGCCCGGAGGCTGACGTCACGGCGGCAGCGGCGCTCTGGATCAGACCGGATCGTGTGTGGCTGCGTCGCAGCGGCAGAACGTGGATGACGAGAGGCTCACCGCTTTGGCGAGGGATCGGGATGCCGATGCCTTTTTGCCCGAGCGTCGCCTCGTCCTTTGCCGCCTGCGCGACGGCTGATTGCAATGTGGCCGTGCTCGCCGCGGATTGAACCGCGATCCTGCCATGCCTTGCCACGATCGGATCGCCGGCCGCGAGCATCGCCGCGGCTGCGGCGTTGGTGTGAACGATCTTCGAATCCTCGTCGGCCAGGACGACGCCCACCGTCAGGGCCTCCACCGTCGCCGCGAATGTGTTGGCTTCCACCGCCTTCATGTCGAACAGATTGCTGATCGTCACGGCGCGGCGGATGTGAGGCGCCAGAAGGCGCAATCCGTCGACCTGCGCATCGTCGATCCGGCCTGCCGACTCATGCTGGCTGAATATCGCATTTCCAACCATCGTCCTGTCGCGAACGAGGCCGACGGCAACGGCGTCGAACAGGCCCCTGGGCATGGCCCATTCGCGATAGTAGCGGTTGCTGGAAATAACGTCCGGCCGGACGGCTTGGGATTGAACGACCGGCTCGCCGAGCGGGTATTGCCGAATGCGTTCGGCGCCGCCCCAGAGCTCGATGATGTCGGGGCCGTAGCCGACCCCGTTCTGGGCCATCTGGGCCAGGTCGGACCCGGAGACCGCATTGACGACGGCCTTCATGTTGGTGAGGCTGGCGACCGAGAGCGCGCCGGTGGCAAAGCCGAACTGGGCGCAGATCTGATCTAGAACTTCGGTCCAGCCTTCCGGCGCGATCACACAATCATAGACACTGCCGATGAGGTCCGAGAACTTCTCGACCGAAGCCTGCTGCATTCCAAACCACTCACTTGAAAATAACGGACGTCACGTGAACGCTAGTTTAGGAGTGGCTTCGTCGCCTATGGTGTATTTCACAATCCTGAGGTGATCTTATCATCGTGATTCCGTGGCGCAAACGGGAACACCGAACACAAATGCTTATGACGCTCTCCTGGGCAGCTGCCATGATTTTCACGAATTACGGAACGTCAACGCCTTGGCTGCATAAGCCCGACGCTCGGGTGTCTGATTAAAACTGCGGCAGATTCGACGTCGATTGCAAAATCTACCTTGTTGTCAGGTAGCTCGCAGTGATCCACCAAGCGAAAGGCAGAACTCCATGCACAACTCCATCCAGCGATCGCATTGGCGACGTGGTTACACCCTCGAGCGCGACGACGCATCGTCTGCGACCATCGCGACCAGCCCATCGTGGGCGACCATCGCAATCAACCCATCGTCCGGGACCACCGCCACTAAGCGTCCTGGCGACGGAGCCGAACTGAGGAGGTTCGGCTCCGCTTCGCGTCATGCATCGTCTGCGCGTGGCGCCTATGTCCATTCGCGATTGTGAGGCTGGAGAACGAGCCACGCCCGCGCTCTCATGCTATTGCTGCCTCGCAACGACGCGAGGACACCCATGCTCCCCCTTCCCGCCGATATCTTCACCGAGCCCGAGGACGTCTCGCCCGACGGACTTGCCAATCTCGGCCCGCTCCGCCGTCTCGCCGGTGTCTGGCAGGCCGACAAGGGTATCGACATCAATCCGAAGGCCGAGGGGCCGGAGCGGCGGACCTTCATCGAGCGCATCCGGATGGACCCGATCGATCCGCAGGCCAACGGGCCGCAGCTGCTCTATGGGCTGCGGTATCACATCCACATCAACACGCCCGAGGAAGACATCACCTTCCACGACCAGGTCGGCTACTGGTTGTGGGAGCCCGCGACCGGGTTGATCATGCAGACGCTGGCGATTCCGCGCGGGCAGGTGCTGCTGGCGTCGGGCAAGGCCGGGCCGGGCGACAAGGAGATCTCCGTGACCGCCAAGCGCGGCGACACCGCTTACGGGATCTGCTCGACTGATTTTCTGGAACAAGCGTTCCGCACCGATGCTTACCGCTGCGACATCACCTTCAACGACGACGGCAGTTGGACCTATCTGATCCAGACCGAGTTGTTCGTGCACGGCGCGCCGTTCAACCATCGCGACACCAACACGCTGAAACTCATCGCGCCGCCAAAGCTCAATCCCCTCGCTTTGATCGTGAACGATCGCGCCACGGGGAATGAGAAGGGCAATGAGCCGGCTGCCTGAGCGCGGCCCGGAGATACGCATGAAGCCTTACGTCATCTGCCTGATGCATTCGAGTCTGGACGGCCGCACCCATCCGAGCCGCTGGCGCCCGAAGGGGGCAGGAACGGACTGGTTCGAGAAGATCCACGACGAGCTCGGCGGCGACGCCTGGGTGATCGGCCGCATCACCGGCTCGGAGTTCGCCAAGGGCGATGCCTATCCCACGACGGCGGACGCGAAATTTCCGCGCGAAAACTGGTTTGTGCGACGCGACGCGAAAACCTATGGCGTCGTGCTCGATGCGCAGGGCAAGATCGGCTGGGGCCGCTCCGATATCGGCGGCGATCCGATCGTCGTCGTGTTGACCGAGAGCGTCGCCGATTCGCATCTCGCGGGGCTCCGCGGCGAGGGCGTGTCCTATATCTTTGCCGGCAAGTCCGAGATCGACCTCGCGCTGACGCTGGACATCCTCAACCGCGAGCTCGGCGTGAAGCGCCTGCTGGTGGAGGGCGGCGGTGTCGCCAACGGCGCGTTCCTGCGTGCCGGCCTGATCGACGAGTTCAACCTGATCCTCAGTCCCGCGATCGACGGTGCCAAGGGCGCGCCCTTCGTGTTCGATTCCACGGACTCGGACGGCGACCGGCGCGCACCGCTGAGCGCGATGACGCTGGAGAGCACGCGGGATCTCGGTGGCGGCGTCCTGCTGCTGCGTTATCTGATCCAGAACGATCCGCAGGCCGTGGGCAAGTAACAGCACCGAGATGTCGGCAACATCCGAGCATATCGTCATTGTCGGTGCCGGCGCGGCCGGTCTGATGGCGGCGCGCGAGCTGGCGCGCGCGGGCAGGACCGTGACAATCCTGGAGGCGCGCGAGCGCTGCGGCGGCCGCATCCACCCGCTGCCTGCTTCGGAGTTCGGCTACCCCGCCGACGGCGGCGCCGAATTCGTCCACGGCGAGGCGCCGGTCACGCGCGCGTTGCTGCGTGAAGCCGGGCTGTCCCTACAGGAGATCGAGGGCGAGCGATGGGGCTTTGACGGCGCTGACATCGTGCGCGAGGATCGCCACGATCCGCATCAGGCTGAGCTGCACGCCGTGGTCCGGGAATTGAACGACGACCTCACTGTCGCCGATTTCCTGCGCCGGCATTTTGCCGGGGATGAGCATGCGCGGCTGCGCCATTCGATCGAGCGAATGGTTGAGGGCTATGATGCGGCCGATCCCGAGTCCGCCTCCACGCTGGCGCTGCGCGAGGAATGGATGGCTGGCGGGCACTCTCCGCAGGCGCGCATCAAGGGCGGCTATGGTGGGATGATCGACTTCCTGGCAGCCGAGTGCCGCAAGCTTGGCGTGACGTTTCGCTTCGGCTGCGTGGTGTCGGCGATCGAGGAGGAGGGCGGCGCGATCGTCGTTCGCTGTGTCGGCGGCGACGTGCAGGGCTGCGATCGCGTGATCATCACCGTTCCGTTGCCGTTGTTGCGCGAGATCGGGCTGCCGAGCCGCGCGCGCGCGAAGGCGGCGGCGGCCGACGATATCGGCTTCGGTAACGTGATAAAAATCCTGCTGCGCTTCAGGCGGCCATGGTGGCGTGAGCGCAAGGAAGAGCTCGCGGACATGGCCTTCCTTTTGTCCGACCAGGCCATCCCGGTGTGGTGGACGCAATATCCGAACCGGCATCCCGTGCTGACCGGATGGTTCGGCGGCCCGCGCACGGCAGCGCTGTCGCGTCTCGACCCGCAAGCGCTGATCGATACCGGGCTCGATTCGCTTGCGATCGTCTTTGGCCTGTCGGGCCAGGACCTCGCACGCGAACTCGTCATCGCGGTCGCGACAAACTGGGCGCACGATCCCTACGCCCGCGGCGCTTATTCCTGGGCGACGCCGCGAACGCGCGAGGCGCAAACGATCCTTGCGCGCGCCGACGGTCCGGTGCTGTTCTCCGGCGAGGCGCTCTATCGCGGAGCCGACATGGGTACAGTCGAAGCGGCGCTGGCGAGCGGTCAACAGACGGCGGGGATAATCTTGCGGGAATAGGCTGACGAGCAAAGAAAGGCCCGCGTTTCGCGAGCCCTTCGTCTTGCTGCCTTTCGTCTTACCAGCGGCTGCCGCCGAAGCCGAACGTCACGCTGGGACCGCCGCCGCCGTAATATCCGTACGGTCCACCGCCGTAATAGCCGTGGTGCCGCGGATAATAGCCGTAGCTCCGGTAGTGCGGACGATGAAATCCGTGATGGTGGTGAGGACGCCAGTGATGGCGATAGCCGTGATGGTGGTGCCTGTGCTGCGCGCTGATATCGGTTGACTGGGCGGCTGGCGCGTTCTGTTTCGCACTTGAATGATTGGCCGCGTTCGCCGCGGATCCGCCGACAAGCGCCGCAGCACCGACGGCCATCGCGACAAAGAGATACTTCATGTCATCACTCCGGTTGAATGTCGTGTGACAACACATGGTCATCCGGCACGTTCCGGCCAGTGCGGGCGTCGAAACGACGCAGTTACATTGGTCCGGTTCGCGCGGCTGCGTGCGTCTCTTGAGATCTATTGTCGCATCACCGGCGTGATCGCAACTCTGCCATCACTCTGCCGCGAATGACGCAATCACGTCATCGGTGGTGACGATGCGCGCGAATTCGTCGGTGAGCAATCTCGGCTTCGACACACAGCTGGTGCGCGGCCATCTGAATTCGACCCTGGCGTCTTCGAGGATGCGATCTGCATTCCCTGCCGCATGCCCTACATCACCAGCATGTTCATGCCGCGCAGCGCGGCCGACCGCTGCCGGTGCCCAGGAATTCCGTCAATCTCGCCTTCTTCGCGACGCTGGAAAGGCGTTCACGTAACGGATGGAGCTATTTGAACGGATCCTGGATCGACGGCGCCGACTGCCTGATGCGGCGCACGCTCACCGGCGTGCCGTCGGAGACGAACAGGAGTTCGTACTTCCGGCCCTCGCTGTCGGTCGCGGAGCAGGTGACGTCGTTCACCTTCTTGGCGGCGAAATTGCCGGTCTGGCGGCAGAGGCCGGTGGAGGTCTGCTCGGCCGGCACCGGCAGCCCGTCGACCTTGGGGCGGTCCTTGGAGTTGAGCAGCATGCGGTCGATCGGCAGCTCGTAGGAATTGTCGTCGGCGCGCTTGCCGTTCTCGCCGGAGAACGACACGACGTGATTGTCATCAGCGGGATCGTCGACCGCGACCGTGAAATTGACCCGGCCCTTGTCACCATGAGCGTAGGCGACCGTCTTGCAGGGGAAGGTGCGGCCGGCAACCTTCAACGTCTTGCAGTGGCCGGACATCAGCGCCAGCAAGTCGATAAAGGCGGTCTGTTGCCCGGGCGGATTGTTGACGGGAATCGGCGCGGAAGACTCGGCAAAACAAGGGCTTGCCAAGAGGACCAAGGTGGCGACGAGGGCAGCAGCGAGGATGGGGCGGCAGAGGCGCATCGGAAGGCTCACATGCCAGGGAACGACCGAAAAGTCCCGTCGGATAACCAGCGAACCGTAAATTGGTTGCGATCCCGTTTGTTCTGCCGGACTCGTCTGAAATACCACCGCGCCACCCCAACGGCAATTCGCCCATATCGCCCAACCCATTCCCGGCCAGCACTTGCCGTCAGGCCGGTGTTTTTTTCGTGGCGGGCTACCCCATAGCCGCCCGCCAGCGCGTATCGCGCAAGGATGGGCGGCGGTGCAGGCGGGCGTCGAGCAGGGCGCGGGCGCGCGGCAGGTCGCCGCTGCGCATGAGGGCAACGACAAAAGTGTCCTCGATCAACTCGCGCTGGGCGTGGCTGCCGCCGAGACGCACGACCTCGTCGAGGACCGGCGCGAGCATTTGCACGCATGCCGCGTAATCCTCGTCCGCAAAGGCTGCCAGCGCGCGGCAGACCGCCGGCACGACGGGGCCGGCCGGCAGCTTGCCATCGGCGAGCCGCTGCTCGATCGCGGTCAACCGCGCGACAAGCGCCTCGCGATTTTGCGTTGCGGCTGCGAACAGTGCCATGTGGATATCGGCGAAGGGCAGGCTCGATTTCGGAAACAGTCTTTGCGCGGTGGCATCGGCTTCGACCCAGAGCGCTCTCGGCACGACGTGGCCGTAAGCCGACAGGCGCCAGAGCAGTGACGCACCGTCGGTGACGAGATTGAGCGGCGGCGCCTGTGTGGCCTTTGGCTGCAGCACATCGGCATAGATCGCGAGCGCCCGCGCGGCATCGCCATGCTCCAGCGCGCCGAGCGCCTGATGCCAGCGGATGTGGCCGTGCAAGATCCCGGCGCGGTCGTAACAGGGGATCCAGTCGTCGACGAGCCGGTCGGCCGCTTCGATCGAACCGTCCTCGAACATCGCATGCAGCACGGCGTGCACGGCATGGGCATTCTGCCGGCGCAGCTCGAAGCCGCGCTCGGTGACACCGCGGCCGCGACTGACATTGCCGTTCTCGGTCATCGCCCAGCCGTACATGGTGAGGAACCACCAATCCTCGCCATAGTCATGCGCGACGCGCTCGCACAGCTCCTGCCGGGCGCGGTCGTGATCGGCCATGCCGGAGAACGCGAACAGGCCGAAGGCGCCGAGCGGCAGCGACAGCACCAATGCATCGCGCGGCCACGCCTCGACGTGCTTCATCGTCGCCGCGATTGCCTCGGGCAGCCGGCCCTCAATTGAAAGCGCCAGCGTCTCGACATGCGAACGCTCGCGTTCCTTGCCGCGTGTCGCCACGAGCTCACGGGCGAGTGCCGCCTTCTGCCGTGCCAGATCGCCTTGCTGATAGAAGCCATGCAGGCGGGCGCGGGCGATATGGGCCAGCGCAAAATCCGGATCGGCCGCAATCGCGCACTCCAAGGTTTCCGCCGTGCCGGTCCAGCCCGCGAGCATGAGGTCGACGCCTTCGCGATAAGCGGACGCCGCCTTGGGCGAAGAGGTAGAGAGCGGCAGGCCGTAGCGATCTTCGAGGGCCATTCTTGTCTCCGGCTCAGGCCGTCCGCGCGCGACGTCCTTCAATCGGATAGGCCGGGTCGTTGTAGCCTGGCGTCGAGGGATGACCCGGCACGACCAGTCTGTCGATCAGCGCCTCGTCCTCGGCGGTGAAGCGATAGTCGAGCGCGCCGGTATAGCCGTCCCATTGCTCCTCGGTGCGCGGGCCGGCAACGATCGAGGAGACAAAGGCGGAGTTCAGCACCCAGGCGACCGCGAACTGGCCTGCGGTGATGCCATTTTTCTCGGCGTGGGCCTTGATCTCCTGCGCCAGCTGGAGCGATTCCGGCCGCCATTCGGTCTGCATCATGCGGGTGTCATTGCGGCCCGCGCGCGTCTCCTTGTCGGGAGCCGCGTCGGGCGTGTATTTGCCGGTCAGCACGCCGCGCGCCAGGGGGCTATAGGGCACGATGCCGAGGCCGTAATAGGAGCAGGCCGGGAAGTGCTCGACTTCGGGCATGCGATTCATGGCGTTGTAATAGGGTTGGCTCACCGCGGGCCGGTCGATGCCGAGCCGGTCGCAGATGTTGCAGATTTCGGCGACGCGCCAGGCGCGGTAGTTCGAGACGCCGAAATAGCGCACCTTGCCGGCGCGGATCAAATCGCCCATCGCGCGCACCGTCTCCTCCAGCGGCGTCGAATGGTCTTCCTTGTGCAGATAATAGATGTCGATGTGGTCGGTGCCGAGCCGCTTCAGGCTCTCATCCGCCGCTTGCAAGACCCAGCGTCGCGACAGGCCGACACGGTTGGGATCGTCGCCCATGGGATTGGCGAGTTTCGTGGCCAGCACCCAGGCGTGACGGTTGTTGCCGATGGCGCGTCCCACGACCTGTTCGGATGCGCCCTTGGAATAGGCGTCGGCGGTGTCGATGAAATTGACCCCGGCCTCGTGCGCCTTCGCGATGATCCGCTTTGAGGTGGCTTCATCGGTCGGCCCGCCGAACATCATGGTGCCCAAGCAGATCGGCGACACTTTCAGGCCGCTGCGGCCGAGTTGGCGGTATTGCATGGGCGCGTCCTTGCTGCTTCTTCTGGCGACAGCATAACCGTCTCACTCCGTCATTGCGAGCGCAGCGAAGCAATCCAGAGATGCGTCTGCGGCGGCAGTCTGGATTGCTTCGCTGCGCTCGCAATGACGCGGTTGGCGGAGATGCTTGCTACGCTCTCAGCTGTCATCGCCCGGCTTGACCGGGCGATCCAGTATTCCGAGAGGGCTGTAGTTCAATCGAGAAGCCGCGGCGTACTGGATTCCCCGCCTGCGCGGGGAATGACAGCGGTGGGTATCGCTCCTACCCCGGCCCCTTCAAGATCTTGAACACACCATTGGCCATCACCACGCAGCGGCCGTCCACCGTCACCTCGGTGCTCATGAAGATCAGGCTGCGGGTCGAGCGCACCACGCGCGGGCGGGAGATCAGGATGTCGCCGATCTGGCCGGCTTCGACGAAATGTGTGTCGAGCTGCACCGTCGCCATGAACTCCTTGCCCGAGACATAGCGGGCAGTCATGCCGCAGGTACGGTCCGCGAACGTCATCATCACGCCGCCCTGGACCATGCCGCGGCGATTGTGGTGCTTGTCCTCGGTCGCAAGTGCGAATTCGTACTGGCCGTCGACCTTGCGCTCCCACAATGGGCCGATCAGGTGCATGAAGCCCGTGGTCTCCAGGATGGTCCAGCCGTCTGCTTTCAGCCTCGCGGCGGTCTTGTTGGTCATGTCGTCCATTTCCTGAGCGGGTCGTGCGATCTCGTTTCATCGGGGCCGGACGTGGTGTAGTCAAGCATGATGAGACCGTTCGACGATGCCACACGGCGGAATATCGCGGCTGCCTGTGCGGCCTTCACGCGGCTGCCGGAGGATGAGGCGCCGGCGGCGTTGAAGCGTGCCGCTGTGGTGATTGCGCTGACCGCAGCCAGCGAGCGCGATGACACGGCGTTCCTGCTCACGCTGCGCGCATCGCATCTGCGCGCCCATCGCGGCCAATGGGCTCTTCCCGGCGGACGCTGCGATGCCGGCGAGACGCCGGTCCAGGCGGCACTGCGCGAGCTCGACGAGGAGCTTGGCCTGCGCCTCACCGGCGCGGAGGTGCTCGGCACGCTCGATGACTATCCGACCCGCTCCGGTTATCTGATCACGCCGGTCGTGGTCTGGGCCGCCGATAGTGCCGCGATCAAACCAAACCCGGACGAGGTCGCCTCCGTCCATCGCATCGCGCTTGCGACGGTCGAGCGCGCCGACGCCTTCGATTTCGTCGCGATCCCCGAGAGCACGCGCCGTGTGATCCGTTTCCATCATCAGTCGAGCTTGATTCACGCACCGACGGCGGCCCTGATCTACCAGTTCCGCGAAGTGCTGGCAGGACGGCACACCCGCGTCACCGAGCTGGAACAGCCGGTATTCGCCTGGAAATGATGCGAGGGGCGAAAACGAGGTAAACGGCGCGTTAACGTGACAGTTACCGGATGCCTGCTAAGAGGGCAGCATGCATCAATCGATTCGAAATGCCGTGAGACTGGTTCCACTCGCGCTCGTCCTGCTCGCGCCTGCCGTGCGCGGCGGCGAATCCGACGCGCTGCCGCCGGCCGTCCGCAATGCCAATGCCCAGCTGTTGTCGCAGTTCTTTGCGCAAGGCGGCGTGTCGCCCGCCGTGCTGGAATATCGCCGCAAGCTGCAGGAGTATCAGGCGGCGCGCGCGGCCTTTGACGAGGAAGCCGGCGCCTATTGGAGTCAGATCTCCGAGAAGCGGAAAGGCCGTAATGCCAAGCGGCGCAGCGGGCAGCAGGTCACGCTCGACGATTACGTGCTGGAGCATCCGCCGCTCTATAACGGGCCGAAACGGCCGGTGAATCCGGAGCCGGAGGAAACCCCGGACCGCCCGACGAAAAAGCCGATCCCGGTGGTCGCCGATCTGCTGCGCGCGGCGCAGGAGCTTTATCAGTTCACGCCACAGCGGCCGGCCAACGAAGTCGAATTCAAGCGCGTCTATGCACGCTACGCGCTGGCCTCGGGGCTGACGCGCGAGCAGGCGGTGCGGGTCTACGCGTTCGAGACCGGCGGCACCGGCAGTTACGACGTGCAGGCGGGAATCGAACATGGCGGCAAGCGCGCCATTTCGACCGCGATGGGCTACAACCAGCTGCTGACGACCAACAGCGTCGAGCTGCTGGCCGAGCAAGGCCATGAATTCATCCGCGCTCTCTCTGACAAGGTGGCGCGGACCTCAGGCCCGGCGCGTCAGTCGCTCGAGCACAAGCTCACTGTGCTCAAGAAAATGGTGGCGCACGCCAAGTCGGTGCCCGACACCTGGTCGGAGCACGAGAAGATCGGCAACACCGCGCAGGGCTGGGCCATGCATGCCATGGTGCTCGACATCGATATCGGGCCGATGCTGCAGACTCACAAGCTGCTCACCTCGGTGCTGTTCGCGCGTGCCAAGGGCTACAACCGCCCGCTCAGCGCGGCCGAGCTCGAGATGATGAACCTCACCGGCGACGGCACCGGCCTCGACATGGTGACAATGCCGCAGGTAATGCGCGAGCAGGTGCCGACTTCGAACTTCTTCCAGCGCGGCGGCTACGAGCGTAACCCGGTCGCGATCCGCCACAACACGGTGGCGAAGCTGCTGGCGGTGACGGATACGAGGATGGACAGCAACAGCAACAACGCCGGCGCGCGCGAGCTGGCGGGGGCGTTTTAGGCGGCGTCGTCCGGCGAAGGCCGGGACCCATTACCACAGGGCATAGTTTGGGAGGACGGTCGTTCGGTACTGCGGCCGTACGCAATCGAGGGATCACGCGGTATGGGTCGCGGCCTTCGCCGGGACGACAGCAGTGTGTGGCGTCGCCGCGACCTCGCCCTACTGATCCGACCCGAACTTGAACTTGCCGTCGCCTTCCAGATACGGGCCGCTGCGCATGTAGAGCTGGCCGTTGTGGCCGAGGAAGAACAGCGTGCCCTTCGGCACCTTCTTGGCGCCCTTCAGAAGTTCGCCGGCATTGCTGGTGCCCATCTTGTAGGAGAAGGTCTTGCCGTCCTTGTCATAGGCGTAGCCGGTGTCGGGCTTGAGCTCCCAAGGTGTTGCAGCGGTCTGCGCCAATGCGGGTGCAGCGAACGCGCCGAGCACGGCCGTCACCAAAAATATCCTTGTCGAAAATGCCATCACCCTATCCTCCCCATCGAGGCTCCCGGCTTGAACAAATCACGAACGGCGCTTCCAGGTCAATTTGCGAAAGCGCCGCAGCGCATCACGTCTTGCCGAGCAGTTTGTGATTTTCCCTTCGTCCCCGTGCGACTATGTTCCGCTTTCCGTCTAGAACGCAATTCGACAAAAACATTGGGTAGGGGATGATTCGAATGAACCTCGTCATTAAAGCTTGCTGGGCCGCCGGCCTGTTGCTGACGGTGCTCGCGCCGGCCGCCCGTGCCGATGATTACCAGCTCAGCCACAACCAGAGGATCTCGTGCAGCCGCGGCCTGGCCCCGGGCAAGCTGAACACCGCGACCTGCAAGTCATACACCTACCTCTTCAACACCAAGACCTCGGAATATTTCCGTTGTCAGGTCTCGCTGGCGCTGACCCGGGACAACAAGGAAGTCATCAACGTCCAGACCGACGGCGGCTGTACCAAGAAGCCGCGCATCTTCGACACCGACGGCCATTACGATTTCGACGCGACCGAGACCGAGCCGCCGAACACCAATTCGTTCTTCGGCCCCGGCGGCTACTCGGTGTGGGCCGCCGACGTCGGCGCGCAGAAGGTGCGCGGCTGCATCATCATCTCCTCCGGCCTCGGCTCCGACATCTCCAAATGCCTGGACATGACCTTCCAGTGAGGGGCTGACCAGACCTGGCTGCGCCACCTCGCCGCACCTGGCGAGTTCCCCAAAAATCGAACCAGCACAGCCATTTACTGCAGTCCTGTTTTGACTTTTGGATGGGTTGACCCGCCCCCCTCATCCGGCCAACTTCCGGCCGGTTTGGGGAGTAGAAAGATCATGAAACGAACGATTTTCGGCGTGGCCGCGGCTCTTGCTCTGGCGGCCTCGGCACCTTGCGCGCAGGCGCAATCCTTTATCAATGTGCTGACCGGTGGCACCTCCGGCGTCTACTATCCGCTCGGGGTCGCGATCGGGAAGATCTACGGCGACAAGATTCCTAACGTGAAGACGCAGGTGCAGGCCACCAAGGCGTCGGTCGAGAATCTGATCCTGCTCCAGCAGGGTCGCGGCGAGATCGCGTTCACGCTGGGTGACTCGCTGAAAGCGGCCTGGGATGGCGACGAGGAAGCAGGCTTCAAGTCCAAGCTCGACAAGCTGCGCACGATCGGCGCGATCTATCCGAACTACATCCAGATCGTCGCGACTGCCGAGAGCGGCATCAAGACGCTTGCGGATCTCAAGGGCAAGAGCCTGTCGGTCGGCGCGCCGAAATCGGGCACGGAGCTGAATTCGCGCGCCATCCTGGCGGCGGCCGGCATGAGCTACAAGGATCTTGGCAAGGTCGAGTATCTGCCGTTTGCCGAATCCGTCGACCTCATGAAGAACCGCCAGCTCGGCGCGACGCTGCAATCGGCCGGGCTCGGCGTGGCCTCGCTGAAGGATCTGTCGACCTCGAGCCCGATCGTGGTGGTGTCGGTGCCGAAGGAGACCGTCGACAAGATCGGCCTGCCCTTCATCGCGGCGACCATTCCCGCCAACACCTACACCGGGCAGGACAAGGACGTGCCGACTGCGGCGGTGGTCAACTACCTCGTCACCAGCTCGGCGGTGTCGGACGATCTCGCCTACCAGATGACAAAACTGGTCTACGAGTCGCTGCCCGAACTCGCCAACGCGCATGCGGCCGGCAAGGAGATCAAGCTCGAGACGGCCGCCAGCGGCAGCCCGGTTCCGCTGCACCCCGGCGCGATCCGCTATTACAAGGAAAAGGGGCTGATCAAGTAACGTCGGCCTCGTTATCGGACGTCATGGCCGGGCTTGTCCCGGCCATCCACGTTCTAAGGCCAGGCGAGAAAGATCGTGGATGCCCGGGACAAGCCCGGGCATGACGGCGCGGATGGACCGTGCCAATGCTATAAGCGCTCGACGATTGGGGATGGGTTGAAATGCTGGAGAAGGCAGAGGGCGCTCAAGAGCCCATCAAGGTCGAGTTCGACAATTTCGAGCACGGTTTTCCGGAAGGCTTTGGCCCGGGCTGGTGGGGCACGCTCGCCTACTGGATCGGCATCGCCTTCGCGATCTTCCAGCTTTATGTCGCGGCCTTCAATTATCTGCCGAGCCAGGTGGTGCGCGGCGTCCATGTCGGCTTCCTCATTCTCCTCACCTTCGGCCTGATCGGCAACTTCACCGCCAAAAGCGATTTCGGCCGCGCGATCGGCTGGCTGATCGGCGGCATGGGCTTTCTGTGCGGGCTCTATCAATGGATCTTCTATGCGGATCTGATCGCACGTGACGGCGATCCGACGCGCCTCGATCTGGTGGTCGGCACGCTGCTCGCCGTCCTGATCTTCGAGGGCACGCGGCGGCTGATGGGCGCAGCGCTCCCGCTGATGTGCGGCGCCTGTCTCGTCTACTGGTTCTTCGGCCAGTATCTGCCGTCACCGCTCAACCATCGCGGCTATGATTTCGACCAGATCGTCACGCATCTGTCGTTCGGCACCGAAGGTTTTTACGGCGTGCCGATCTACGTCTCGGCGACCTACATCTTCCTGTTCATCCTGTTCGGCTCGTTCCTGGAGCGCGCCGGCATGATCCAGCTCTTCACCGACGTTTCTCTTGGGTTATTCGGCAGGACCCGCGGCGGCCCGGCCAAGGTCGCGGTGTTCGCCTCGGGCATGATGGGCACGATCTCCGGCTCCGGCGTCGCCAACGTCGTCACCGTCGGCCAGTTCACGATTCCGCTGATGATCAGGTTCGGCTATCGCCGCGCGTTCGCGGCCGGCGTCGAAGCGACAGCGTCGATGGGTGGGCAGATCATGCCGCCGGTGATGGGCGCGGTCGCCTTCATCATGGCAGAGACGCTCGGCGTCCAATATTCTGAGATCGTGAAGGCGGCCGCGATTCCCGCGATGCTCTATTTCGCCTCCGCCTTCTGGATGGTGCATCTGGAGGCCGGCAAGCACGGGCTCACCGGCATGAAGCGCTCGGAGATTCCGAGCGCCTGGAAGGCCCTGGTGACGCGCTGGTATCTCGTGCTGCCGCTCGCGGCGCTGGTCTACATGCTGTTCGAAGGTTTTACGCCGCTCTATGCCGGCAGCATGGGCCTCGCGCTCACAGTGGCGCTGATCCTTGGCACCGCCATCACGACAGGCGCGTCTTCGATGGCGATCCGCTATGTCTTCTGGATCGGGCTCGCGCTCGTCGTCGCGGCGCTCTCGCGCGACGGCCTTCAGATCGTGCCGGTCGCAGGCGTCGTCGTCGCGCTGATCGTGATCACTGCGTTCGTGCGTGGCGGATTTTCCGCCCTGCGCGCCTGCCGCGATGCCTTGGCTGAAAGCGCCAAATCCGCGATCACCGTCGGCATGGCCTGCGCCATCGTCGGGGTCATCATCGGCATGATGTCGCAGACCGGCGTCGGCACCATCTTCGGCGGCTGGGTGATCGGTCTCGGCGAGAAGAGCCTGTTCCTGGCGCTGATCATGACCATGCTGCTGTCGATCCTGCTCGGCACCGGCATCCCGACCATCCCGACCTACATCATCACGGCAGCGCTCGCGGCGCCCGCGTTGGCCAAACTGGGTGTGCCCCTGATCGCAAGCCACATGTTCGCGTTCTATTACGGCATCATGGCGGACCTCTCGCCGCCGGTGGCGCTGGCCGCGCTTGCCGCAGCACCGATCGCGAAGGAGAATCCGGACAAGATCGGCTGGGAGGCGATGCGCATCGCGCTCGCCGGCTACGTCATCCCCTTCATCTTCGTCTATTCGCCGGCGCTGATGCTGCAGGGCGGCGATCCCATGGCGGCCAAGCTCGGCTTCTACGGCGCGGTGGCATTGGCGACTGTCAAGGCGCTGGTGGCGATCGCGCTGTTCGGCATGGTCGCGATCGGATTCCTGTTCACGCGCCTGACGTTCCTCGAACGTTTGGTCGCGCTCGGTGCCGCGCTGTGCCTGCTCGGCGACTTCCCGTTCAGCGACACCGCGGGCTTCCTGCTCGCCGCTGCGATCGTGCTGTGGCAGTGGCGGCGGCGGCCGCCGGCGCCGGTCGAGGCGGTGTGAGCCTCTGCCTCGTCACAGCCTCAGGCCTGAAGGCGCTGGCGCTGTCCGCGTTCACACTGGTGTGGACGCATTCGATCGCGAAGGTCGACTGGCAGGAAGACTGGCGCGTCACCCCCGCCGGGCTCGAACTGGTGCAGGCACGCGTGAAGGGCACCGGCCCCGGCATGGAGCCGCCGCCCGAGGCGCGCCTCGTCGACGGCTGGTTTCAATGGAGGCCCGCGCGCGCGCCGATGCCGGAGGTCGTGCTGGGCAATTCGGACGCGGCTGGCGAATGGCGGCTATGCCATGACGGCAAGTGCCGGACGTTGTCCGAGATTGTCGGTCATCCCATTGGTGCTAACGTCACAAAGATGATCGTCTGCAAAGAACAATAATAAGGGAGACACGCGATGGGTCGGCTCAAGGGCAAGGTTGCGATGGTGGTGGGTGCCGGCTCGATCGGGCCTGGTTGGGGCAACGGCAAGGCCACCGCGGTCACCTTTGCCCGCCAGGGTGCGCAGGTGTTTTGCGTCGATCGCAACGGCGCGGCCGCCGAGGAGACCGCGAAGATCATCGCGGACGAAGGCGGCCAGGCGAGCGCGTTCACGGCCGACGTCTCGCATGCGCGCGAGGTCGAGGCGATGGTCGCGGCATGCCTCAAGGCCTACGGCCGCATCGACGTGCTCGACAACAATGTCGGCATCGCCGAGATGGGCAGCGTGGTCGAAGTGACCGAGGAAAGCTGGGACCGGGTCTTCAGCGTCAACCTCAAGAGCGCCTATTTCGCCATGAAGCACGTCATCCCCGTGATGGTGAAACAGGGCGGTGGCTCGATCATCAACATCTCCTCGATCGCTTCGATCCGCCACATGGGCATCTCCTACGTCACGTACGGCACCTCGAAGGCGGCGATGAACCAGATGACCCGCACCACCGCGATCGAGTTCGCGCGCCACCATGTCCGCGTCAACGCGATCCTGCCCGGCCTGATGAAGACGCCGATGGTGGAACATTCCGCAGGTCTTGCGAACAGCTATGCCAAGGGCGATGTTGAAGCGATGTGGCGGGCGCGCGATGCGCAAGTGCCGATGGGCCACATGGGCGACGCTTTCGACGTCGCCAACGCCGCGCTGTTCCTGGCCTCGGACGAAGCGAAATATGTGACGGGCATCGAGCTCGTGGTGGACGGCGGGATCACGTGCAAGGCGGGGGCCTAGGCGTCGTTCCGTGTTCGCCGTCGTCCTGGACAAGCGAGCGTAACGAGCGCTGATCTAGGACCCATAACCCCAGGGAGAAGTTTGACGAAGGCTGGCGGCTCCGGCTACTTCAACATTCGGCATTCGGGGTAATGGGTCCTGGCTTTCGCCAGGACGACATCATTGCGCCAGCGCCAGAATCCCGCCGGCGAATGAATGCCATGCCGCCGTTTCGCTGATCGGCCAGTTCAGCACCTTCACCGCCAGCAGCGCGAGCGTGCCGGTGATGTAGACTGGATGCACTCGGCCCGCGGTGCGCCAGTCGCGTACCATGGCGACGACGAGCAGCAGCGAAGCGACCATCGCGGGCGCGATGGTGACGGGCACCGGCGGCGGCCCTGGCGGTCCCGAAGGCGCGAGGAAAGTGAGAAACCAGCGCGCGATCGCGGCATCGAGGATGGAGACCGCCGCGAGCAGCATCAGGCGTTTGTGAATCTCCGGCTTTCGCGTGTTCATGATCGCGAGCACGAATACACCAGCGAAGAACGCGATCCCGCTCATCGGCACGATCGAGAAGGCGATGCCGGCCTCTTTCTGGCCGAGCGCCGCGGAATGCTGCATCACATGGACGGAGGCGAGGAAGCCGAAGATCGTCATCGCGGTCGCGAGCGAAACGCCGGCTATGCCGAGCGCACGGTGATTGACCATGCGGCCTGAGGCGGCGAGCCACGTCTGGATCACGAAATAGAGAGACCAGGTGAAGAACAACAGGCCGTGGAAATGAATGACGGGGCTTGCGGACAATGTCCGGTTCGCGAGCGGCACAAAATAGGTCGGTGCGAAGCCGAGAAAGGCGGTGGCCGCGCAGGCCAGTGCCATGTGGAGATAGAAATATCGTGCGGGCGACGCATCTCGCGCGCGCACACGACGGTCGTCGATCAGGGTCGTCATGAGGGATGAGTCTGGAGAGGCGGCGTTTGGTTCAAACCCCTAGCCACCTGTGCAGGGCGCTTGTCGGGATGACGAAATCTAACCCCCCGCGCTCAGTTCCGCGCGATCGAGCTCCTCCTCGATCCTGTGAAACGCGTCGTCACCGATCACCTCGGTGGCCCGGAGGTCGAAGATCGATTTTCGCGCGGCTTCGATGGCGCGGCGGCGCAGCGGATCGGCGGGCAATTCGCCGTTGGTGATGCCACCATGGGGATCGTCGTCGGCCTGCATCAGGATGGCACGATATTCGAGCCGCAGGATTTCGGCTTCCTCCGACGGATCGTCCTCGATCGCGTCGAGCGCCGCGCGATAGGCGACGGCGCGGGCGCGCGCGACCTCGATGCCGACGGGATTGTCGTCCTTGAGGCCGAACGCCAGGATCAGCGGCCGCAAGGTCAGGCCCTGCACGACCAGCGTGCCGAGCACGACCGCAAACGCCGAGAAGACGATGAAGTCACGATGCGGAAAGTTTTCCGGCAAGGCAAAGGCGGTGGCGAGCGTGACGAGGCCGCGCATGCCACACCAGGAGATGATGAGGCCGCCCTTGGCGGAGGCGACCTGCTTCGGATCCTTGGGGTGATAGATCCCGTGCGCCACCAGCGTGCGCAGCGTCGTGCGGTAGAGCGTGACCCAGGCCAACCGGACCAGGACCACGGTGAGCAGGATCCAGGCGGCGGCCAGGCAATAGTCCCAGCGCACGTCCGCGTCCAGCCGCGTCCAGATCGGTCGCATCTGCATGCCGATCAGCATGAACGCGAGCACGTTGAGCACGAACACCATCGTATCCCACACCGCGTAGGACGGCACCCGCAACCGCGCCGGCATGCGAGCGGGTGCAGCGCGTGCCATCGTGATGGCGTACACGACGATGGTGAGGATGCCGGAGAGGCCGAGATGTTCAGCGCCGATCCAGACCATGAAGGTAGTGGCGAATTGCATGATGATCGAACTGGGAGCCTCCGTGATCCGCACGATCACCAGTGGCATGACTCGCGCGGCGAGATAGCCGGCAACGACGCTGCCGACCAGGGCCAGAGCCATGGTTGGCGCGACCTGGCTCCATGCCAGATGCTCGGTGGCGGTCGCTCCGACGGCGATGCGATAGATCAAGAGCGCGGTCGCGTCGTTGAGCAGGCTCTCGCCTTCCAGGACCTTCACCATGCGGTGAGGCAGCTTCACCTGGCTCAGGATCGCGACCGCGGCGGCCGCGTCCGGCGGGGCCACGATGGCGCCGAGCGCAACCGCGGCGGCCCAGGGCATATCAGGCATCAGCCGGTGCGCGACGTAGGCCACAGCGGCCGTGGTCAAGCCGACCGCGGCGACGACGAGGGTGGAGACCGGAACCCAATTGTTGCGGAGATCGCGCAGCGAGGTGTCGAAGGCGGCATCGAGCAGGACCGGTGCGACAAAAAGAGCCAACGCCAGGTCGGGCTCCAGCGTCCAGGACGGGCTCGACGGCACAAAGGCGATCAGTGCGCCCCCGATTGCGAGAAAGGTCGGGTAGGGGACCTTGATCCGCCGCGCCAGCGCCGATAATGCAACGGCGCCGAGCAGAAGCACGATGATCCATTCGAATGTCGACACGTTGATCCCCGAACCCGATTTGAGCGGCGCCACAAGCTAGCACCAATCCGGTCGTATGATGGATGGTGCAGCCCCAAGGCAAGACCTCAAGGCGGACCTTAACTCAAGACTTTCCAACTGTGGCGAGCATGCGTTTTCTCATTCAATGGTCCGGCGCCGGGTTGCTCTTTGCGCTCTCGTTCGTTGCGGCTCATGCTGCGACCGGCGGCGAGCCGGCCGCGGTGCCGCAGGTCGACATCGCGCCGTGCCTCGCGGCTGCCGCAGCCGACGACATCGACAAGGCCGCCACGGCCTGCGCCGCCGTGATCGACAACGAGAAGACGGCGAAAGGGGACCTGATCAAGGCGCTGATCGCGCGCGGCGGGCTTTATGCGCGGCACGACCAAGTCGACCGCGCGATCGCCGACGACAGCCGCGCGCTGGAGCTCGATTCCGGTCTCGCCGATATCTTCAACGCGCGGGGCGAACTCTGGCTAAGGAAGGGCGACAAGCCCAAGGCGGTGCAGGATTTCGGTGCGGCGTTGAAAATCGATCCGAACCACGAGAAGGCCAAGCCCAATCACAAGGCGATGGCGCGCGAGATCGAGCGGATCGGCGCGCAGATGGCAGTCGCGGGCAAGCCCAGTTTCATTTGCAAGGGTGTGCGCCGTCCCGTCGAGAAGGCGATCTGCGCCAACCGCGAGCTCGCAGATCTCGACCGCGAGATCTTTGCCGCCAACGCGCGCGTGTTGCGCGAAGCCCGCAATGCAGGCGAAGCGAAGGCGCTTCAACGCGAGCAGGACGATTTCATCGCCGGCCGCAACGCCGGGTTCGGCCGGCCGGGGTACGATTTGAAGAAGGCGATGCAGGAGCGGCTGCAGCGGCTCAACGGGGTGGACGGGTATTGAGGCTCCTCGTCTCGCTCGTAAGAGCGGGACGAAGGAGGGAAGGGATCGGTGCGCCGCTGGCACGCCTCGATTTGAACCGATTCTTTGGCTGCCGCGACAATGGTGAAAGCCTGATGTCCCGGAGCCCTATGCCATGTGCGGCACGCATCCTTCCGCGCAAATGCTCTCGTTTGCAAAAATCTCGTTTCGCTCGCTCCTGCTCAGCGCGGCAATGAGCGTCGTTCTCGTCGCCCCTGCTTCGGCCGGCGTCGATTGCGTAATCGGGAGCAAGGCCGCTCCGGCTGAGCTGATCCCGGCCTGCAGCGCCATCATCGACCAGGCCTCGAATCCATCCCTCGATCGCGCCGCGGCATTGCTGGTGCGCGCCGACGCCAATGCGCGAACCTCGGGCGCCCTCACGCAGGCGCTGCGAGATATCGATCGCGCCATCGCACTCGATGGCAAGAACGCAAAAGCCTGGCGCCTGCGCGGTGATCTCCTGCGCGAGGCCGGCGGCGATCTCAACCGCGCCGCGGCGGACCTCAGCAAGGCCATCGAGCTCGATCCGCAGGATTCGGAATCTTACGAGCTGCGCGGCGTCGTCTACACCAACCAGCACCGGCTCGACCGCGCGCTTGCCGATTACGACCAGGCGATCAGGCTGAAGCCTGACAATGCACAGGCCTGGTCCGACCGCGGCGTGACCTATTATCTCGGCGGCGACAACGAGAAGGCGATCCGCGATCTCAGCGAGGCGTTGCGCCTCGATCCGAACCGGCCGCGCAGCTACACCAATCGTGGCGCCGCCTACAAGAAGCTCGGCCAGCTCGACAAGTCGGTTGCCGACGACGGCGAGGCGATCCGGCTCGATCCGAAAGTGCCCGAATATTACGACAATCGCGGGCTGGCGCTGGCCGCGATGGGGGAGTACGACAAGGCGATTGCCGATTACGATCAGGCGCTCCGGCTGGCACCGCGGCCGAATTTCTTCACAAACCGCGGCGATTCCTACCACCTGAAGGGCGAGCTTGGCGCGGCGCTGAGCGATTACGAGGCCGCGCTGAAACTCGATCCGAATTTCGCGCTGACCTACAACAACCGCGCCGTGCTCTACAAGAAGATGGGCGAGCGCAAGAAGGCGCTGGCCGACTACGAGACCGCGCTGCGGCTCGATCCCGGCAACGACAATGCGGCCGGCGGCCGCCGAACCATGATCGCGGAGATCGCGAAATTCGGCGGCGAGCCGCTGCGGCCGCTCGCGGCGAATTCCGGCAATGGCCCGTCGTTCGATTGTGCCACCGCGAAGCGCGAGGTCGAGAAGGTGATTTGTGCCGATCCGCAGCTGGGGGTGCTCGATCGCCAGATCGCCGAGACCTACGAGCGCGTGCTGAAATCGGCCGGGTCCCGCTTCGCCGGCGGCCTCCGTCGCACCCAGCGCGATTTCCTCACCACCCGCAATACGAGCTTCGGCCGCCCCGGCTATGATCTCAGGAAGGTCATGCAGGAGCGGCTGCAGCGGCTGAATGCGATGGATAGCTGAGCATTGTTCTTTTCAGCTTGAACCGCGGCCCGTTCCCGGGAAAATACCCCTCAAACAAGGCCGGTACTTGATCCCTGTCATGGCGGGACGTCTGTCCTGCAACAAGGTCAAGGCCAGGCGAATAAGGGAACGGGAGCGCGGGAATGAACGTCCGAGGAAACATCGACGGAAAAAGTCTCTATCACGAGGTTTATGCGCGCTCGCTGGCTGACCCCAAGGGCTTTTGGGCCGAGGTGGCCAAGGAGATCGACTGGATCGAGCCACCGAAAAAGATCTTCGATCCCTCGCAAGGCGTCTACGGCCGCTGGTTCAGCGGTGGCGTCGTCAACACCTGCTACAACGCGCTTGACCGTCAGGTCGAACGCGGCCGCGCCGACCAGGTCGCGCTGATCCATGATTCGCCGCTGGCAAATAGCGTCACCAAATTCACCTACGCCGAACTGCTGGCCGAAGTGCAGGCGCTTGCCGCCATCATGCAGGATTTTGGTGTCGCCAAGGGCGATCGCGTCATCCTGTATATGCCGATGGTCCCCGAGGCCGTCGTCGCGATGCTCGCCTGCGCGCGCATTGGCGCGGTGCACTCCGTGGTGTTCGGTGGCTTTGCCGCGAAAGAGCTCGCCACCCGCATCGACGATGCGCAGCCAAAGTTGATTCTGTCGGCGAGTTGCGGCATCGAGCCCGGCCGGATCGTGCAGTACAAGCCGCTGCTCGACGAGGCGATCAGGCTTGCGGGGGCAAAGCCGAAGGCCTGCATCGTGCTGCAACGTCCGCAGCTCGTCTGCGCCCTCACGCCCGGCCGCGACTATGATTGGGCGGGCCTGCGCCGCAAGGCGATGAACGACGGCAAGAAGGCGCCTTGTGTGCCCGTCGCCGCTACCGATCCGCTCTACATCCTCTATACGTCAGGCACGACCGGCATTCCCAAGGGTGTCGTGCGCGACAATGGCGGCCATCTCGTCGCGGTGAAATGGTCCATGTTCAACCTTTATGGCGTCAAGCCGGGCGAGGTCTGGTGGTGCGGCTCCGACATCGGCTGGGTGGTCGGCCACAGCTACATCGTCTACGGCCCGCTGCTGCATGGCGCGACCTCGATCATGTATGAGGGCAAGCCGGTCGGCACGCCCGATGCCGGCGCGTTCTGGCGCGTGATCAGCGAGCACAAGGCCGTCGCCTTCTTTACTGCGCCGACCGCGTTCCGCGCGATCCGGAAAGAAGATCCGGAAGGAAAATTCATCCGGCAATACGACCTCTCGACGTTCCGCACGCTGTTCCTGGCCGGCGAGCGCGCCGATCCGCCGACGGTGGAATGGGCGGAGCAGCAGTTGAAAGTGCCTGTGATCGACCATTGGTGGCAGACCGAAACCGGCTGGTGCATCGCCGGCAATCCGGTTGGCTTAGGTCAGCTGCCGGTGAAGCACGGGTCGCCGACGGTGCCGATGCCGGGCTATCAGGTCGACGTGGTCGACGAAGCGGCAAAGCCGGTCGGTCCGAACACCATGGGTTCGATCGTCATCAAGCTTCCGATGCCGCCGGGCTGTCTGCCGACGCTGTGGAATCAGGACGAACGGTTCAAGGAAGCCTATCTCACCGAATTCCCCGGCTACTACAAAACGTCGGATGCCGGCTACAAGGACGACGACGGCTATGTCTTCGTCATGGGCCGCACCGACGACATCATCAACGTCGCCGGCCATCGGCTCTCCACCGGCGGCATGGAGGAGATCCTGGCTTCGCATCCCGATGTCGCTGAATGCGCCGTGCTCGGCGTCAAGGACGCGATCAAGGGCGAGGTGCCCTGCGGCTTCCTGGTGCTCAAGGCGGGTGTGAAACGGGCCCCGGCCGAGATCGAGAAGGAGATCGTCGCGCTGGTGCGCGACAAGCTCGGTCCCGTTGCCGCGTTCAAGCTCGCCATCACCGTCGGCCGCCTGCCCAAGACGCGATCCGGAAAGATCTTGCGCGGCACGATCAAGAAGATCGCAGATGGTGAAGCTTGGACCATGCCGGCGACGATCGAGGACCCCAAGGTGCTGGACGAGATCGGCGATGCGCTGAAGGGGCGGGTGTGAGGTTTGCAATGGGGCTTGAATAGGCCGCATTTTTCCGCTCAATCCTCATCCTGAGGACCTGGCGCGCGTCTCGAAGGATGAAAGGCCCCGCTGCGGCAGCTTGGCCTGCATGGTTCGAGACGCCCGCTGCGCGGGCTCCTCACCATGAGGATGAAGGGCCTGCCATGAATTCGAAGCCGTTTCTAGCGATTGCATTTGCGGGCCTCATTCTCTCCGCCTGCTCCGCGCGCTACCAGACGCCGGTGGCGATGGGCGGCGATGATGACGACGCGGTCTGCCAGAGCCGCGGCTATGCGGCCGGATCGCCCGAATACGTGGCGTGCCGCAAGGACCGCGACGTCCAGCGCAGTTCCGCGACCACCCGCGCCGACCGCCGCCAGCGCGACCTCGGCGAATACATGCTGAACCATCCGGACCGGCCATAAAGGCTGCGCTGCGCCGCTGCGCTCGCAATGACGAGGTTGCTGAAGCTTCTTGCGTCAGACTAAAAACGCGGCGAGTTTCCCCGCCGCGTTTGCATTCGATGACGACTGAAGTGGAAGGATTACTCCTCCTCCTGGTCCTGCTTCTTGCCGCCGAGCGTCTTCAGCTTGGCGAACACAGCATCGACGTTGAGATCGTCGCTGGACCTCTCCGCGGGTTCGTACTCGTCCTTCTTGGTGGTTTCTGAGGCCGGCAGCAAAGTGGCGCCGCCATAGGCTGCGTCGATCGGCTTTTCCTTCGCCGCGCGCGCGACCTCGAAATCGAGCTCGATCTGCGAGCAGAGGCCGAGGGTGACGGGATCGATCGGCGTCAGCTGGGAGGTGTTCCAGTGGGTGCGATCGCGGACACTCGCGATCGTACTCTTGGTCGTGCCGACCAGGCGCATGATCTGGGCGTCCTTGAGCTCGGGATGGTTGCGCAGCAGCCAGAGGATGGCGCTCGGGCGTTCGTGGCGGCGCGAGACCGGGGTGTAGCGCGGGCCCTTGCGCTTGGGCTGCGGCGGCAGCACCACCTTGCTCTCCTGGAGGCGGAGCCGGTAGTCCGGGTTGTTCTCGCCCTTCTCGATTTCCTCGCGGGTCAGCTGGCCATTGGAAAGGGGATCCATGCCCTTGATGCCCTGGGCGGCGTCGCCATCGGCGATCGCGCGCACCTCGAGGGGGTGCATTTTGGTGAAATCGGCGACCTGATCGAAGGTCAGCGCGGTATTGTCGAGCAGCCAGACGGCGGTCGCCTTGGGCATCAGAGGTGCGTTGCTCATGGCAAATCTCCTTTGTGCTTCGCCCACCCCTTTGGAGGCGAAACCGGTGGTCATCAGCGATGACTGGGAATTCGCGCTATATAAGCCCGGAGGGGCTAGCCACGCAATGGTTCTGCTATAGATAGTGCCTTGACAGCGCCCGAAAGGGGGCCCAATTCCCTCTGAAGTCTCTGTAAGACCGTACCCAAGCCCTGTTCATCCATCGACCGCTTCCCGCCCATTTGGCGAGGTGATTCGGTCCCGAGATCGCTCAATGTCAGCCAAACCAGACCTCAAGATCGTGCTTTGTTCTCCCCGTGGCTTCTGCGCCGGGGTGGTCCGGGCGATCGACACCGTGGAACGGGCGCTCGATAAATACGGCGCCCCCGTCTATGTTCGCCACGAGATTGTGCACAATAAATACGTCGTCGATGGGTTGAAGAAGAAGGGCGCGATCTTCGTCGAGGAACTCGCCGAGATCCCGGAAAACACCACCGCGCCGGTGGTGTTCTCGGCCCATGGCGTGCCGAAATCGGTCCCGGCCGACGCCACCTCCCGCAATTTGTTCTCGCTGGATGCGACCTGCCCCCTGGTCACCAAGGTGCACCGCGAGGCCGCGATCCATTTCAAGCGCGGCCGCGAGATCTTCCTGATCGGGCATTCCCATCATCCGGAGGTGGTGGGCACGCTCGGCCAGCTCCCG
The DNA here is from genome assembly GCF_023101065.1 of Bradyrhizobium sp. 172. Lineage (NCBI taxonomy): Bacteria > Pseudomonadati > Pseudomonadota > Alphaproteobacteria > Hyphomicrobiales > Nitrobacteraceae > Bradyrhizobium > Bradyrhizobium sp. 172. The sequence goes on from NZ_CP064701.1 coordinate 747,350, forward strand.
ACCGGCGCCGTGACCCTGATCGAGACTGCCGAGGACGCCAAGACCATCGCCCCGAAGGACCCGAACAACCTCGCCTTCGTGACCCAGACCACGTTGTCGATCGACGACACCGCGGAGATCGTGGCGCTCCTGAAGGAACGCTTCCCGAACATCAACGGGCCGCACAAGGAAGACATCTGCTACGCCACCACCAACCGCCAGCTCGCGGTGAAGAAGGTGGCGCCGGTGGTCGACGCCCTGATCGTGGTCGGTGCGCCGAACTCGTCGAACTCGCAGCGCCTGCGCGAAGTCGCCGAACGCGAGGGTTGCCCGATCGCCGTGCTGGCGCAGCGCGCCACCGAAATCGACTGGAAGCGGTTCGAGAACATCACCAGCCTCGGCATCACCGCGGGTGCCTCGGCACCGGAAGTGATCGTCGAGGAGATCATGGACGCGTTCGCCGAGCGCTTCACGCTGCATGTGGAGACGGTCTCGGCCGCGGAAGAGAACGAGTTCTTCCCGCTGCCGCGCCAGGTGCGCCCCGAAGCCGCCGCCGAGTAGACGTTCATGGCGGTCTACACCGACGTTGCCGCCGACGAGCTTGCGGACTTCCTCAACCAATACGATCTCGGCGAGTTGCTCTCCTACAAGGGCATCGCCGAGGGCGTCGAAAATTCCAACTTCCTGCTGCATACGACCAAGGGGTCGTTCATCCTCACGCTCTATGAGAAGCGCGTGGCGAAGAACGATCTGCCGTTCTTCCTCGCGCTGATGACGCATCTTGCCGAGCACGGCGTCAACTGCCCGCTGCCGGTGAAGGGAACGGACGGCGAGGCGTTGCGCGAGCTGTCGGGCCGGTCGGCCGCGATCATCACCTTTCTCGAAGGCGTCTGGCCGCGCAAGCCGAACGCGGTCCATTGCGCCGGCGTTGGCGAGGGGCTCGCCAGGATGCATCTGGCCGGCGCGAATTTCGCGATCAGGCGTGCGAACGCGCTGTCGGTCCCGGGCTGGCGGCCGCTGTTCGATGCCGCATCACACCGGGCCGACGAGGTGCAGCCCGGCCTGCGCGCGTTCCTGAGCCAAGAGCTCGACTACCTCGAGAGCGGGGTCTGGCCGACGCTTCTGCCCGAAGGCGTGATCCACGCCGACCTCTTCAACGACAACGTCTTCTTTCTCGACGACAAGTTGTCAGGGATCATCGACTTCACTTTCGCCTGCAATGACTGGCTCGCCTATGATGTCGCGATCTGCCTCAACGCCTGGTGCTTCGAGCCGGATCATTCCTTCAACGTCACCAAGGCGCGGGCCTTCCTCAATGCCTATGGCCGCGTGCGAAAGCTGTCCGAGCCGGAAGAGGCAGCGCTGCCGCTGCTCGCGCGCGGCGCTGCGATGCGCTTCCTGCTGACGCGGCTGGTCGACTGGCTCAACGTTCCGCCCGGCGCGCTGGTTCGGCCGAAGGATCCGCTGGAATATGTCCGCAAGCTGCGCTTCCACCAGAGCGTTTCCAGCGTGCGCGACTACGGGCTGATGCCGTCGGGGCTGGTGGCGTGAGCGAGCTTCCGATTGTCACGATCTACACCGACGGCGCCTGCTCGGGAAATCCGGGGCCCGGCGGCTGGGGCGCGATCCTGAAGTTCGGCGACAAGGAAAAAGAACTGAACGGTGGTGAGCGCCACACCACCAATAACCAGATGGAATTGATGGCGGCGATCTCCGCGTTGGAAGCGCTGAAGAAGCCGTGCACGGTCGATCTCTATACCGACAGCCAATATGTCCGTCAGGGCATTACCGGCTGGATCCACGGCTGGAAGCGCAACGGCTGGCGCACCGCCGACAAGAAGCCGGTGAAGAATGTCGAGCTATGGCAGCGCCTGGATGCCGCGCTGAAGGCCCATGACGTGCGGTGGCACTGGGTCAAAGGTCACGCAGGCCATCCCGAGAACGAACGCGCCGACCAGCTCGCGCGCGACGGGATCGTGAAGGCGCGGTTGCAGCAGAGGCTGGCGGAGTAGGCGCGCGGTCGGCGCTCCTTCCTCATGCTCCGCCGTCATCGCCCGGCTTGACCGGGCGATCCAGTACGCAGCGGCCTCTCGATTCAACAACAACTGCTCTGGAATACTGAATGCCCCGCTTTCGCGGGGCATGACAGAGTCGTTTGTGGCTGAAAGCGGCGTCTAAAGCTTACAGCTGCCCGAGCAGCGTATCGCCGCCGGACACCTCGACCTTGCCGGGCATCGCCTCGAGGTTCAGCTTCTTGACCACGCCGTCCTCGACCAGCATCGAATAGCGCTTGGAGCGGATGCCGAGACCGTTGCCGGAGGCGTCGAGCTCCATGCCGATCGCCTTGGTGAAGTCGGCATTGCCGTCGGCGAGGAAGATGGCCTCGTCGCGCTGGTCGGTATCGCGCTTCCAGGCGTTCATGACGAAGGCGTCGTTGACGGAGACGATGGCGATGGTGTCGACGCCCTTGTCCTTCAGGGCGTAGGCGTTGAGGAAAATGCTCGGCAGATGCATCTTGTGGCAGGTGCCCGTATAGGCGCCGGGCACCGCGAACAGCGCCACTTTCTTGCCCTTGAAGATGTCGTCGGTGGTCTTCACCTGCGGGCCTTCGGCCGTCATCACGCGGAATTTCGCCTCGGGCAGTTTGTCGCCAGTCTGGATCGCCATCGTCAGTCTCCCTGAAAATCGGTCCCGCTTTTTAGACCGTGCGGCGGCGCTGCACAATGTTGCCGGTAGGGCAGGCGGTGAGGGCGGGACCCTTCACCGTTATGTCATCAGCCGGCGAACCCGCCGCCGTCGAGGAAGGCCTGCTCGTCCGGGGTGGTGTCGCGGCCGAGCAGATGGTTGCGGTGGGGGAAGCGGCCAAACCGCCGGATGATGTCGGCGTGCTCACGCGCGTATTTCAGATTTTCGGCATTGTCGGTGTTTTGAAACAGCGCGACGCAGTGCAATTGGTCGGGCAGGTGCTCGGAATGCATGAAGGGCAAATAGAGGAATTCGAGCAGGACCGGATCGATCCTTTGATCTGCGCCCCGCGCAATGGCGCGGCGGGCGACGTCGCGCGCCAGCGCATCGCTGGCAAAGGCCTGCGACGTGCCGCGAAACATGTTGCGCGGAAACTGGTCGAGCACGATGACGAGCGCGAGTGCGCCCTCATCGGTCGCCTCCCATGACGAGAGTTCGCCGGCGACCGCCTTCTGCCACAGCGCGAGAAAGCGGCGCCTGATCTCCGCGTCGAATGCGTCGTTGCGCTCGTACCAGGCATCGCGGCCGGCCTCGCGCCAGAAGGCGAGGATGCCGGCCGGACTGATGTTGCCGTCGTCGGTCATGAACGAAAGAGGCGCTTACGCCGCCTCCGCCTTCTTCTCGTCGCGCAGCTGCCGCCGCAGGATCTTGCCGACATTGGTCTTCGGCAGGTCGGTGCGGAATTCGATGTGCTTGGGCACCTTGTAGCCCGTCAGCTGCTCCTGGCAGAACTTGACCAGGGCCTCCGCCGTGAGGTTCGGGTCCTTCTTGACCACGAACGCCTTCACCGCCTCCCCCGACTTGGAATCGGGAATGCCGATGACGGCGCATTCGAGCACCCCGGGGTTGCTCGCGATCACTTCCTCGATCTCGTTCGGATAGACGTTGAAGCCGGAGACCAGGATCATGTCCTTCTTGCGGTCCACGATCTTGGTGTAGCCCTTCTCGTCCATGATGCCGATGTCGCCGGTGCGGAAATAGCCGTCCGCGGTCATCACCTTGGCCGTCTCCTCCGGCCTGTTCCAGTAGCCCGACATCACCTGCGGGCCCTTGGCGCAGATCTCGCCGGGCTGGCCGAGCGGCATCTCGTTGCCGTCGTCGTCGCGGATCGAGATCCAGGTCGAGGGCACGGGGATGCCGATAGTGCCGTTGAACTCCGGATTGGTCGTGGTGTTGCAGGTCAGCGTCGGAGATGTCTCCGACAGGCCGTAGCCTTCGGCGATGGAGCAGCCCGTGATGGCCTTCCACTGCTCGGCGACGGGGCGCTGCACCGCCATGCCGCCACCGTTCGAGATCTTCAGCTTGGAGAAGTCGAGCTTTTTGAAGTCGGGATGATGCATCAGGCCGTTGTAGAGCGTGTTCACGGCAGGGAAGTTGTTGACCTGGTACTTCGCCAATTCCTTGATGAAGCCCGGGATGTCGCGCGGATTGGGGATCAGGAGATTGCAGCCGCCGGCGCGCACCGCGAGAAGGTAGCAGGCTGTCAGCGCGAAGATGTGATAGAGCGGCAGCGCGCAAACGACCATGAGTTGATCGACATGCGGCGGCGCGGCCATCGCCGGCTGCAGCCAGGCGTCGTTCTGCAGGACGTTGGCGACGATGTTGCGATGAAGCAGGGTGGCGCCCTTGGACACGCCGGTGGTGCCGCCGGTATATTGCAGGAAGGCGACGTCGCCGGGTGACAGCTTCGGCTTGTTGAAGGCCAGAGAGCGGCCGGCGGAGATCGCGTCGTTGAAGGACACCGCGCCCGGCAGCGACCATGCCGGCACCATCTTCTTGACGCGGCGGACGACCAGATTGACGATCACTCCCTTGAAGCCGAGCAGGTCGCCCATGCTGCCGACGATGACGTGCTTGACTTGCGTCTTGGCGATCACCTGCTCGACGGTGTGGGCGAAGTTCTCGAGCACGATGATGGCTTCGGCGCCGGAATCCTTGAGCTGGTGCTCGAGCTCGCGCGGCGTGTAGAGCGGATTGACATTGACCACCGCGAAACCGGCGCGCAGCACGGCTGCGGTCGCGACCGGATATTGCAGCACGTTCGGCATCATGATCGCGACGCGGGCGCCGCGTTGCAGGCCGCGCCCTTGCAGATAGGACGCCATCGCCAGCGACATCTGGTCGAGGTCGCGATAGCTGATCGACTTGTCCATGCAGATGAACGCCTTGCGGTCGGCGAACTTGGCGAAGCTCTCCTCCAGGAGGTCGACCAGCGATGAATATTGCGTCGGCTCGATATCGGCGGGGACGCCGGGCGGATATTGCTTAAGCCAGATGCGCTCCATGGAAACTCCCCTCATTGACCAGAGCCCGTTGTGTCTCGGGCTTGCCTCGTTGCCGTCAGTATCGAGCCTGCCGGAACGGGTGGCAAGCGGTCGAGGCTTAGGACAAACGTCAGGGAGTGGCTACCGGAATCCTTGCAAATGGCGCTGCCGCAACTGCGAAGTGCGGCGCGGTCTCGCCTCGCGTCGGCTGTTAACTGTTGTTGGCGGGCTTGGCGGGCTTGGTCGCGGCCTTGGGCTTGGCGGGCTTGGCCGCCTCGCCGCTCACCGCAGGCTTTGCCACCGCATCGGGCTTGGCTGCGGCATGCTTGGTACCGGCCGGCTTAGCTGCGGACTTGCCGTCGGCCGGCTTTGCGGCCGCCGCCGTCTTGGCATCGGGCTTCGCCGCCGCCGTCTTGGCATCCTTCGGCTTGTCTGCCGCGTCGGGCTTTTTGGCGACGCGCGACTTCTTGCCACGCGGCTTTGGCGTGGCCTGCTGGTCGGCATCGGCCGCGACCGCCGCGATCAGGGCGGTCCCGGTGCGGGTCGGACCGGTATACACCAGCACGGGCTCGGCCGCCGCCGGGGCCGAGGCCATCAGCTCGGAGGCCTTCATCAGAGGCGGCTGAAGCCCGGCCGTGAAGAAGGTGACTTGGGCTTCGCCGCCGGTGGCCGAGGCGGACCCGGACGTGCCGCCATTGGCCGCGATCAGCGCGTCGTCATCGTCGCTGGCCGGCCGCTTGCGATGGCCGCCGCACATGTCGTCACGCAGGTTCGGCGGCGAGGCGTCGACCGGGACCAGCTTGTCAACGGTGCCGAGCGAGGGGCGGAGCCAGGTGAGATTATCTTGCGAGAAGCCGCGCTCCAGCAGCTGCGCCGCCTTCACCGCGCGCGCGGTCCCGGAGTTGGCGCCCAGCACGACGGCGATCAGCCGGCGGCCGTTGCGGGTGGCCGACGCGACGAGATTGTAGCCGGAGGCGCAGATGAAGCCGGTCTTGAAACCGTCGGCGCCGGGATAGCGGCCGATCAGCTTGTTGAAATTGCCGGTGACGCGCTTGCCGAAGCGGATTGCCGGAATGTGCACGAAGTACTCGTACTCGGGCAGGTCGCGCAGGAACGAGCGCGCGAGAATGCCAAGATCCCGCGCGGAGGTGATCTGTCCGTCGGCGGGCAGGCCGTTCGGATTGACGTAGCTCGTCTGCGTCATGCCGAGCTTCTGCGCCGTGTCGTTCATCAGCGCCGAGAAACCATCGATCGAACCGCCAACGCCTTCGGCGAGCACGACGGCCATGTCGTTCGCCGATTTCACCATCATCATCTTGAGCGCGTTGTCGACGGTAAGCTGCGTTCCCGGGCGAAAGCCCATCTTCGAGGGCGACTGCGAGGCTGCCGTCGGCGAAACCGTGAGCAGTGTGTCGAGTGTGAGCTTGCCGTCCTTGACCGCCTTCAGCGTCACATAGGCGGTCATGATCTTGGTGACGGAAGCCGGATACCAGGGAATGGTCGCGTTCTCCGCCTGCAGCACCTTGCCGCTATCGGCCTCGATCAGGAGCAGCGCTTCGGCGCTCGCCGCGCGCGGCGCGAGCAACGCGGCACACGCGAGTGCCGCGGCGAACAGGTTGAACAGGGATTGACGAAGCAGCGGGCGAAGAGCGTGCACTATCCGATTCCGGTCCTTGGAGACCCGCCGGTTCCGGTCGGCTCTCGTGATCTGATGTTCGGTTCTGAAATCCAGCGCCGCCGCTTGCGGCGCCGCAAACCTATACCGGCTGGTGCGTCGGGAATAGGGGCATCAGCCGGGTATTCCGCAATGAAATGGGCCGAATTTCGACGATACGATGGGGACTTGCCAAGGCGGCTTGTTAAGGCGACTTGGCGGCCGTCGCGGCAGCCTCAGCCGCTGTCACGCTGGCCCGTGCGTTCTCCTGAACCATGAATTGAGCCCTGGCGAGGTCGGCGAAATGGCCGCCTTTGGCCACGAGTTCATCGAAAGTTCCGCTTTCGATCACGCGCCCGTTCTCGAACACCAGGATACGCGTGGCATTGCGGATGGTGGAGAGACGGTGGGCGATCACGAAGGTGGTGCGGCCCTTCATCACTTCGTCGAGAGCGGTATTCACCTTGGCCTCGGTGACGGCGTCGAGTGCGCTCGTCGCCTCGTCCAGGATCAGGATCGGCGGATCCTTCAGCAGTGCACGTGCGATCGACAGCCGCTGGCGCTCACCACCCGACAGCATCCGGCCCCGCTCGCCGGCATTGGTCTCGAAGCCGCCGCTGCGCTCGATGAATTCGAGCGCCTGCGCGCGCTCCGCCGCCTTGCGCATCTCGGCCTCGGTGGCGTCCGGCTTGCCGACGCGCAAATTCTCCGCGATCGAGCGGTTGAACAGCAGCGCCTCCTGAAAGACCACGCCGATGTTCCGCCGCAGCGATGTCAGCGTCACCCCGCGCACGTCCATGCCGTCGATCCTGATGAGGCCGGACTGCGGATCGAAGGCGCGATGCAGCAGCGCAATCGCCGTCGACTTGCCGGCGCCCGTCGCGCCGACCAGTGCGATGGTCTGGCTGGGAAGCGCGGTGAAGGAGAGGTCCTCGACCGCCGGCCGCTTGCCGTCATAGGAGAAGGTGACGTCGTTGAATTCGACGAGGCCGGAGAGCCGACCCGCATCGATCGCGTCGTGCCGGTCGTGCACCGCAGGAACCGCATCGAGCACGTTGAAGAACTCGCGCAGGCGCGGGGCTTCCATGAACACGTTGTTGATGAAGCTCACGACCTGCTCCAGCTTCTGGATCAGAAGCGTCGCGAAGCTCACGAACATGACGATCTCGCCGACAGAGGTCAGCCCCTGGTCGTGCAGCGCGATGCCGAAAGTGAAGATCGCGAGCACGGTGATCGTGGTGGAGGCGCGCGTGATGACGGTGACGAGTGCCCACCACGACAGCACCGGCATTTGCGCCGCTAGCAACTCGTCGGCGACGGAGCGCAGGCCCTTCACCTCGGATTCGACGCGGACGAAACTCTGCACCAGCGCGACGTTGCCAAGGGCGTCGGACGCGCGCGCGGAGAGCTCGCTGTAGTGCTCCTCCACCTCCATCTGCATGCCGAAGGTTCTGCGCACCACGAAGGTGGTCAGCGCGGTGAAGACGATGCAGAGCACGAACAGCAGGATTGCAAGCCGCCAGTTCAGGTAGAGCGATAGCGGCAGCAGCACCACGACCGAGAGGATCGCGGCAAAATGCTCTCGAAAGAAGCCGACCCATAACCGCCACAGCGCATCTGTGCCGTTCAGCATCACCTTCATCAACCGGCCCGAATGGGTGCCCGAATGGAAGGTCAGAGGCAGCTGCAGGATGTGCTCGAAATAGTCCGTCAGGACCGCCTGCCGCTGGCGGTGGGAGAGCCGGTCGGCCTGCAACGCTACGACCGCGCTGCAGACGATGGTGAACAGTCCGAACGCGACCCATGCAACCAGGAACGGCCAGGCCGAGTTGGAGCCTGCGACCGTCTTGCCGGAGAGCACATCGACGATCCGGCCGAACAGCACCGGTTCGGCGAATTGCGAGCCCGCAAGCAGGAGATTGACGACCGCAAGCAGCCAGCCCAGCCGTGCCTCCTTACCGAGCAGCTCGAGAACGCGGGTGTAGAGGCGGAGAATGGGCATGGGCGAGGAGCTCGGGCGGCTGGAACGGAGTGAGCGCATACTCTAATCAGGGATCGCCCGTGAGATATAGCGGAAGCTGTCGGTTTTGCTCAGTTGATCAACCGCCCTGCAACTGGCGGCAAGAACCCGCTGTCGAAGATGTCGCCCGCCGCCGGCCGGTTGCGGAATTTGAAATCCTGCCCGATCTGGTCGATCGCGCGATCCATGCGCGCCGGGTCGATGTCGCCGAGGCCGTTGCGACGGACCTCGTCCGTCAGGATGTTGTCGACGAGGACGGTGCGCAGCCGCTCCAGCTCAAGATCGCGATCGCCGCCGTCGATGCGGCTCGCGGCTTCGTCCGCCGCACGCGCCGGGTCCTTGACGGTCGCGTTGATGCCGGCGATCAATGCGCGGACGAATCCCTTCACGGTGTCCGGCTTGGCCGCGGCGAAAGCCGGGTTGACCACGACGGCAAAGCCATAGGCCTCGCAACCATAATCGGCATAGCGAAGCGCGACGAGATCGCCGCCTGGCACGCCGCGGTCGCGCAGGTTCACTGCCGAGAGATAGCTGAAGCCGGCGACGGCATCGACCTGTCCCGCGGAGAGGATCGGCTCGCGCACCGCGGCGCTGATCTTGTGGAATTTCACGTGAGCCGTGTCGATGCCGTTCTGCTGCGCCAGCGCCGGCCACAGCCGCATCGACAGATCGCTATCGGCAACGCCGACGGTTTTGCCGTCCAGGTCGGGCAGGAGGTGGATGCCGCGGCTCCTGCGGGCGACGATCGCGTAGGGCGCGCGGTTGAACAGCACGAATACCGCCTTGACCGGGGTCGCATCCTTGTCGCGGAAGCGGATCAGCTCGTTGATGTCGACGAGCGCGAGCTCGCTGTTGCCCTTGGCGACGCGCGCAAGCGCCTCCGGCGATCCGGCCGCGCTGCTGAAGGAGACGTTGAGACGTTCGGCGCCGAAGCTGCCGTCCTTGGCGGCAAGAAAGAACGGCGCCATGCTCGCATCGATCGGGCGGTCGAAGGTGAAGTGGATCGCAATGGAGGGCACGACGGTCTCGGCCGCGGTAGCATCGCGCGCAGTCAGCACCGCAAGCGAGATTGCAGCGGCCAGCAGACCGCGAAGAGCAATTGTCGTGAATTCGAACATCAGTCGCGCCGGTCCGGTGTTGTTATGGCTTGGTGACGCTCGGAGCGCCGGCTGGCGACAAGCTTGTTCGCGCCAACATGAACGGCGGATGAGCGGCGGTTGCGTCACGATCACGCAACCCCGTTCAGCTTGTGTTGGGGTTGGGGAACCCAACATGGGATGCGGGTGTTTGAGAGACACGAGCCTGTCATCAGGCACCATTCGAGGTCCCAAGGAGGGTCCAGGACATGTTTGACAGATTTTCAGGATTTGCCGGCCGTAAGGCCGTTCTCGCTACCGCCGCGGTGCTGGCGCTGACCGCAATAACCCCGACCGCTTCCTACGCGGGCGGCCGTCATTGGCATGGTGGCGGCGGTGGCGCGGCGGCTGCTGCAGCGTTTGCCGGCATCGTCGGCACCGGTCTTGCGATCGCCGCGACCCGCAACGCCTACGCCTATGACGATGGCCCCTATTATGGCGGCCCCGCCTATTACAGCGGCCCTGCCTATTACGGCGACGGCCCGTATTACGGACCCGGCCCGAACTACCAGTATCAGCGTTACGGCGGCACGGCTCCGTCGGAGCTCTGCGGCCAAGGCCACCGCACCAACTGCTACTAGTTTTGGCCACAACAAAAGGTTGACCACAAACGGGCCGTCGTGCTTGCCGCGGCGGCCCCTTTTTGGGCTCTACTATCGCGCGTTAACGCGCTGGCCATGGGTTTAGAGTAGCGTCGCGTACATGAGTGATTCGCTTGAGCGGCTATATCTGGCTGTGCTCGCGGCCAGGGACCTTGATCCGGCAACATCGCGCACAGCGCGGCTGTTTCAGCGCGGCCCGTCAAAAATGGCGAAGAAGCTGGCTGAAGAGGCCATCGAGGTCGTCATCGACGCGGTCAACGGCGATAGCGAAGCCGTGATCCGGGAAAGCGCAGATCTACTCTACAATCTGACCGTGCTCTGGGCCTCGGCCGGCGTGCGCCCCGAGGACGTCTGGCGCGAGATGACGCGGCGTGAAGACATGCTCGGCATCGCCGAGAAACTGCCGAAGTCGGCTATGAAACTGCCCAAAGTTGCGTCACCGCGTGTCGCCGCCAGGCGGCCAATCGTCGCGCTCGAAGGCCGCACCGCGCGCAAGCGCCACTAGTATTGGCACAAATCGGTCCCATCTCGGCATGGACAAATCCGTCCCATGGTGCTTCATCGCGGCGCCATGCTGAAACGTATTTACGACTGGTGCATCGACGCCGCTCACAAGCCTTACGCGCTCTGGATCATGGGCGCCGTGGCTTTCGCTGAAAGCTCCTTCTTTCCCGTCCCGCCGGACGTGATGCTGATCCCGATGTCACTGGCGCGCCCGCAACGCGCCTGGGTCTATGCGGCGATCTGCACTGCGACGTCGGTGCTGGGTGGCCTTCTGGGCTACGCTATCGGTGCGCTGCTCTTCGACTCGGTCGGCCATTGGCTGATCGAAGTCTATGGCCTCGGCGGCAAGGTCGACGCCTTCCGCGCCTCCTATGCCGAATGGGGCGCCGTGATCATCCTGCTCAAGGGCCTCACGCCGATCCCCTACAAGCTCGTGACCATCACGTCCGGCTTTGCCGGCTACAATCTCGGGCTCTTCATCCTGTGCTCGATCGTGGCGCGTGGCGGGCGCTTCTTTATCGTGGCGATCCTGCTAAACCGCTACGGCGACTGGATCCGGATCAAGATCGAGAAGCATCTCGGATTGGTGGTGGCAATCGGCGCCGCGGTGCTCGTGCTCGGCTTTGTCGTCGCAATCAAATTGATCTAACGCCCAAGGCGCTTTGCCACCGCGCCTCGTTCGGCTACGGTTGCCGCCATGATGCTTCGATCCGGCAATCCGGTCCTGCGACTGGGCACGCTGACATTTGCGGCGCTTTCGGTCCTGCTCGCTGCCGGCGGTACCGGATGGCCGCAATCCGCACCGCCGGCGCTCGGCTTGCAGGAGCAAGGACCGCAGGCCGCACCGGCGCCCTCGACAGCTCCTTCGTCGCCGCCGGCGCACGAGGAAAACCCCGGGCTGATCAACGAAATGGGCAAGCTGTTCGAAAAGCTGCCCTCGATCCTGCCGCCGATCAAAAGCCCGAGCGAGACCATGAACGATTTGTCGCGCCTGGCGAAGCCGTCGACCATGGTGTCGGGACGCGTGGCCTGTCCGGCCTCGTCGAACGGCGCGCCCGACTGCAAGCTCGCCGCCGACAAACTCTGCCAGAGCAAGGGCTACACGGAAGGCAAGAGCCTGAATGCCGACTCCGCGGAAAAGTGCTCGGCCAAGGTTCTGATCCCGGGCAGGCAACGCAAACCGGATGACTGCCGCACTGATACCTTCGTCACCAGCGCGCTGTGCCAGAACTGAGGACGTCGCGCGAGCAAGCAAGGAGCGCCCATGAGCCGCACGGAGCAGGACTTCCTCGGACAGCGTGAGATCGCCGACGACATCTATTACGGCGTCCAGACCATCCGCGGGAAGGAGAACTTCCACATCACCGGCATTCCGATGAACCAGGAGCCTTACTTCGTGAAGGCGCTTGGTTACGTCAAGAAGGCCGCCGCCATGGCCAACCGCGATCTCGGCGCGGTGGACACCAAAGTCGCGGAAGCCATCATCGTGGGCTGCGATCGCGTCATCGCCGGCGATATGATGGACCAGTTCGTCACCGACTTCATCCAGGGCGGGGCCGGCACCTCCACCAACATGAACGCCAACGAGGTGATCGCCAATCTCGCGCTGGAATCGCTCGGCTTTGCCAAGGGCGACTACCAGCACGTCAGCCCCAACGATCACGTCAATTACGGCCAGTCCACCAACGACACCTATCCGACCGCCTTTCGGCTGGCGCTGATCCTGCGGCTCGAGAGCTACATGACGGCGCTGCGTCAGCTCCAGGAGGCGTTCTTCGCCAAGGGCAGGGAGTTCGAGCGCGTGCTGAAGATGGGCCGCACCCATTTGCAGGACGCGGTGCCGATGTCGCTCGGCGCCGAATTCCGCGGCTGGGGCACCACCATGGGCGAGGAGGTCGATCGAATCTCCGAGGCCCGCGCGCTGCTGCGCGAGATCAATCTCGGCGCCACCGCGATCGGCACCTCCGTCACCGCGGCGCACGGCTATCCCAAGCTCGCGGTCCGGCATCTGAGCGCGCTCACCGGCGTCGACTTCATCCTAGCAGGCGATCTCGTGGAGGCGACGTCGGATACAGGCGCCTATGTGCAGCTCTCCGGCGTGCTCAAGCGCACCGCGAGCAAGCTGACCAAGATCTGCAACGACATCCGCCTGCTCGCCTCGGGCCCGCGTGCCGGCTTCAACGAGATCAACCTGCCGCAGCTTCAGCCGGGCTCCTCGATCATGCCCGGCAAGGTCAATCCTGTCATCCCCGAGGTCGTCAACCAGACTAGCTTCCTCGTGATCGGGCTCGACACCACCGTGACGCTCGCGGCGTCCGCGGGTCAGCTCCAGCTCAATGTGATGGAGCCGGTGATCTCGTTCGCGCTGTTCTTCTCGATCCGCACCATGGAGCGCGCGGTCAACAGCCTGCGTGAGAATTGCGTCGTCGGCATCACTGCCAACGAGGAGCACACCCGCAACATGGTGCTGAATTCGCTCGGTATCGTCACGGTGCTGAAGCCGCTGCTCGGCTACAAGGAATGCGCCGAGATCGCGCGCGAGGGCTACAAGAGCGGCAAGTCGCTGCATCAGATCGTCGTCGTCGAGCGCAAGCTGCTGACCCAGGAGAAATGGGACGAGATGTTCTCGTTCGAGCGGCTGATCAATCCGGATTTGCTTGCGTGATGTCGTCGGTCCGCGCTGAATTCCGCGGCTTGGAATTGCGGTAACGGCGTCCCTCCACGGCGCTAAAACGCAATACTTGACAGTGGAAAGATTGCCTTGTTGGTATGGCTCCCAACTTCGATGTGACCGCCAACAGAGGATCGTCTCGCAATGTCCATGCCTGCCTTGTTCAAGGGACGCCTGTCGATCCCCGTGATCGGTTCGCCGCTCTTCATCATCTCGGTGCCCGATCTCGTGATCGCGCAGTGCAAGGCGGGCGTGGTCGGCTCGTTTCCGTCGCTGAACGCGCGGCCGCCGGAGCTGCTTGACGAGTGGCTGGCGCGCATCACCGAAGAGCTCGCGGCCTATGATCGCGCGCATCCCGACAAGCCGTCGGCGCCGTTTGCGGTCAACCAGATCGTGCACAAGTCGAACAACCGGCTCGATCACGACATGCAGCTTTGCGCCAAGTACAAGGTGCCGATGATTATCTCCTCGCTCGGCGCACGCGAGGAGCTCAATCAGGCCGTGCACGGCTGGGGCGGCATCGTCTTCCACGATGTGATCAACCAGAAGTTTGCGCACAAGGCGATCGAGAAGGGCGCCGACGGCCTGATCCTGGTCGCCGCGGGCGCCGGCGGCCATGCCGGCACGATCTCGCCATTGGCGTTCGTCGCCGAGACGCGAAAATGGTTCGACGGCCCGATCGCGCTGTCGGGCGCGATCGGCAACGGCAAGGCGATCCGCGCCGCGCGCATACTTGGCGCCGACTTTGCCTATATCGGCTCGGCCTTCATCGCCACCAAGGAAGCCAATGCCGTCGACAAATACAAGGAGATGATCGCGGGCGCGACGGCTGACGACATCGTCTATTCCAACCTGTTCACCGGCGTGCACGGCAACTATCTGAAGCCGTCGATTCTCGCCGCCGGTATGGATCCGGAGAACCTGCCGACGTCAGATCCCTCCAAGATGAACTTCGGCACCGACGCCTCCGGCGAGCGCGCCAAGCCAAAAGCCTGGAAGGAAATCTGGGGTTCGGGCCAGGGCGTCGGCAGCATCGACGGCATCGTGCCAGCCGCCGAAATGATCGCGCGCTTCAAGAAGGAATACGACGAGGCGGTCGATCCGCCGTTGTGAACTTCGCCGGGACGACAGCTTTTGCTCAGCACCGAATGTGCATCACGGAGAAACGATGCCTCCCATCTACCGCATCGACGGCGACAGCGTCGTCACCAGCCCGGATGCCGCGGGCCCGTGGGACCGGCGTATGCAGCACGGTTCGGCGCCGGCCGCGCTGGTGACGTGGGCGGCTGAGCGCATTCCGACGCCAGTTGCAATGGACATCGCGCGCGTCACCATCGACCTGATGCGCCCGGTGCCGGTGGCACCACTCACGATCGCGACCGAGATCTTGCGCGAGGGCCGCAAGATCCAGCTCTGCGGAGTCAAGCTGCTCGCCGACGGCGTCCAGGTGGTCGGCGCCACCGTGCTCAAGATCAAGCGCCAGGCGCTGACGCTGCCCGAGCACGTCAAGGCGCTGCCGGTTACGCTGCCGTCGCCGGAGGACTCGCTGCTCGAGGACGGTCATGCCGCTACCAGCCCGTTCGTACGTTCAGTCTCGATGCGCGCTGCGCGCGGCCGCTTCGGGCAAGCCGGCGCCGGCGCGATCTGGTTTCGCGTCGACCATCCCCTGATCGCGGGCGAACCGCTCTCCCAGGCGACGCGCGCCGTGGTCGCGGCCGATTTTTCCAACGGCACCGCCTCGTCGCTCGATTTCCGCGCCTGGACCTACATCAACGCTGACCTCACCGTGAGCTTTGCGCGCCAGCCGGTCGGCGAATGGATCCTGCTCGACGGTGATTCCTGGATCGGCCCCGATGGTGCCGGGCTTGCGATGTCGCGGCTCGCCGACCGGCAGGGCTATTTCGGCCGAGCCGTGCAAAGCCTGGTGATCGAGAAGCGGTGAGGCACCTTATCTATCCCACCATCCGGCCCCGCCCGCTCCAAAAGCTCGCGCGCAGCATCTTCTTGTCGACCTTGCCGACGCCGGTCATCGGGAGTTGCTTGACGAACTGGATCTGCTTCGGTGCATGAGCCGAGCCTTTTCGCGTCTTCACCAGATTGATCAGTTCATCGGCGTCAGGTTTTGCGCCTTCGCGCAGGACGACGACAGCGGTCACGGCCTCGCCCCATTTCTCGTCGGGGATGCCGACGACCGCAACCATGGCCACATCGGCGTGCTGTGACAGCACGTCTTCGATTTCCCGCGGAAAGATGTTGAAGCCGCCGGAGACGATCATGTCCTTCTTGCGGTCGAGGATGAACATGTAGCCGCGATCGTCCTTACGAGCGATGTCGCCGGTGTGCACCCAGCCGTTCTTGAGCGTCTCGGCGGTGGTGTCGGGCCGCTTCCAGTACTCCGCCATCGCATGCGGAGCGCGCACGCAGATTTCGCCGGCCTCGCCCGTCTTCACCTCCTGGTCGTTGTCGTCGAGGATCTTGACCTCGCACGCCGCGATCGGGAAGCCACAGGACAGGAACAGTTCGGGCCTTTTGGGATCGTGATCCGCCTTGCGCAGCACCGAGATTGGGTAGCATTCGGTCTGGCCGTAGAGCTGCGAGAACACCGGCCCGATCCGTTCGATGCCCTCGACCAGCCGGCTCGGCGACATCGCGGAGGCGCCGTAGAGCACCAGCTCGAGCGAGGAGAGGTCGGTCCTGCTCAATGCGGGATGATCGAGCAGCACATAGACCATGGTCGGCACGAACAGCGTGAAGTTGATGCGCTCGCGTGCGATAGTCCCCAGCACCGCCTCGGGATCGAAACCCTTCAGCATGTGCACGGTGCCGCCCCGCATCAAGGTCGGTAGCACTTTCGTGCCGGCGACATGGCTGATCGGTGCCACCGCGAGGTAGCGCGCGCCATCGGGAATCTCGAAGTCGGCGAGGATCGCGGCCGCGGCTCCGGCATTTTCGCGGTGGTAGCGCAACGCGCCCTTGGATTTGCCGGTGGTGCCACCGGTGTAATTCAGCGTGGAGAGGTCGTCGGGTCGGGCGAGGCAATGCGCGCTGGCATGGCCTTCGATCTCGATCGCCTGCAAGAGATCGACGCCATAGTTGGCCGGTCCCGTGGTGAACACCGCCTTGAGCCAGGTCGCCTGCGCGGCGAGCTCGCCGCCGCGATCGTGGAAGGCGGCCGCATCGACCACCAGCACCTCGGCCTCGGAATCCTCGAGCTGGAACATCTGGTCTCCCGGCGATCCCAAAGGATGCAGCCAGGTGACGCAGAGCCGCGACAATTGCGCGGCAACGCCGGCGCACCAGGTGTCGGCGCGGTTCGCGGTGAGGAAGGCGACCCGCGCGCCGGGCTGCAATCCAAGCCGCATGAACACGCCCTGGATGCGCCCGATCAGGTCGATGGTGCCCTGATAGCTCAGCGATCCGCCGGGCCACGCGAACGCGGTTCGGCCCGGATAGCGCGACAGCGCCCGCAGCGCCTGCGCGCAAGTCGGGGACGATGCATGGAGCGGATCGGACATATGTTTCCTCGCTGCTTTGTTATCGGCTTCCGGCGTGCCAATGTTTACCGCGACGCTAGCACAGGGAATGCGGGATGGAACGACTAAGCCCGCGCGAGGGAGGCACGCGTGACGTCAGATCGGCTGCAACATTTCCACGGTCGTCTCGCCCTGCCGCTGATTGCCGCGCCGATGTTTCTGGTGTCGGGCGTCGAGCTCATGGTCGCGGCCTGCCGCAACGGCGTGATCGGCAGCTTCCCCACCGCGAATTGCCGTAGCACCGAACAACTCGATGAATGGCTCACCGACATCGAAGCGCGGCTGCGGCGGCATGAAGATCAAACCGGCCGAAAGGCCGCGCCGCTTTGCCCAAACCTGATCGTGCACCGCTCCAATGCACGGCTGGAGCAGGATCTCGCCGTGTTGCTGCACCACAGGCCGGAGATCGTCATCACCTCGGTCGGCTCGCCCACGACGGTGCTCAAGCCGCTGCACGACGTCGGCGCATTGGTGCTTGCGGATGTTGCCTCGATCCGCCACGCCGAACGCGCGGCGGAAGCAGGTGCCGACGGGCTCGTGCTGCTTACCGCCGGCGCGGGCGGGCAAACCGGCTGGCTCAACCCGTTCGCCTTCGTCCGCGCGGTGCGTGCGTTCTACGATGGCATCATCGTGCTCGCGGGGGGCATCAGCGACGGCCACGCATTGCGCGCGGCCGAAGTGCTCGGCTGCGATCTCGGCTACATGGGTACGAAGTTCATCGGGACGCGGGAGAGCATGGCGGATGAGCGTCACAAGCAAATGCTGGTCGACGGCAGCGCGGACGACATCTTGCTGACCACCGCGTTCACGGGCCTGCAGACCAGCATGCTCAAGCCGTCGATCCTGGCAGCCGGTCTCGACCCCGACGATCTGCCGGCGCGCGGTGCAATCGACGTCGGCAAGGACATCGAAGTCAACGCGCGCGAGAGCCGCCCCGAGCGCTGGCGCGATATCTGGAGCGGCGGGCATTCGATATCGGGTGTAACCGAAGTGATGGAGGCCAACGATCTCGTCGCGCGGACGGTCGCGGAGTATCGAGAGGCGGGTGGCCGCCTCTCCCCGTAAAAACCGGAGACCGACAGGGCCCGTCCCCTCCATCACAGTTAGTCGAGCGCTCCTTAGAAGCGGTCACTTAACGGCAGATTAACCATCGATCGCCCAGAATCCCCTCAGGCGCCAATCAGGACCGAGAGGGACAGGCGATGGACTTCGACTTTCTCAACGCCAAGACGGCGGCTTCGCTGGACGAAATTCGCGTTCGCGTGGCCCATGCGCTGGCCCGCCACCCGCTGTGCCGCAATGTTCGCTTCGACATCGTCAGCGTCCCCCGCACCCGCCGGGGCGGCAATTGGACGGTGGCGCTGCAATCGGTCGAGCCGCGTGGAGTCTGGGAGGCCTCGGAGATCGTGGCCGACATCCAGGACGCTTACGATCTGGCGCTAGCTGCTTGATTTTGTTGACCTTTCCAGATCATGTCGCCGCAGTCCGCGCGATTGCCGCCGCGATGGCACGGTTAAGCCTTAATTTTCGCCCAGTTTGCGGGCAGTGATCACGTGGACTTGAAGCCGGTTGCGGAGAGACGTTTGTCGAAAGCCATCACCATCGTCGTGCTGACCTGCTTCCTCGTCCTCGGCGCCGCCACCACCGCCATTCTCGGCCGCGATAGCGTGCCCAGCGTCAGCGCCGAAATGATCACGCAGGCGCCGGCGCCCAAGCTGCTTGCAACCAATCGGGCCGCCAAGGCCGACCGTCTGGTTCCGACGCTGGCGCTAGCCTCGGCCGCCATCGACCCGGTTCAGGTTCCGGCGGACAAGCTCTCGCAAATGCCCGTGCTGACCGAGCCGCTGCGTCAGGCGTTTGCCGCCGCCACGCCATCCGATTTCCCGATGCCCAAGGCGAGCGTGAACGAGGCTCCGGCCGCTGCAGAGATTCCTGCCGTCGAAGTCCCGGCCAAGCCGAAGGTCGTCGCCAAGCCGCAGCCGCAGAAATCCTATTCGCTGTTGTCCGACGTACAGATTGCGGGCATCAGGGACCGTCTGAAGTTGTCGTCGTCGCAGGAATATTACTGGCCGTCGGTCGAGACCGCGCTGCGCAACGTTGTCCGCAAGATCTCGGCAAACAAGCTGTCCAATCCGAACGTGCAGGGCGTGCCGATCGATCCCAATTGCGACGAGGTCCAGCAGTTGAAGTCGGCCGCGATGCCGCTGCTGTTCCAGCTGCGTGACGACCAGAAAGAGGAAGTGCGCAAGCTCGCCCGCATCATTGGGCTCGAGAAGGTGGCGCAGCAGATCTGACGCGCAAGTTCCTTCCGGAACTGCGGCTATATCGGGAACATCCTGCAATTGACAAGCGTTGCCCGCTCCAAAGAGGGAGTGGACCAATGCGCGCCTCGACAGCCTATTTCGTCGGTGCAGGAACCATCGTCGCAGCCATCGCCATTGGTCTCGGCGGCGGCATTGTCGCCGGCAATATCATGAATCCGGTCTCGCCCAAGCAGGGGCCTGATACCAGCAAGATCGCGCAGCGCGCTGACGCCAAGCCCGCCACGACGGAAGCGCCATCCGAGCGCCTGCAATATCTCACCGGCTCGCAAGCCTTCGGCGCCATGGTCGCCGCGCCAGCGCAGGCCGAAGCCAAATCCGACGCCAAGGCCGAGTCCAAGCCTGAGGCAAAGTCCGAAGCGGTGAAGCCCGACACGCAGACCACTCAAGCCAACGCTGAACAGCCAGCGCAACAGCCTTCGCAGGCGGCAGCGGTGGAGCCCCCGAAACCGCCACCGGCGTCGCCTCCGCAAGTCGCAAAGCCTGCCGAGCGGCAAGCATCGACAGAGCCGTCATCCTCATCCGACAACGCCTATGCCAAGGCCAGGGATTCTGACGTCAAGCGCGCCACGTCTGAACGGCGCCGGACGGAGCGCCGTGAGCGCTGGGCCGAGCGCCGCCACTACGATTTCCGCGATCCGCGTGGGATGCGCGACCGCACCGATTGGGACGACGTCGCGCGCAACATCCGCGAAGATGCCGATGCGCGCGAGGTCCCGAGCAGGCCGCGCGGCGGCTTTCCGCAGATCAGGCTATTCGGCGACGACGATTAGCGTCCATCCTCGCCGTCGTGCGCGCGCCCGACCTATGACCGGCGCATCGACGTCTATGGCCTGACGGCTTTGACGCCGCCGAGATTTGTGTTGTGGACGCGAGCACTCACCCGCCGTGTGACTCCACGACCTTGCGGCAGCCGTCCGAAAGCTTCGACTTGTTCTCGCGCAGGCAGGCATTCATCTGTGGCGGCTTGCCGATATGTTCGGCGCAGAATTTGTTCGCGTCGCTTCGGCAGGTCATCTGCTCCTGCGGCGTCGGACCGGATTGCGCAGCGGCGGTCTGGGCGGTAGCGGCGAGCAGCAGCACGGCAAGAACCGAGATCTTCATAAAACACCTCCTTGGGAATGTCGTTGGTCCCGCCTGGGATCAAGCGGGCCGGACCATCTCGCGAGCGCCGGGCGCAGGTCCATGCCATGTTCATGGCATCGGCCAGCCCCTCCCGCCGCCGTACCCCCATTTTCATGGCATGTATCAGCGCGCCGTCTTTTGTCATTCAGGCTGCACGTCGGCCGCGAGACCCGGTGATTGCATCGGGACGCCGAACGGGAAGCAGGAGAGCAAGATGTCGAAAAGAGCGGGAGCGCTGAGCGCCGGGCTGACAATTTTGGCGCTGGCAGGTGCGGCGACGGTCTCGCTGGGCACGAGCCCGGCGCAGGCGGTGGTCTATTGCAAGACGGTCGGCATACCCAAGGGCTGCGTGGTGCGGCCGAGAGCGGCAGTGGTCGCTGCGCCGGCCGCCGCAGTCGCGGTCGCGACACCCGGGGTCGGTGCGCCCGGTGTCGGCGTGCGCGCGGGCACGCCGATGAATCGCGGTGGTCCGGTCAATCGCGTCGGCGTGCGCTGAGAAAGACGAAAGAGTTCGGGCGAAGGAGCATTGCGGACGAACCCCCGTCTTCCGCAGGCAAATCATCCGGCCCGTCCCTCTCTCCGCGCGTCCCACACGTTCGGAGAGGGGGCTTTTCAGCCGACGGCGGCACCGCTGTCGGGGAAAATCTGCGGCAATTGCAGCCGCACGCGCGTGCCTGAGGAATCCGAGCTCAGATCGAGCATCGCCCCGCAGCGCGCGGCACGGCTCCTCATGTTGCGAAGCCCCCGCGCGGTCTGGCCCGCGTCGGTGGCTCTGCCGCTGCCGACCGGCGCAGAACCGTTCGCAAAGCCCTTGCCATCATCCGCGACCTTGATCACACCGAACGGCCCCTGACCTTCGTCGACCGTCTCGATGGTGACCGCGATGCGGCGGGCCTGTGCGTGCTTGACCGCATTGGTCACGGCCTCGTCGAGGATGCGCACGATCTGGATGACATGCCATGGCCTGAGCTCGGGATGCAGCGGCAGCCCCTGCGGCGTGGCCACGTGCCAGTCGAGCGCGATGTCGTGCGGTCGCAATTGCGCGGTCGCTCGCTCGCGCCAGGAGCCGAGTGCGAGCATCAGGTCGCCGCCGATGTCGTCCATGGAGTCGATGACGAGGCGGAGGTCCTTCAGCGCCGCACGGGCAGCGTCGGTGATGGTCGCGCCCTCGTGCCCGCGCTCGGACAGTGCCACGATGCTGATGAGCTGGCCGCCGAGGCCGTCATGCAGGTCGCGCATCAGCCGCGTGCGCTCATTGGCGAGCGCGGCTGCCCTTGCGCGCTCCTCCTCGCGGGCAAAGCTCGCCTTCAGCCGCTCCTCGGCCTCACGTACGCGCGTCACGAGCTGGTCGGCAAAGCTGTCGACCTGGTTCAGCGCGCGCGCGAACCGCCAGGTCAAGCCGGCGCCGATCGCGACCAGCATCGCCGAGTAGGACAGGCGCGAGAGGAAGATGCGCTCGTCGGTCACGATCTCGAACACCGACAGCATGTCGTGGACCCAGCAGATCAGCACGATGGTCACCGCGCAGCCGAGCGTGAAGCTTGCCGCGTCCTGCCGCCGCACCACCGCGGCAGCGGTGACGCAGGCCATCAGGAGCAGGCAGAGACCGACGGTAGGAATGCCAAGCAGGAGAAACAGAATGCGCGGCAGCGGCGGGCCGGCGATCAGTCCGACGCCGAACACGACGAGCCCCGGCGCGAACAGCAGCATGCCGTAGCGCGGCCAGCGCCAGCCGAAGAACAGCACGCCGAAGACGACGACCAGGGCGCTCTCGATCGGTGCGGACGCGAGCAATACCGCGGCGAGCCGGGACGTGTTGAGGGGGGGCACCGGTGGCGGCGCAAAGGCCTGCACTACGCCGAGTACCATCGCCACGGCCAGCACGCCGTAAACCGGCTCGCGGCGGCGCATCAGCCACATGATCGCCAGGATGACGGCGAGGATCGACTGCCAGGCGGAGAACACCACGGGCAACGTGACGAACATCAGCGTGCGTGTCTCGTAGGCCGGCCGCAAGGCCGCATCCAGCCCGACATAGACGGTGTCGAGAAAGCCCTTGAGCGGTCCCCAAACCAACAGCCGTACCGCGATCTCGTTCGTGCCCTCGCGCAGCAGCGAGGACGGGATCGCCCCGATTTGCGGAGTGTTGCGGTCGGGTCGGTTGGCGTTGGCATCGCGTCGGGAATCCAGGATGACGACGCCGTTGATTGAGACTTCCACCGCGTTGCTGAAGCGCGGCAGGAATACCGACCATCCCGACGCGACATCGCCGCGGCGGAACGTGAAGGCGCCGGTGTAGAGCGGCGGGTCGGCCAGGGAATAGCGTGACGACGTGAAATGCGGCAGCGTCACGGGACGTGCCACGCCGTCCTCGCGCAGCGAGAATTCGCTCAGCGCAAAGTCGTCGGGGTCGCTGGGCTGGAGCAGCCGCAGCCCGAGGACGGTCGCGACCACTATCAGCGCCTGCAGCAGCAGATAGGGCACGAGACGCGAGACCAGCAGCCGGCGCCGCCCGGGTTTGACCGGTGCCTTGGCCACGATCTCGCTCACAGCTTGATCAGGCCCTGCTGCACCGCTTCGAACACCGCTTCGCTGCGGGTGTGCACTTCGAGCTTGCGATAGATGTTCTTGATGTGGCCGGGCACGGTCTGCCGGGACAGGCCGAGATGGCTTGCGATCTCGGCGTAGCTGAAACCTTTGGCAATGCCCCAGAGGATGTCGATCTCGCGTGGGGTGAGCCTTGCGGTGTTGAGCGCGGGGCCCGGCGGAGGCTCGGCCGCATTCTGCGCGGAACCTTGCGTCCTGCGCACGATGAAGCGGGCGATCGAGGCCGAGATCGGCGAATGGCCGGCGACAAGATCGCGCACGGTGGTGGCGATATCAGTGGGGAACGCATCCTTCAGGAGATAGCCGGTGGCGCCAACCGTGATCGCGGAGATCACACTTTCTTCGTCGCCGAGCGCCGAGATCACCATGATCTCGGTGTCGGGAAAGCGTTGCCTTGTCTCGCGGATCAGCTCGACGCCGTGGCCGTCGGGCAGCCGCAGATCGGTGAGCAGCACGCGCGGCACAGCCGCGCTCAGCGCCGAACGAGCCTCTCCCAGCGTACCGGCGCTTCGCACCTCGTAGCCGGCCTTGACCAGCGCGTCCTGGAGCCGCCAGCAGGTCGGCGCGTCGTCCTCGACGAGGAGGATGGTGATGGCTTCACCCGTCTCGCCCTGTTCGGTCATGATCATCGTCGTCCTGCACCGCGTGTCCCCCGCGGCGCAGGGCCAAGTTTAGCCGCGGTGCGGGCGCCGCGACACCCATAATCATGGGGGCGCAAGGCATCGGTCTGGCGTTCCCGACGCGATGCCTACTGCTTCGTCGCACTGGCTCGTCCGGCGGCATGGGCGGGCCCGGCAGTCGCTGCACCAGATGCGCGGTACCGGCATTGTTCTTGTAGAACTGCTGATACGGCTCCTTGATCAGGTCGAGCTTCGTCGGCCGCAGTCATGCCGCCGGAGGTTTGGCCTGACGCCCACGGCGGCACCGGGAAGTGAGATAGGCCACAGACGGGTTGACTTACGGGAGGAGACCCTCGAAATCATCCCGGAGCCAGCCTAGGGCTCCTTGACGGAATGAAGCCTGCACCATGGTCGGATTGATCCTCCCGGCTCCGATGTCACGCCTGCAGCGTCTGGCCGGCCGTGTTGCGCTGGCGATTGCTCTGATGCTGGCAGCGGCGACGACCGCGCAGGCCGACAAGCGAGTGGCGCTGGTCCTTGGTGTGTCCAACTACCAGAGCGTCGCGCGGCTGGCCAATCCCGACAGCGACGCGGCCGCCATCAGCGACGTGTTCAAGCGGATGGGGTTCGATATCGTGGAGCTTCGCCGCGATCTCGGCGTCATCGAGATGCGGCGGGCGGTGCGCGATTTTGCTGCGGTTGCCGCGGATTCCGACATGGCCGTGGTCTATTACGCCGGTCACGGCATCGAGGTGAACGGCGCGAACTTCCTGATTCCGGCAGATGCCAGGCTGCAGAGCGATTTCGACGTCGAGGACGAGGCGGTCCCGCTGGACCGGATTCTCCAGGCGATAAATCCGGCGAAGCGGCTGCGGCTCGTCATCCTCGATGCCTGCCGCGACAATCCATTTGCAGAGCGGATGACACGCAGTGTCGCCACGCGTTCGATGGGCCGCGGCCTCGCCAAGATCGAGCCCGCCACGGCGGATACGCTGATTGCGTTCGCCGCCAAGGCCGGCGCGGTCGCCGGCGACGGCGACGGTGCGCACAGCCCGTTTGCGACCGCGCTCTTCAATCATTTGGCGACACCGGGCCTCGACCTTCGCCTGACGCTTGGCCGGGTTCGCGACGAGGTGCTCAAGAGCACGGGGCGGCGGCAGGAGCCCTTCGTCTACGGATCGCTCGGCGGCGACACCGTGGCGCTGGTGCCGCTGATTGCCCCAAAGGTCGATCCGGACGCGGAGTCCCAGCGAGACTACGAATTTGCGGCGCAGATCGGCACAAGGGAGGCGTGGACCTCGTTTCTCGGCGTTCACGGTAGCGGCCCCTACGCTGTGTCTGCTCATGCGGCCCTCGACAAGCTGGATGCGGCGGAGAAGGCCCGTGAAAAGGCAGACCTGCTGAGGCGGCAAGCCGAACAGCAAGCCAGGCAGAAGAACGAGGATGTCAAGAAGCAGATCGAGGAGCAGGCTGCGCGCCAGGCCGAGCAGGCGAAGCTCCAGGTCTCAGAACAGGCCCGGCGCGATCTGGAGAAGGAGCGCCAACGCATCGCCGAGCAGGCCAAGCGCGAGCTCGACGATGCCCGGCGGCAGGTTGCGGAGGCGCGCCGGCAGGCGGAGGATGCGGCCCTTCAGGTCGAGCAGGCAAAGAAGCAGGCCGCGCTGGACGCGCAGCAGCAGATCGAGGCCGCAAGGCGCGAACAGGAACAGCGCGAGCGGGAGCGACAGGCCACACTCGCCGCGCTAACTCCGCCGGCTGCGCCTGCCCCTGCGTCGGTTGTCGTGCCGGCAATGGATCCGGCGGATATTGCACGCCTGCTCCAGGCCCATCTGAAGCGCGTCGGCTGCGATCCCGGGACCACCGACGGTGCCTGGACGGCGCCGTCGCAAAAGGCGCTCGACAATTTCAACCGAAACGCCGGCACCAGATTCGACGTCAAAGTTGCCAGCCTCGATGCGCTCGATGCGGTGCGCGGCCGGCCCGATCGTGTCTGTCCGCTGGTGTGCGCCAAGGGACAAAAGGCAGAAGGCGATCGTTGCGTCCAGATCGTCTGCGACGGCAATGACGTGCTGGATGCCCAGAGCACGTGCCGCCGGCGTCCCGATCCGCCGCCGCAGAAGCCAAAGGCGGTATCGCGCCAGGAGCCGAGCCCGCGCGGTCGCGCACGTCCGTCCGGCGGAGCCGATTCATGCGGAGGCAGCTGTGAGGGTGATTGAGACCGGTGCCGAGAGCACGGTGCTTCGGCAGCTCACAGGCTGGGAACGACGTTGACGTTGACTTTCAGATTCAGGAACGTGCGCTTGCCGGCGCCGTCCTCGAAGTAGAGTCTGCTCTCGAAATGGTCGCTGCCGGTAAAGCCGGAATTCGGCCGGTACACAGCCTTCGTCGAGTTGACCAGGCTGTAAGATCCGTTCGCCGGAGAGACGACGACGTCCTGGCCCACGAACGGACCCAGGGATTGGAAATTGAACCCGCAACCGCGGTCTTGCGCGACCCGCATCGGGATGACGACATTACAACCCTGGCAGATGTTGAAATGCGGGCGACGGCAAGCTGCGTTGGCATTCAAGCCGTGGGCGTTTCCGTAGCTCTTGTAGCCCGGGCGCATCTTGTCGGCGCTCGCAGTGCCGGAAAGAAGCAACGAGGCGCTGGTTACAATCGACAATACAACTGTCATGAAAGGACGGATCATTCTGAAAACCCCTTGGCGGCCAACGAAGCAAAAGCGATTTATGCCGACATAGAAGCTCAAGCGCCCCGGGGAGGCAAGTATCTGCGGAAGGTTGCTGGACAGCTTCCCAATGCCATGCCCCTTCCACTATCATTTCGAACAGGGAGTCGCCCGGCAGGACACTGCGCGGCGGCAACCGTCTCGCCTGACGGCCGGGCCTGATGTGTGATCGATGGCACAGACCCGAGGGCGGACCGCTATCGAAATAGTACTCATATCGATTGCAGCCACATTGCTGACGCGTGGAGCGAAGCCTGCATCATGATCCGATTGAGCCCTTCAGTCCCGATGTTGCGTTCAAGCCGGTTGGTCTGCCGGCTTGCGCTGTCGATGTTGTGGATGCTGGCAGCGGCGACGACCGCGCAGGCCGACAAGCGAGTGGCGCTGGTCCTTGGTGTGTCCAACTACCAGAGCGTCGCGCGGCTGGCCAATCCCGACAACGACGCCGCCGCCATCAGCGACGTGTTCAAGCGGATGGGGTTCGATATCGTGGAGCTTCGCCGCGATCTCGGCGTCATCGAGATGCGGCGGGCGGTGCGCGATTTTGCTGCGGTTGCCGCGGATTCCGACATGGCCGTGGTCTATTACGCCGGTCACGGCATCGAGGTGAACGGCGCGAACTTCCTGATTCCGGCAGATGCCAGGCTGCAGAGCGATTTCGACGTCGAGGACGAGGCGGTCCCGCTGGACCGGATTCTCCAGGCGATAAATCCGGCGAAGCGGCTGCGGCTCGTCATCCTCGATGCCTGCCGCGACAATCCGTTTGCAGAGCGGATGACACGCAGTGTCGCCACGCGTTCGATGGGCCGCGGCCTCGCCAAGATCGAGCCCGCCACGGCGGATACGCTGATTGCGTTCGCCGCCAAGGCCGGCGCGGTCGCCGGCGACGGCGACGGTGCGCACAGCCCGTTTGCGACCGCGCTCCTCAATCATTTGGCGACACCGGGCCTCGACCTTCGCCTGACGCTTGGCCGGGTTCGCGACGAGGTGCTCAAGAGCACGGGGCGGCGGCAGGAGCCCTTCGTCTACGGATCGCTCGGCGGCGACACCGTGGCGCTGGTGCCGCCGGTTGCACCGCCGATCGATCCGAACGCGGGAGCCCGGCGGGATTATGAGCTTGCGGCGCAGGCCGGCACCAAGCAGGCCTGGCTTTCCTTTCTCGCCGTTCATGCCACCGGCATCTATGCCAACTTTGCGCATGCGGCGCTCGACAAGCTCGAGGCCGCAGAAAAAATCAGCGAAAACGCCGATGCCGTACAGCGGCAGGCCGAGCAGCAGGTCCGGCAGAAGAGCGACGATTTCAGGAAACAGATCGAGGAGCAGGCGGCGCGTGAGACGGAACGGGCCACGCAGCAGATCTCCGAGCAGGCCCGGCGCGATCTGGAGAAGGAGCGCCAACGCATCGCCGAGCAGGCCAAGCGCGAGCTCGACGATGCCCGGCGGCAGGTTGCGGAGGCGCGCCGGCAGGCGGAGGACGCGGCCCTTCAGGTCGAGCAGGCGATGAAGCAGGCCGCGCTGGAGGCGCAGCAACAGATCGAGGCGGCGAAGCGCGAGGCAGACCGGCGCGAGAAGGAGCGCCAGGCTACGCTTGCCGCTCTGACCCCGCCCGCCGCGCCCGCTGCTGCTCTCGCCGTGGCGCCGACTAGCGTGCCAGCGATGGATCCTGCGGACATCGCCCGCTTGCTCCAGGCGCACCTGAAGCGTGTCGGTTGCGATCCCGGTGCGGCCGATGGCGCCTGGACTGCACCGTCGCAAAAGGCGCTCGACAGCTTCAACAGATATGCCGGTACGAAATTCGACGTGAAGGTCGCAAGCCTCGACGCGCTCGATGCGGTGCGCGCCCGGCCCGATCGCATCTGCCCGCTGGTTTGTGCGAGGGGGCAAAAGGCGGTTGGCGACCGCTGCGTCCAGATCGTCTGTGACAACAAATTCGTGCTGGACGCCCAGGGCGTGTGCCAGCGGCGTCCCGATCCGTCGCCCCAGAAACCAAAGGCGGTGTCCCGCCACGAACCGAGCCCGCGCGCGCCGTCTGCTCCGGCCAGCAGCGAGGGCGGCAAATGTCATACCTATGGCGGAAAACAGTACTGCCAGTGATGCGGCGTTGCTCGCCCTGGGTTGACGGGGTGGCGAGATCCTCGCGTCCGTCCAGGATGGCCCCTCTACGAAGCCTCTGCCCGCGGCGGCGGATATCGCCGGGCCAGCGCCGACAACGGCAAGTGTCGCTCGCCCTCAGGTAGCTCGAGATAGGCGAGCACGAGCGGCCGTTTCCAGTCACCGACGCCGAAATCCATCGCCATCCATTTCTGCGGTTCGGGGCCCTCAAGACCGCGCACCCAGACGAAATAGCGGGGGAGATCGTCGGCTTCCGTTTCCGTCACGCGTCTCCTGGCCATCAAAGCTGCTCGCTGTATCGTTACGTGTTGCCACACGATATGGGGACTGGCCTGGCAAAGTCGAACCGTCGAGGGAGGGGATGCCGGGAAGCACGCGGCCCTCTCCTGGCGAAGTGTCCGAAGGATGCGAGCCGTACATCCGCGAGGAAGCTCCGATTTGATCTTTCGATACTGTCCTTCTAGCCTCACGGTGACGTCTCCCGCGCACGGGTGGTGCGAACGCAAGGGTTTGTTCAGTGAGGATTCTGATTGTCGAGGACGATGCCGCCATGGCGCGCGGCCTTGCCGAGCGGCTCAAGCTGTCCGGGTTCGCCGTCGATATCGAGTCTGACGGGGCTTCGGCGGCGCAGACCGCCTTGCTGGAACCCTACAGCCTCATCATTCTGGACATCAACTTGCCGAACGTGTCGGGTTTCGGCGTCCTGCACAAGATACGGCAAGCCGGGTCGACCGTTCCGGTCATGATTCTG
Organism: Bradyrhizobium sp. 172; assembly: GCF_023101065.1. NCBI lineage: Bacteria > Pseudomonadati > Pseudomonadota > Alphaproteobacteria > Hyphomicrobiales > Nitrobacteraceae > Bradyrhizobium > Bradyrhizobium sp. 172. The sequence goes on from NZ_CP064701.1 coordinate 776,725, forward strand.
ACTGCCCGTTACGCGACCGGCGATAAGGTCAGCGGGCTCGATCTCGGCGCCGACGATTATCTCTCCAAGCCATTTGATATCGCCGAATTTGATGCCCGCGTTCGCGCGCTCGTGAGAAGGGGACAGGGGCTTCCAAATCCAACCTTGATCTGTGGCCCGCTCGCGTTCGACCGCGCCGCGGGCACGATTACACTGAGCGGCCGGCCGCTTGAATTGCGACGGCGCGAGTTTGCCGTGCTGGAAGTGCTGATGACCCGCGCCGGCAAAGTCGTCTCCAAGGAGCGCCTGATCGCGGAGGTATTTGGCTTCGACGAGGCGGTAGCGCCGAACGCGGCGGAACTCTATGTTGGTCGCGTTCGCCAGAAACTCGGTCCTGACGGGCCGCGGATCCGAACCGTCCGCGGGCTAGGCTATCTGCTGGAGGTACAGTGATCGCCACCTGGCGGCCGTCGTTGAGGCGAACGCTCCTCACCAATCTGGTGGCGCCCGCCATTGTATTGGCGATGGTGCTTGGAATCGGCGGTATGTTGCTGATCCAGCGCGTTGTGCAGACAGTTCATGACCGGTTGCTCGATGGGTCGGTTCTCGCCATCGCCGAACGCGTCGGCGTGGAAGATGGCGAACTGACGGTCGACTTGCCGCAGGTTGCGCTCGGCATGCTGGAAAGCCAGTCGCACGACAGCATCTATTACAGCGTGACTTACCTCGGCGAATTGATCACCGGTTACAAGGATCTTCCACTATCCGGCTTCGATCGATTGAAGGCTGGCGAAACCGGCCATCGCGATGGCGCGTATCGCGGCAAAACGGTTCGTATCGGCGCGCAGGCGCGGCAGGTCTACGGCAGGCCGGAGCTGGTCCTCGTCGCAGTGGCCGAAACGGTGCAGGCGCGCCGCGTCGTCGAACGTGAAATGCTGATCGGACTGGCGATGCTCGAGGCCGGGTTGATTAGCCTCATCGCTTGCCTCGGCTGGTACGCCGTCGATCGAGGCCTGAGGCCGCTTGGCGAACTCAAGCAAGAAATCGACGCGCGCGGTATTCAGGGCGGTCCAAATCTCAGTCCGCTCGACCTTTCCCGGGTGCCGCAGGAAGCTTTAGCACCGGCGCTCGCGGTAAATTCCCTGCTACAGCGGCTGGATCTGGCCATCGGACTGGTGCGCCGATTCACAGCCGATGCCTCGCATCAGATGCGAACCCCATTGGCGATACTGCGGACGCATCTCGATCTGGTGCGACGCCTGGGGTCGGAAACGCCGGCGGGCCAATCTGCCCTCGACGAGGTCGATAACGCCATCAACCGCCTTGAACGGCTGCTCGGGCAGCTCGTGACACTGGCACGGGCCGACGAGCAGAACATTGCGCAACCGGCCGCGGAGAACGTTGACCTGAATGAGGTCGCCTTCAATGTCCTGTCGGAGCGTGCCCCACAGGCTTTCGCGAACGACATCGACGTCCAGTTCGATCGATCCGACTGTCCCGCGGTCATCGCCGGCAATACGGTCCTGATTGGCGAATTGCTGGCAAACCTGATCGACAATGCGATCCGCTACAACCGCCCCGGGGGGATGGTCCTGGTTCGCGCGGTTGTTGACGCCACGACCGCGCGAATTGAAGTCGAGGATACCGGTCCGGGAATTCCGGAGGCCCATCGGGCCCGCGTTTTCGAGCGTTTTTATCGGATTCCGATGGCGAACGGCCCTGCAGGCAGTGGTCTTGGACTAGCCATCGTGAAAGCCTTGTCGGACCGTCTCGGGGCCCAAATCGTGCTTGCACCTGGCCCGGAAGGCCGGGGTCTGCGGGTTTCCGTGAGCTTTCCTCTTGCCAAGCGTGATGGTGAAAGCTCAAGTTGAGGCCGGATTGTGCGCTGCCGTACGAATGGCTGCGGTCCTGAACAAACTGAAGTCCGCAAAGCGGCTCATGGACGAGGAAACGTCACGATGGCGGCTGCCAAAGCCTTGGCCTTGTGCGTTGGGATCTTGCTGACGTGGCCTGCCATGTCGGAGCAGGCGCAGCTCGGCCCTCTCAAAGGGCAAGCATCCGCTATCGCCGGAGCTCGAGAGCAGCTCAACATCGTATCGACGACCCAGGACGCGGACGTCGCCGACTTGCTTGCCGATTTCCGGGCAAGTCATCCGGACATCGAGATCGTCCATACAAAGATCAACTCGAACGATATCTACAATCAAGTCGTGGATCCCTCGACCTCCAGCGCAGCACCCGGAGACATTGTCTGGAGCTCCGCGATGGATCTGCAGATCAAGCTCGTCAATGACGGCTATGCTCAACCCTATGTCTCGAAGGAAATTGCGCATATCCCGGATTGGGCCATCTGGAAAGACGAAGCCTATGCCATCACGGCGGAGCCGATTGTCATTGTTTATAACAAGAACCTCGTTGCGGAGTCCGATGTACCCCGAACCCGCACTGACCTGAAGAGCCTTCTAAGCCGAAAGCCTGACATCTATCGAGGTAAGATCGCAACCTATGACCCGGAGCAGAGCGGGACCGGTTTCCTGTTCATCACGCGCGATGCCGGAATCACCAGGACAACGTGGGATTTGGTCCGTGCGTTTGGCAGCGCCGGTATCAAGCTCTATTCGACCACCGGAACGGTGCTTGATCGGATTTCATCCGGCGAACATCTGCTCGCCTACAATATGATAGGGTCTTACGCGATCGAACGGGCCAAGGAAGATGCCTCTATCGGAATCGTGTTTCCTGCCGACTACATCACCTTGATGTCGCGAATAGCCTTTATACCCGTCACCGCGCCCCACCCGGAATCCGCGAAATTGTTTCTTGATTACCTGCTTTCAGAACGCGGCCAGAAATTTCTCCTGGCCCGGTCAGTCGGTCCTGTGCGCCTCGGTCTCGGCGCGGAAGGCGTGATACCTGCGGATCGCAGCGGCGCAGTCAAGCCGATCCATATTGGTGCAGAATTGCTCACCTATCTCGATCAATCGAAACGAGCGAGCTTCCTCAAAGAGTGGCGCCGCGCGTTGCAGGATCGATAGAAATCCAGGGATCTGGATTTCAGACGGAATAACATCCGAGAGAAGCCCCCCATATCTGCCGGCTCATCAAGCGCGTCGTCTTCAAACCGATTTTCTTGCGGAGTGCGGCAGCGACAGGTTGGTGACAGGCAGCTGATATACGATGAGGCAGCAATCGTAGCTTGAACGATCGCTCCTCGCGTATCGGTCAATCCGGCCGCGATCAAGTTTGCAACACCTGCAAGACGGGTGAACAAGACAAAAAAACATAAACGATAAAAGGGAGGACGGCATGACGGTTACCACCGGACAGTCGAAGCTTGGCATGGTGCTCCGCGTCACCAGTGGCAACTTTCTTGAGATGTTCGACTTCTTTCTGTCGGGCGTCTACGCGTCGTACATCGCCAAGGCATTCTTCCCACTCGAAAATGAATACGCGTCACTGCTGCTGACCTTCGTTGCGTTTGGCGCAGGCTTTCTGATGCGCCCGCTCGGCGCCATCATCCTCGGCGCCTACGTGGATCGGATCGGCCGGCGCCAAGGCCTGATCGTTACACTGTCGATCATGGCTGCCGGCACGGTGCTCATCGCGTTCGTGCCAAGTTACGCAACCATTGGCATATTGGCCCCGATCCTCGTCTTGATCGGACGCCTGCTGCAAGGCTTCTCGGCTGGCGTCGAGCTTGGTGGGGTTTCCGTCTATCTCTCGGAAATGGCCACACCGGGAAAGAAGGGTTTTTACGCCAGCTGGCAATCGGCAAGTCAACAGGTCGCGATCATCGTCTCGGCCTCGCTGGGTTTCGCTCTCAATGCATGGCTTGCACCGGCGCAGCTTGACGATTGGGGCTGGCGTATTCCGTTCTTCATCGGCTGCCTGATCGTTCCTTTCGTATTCTTCATTCGACGCTCGCTGCAGGAAACCGATGAATTCCTGGCGCGGAAGCATCATCCGACACCCCGCGAGATCTATCGCTCCATCCTCGCAAACTGGAGCATTGTGCTTGCCGGGATGATGATGGTGATCATGACCACGGTGTCGTTCTACCTCATTACCGTCTACACGCCGACATTCGGCAAATCGGTCCTCAAGCTGACCGCGGCCGATGGCCTGATCGTGACGATTTGCGTGGGAATATCGAACTTCATCTGGCTTCCCATCATGGGCTCGTTGTCCGATCGGATTGGTCGTCGGCCGATCCTCATCGCCTTTTCGACTTTGGCATTTCTGACTGCATATCCCGCGCTTTCCTGGTTGGCCGCAGGCCCGACGTTCCCGAAGATGCTGACGGTCCTACTTTGGTTGTCTTTCATCTACGCCAGCTACAACGGCGCGATGATCGTCGCATTGACCGAAGTCATGCCGGTGGGTGTGCGAACGTCGGGATTCTCCCTCGCATATAGTCTGGCAACGACGTTCGGCGGGTTTACGGCAGCGATCTGCACCTGGCTGATCGCTGCCACTGGTGACAATGCGTCGCCGGGATATTGGATGAGCGCGGCAGCGCTCTGTGGTCTGGCCGGGACGTACCTCGTTTACAGGCCGCAACAACGACGCGCGCTATCCGGCGCCAATTCGGTCGAGACGGTGATAGGGACGTGACCACCAAAGTGCTCGATGACGTCGACCGTCATCGAGCAAGCACAGTCCTCGAATAATTGCATCGAAGGAAATTGCCGATGAGCGTGACGATCGTCGTGCGCAGGCGAGTTGCGCTAAGCTTGCTGATTGTCTTGGCGGCCGCGGCTGGAATCGCCAAGGCGTCCGAAGTCAGGGTCATGATCTCGGGAGGCTTGGCGACGCCTTATAAGGAGCTCGTACCGCAATTTGAACGCGCGACGGGAAATACGGTCGTCACGGCCTATGGCCCCTCGATGGGAACGACGGAGAACGCCATCCCCGTGCGACTGGCACGCGGCGAGGCGGCGGACGTGCTCATCATGGTCGGCGACGCGCTTGGCGAGATGATCGAGCAGGGCAGGGCGGTCAGAACCAGCCGCGTCGACCTGGTACGCTCGCCGATCGGGATCGCGGTACGCGCCGGAACGCCAAAGCCTGATATCGGTACTCCTGACGCATTGAAGCAGGCACTGTTGAACGCGAAGTCAGTTGCATACTCCGACAGCGCCAGCGGCGTCTATGTGGGCACCGAGCTGTTCAAGCGTCTCGGGATCGCCGCCGAGATGAAGGACAAGGCCAAAATGATTCCGGCGGAGCCGGTCGCGAGTGTTGTTGCACGCGGTGACGCCGAACTCGGCTTTCAACAGATCAGTGAACTTCTGCCGATCGCTGGAGCCGACCTTGTCGGGCCGCTCCCGCCAGACGTCCAGAAAATCACGATCTTTTCTGCAGGCATAACCTCCGGTGCCAGTCAGCCGGAAGCCGGACGGGCTCTGATTGCCTTCCTCGCTTCCGCTGCTGCTGCTCCGGCCCTGAAAAAAGCGGGTCTCGATCCCTTTGCAGCATCGGAGAAATAGACCGCTTCAGATCTGCGCGAGGCGGACGATTCCAGCGAAGGGGGACTTGATAATGAAGCAGTATCTCAACAGCTTCGGCGCACGCCAGACACTTGTCGTCGGTGCAAAGAGCTACGCCTACTATTCGCTTGCCGCAGCGGAAAAGAATGGCCTTCCCAGCATCTCCAGAAGCTCGCGATCGAGATCCGCGAGTCCGATGGTGCGAATAAGGCCATCATACCCTTGACCTGCCGCATCGATACGCTCGACGAGCTCGAATATTTCCGCAACGGCGGAATTTTTCAATACGTCCTGCGCCAACTCGCTGCCTGACCGTCAACCCGAAACGAGGACGCCATGCCAACGAATTCCGCGCCGCTACCGAGGATCGAAGCGGAAACCATGCGCCGCATTACATGGCGCCTGCTTCCGTTTTTCATGGTGTGCTATTTCATTTCATACGTTGACCGCGTTAATGCCGGGTTTGCGGCCCTGCAAATGAACAAGGATCTGGGCCTGACGCAGGCTGCCTTCGGGGCGGGCGGGGCGCTGTTCTATATCGCCTACATTCTTTTCGAGGTCCCCAGTAATCTGGCGATGCAGAAAGTTGGCGCGCGGATCTGGATCGCGCGCATTATGATCACATGGGGGATAGTCGGTATTCTCTCCGCTTTTGCGGTAGGGCCGATTACTTTTTATCTGAGCCGCTTCTTGTTGGGTGCAGCGGAGGCCGGGTTCTTTCCTGGTGTGATCCTGTATCTGACCTTCTGGTTTCCGGCGGCCTATCGCGCACGGATCGTTGCGGTTTTCATGGTGGCGATACCGCTATCGAGCTTTTTGGGATCGCCAATATCCGGCGCTTTGCTGGCGATGGATGGCGTGCTCGGCCTTCGTGGTTGGCAATGGCTTTTCATCGTTGAAGCCATTCCGGCCGTCCTGCTCGGCCTGGTCTCGTTCTTCGGGCTTCCGAACAAACCCGCTGATGCAAAATGGCTCGAGCCGGAGGCGCGCAATTGGCTCGACGCGCGCCTGCAGTCGGAACGATCGATGGCGAAGCAGGTCGGCCACATGTCGCTGTGGCAAATTCTGACCAACAAATATGTGCTCATCCTCGGTTTGATCTATGCGGGAAGCTCGGCCACGAGCAACGCGTTGTCGCTGTGGCAGCCTCAGATCGTGAAATCGTTCGGGATGTCCAACATGGAGACCGGCTTCCTGAATGCCATCCCATTTGGCATCGCCTCCGTTGCGATGATCTTTTGGGGAAGATATTCGGACAGGTCGAACGCCCATGCCCAAAACACCGCAATACCACTTGCGTTATGCGCAACGGCGCTGCTTGCGACCATGCTCACGAGCTCATTACCCGTGACGCTTGCTATTCTGAGCGTGGTCTTGATCGGTAATTATTCGATCAAGGGACCATTCTGGGCCCTGGCGACTGGGACACTCTCTCCGGCAACTGCTGCGGCCGGAATTGCCGGCATCAATACCCTGTCGCACATCGGCACTTCTGGCGCGGTGTGGCTGCTCGGCGTCATTAAGGAGGCGACGGGTAGCTTCCCCATGGCCTTGATACCGCTGGCTTTGCTTCAAATCGCCGGGATCATCGCGGTGCTTTGGATCAGCAAGCAGGAAACGCTACCCGCCACCTCCGCCGCAAGCCCCGTACATTGAGTGCAAGGCAGCATGTCTGACATTCACAAAACCCCGCGGCTCTCATCTTCGAGGACATAGTAATGCCTGCTCAATCCAAAACGAAGCGGCCCGCTACGCTCATTCCAGGCGATGGTATCGGCCCCGAGATCGTGAAATCGGCCGTCGACATTCTCGAAGCGCTCGGCTCTCCATTCGAATGGGACATCCAGCAGGGTGGCCTGGCCGCGATCGAGGAAAGCCGTGATCCGCTGCCGCAGGCGACGCTGGACAGCATCCGACGTACGCGGCTCGCCCTGAAGGGCCCGCTAACGACGCCGGTGGGGGGAGGATTCCGCTCGATCAATGTTCGTCTGCGCGAAGAATTCGGCCTTTACGCCAATTTGCGGCCGGTTCGAAGCATGGTTCCCGGAGGACGATTCGACGAAATCGATATCGTGCTGGTGCGCGAGAACCTCGGCGGGCTCTATGTCGCTTTCGAACACTATATTCCAATTGGGGAAGATCCGCACGCGGTCGCCATTTCGACCGGGGTCAATACGCGTGAAGGATCGCGCAAGATCATCGAATTCGCATTCGACTACGCGCTCAAGAACGGTCGCAAGAAGGTGACCGTCGTGCACAAGGCCAACGTGCTGAAGGCGCTGACCGGCATCTTTCTCGAGGTCGGTCACGAGGTTGCAAAGAAGTACGAGGGCAGGGTCAAGATGGACGATCGCATCGTCGATGCCACGGCGATGCAGCTCGTCATGAATCCCTGGCAGTTCGACGTCATCGTCACTACCAATTTGTTCGGTGACATCCTGTCGGATCAGCTCGCCGGTCTGGTCGGCGGCCTCGGCATGGCGCCCGGCGCCAACATCGGTCCGGATGCGGCGATCTTCGAGGCCGTGCACGGCTCGGCACCGGATATTGCCGGCAAGGGAATCGCCAATCCGCTCGCTTTATTGCTGGCGGTCGGGCTGATGCTGGAGCACATTGATCAGCCTGATCTCGCAAACCGTCTTAGAACGGCAATTGATCAGGTCTTGCGCGAGGACGGCGTTCGCACGCCCGATCTGGGCGGCAAAGCGTCCACTGGCGACTTCACTCAAAGCATCATCCGTCGATTGGGAGGGTAAGCAAATGACCGCTGTTGCTGCATCGCACCCGGCAATCCCCGCTGACAGCACGGCGCAAAAGCTGTCGCGTATCAAGGCGATTGTGGCTGCGTCGTCCGGAAATCTGGTCGAGTGGTACGACTTCTATGCTTACGCATTTACCTCGATCTATTTCGCGGCGGCGTTCTTCCCGTCTGGCGACCAGACCAGCCAGTTGCTGGCGACGGCCGGCATTTTCGCCGTAGGGTTCTTCATGCGGCCGCTCGGTGGCTGGCTGTTCGGCTGGATCGCCGATGCGCATGGCCGCAAGAATTCGATGGTGCTGTCGGTGCTGCTGATGTGCGCGGGATCGCTGATGATCGGAATGCTCCCCACGTACCAAACAATCGGCGCCGCGGCGCCGGCGCTCCTACTGTTTGCGCGCATGGCACAAGGCCTGTCGGTCGGCGGGGAATATGGAACGGCGGCAACTTATATGAGCGAGATTGCCGGCAAGGGCAACCGCGGGTTCTATTCGTCATTCCAGTATGTCACGCTCATCGGCGGGCAACTTCTCGCACTCCTCGTTGTCGTGGTTCTGCAGCAAACCTTGTCGCTCGACGAGCTGAAGGAATGGGGATGGCGGGTGCCTTTCCTGTTCGGCGCCGTCGCGGCCGTTGTGGCGTTGTATCTCCGCCGCTCGTTGCAGGAGACGGCCTCGGCGGAGACCATGCACCGCAAGGAGGCAGGTTCTCTCTCCGGCCTCTGGCATCATAAGCGCGCGCTGCTGATCGTTCTCGCATTCACGATCGGCGGATCGCTATTTTTCTATACGTTTACGACCTACATGCAGAAATTCCTGGTCAACAGCGTGAAGCTGGATGCCAAGACGGTCAGCTCGATCATGACCGCTGCCCTGATCGCCTTCATGCTGCTGCAACCGGTGTTCGGGGCGCTATCGGACAGGATCGGCCGGCGCAACAACATGATCCTGTTCAGCGCATGCGCTACCCTCGCTGCGGTGCCGCTATTGATGGCATTGTCCAGCACCACCAACGTCTACGCCGTTTTTGGCCTGATCATGATCGGTCTTGTGATTGCGTGCTTCTATACCTCGATCAGTGGCGTCGTGAAGGCCGAACTGTTTCCGCCCGAGGTGCGCGCCCTAGGCGTCGGACTTCCCTACGCGATTGCCAATGCGATGTTCGGCGGAACGGCGGAATATGTTGCATTGTCGCTGAAATCGTCCGGATACGAAACCCTGTTCTTCTGGTACGTCGCGGCGATGGCGCTGGTCGCCCTGGTCGCGTCGCTCTGGATGCCGGATACGCGGACGCGAGGCTATCTCGACGGCGATGGCCGGATCTGAACTGAAACACGACGGCCCCGTCATGCCTGCGACGGCGTCCGGAGAGCATTGAATTCGAATGGGAGAGACGCGCTGATGGCCAAGGGATCAGATTTGTTGGTTGCCGCACTCGAGAACGAGGGCGTCGACCGAATTTTCGGCGTTCCCGGCGAGGAGAACCTCGATGTCGTGGAAAGCTTGCGCAACTCGTCGATCAAGCTGATCCTGACACGCCACGAGCAGGGCGCGGCCTTCATGGCCGCGACTTATGGACGGCTGACCGGCAAGCCCGGCGTGTGCATCACCACGCTTGGCCCTGGCGCATTGAACCTGACGACTGGCGCCGCCTACGCGCTGCTCGGCGCCATGCCCATGATCATGCTCACGGGCCAGAAGGGCATCATGAGCAGCCGACAGGCCAAATTCCAGATCGTCGATGTGGTTAGCGCTTTCAAACCGTTGACCAAGCTGTCGCTCCAGATCGTCAGCACAAGCGGCATTCCGACAATCGTTCGCGATGCCTTCCGGATCGCCATGGAAGAGCGTCCGGGTCCGGTTCTTCTGGAACTGCCCGAGGACATCGCGGGCGAGGAATCCGAAGACGTCGCGATGGTGGCGCCGCATCCGATCGAGATCCCGGTCGCCCATCGTGCCTCGCTGGATCGCGCTGCCGACATGATCCTCAAGGCCAAGCGGCCCTTGATCATGCTCGGCGCCGCCGCGTCCCGGCCGCGCAGCACGGCCGGCATCGGCGGCTTCGTCCGCCGCACGAAAATTCCGTTCTTCACCACACAAATGGGCAAGGGAACGGTACCCGGCGGCAGCAACCTCTACATGGGGACGGCTGCACTCAGCGAGCGCGATTACGTTCATGAAGCGGTCGACCGAGCCGATCTGATTATTGCCATAGGTCACGACACCATCGAAAAGCCGCCCTTCATCATGGGCCCCAAAGGTCCTCAAGTCATCCACGTCAGCTACACGCCGGCCAACGTGGAGCGGGTCTACTTTCCGCAGTGCGAAGTGGTCGGCGATGTTGGACCGAGCCTGGAGTTGCTGGCCGATCGTCTCGAGGGGCGGCTGCATCATGCCGGCGCGCTGTTAAGCCTTCGCGAAAGTATCCTGGCCCGGATCGGCGATCGCGCGACCGAGGACCGTTGGCCCCCGACGCCGCAACGCATCGTGCACGATGTGCGAAAGGTCATCCCTGAAGACGGCGTCGTCGCGCTGGATAACGGGATGTACAAGATCTGGTTCGCCCGCAACTACCGCACCTATGTGGCGAACACGCTGCTGCTGGACAATGCCCTCGCGACAATGGGCGCCGGGCTGCCATCCGCCATGATGGCGGCGATGCTGCATCCGGAACGCCGCGTGCTCGCGGTCTGCGGCGACGGCGGCTTCATGATGAATTCGCAGGAGATGGAAACCGCGGTTCGCCTTAAATTGAATCTCGTCGTGCTGATCCTGGAAGATTCGGCCTATGGCATGATCCGCTGGAAACAGGCGGTCGATAGTTTCCCGGACTTTGGCCTCACGTTCGGGAATCCGGATTTCGTCAAATACGCCGAGAGCTACGGCGCGAAAGGCTCGCGGGTCGAAAGCACGGATTCGTTGATTCCGACGCTCGAAAACGCTTTCAAAGGTGGCGGTGTGCACCTCGTCGTCGTGCCGATCGACTACAGCGAAAATACCCGCGTGCTCGTGGATGAACTTCGCGAGAAGCTGAAGCAGGTTATTGAGCCGACCGTGTGAGCCGTCGGCGAGGGCCGATTGATGAGCTGAGCTGAAATTGGCGTGGTCGCAAGCGCCGGCAATGGAGAGTGCAATGAGTGAGCAGATCAACGAGCAGGCTGAGAAGATGCGGGAAATGGCGCAGACCACGCTGGACAAGGCGAAAGAGGCTGTGTCGAAATACATAACCGAATCCCAGAAGTTGAGAGAGAAGGCCGATTCCAGCGTTCGCTCAACCTATTCGGCGGCGAAGGAGATGAACGAAAGAGCCGTCGCGTTCGCCGAGGAAAATGTGGCTTCGGGCTTCGAGCTTGCGCAACGGCTGTTGCATGCCAAGGACCCGCAGGAAATGGGTGCAGTTTATCAGAGCCATCTCAAGGAGCAGATGGAAAAAATGAACGCGCAGTTTCGCGAGCTTGCAAGTGCAATGAACCAGCCGTCGACTGTTGACCTGAATAAGTAGCGCCGGTCGCCTCAGAGCGAAATCAAATCGCTGATCACAGGATGTTGCCTGCACGCGTTCCGAGCGCGGACGATGCATCATCCGATCAAGACAATCGCATCGCAGTGCGTCGGGGAGGCTCCAAGGTGGGCACGGAAAAGTCAGATACGCTGATCCATGACGTGCCGGCCGGCTGGGCACGGCGGGCTCATGCTGACGCTGCGAAATACAGCAGCATGTATGCTTCGTCGGTGTCGACGCCGGATGCTTTCTGGGCGGAGCATGGCAAGCGGATCGACTGGATCAAGCCGTTCACGAAGGTGAAGAATACCTCCTTTGCGCCCGGCAAGGTCTCGATCAAGTGGTTCGAGGACGGCACCACGAATGTGGCGATGAACTGCATCGACCGGCATCTTGCCCGGCGTGCCGGTCAGGTCGCGATCATCTGGGAGGGCGACGATCCCGCCGAATCCAGGCACATCACCTACGCGGAGTTGCACGATCAGGTCTGTCGTTTCGCGAATGTCCTGAAAAGTCACGGTGTGAAGAAAGGCGACACCGTCACGATCTACCTGCCCATGATTCCGGAAGCCGCCTATGCCATGCTCGCCTGCGCGCGAATCGGGGCGGTCCATTCCATCGTGTTCGGCGGGTTCTCGCCGGATGCCCTGGCCGGACGTATCGAGGGCTGCCAGTCCAAAGTCCTGGTCACCGCCGATGAGGGGCTGCGCGGCGGGCGCAAGGTACCGCTGAAGGTCAATGCCGACGATGCGCTGAAGAAGGTGGCCGGCATCGTGAAGACGATGATCGTGGTCAAGCGCACCGGCGGTGGCATCGACTGGGTCGACGGCCGCGACGTCTGGTACGCGGACGAGGTGGCAAAGGCCTCGGCCGACTGCGCGCCGGTCGAAATGAACGCGGAGGATCCGCTATTCCTTCTTTACACGTCGGGTTCAACCGGTGCTCCAAAGGGCGTCGTTCACAGCACGGGTGGCTATCTCGTTTTTGCGTCGATGACGCACCAGTATGTGTTCGACTATCACGACGGCGACATCTACTGGTGCACCGCCGATGTCGGCTGGGTCACCGGCCACAGCTACATCGTCTATGGGCCGCTGGCCAACGGCGCGACCACGCTGATGTTCGAGGGGATCCCGAACTATCCCTCAACATCGCGCTTTTGGCAGGTCGTCGACAAACACAAGGTCAACATCTTCTACACCGCGCCGACCGCGATCCGTTCGTTGATGGGTGCGGGGGAAGAGCCGGTCAAACAGACCAGCCGTGCGTCGCTGCGCTTGCTCGGCTCGGTGGGCGAGCCGATCAATCCGGAAGCGTGGGATTGGTATCACCGCGTGGTCGGCGATGGACGTTGTCCGATCGTCGATACCTGGTGGCAGACCGAGACAGGCGGCATCTTGATCTCGCCGCTTCCCGGCGCGACGGCTTTGAAGCCCGGTTCGGCAACCCTGCCGTTTTTCGGAGTGATGCCGGAAGTGGTGGACGCAAGTGGTGCCGTGCTGACCGGCGCATGCGAAGGCAATCTCGTCATTGCCGATTCCTGGCCAGGCCAGATGCGCACGGTCTACGGCGACCACGAGCGCTTCATGCAGACCTACTTCGCGACCTATCCGGGCAAGTATTTCACCGGCGATGGCTGCCGGCGCGACGCCGACGGCTACTACTGGATCACCGGCCGCGTCGACGACGTCATCAACGTATCCGGTCATCGCATGGGGACAGCCGAAGTCGAAAGCGCGCTCGTCGCACATCAGAAGGTTTCCGAAGCCGCTGTTGTCGGTTTTCCGCACGACATCAAGGGGCAGGGCATCTACGCCTACGTCACCTTGATGTCGGATGCGGAGCCCTCCGGAGAGTTGCGCAAGGAACTAGTGGCCTGGGTCCGCAAGGAGATCGGACCGATCGCCGCACCCGATGTCATTCAGTTTGCGCCGGGCCTGCCCAAGACCCGCTCTGGAAAGATCATGCGTCGTATTCTGCGCAAAATCGCCGAGGACGAAGTCGGCGCGCTCGGGGACACCTCAACCCTGGCGGATCCGGCGGTGGTCGATGATCTCATCAAAAACCGCCATAGCCAAAAGGCGGCGCGGAAATGAATATCGACGCGATTTCGATCGGCGACAATCCCCCGGAGGACGTCAATGTCATCATCGAGGTTCCGATCGGCGGTGAACCGATCAAATACGAAATGAACAAGGCGGCGGGCGCGCTGTTCGTCGACCGCTTCCTGTATACGCCGATGCGCTATCCCGGAAATTACGGCTTCGTTCCGCACACGCTTTCGGACGATGGGGATCCGATCGACGTGCTCGTGGCCAATTCGCGGCCGATCGCTCCTGGCGCCATAATCAATGTGCGGCCGATCGGCGTGCTCAAGATGGATGACGAGGGCGGCGGCGACGAGAAGATCATCGCCGTGCCGATGCCGAAACTGACGATGCGCTACGCACACGTCAACGGGATCGCCGACATGCCGCAGATCGCGATCGAGCAGATCCAGCACTTCTTTGAACACTACAAGGATCTGGAGCCGGGGAAGTGGGTGAAGGTGATCGGATGGGGCGACAGTGCCGAAGCGCGCCGGCTGATCGTCGAGGCCATCGCGCGGGCAAAGAGCTGAAACCGAGATATGGGCAATGATATGAGACTGGTTCTGTTGGGGCCGCCAGGCGCAGGTAAGGGCACGCAGGCGACGAGGATCGTCACTCGATTTGCGATCCCGCAATTGTCGACCGGCGACATGCTGCGCCAGGCGGTTGCGGAAGGCACGGCTGCGGGATTGCGCGTCAAGCACATTATGGATCGGGGTGAACTTGTGCCCGACGACGTCGTGGTATCGGTGATCGCTAATCGTATCGACCATTCCGATGCGGTAAGCGGCTTTATCCTTGACGGCTTCCCGCGCACGGTCGCGCAGGCCGAAGCGCTCGATCAGGAACTCGCCACCCGGGGCATCAAGCTCGATGCGGTGCTTGAGCTCGAGGTCGACGAAGATGCGCTGCTCGACCGCATCAAAGGGCGCGCCGACGATGCGGCAAGCCGAGGCGAGCCGGTGCGCCGCGACGATAATCCCGAGGTCTTCAAGACCCGGCTCGGCGTTTATCGCGAGCAAACCGCGCCGGTCACGGAATACTACCGGTCGCAGGGACTGCTCAACGTCGTCGACGGTTTGCAGCCGATTGACGCCGTGACCGAACAGCTCGCCGCGGCGCTTGCGGCAGTAACGTCCGATCAGATCAGGAGTGATGTCAGATGAAAGCGTTTACCTTCCAGGCACCCCCCAACATCCTGTTCGAGGCAGGCGCATCGAAAAAGCTGGCGGAGTTGGTCGCTGGATACGGGGCAAAACGTGTTCTGCTGGTCACGGATAAGGGCGTACGCAATGCAGGCCTGACCAGAAACGCCGAGGCTGGCCTGGTTGCCGGCGGCTGCGAACTGACGATATTCGAAGATGTGGAGGCGGATCCGCCGTCGCATATCATCGAGCGGGCGGTCGCACTGTGTCGTGACAAGGACATCGAGCTGGTTGCCTCAATCGGCGGCGGCAGCGCGCTCGATACCGCGAAGTTGGTGGCCTATCTGGCCAAAACGCCTGATCGCCTCGAAGATATCTACGGCGTCGGCCTTGCCAAGGGCGAACGCCTTCCGCTGCTGCTGGTGCCGACAACGGCCGGAACGGGCTCGGAGGTGACCCCGATTGCGATCGTCACCACGCCGACGACCGAGAAAAAGGGCGTCGTTGCGCCCCGCCTGCTCCCGGACTGGGCGATCCTCGATCCGGAGCTGACGCTCGGCCTGCCGCCGCATGTCACCGCGGCGACCGGCATCGACGCCATGGTCCATGCGATCGAAGCCTATACCAGCAAGCACCGGAAGAATCCGATGTCGGACCAGTTGGCACGGCAGGCTCTCGCCCTGCTGTCGGCGAATGTCCGGACGGTCTGTGCGGACGGATCTAATCTCGAAGCGCGGTCGCAAATGCTGCTGGGTTCGATGCTGGCCGGCATGGCGTTCGCCAATTCCCCGGTCGCCGCCGTGCACGCGCTGGCCTATCCGATCGGCGCGCTGTTCCACGTGCCGCATGGCCTGTCGAATGCCTTGGTGCTGACCCAGGTGCTGCGGTTCAATTTGCCGGAGGCGGAAGGCCTCTACGCCGAACTGGCGCCGATCGTCGATCCCAAATCGGAAGGAATGAGCGTCAGCCAGCGGGCACGGCTGTTCGTCGATGCGATCGCGGCGATCTGCCGGGATTGCAACGTGCCGGCCTCGCTGGCCGATGTCGGCATTGCGAGGGGCGACCTGAAGAAGCTCGCCGAGGATGCGATGAAGCAGACGCGGCTTCTCGTGAACAATCCGCGGGAATTGAGCTTCGACGATGCGCTGGCGATCTACACCGAGGCGTTCGGCAACCGCGCGGCGGCCTGAGCGGCACAAAGAGTGAGCAGCATGAGCGAGAACGACAAATCGGCTTCCGCTGATTCCGATCCCGGCCTCGAATGGGCGAAGCTGTGGCAGACGATGGCCGAATCCTCGAACCGCATGGTCGAGGCGTGGTCGGGGTCGATGGCACCGTTCATGCTGGCGCGTCTGTCGGAAAAGCCGGGTGGTTTTGGCGACGGCAACGAACTGTCGGCAGCGATCGAGCGGATGGCGCAGGGGCCGCGGCTGGCCGACGTCTGGGACATCGACCGGAAAATGGCGTTGGCCTTTGGGGCCTGGATCGAGATGCGCCAGCGGCTTGCGAGCTACAATGCGGTTGCTGCCGCTCCATGGCCTGAAGCGTCGAAGCGGTTTTACGAGACGATGTCCGCCACCGGTAGCGATGGCTCCCCGCATCCGGAGTGGCGCGAGGCGTTCGCCAAATGGAGCGAAATCTCCAACGAGGAACTGATCCGGAATCAGCGCACCGACGGCTTCTTGCAAGCTCAGAAGGAACTGCTGCAGGCGGGATTGAAGTTACGGAGCCGGCAGGATGATGTCGCTGAGGCCGCGTCAGCCATGTTGGGGCTGCCGACCCGCAAGGATTTCGACGACGTGACGCAGCAATTGACCGAACTCCGCCGAGAAGTCCGTACGCTCGCCCGCCAGATCCGCGACCAGAAGAGCGAAGCCGCACGATGAGCGATCAGGAGAACCAAACCTCGCGCTTCGCCCGGGACATGGCGGCCAACGCCGAGAAGATGTTCAAGGCGACACAGTTGATCGCCAATACGCGGGATGAAGACGTCGCCATCGGCACGACACCGAAGCATCTCATGATGCGCCGCGACAAGGTCGAGCTGTTCCATTATGAGCCGATGGCGGAAGCGACGGCGAAGACGCCCGTCCTTTTGGCCTACGGCCTGATCGGGCGGTATACCATGGCTGATTTACAGCCTGACCGCTCGCTGGTGCGCAGCCTTCTCTCAAAAGGGCTCGATCTCTGGCTGATCGACTGGGGCCAGCCGGGCCGAACCGAGCGATGGCTGAAAATTGATGATTACGTCGATGACTACATCGATGCCGCAGTCGACCGCATCGCGCAGGAAACCGGCCATGACAAGATCACGCTGCTCGGCATCTGCGAAGGCGGCGTCTTTACGACGTGCTACACCGCTCTGCATCCGGAAAAGGTCAAAAATCTCGTCATCACCATTACCCCAATCGACTTCCATGCCGATGTCAAGGACAAGGCCGCGCACCACGGCTTCCTCAACCTTTGGACCCGCAGCCTCGATCCTGATGACATCGACAAGCTGGTCGATACTTACGGCGTGCTGCCGGGCGAGTTCATGAGCTCGGTGTTCTCGATGATGACGCCGATGCGCTCACTGACGAAATACAATGTCGATCTCATCGACGTCGTCGATGACGAGGCCAAGTTCATGAATTTCCTCCGCATGGAAAAGTGGCTCGCGGACCGTCCGCATCATCCTGGCGGAGCGGCGAAGCAGTGGCTGAAGGATCTCTACCAGGAGAACCGCCTGGTCGATGGCAGCTTTGAACTGTCCGGCCGTCGGGTCGATCTGAAGTCTATCACGGCTCCCGTGCTGAATGTTTTTGCGTTGGATGACCATATCATTCCGCCGGACTGCTCGCGCGCGCTCGGAGCGAAGATAGGCAGCACGGATTACACCGAAATTCCGCTGCCCGGCGGCCATGTCGGCCTGTTCGTCTCCAGCAAATCGCAGGGCAAGCTGAGCCAGAGCATTGCCGACTGGCTGGTCGCCCGCGACGCCAATCCCGGAAGTGAAGCCTGATGCGCAACAAGATCGTCGACGCCGCCGAGGCGGTTGCCATCATCCGTTCCGGTGACACCGTCGCCTCGTCCGGCTTCGTCGGCGTGGGAACGCCCGATGAAATCATCAAGGCGCTGGAGCGGCGTTTCGTGCAGACCGGAGAGCCGCGGGACCTTTCGCTGGTGTTCGCGGCGGCGCCGGGAGACGGCGCCGATCGCGGCCTCAACCGCCTGGCGCATCCCGGCCTGATCAAACGCCTGGTCGGCGGACATTTCGGCCTGGTTCCGAAGCTCGCCCGGATGGCGGTCGACAATCACGTCGAGGCCTATAACTTGCCGCTCGGATGCGTATCGCATCTGTTTCGTGAAATTGCGGGGCGCAAGGCCGGGCTTCTCTCCAAGGTCGGGCTCGGCACCTTCGTCGATCCGGCCAATGGTGGCGGAAAGCTGAATGCGCGCACCACCGAAGAGCTGGTGCGGATGATCGAAATCGACGGCGAACAATGGCTGTTCTACAAGGCATTTCCCATCAACGTTGCGATCATCAGAGGTACCACCGCCGACCACAACGGCAACATCTCGATGGAAAAAGAGGCGTTGACCCTCGACAATCTGGCGCTGGCAACGGCCGCCAAGAACTGCAAGGGATTCGTCATCGCGCAGGTGGAGCGCATCGCCGCCTCCGGCTCGCTCAATCCGCGTCACGTCAAAATTCCGAGCGTCTTGATCGACTGCGTCGTCGTTGCGCAGCCCGAAAACCATGTCCAGACCTATGCCACGGGTTACAACGGAGCATTTTCGGGCGAATTGCGCGCGCCGGCCGATCGCAATGTTCCGATGGCGCTGGATAACCGCAAGATCATTGCGCGCCGCTGCGCCCTGGAATTGCCGATGGGCGGCGTGGTCAATCTCGGCATCGGCATGCCGGAGGGAGTCGCCTCGGTTGCCGCCGAAGAAAAGCTGTTCGACTTTGTGACGCTGACTGCCGAGCCCGGCATCATCGGCGGTATTCCGCAAGGCGGTCTCGATTTCGGTGCTTCGATCAATGCAGAATCGATCATCGACCAGAACCAGATGTTCGATTTCTACGACGGCGGCGGGCTCGATCTGGCCTGTCTCGGCATGGCTCAGGTCAATGGCCGCGGCGACGTCAACGTCAGCCTGTTCAATGGCCGTCTGGCCGGCGCCGGCGGCTTCATCAACATATCCCAGAATGCGCGCCGGCTGATCTTCGCAGGCACCTTCACCACCGGTGGGCTCAAGACGTCGGTCGTGGATGGTCAGCTCAAGATCCTCAGCGAAGGCAAGTCCTCGAAATTCATCGACAAGGTGGATCAGATCACGTTTTCGGGCCAGCTTGCCGCAACCAACAGGCAGCCCGTTCTCTATGTGACGGAGCGATGCGTGTTCCGCCTCACTCCCGAGGGTCTCGAACTGATCGAGATCGCGCCGGGTATCGATATGGAGCGCGACATTCTCGCGCTCATGGGCTTTCGGCCCATCATCCGCGCGCCGAAATCCATGGATGTTTCGCTGTTCAGCGAGGCCCTGATGCAGCTCGACGACCGGCTGCTCAATCGGCCGCTGGCGGAGCGGCTGTCGTACGATGCCGATCGCAACACGCTTTTTCTCGGACTTGACGGCTATCGGGTCCATAGAGATGCCGACGTCGAGGTAATCCGGGCGTCGATCCTCGAACTCTTCCATCGTGTCGGACGCCGGTTTTCCGCAGTCGTCAACTACGATTCGTCTTACATCGCTCCCGACATGACGGAGAAATGGTTTTCAATGGCCGCCGAGGTCGAGCGGACCTGCTACGATCATGCCTCGCGCTACACCACCAGCGCATTCATGCGCCTGAAGCTCGGCGACGCGCTGGCCCGCCGCGACGTCGCGCCGCATATCTTCGAAACCTCGGCCGACGCCCACCGGTTTGTCGAATAGACCGATGGGGCTGAAATCCACCGAGTTGCGCCCCACGGACTGGCCTGAAGGACGGCAGAGGGCGCCCGACCGCACCGGATCGGTGCGCGGGCTGACCCGGCGCAGCTTCCATCGTATCGCATTCACGGATTGGGGGCCCGCGCCCGCGGTGCGGCCGGTGCTCTGCGTCCATGGCTTGACCAGAAACGGCCGGGACTTCGATCACCTCGCCGCAGTTCTCGCAATGGCAGGGCGGCAGGTCGTCTGCCCGGACTTGCCGGGCCGCGGACAAAGCGAACGGCTGCACGACAGCAGCGACTATGCCTTGCCGCAATATTGCAGCGACATGACCGTGTTGATGGCAGCTCTTGGTGCAACGGAGATCGATTGGGTTGGAACGTCGCTGGGCGGCTTGATCGGGATGGTGCTGGCTGCCCTTCCGGGCAGTCCGATCCGTCGCATCGTCATCAACGACATCGGACCCTATCTGCCCTGGACCGGATTGCTTCGTCTCGGTGCCAATCTCAACGAGGCGCCCAAATCGTTTGAGACGATCGAACAGGCCGAAGGCTACTACCGGCGGGTTCTGGCGCCTTTCGGGCGATTGGAGGATGTGCACTGGCGGCATCTGACAACGCATAGCGTGGCCTGGAGCGTGGAGGGGCGCTGCTTCAAGCCGCTGTGCGATGCGAACATCGCTCAGGCCTTTCGAAACCCTTGGCACTACAGCGTCGATCTCTGGAAATACTGGGATGCGATCGATGTCCCCATTCTGGTCATACGCGGGCAGCAATCGGATTTGCTTTCCGAAGGCGTCCTCAAGGACATGATGCGGCGCAATCGCAATGTCCGCGTTCACACCGTCGCGGACTGCGGGCATGCGCCGGCCCTGATCGCTGACGAACAGATCGAGGTCGTGACGCAGTTTCTGAGCGGCCACGACTCCACTTAGCGCTGAATGCTTCATGCCGAACTGCATTATAACGTGTTAATTCCAACCTGGCTGTCTTCATCATGGCTTCGAAACTCACGCTCAAAGATCCGACCCTGTTGCGCGATGCCTGTCCGGTGGCAGGTGCGTGGGTAGCCGCCGATAACGGCGCCACCATCACGGTCGATAATCCCTCGACCGGCGCCGTGGTCGGACATGTCCCCAACATGGGGATGGCCGAGACCCGGCGGGCGATCGAATTCGCCAACGCTGCGCTACCGGCGTGGCGAGCCCGTACCGCGAAAGAGCGCGCCGTGATCCTGCGACGCTGGTTCGATCTGATGATGGCGAACCAGGACGATCTCGGTGCGATCATGACGGCGGAGCAGGGCAAGCCGCTTGCTGAAGCCAAGGGCGAGATCGCCTATGCCGCAAGCTTCGTCGAGTGGTTCGGCGAGGAAGCAAAACGCGTCTATGGCGATACGATCCCGGGGTTCACGGCCGACCGACGCATCATCGTGCTAAAGCAGCCGATCGGCGTTTGTGCCGCAATCACCCCGTGGAATTTTCCGGCCGCGATGATCACGCGCAAGGCGGGCCCGGCCCTGGCGGCGGGTTGCACCATGGTCGTCAAGCCGGCAAGCCAGACACCACTGTCCGCGCTGGCGCTTGCGCTGCTGGCGGAGCGGGCAGGCGTCCCTCAAGGTGTGCTGTCCGTCATCACAGGTTCGGCGTCGGCGATCGGCGGCGAAATGACCTCCAATCCGATCGTACGCAAGGTGACATTCACGGGTTCGACCGAAATCGGCAAGAAGCTGATGGCGCAGAGCGCGTCGACGGTGAAGCGGACATCGATGGAGCTCGGCGGCAACGCGCCGTTCATCGTCTTCGACGATGCGGACATCGATGCCGCGGTCAAGGGCGCGATGGCTTCGAAATACCGCAATGCCGGCCAGACCTGTGTTTGCGTCAATCGCTTCCTTGCGCAGGACAAGATCTACGATTTGTTTGTCTCGCGTCTGGCTGAGGCGGTTAGTGCGTTCAAGATCGGTGACGGGTTCGAGCCCGGCGTCGCGATTGGTCCGCTGATCGACATCGCCGCCGTGGAGAAAGTCGAAGAGCATGTTTCCGATGCGGTTTCCAAGGGAGCGCGCGTCGCCATCGGTGGGAAGCGCCATGCGCTTGGCCGCACGTTCTTTGAACCGACGGTATTGGCGGACGCCACGCCGGACATGTTGATCTTCCGGGAGGAAACTTTTGGCCCGGTCGCGCCCGTATTCCGCTTCAAGACTGAAGAGGAAGCGATCCGCCTTGCGAACGATACCGAGTTCGGACTTGCGGCCTATTTCTACGGCCGCGATATCGGACGGGTCTGGCGCGTTGCCGAAGCGCTCGAGTACGGCATCGTCGGTATCAACGAAGGCCTGATCTCGACCGAGGTTGCACCGTTCGGCGGCGTCAAGGAGAGCGGCAACGGCCGTGAGGGTTCGAAATACGGCATCGAGGACTATCTGGAAATCAAATACCTCTGCATGGGTATCATCCAGAGTTCGGCCACTTGAGCGGCTGCCGGCATCGCGGAACAACGCATGGGCGGAAACCGTTTCGGGCCGTAGCTTGAATGGGGAGGGAGCGGCCACGTAGGGAATAGTCGCAACATTCAGCGGTTTAGTTTTGTTGCTCGGAATATCGAAATTCGCCGCGAAAATTTTTCTGACACTCCGGAATCGAAGTTGCCGAATAAGTGGTCGTTATCATTTATATTCGTGGGACAGGCGCCACTAACAATTCGCTTCACAGCTCAGCTCAACGCGTGAGCGGCCAATCCGTAGACCCACGGCTCGTTTTCCTTTCGGTTGAGGAATCGCCGCCCCTTGGACATGGTTGTGACCGTCTCGCTGATCGCGAGGCGGCTCTGCTGAAGATAGTCAGCAAACAGGCCCGTTTGCTCCCGGGTATCGACGCGGGCGAAACGGCCGGTGAGATCCTTAAGATGCACGGCCGTGAGATGGATCGCGTCATAATCATTGCTGGCGACAATGGGACCGATCACGTGACCACGCCCGAATTCGCGCTTCATGGAGTAGCCGACGGTCTTGCCGTCGCGGCGCAGTACACAGATTGACGCACCTTCCGAAAGCAGAGCAAGCAGCTCCCGGCGGCTCGTGCCGAATGCGCGCTCATCCAGCGCCGCAATCTCATTGAGAGTTTCGGCTGACGCCGACCTCAATTCGCCATCCAGAACTGATGTCGGTGGAAGGGGTGATACGATCTCTCCCTGCCACTGATACACGACCGCTTCCTTGGTGAAGCCCAGCGACAGATAAAGATGATAGGCAGCATCGGTCGAGTTCAGGGCAAGACTCCGATCCTCGCACCGTTCGAACACCTGTTCCATCAGCCATCGGCCGGTACCTTGTGCTTGGGTGCGCGGCGATGTGAGTACCAGGCCGATGGTGGCGAATTCGTGTCCGTGGGGGAACCACATCGCACTTCCGAAAACGCGCCCGATGCCGTCAACAGCGACGATGCCCTGACCGGCGCGGCGCAGGAAATCCCAGTCCTTTGGCCGATGCGGCCAGCCGACGGCAATCGAGAGCGCGTGGAGCAGCTTCACATCAACGTCTCGAATGTCGCGCGCGACCAATTCGAAGGACTTCAGGCGTACGGATCGTCCCATCTCAGTTCATTCCTTCGCGGAATGCCAACGTCTATGGCTTGTCGTGCTTTAGCTGCCCAGTTGCGACAGCAGACGTGTTTGCCGCAGCATTGCACGGAAAGCCAGCAGGTTTCACCTGTTTTGGTGCAAGTGTTCGAAATGTTCGGCATATAGCGCACCGATATTCGGCAGAGAAAGCTTCTGCTTGCCGCTAGGCTGTAGATGCCCGGCGAGCTCGCTGCGCGCCAACAAGTCATCGAGCATCTCGCCGCGTGACACGAAGGGTCCCTAGATGGGGTTTCTTTTCAATTCCGATGCCGCTCGGGGCGCAATTTTCCGCCAGATATTTGCGCGCGAGCTCCCCGATCTTGAATTCTACCAGGGTAGGAAAAGCATCGACCCGGAAAAGGTGCGGTATCTGCTGACCTGGAACGTGCCGGACGACGTCTCGCGTTATCGCAATTTGGAGGTGCTCTTTTCGATCGGTGCCGGAGTCGACCAGTTCGTGCCCGAGATCATACCCGATCATGTGATGCTGGTGCGTATGGTCGAGGATGGCATCATACGCATGATGCAGGAATACGTCGTGCTTGGCGTGCTGGCGCTCCATCGCGAGATGCTCGCATATCGGGAGCAGCAGAGAAGGGGCGAGTGGCAAGATATTGTCACTCCACAGGCGACCGAACGCCGCGTGGGTTTCCTGGGCGTTGGGATGCTGGCGCAAGCGGCAATCGATCGCCTCAAGCCCTTTGGATTTTCCCTTGCCGCATGGAGCCGCAGCAAAAAGGTAGTCGAGGGCGTCACCTGCTTTCATGGCGACGATCGGCTAGGCAGTTTCCTGAGAGGAACGGATATTCTCGTCTGTCTTCTGCCCCTGACGGAGCAAACCCGCGGCCTCCTGAACGCAAAACTCTTCTCGCTTTTGCCGATGGGAGCGCGACTGCTGCATCTCGGCCGCGGCCCGCAGCTCGATCAGGCCGCACTCATCGAGGCGCTCGACAGCGGCCGCCTCGCGGCAGCTATGCTCGATGTCACTGACCCCGAGCCGCTGCCGGAAGGCCATGCGCTCTGGGCACATCCGAAGGTCATGATAACGCCGCACATCGCATCCGTGACGCAACCGCATACGGCGGCACAATCCGTCGTAGAAAACATCAGGCGCCACCGCGCGGGAAAAAATCCGATCGGGCTTGTCGATCGAACACTCGGCTATTAACCAGGGATAATGCCATGTCACTTCTGATTACTATCGATACCAATCCGGACTTCGCACCAAAGAACACCTTGCCTGCTCCGGAACGACTCATTTCGGGCAATCCATCCTTCAAGACCTGGGCGCAGGACGCCTCCAAAGCCGAGAAGGTGCTGACCGGCGTCTGGGAAGCAACGCCCGGCGAGACCCATTCCATCAAAGGCACCACTTACGAGTTCTGCCACATCATCTCGGGTCTCATCGAAATTGAGGAAAAGGGTGGTGAGACCAGGACTTACCGCGGCGGCGACAGCTTCGTGATGAAACCGGGCTTTGTCGGCGTCTGGCGCACGATCGAGACCGTGCGAAAGATCTACGTCAGCGCTTATGACTGAGCGCAATGCTCAGAGCGGTCGAAATCTGGCTTGGCAGAACAATCGACTTTCAAAGTCGCGCCTGACCGGCTTCAGCGCCGTCAGGCAATTCTCGATGAAAAAATGCGGTGTGCGGCCTTTATTGCTCAAATGAGCCGGCTTTGCTCGCCAGTCGCAAATCCAAGAGCGTTCTCGTAGTGCAGACCTGCTCGGTTGGCAAGCAGGAATGGCGGAGTTGGGCCCGAAGGCAAAGGAACATGTAGATGATTGCATTGAAGGACAAGGATCTGTTTCGCCAGCAAGGGCTGATCGGCGGCAATTGGCGAGATGCGAGCGCGAAAGCCACTGCCAATGTCATTGATCCTGCCAGCCAGAACGTCCTTGGTACCATCCCCGATATGGGGCGTAACGAGACTGCGGCTGCAATCAACGCTGCGGCTGATGCGTTCAAAGCTTGGAAGAAGACTACTCATGCAGAACGCGCGGCACTTTTGGAGCGTTGGTATGAGCTGATGCGGCAGCATGAGCAGGATCTGGCGCTCTTGCTGACTCTGGAACAGGGTAAGCCGCTTGCTGAATCGCTCGGAGAAATCCGCTATGGGGCATCCTTCGTAAAATGGTTTGCGGAAGAGACACGCCGGATCAACGGATCGACCATCCCTTCACCCACTGCCGATCGCCGCATTCTGGTGCTGAAAGAGCCGGTAGGCGTCTGCGGGATCATCACCCCCTGGAACTTTCCTAACGCCATGATCACGCGCAAGGTGGCACCTGCGCTTGCTGCGGGCTGCACCGTGGTCATCAAGCCATCTGAATTTACGCCATTTTCGGCGCTCGCGATCGGCGTTCTTGCGCAGCGGGCAGGGATCCCGGCGGGCGTGATTAATATCGTGACGGGCATGCCCGCGGAAATCGGCCAGGAACTGATGGACAATGAAACTGTCCGCAAGATCTCGTTTACCGGGTCGACTCGCGTCGGCGCATTGCTGATGAAAGGCGCCGCCGCCAACATCAAGAAGCTCAGCCTCGAGCTCGGCGGCAACGCGCCGTTCATCGTCTTTGATGATGCCGATGTTGACCGGGCCGTCGAGGGCGCGATTGCGTCGAAGTTTCGTAATGGCGGACAGACCTGCGTTTGCTCCAATCGCATTCTGGTGCAATCCGGCGTTTACGATGCCTTTGCGAAAAGGCTCGCCAGCCGGGTCGCAAAAATGAAGGTCGGTGCCGGCACCGAAGAAGGTGTCGAAATCGGACCAATGATCAATGGCGCGGCGATAGAAAAGATCAAGCGGCACGTCACAGACGCCCTGGACAAAGGCGCGAAGATCATCTCGCAGAGCGAACGTATGCCGGAAGGTCGGCAGTATGCGCGCCCCGTCGTGCTCGGTGAGGCAACGACTGACATGCTCTTGGCCTCAGAAGAGACGTTCGGACCAGTCGCGCCGCTTTTCCGCTTCGAGACGGAGGACGAAGCGATCGCGATCGCGAACGGCACGCCCTTCGGCCTTGCCGCCTACTTCTACACTGAAAACCTCAAGCGCTCGTGGCGCGTTGCCGAGGCGCTGGAATTCGGCATGGTGGGCCTGAACACCGGCCTGATCTCGACCGAGGTCGCGCCGTTCGGCGGTGTAAAGCAGTCCGGGCTGGGGCGCGAAGGATCCCAGCTCGGGATAGATGAATATCTTGAGATCAAAACGCTTCATGTCGGCGGATTGGAATAAGGGGGCGATTCCTGGTTTCAGGAGAGGAATCGAAGGGTTCTCCGATTTTGCGGCGGACCGCATCCGCGCGACAACACCATGATGCCTCGACAGCGAAGTAACACAATTCTGTCGGATGAGTAGTTCGAACACAGAAAAAGGGAGCGGTTGAACCGCCCCCTTTATTCATCACGCAACAGTCTCTACTGAAATTTTCGAAGGTCTACGTGCCGCGAAAGAGCCCGAAAAGGATACGCCTTCACGCACTTCTTCGAAGGGGCTCCAAGCCGACTGCGGCGGCGAGCCCGCCGATGTCAGCGACCTCAGTGTATTCATAGAAGGGATTCGCGGGCTCATGACCGCGGTTCACCCACACCTTGCTCTTGATGCCCAGGTCGTAGGCTGTCATCAGGTCGTAGCGGAAGGAGGATGAGACGTGGGTGATATCTTCCGGACCGCAGCCAAGCTTGTCCAGCATGTATTCAAAGCCTTTCATGTGCGGCTTGTAGGCGCCGGTTTCCTCGGCCGTGATGACCGTGTGGAAGGGCGCGCCGAGCTTCTCGACGTTCGACATGATGAGGTTCTTCATGGAATTCGACAGGATGACCAGCGGAATCTCCCTGGCAACTTTGGCCAGACCCGCCGGGACGTCGGGGTGTGGACCCCATGTGTGGATCTCTTCATTGATGCGCTGGGCATCCTCCGGCCGAAATACGACACCGTTGCGCTTGCACGCGCGCTCTACCGAATTATGCACGACCTCGAAGTATGGCTTCC
This sequence comes from Bradyrhizobium sp. 172, assembly GCF_023101065.1. Classification (NCBI taxonomy): domain Bacteria; kingdom Pseudomonadati; phylum Pseudomonadota; class Alphaproteobacteria; order Hyphomicrobiales; family Nitrobacteraceae; genus Bradyrhizobium; species Bradyrhizobium sp. 172. The sequence goes on from NZ_CP064701.1 coordinate 804,225, forward strand.
ACGCGCCAAGAACTTCGTCCAGGCGATAGGCGGCGAAATCCTTGATGAAACTTGCCATCGTCGTGGCAGAAAGCTGGGAGCCGTAGACTCGCCTTGCCGCACCGGCCATGTCGAAATTCGTCAGCGTGCCGTAGCAATCGAAAGTGATATATTTCGGTCGGAACTCGGTCATGTCGTGGTATCCTCCAATCCTCTCGGCACCGCGTGCCAGTACGACAAGCATCATAATGAGCATCGCGTAAGATAAAGCGCCGCTTTCGCTGGAGCCGGAAGCAGATTGTGTCGTATCGGCTCGAAGCCTTGGCAGAGAGTTGCGCCAAGCAACCTTTCGAGTTGAACAGCACCGCCACGCGGCGGACGCCGCCGCGGTATAAGATGCGGCGTCGATCAAAAACGAAAGTCAAAACTCCTTTGGCTCAGGCGCAGCTTGGGAGGAACTGCTGTCGTCGATATCCTACTTTGCGTTTCGGGTTGATATGGAGGCCGAAATGTTGAGCAATTCGCTGATCGAGCTGGACCGCGCACATCTGGTTCACCCGGTCTCATCCTATCGCGGTCACGAGGCCTTGGGTGTGCGGGTGTTAAGATCAGCGAAGGGCGCGACCCTGACCGATGCATCGGGACATCAATTGCTCGACGGGTTTGCTGGTCTGTGGTGTGTCAACGTCGGGTACGGACAAGAGAGCATCGTTGAAGCTGCCACGAAGCAGTTGCGCGAGCTGCCTTACGCGACGGGCTATTTCGGGTTGGGCTCCGATCCGGCCATCCGGCTGGCCGCCAGGTTGGCCGAATTGGCGCCTGGCGATCTGAACCATGTTTACTTCACGCTAGGTGGCTCCGATGCCGTCGACAGCACAATCCGATTTATTCGGTACTATTATCATGCCAAGGGTACGCCGCAGAAGGATCAGTTCATTTCCGTCGAGCATGGCTACCACGGATCGTCGACGGCAGGGTCCGGCTTGACCGCGATCCCCGCCTTTCATGCGGGCTTTGGGGTACCTTATAGCTGGCAGCACAAAATTCCGTCGCACTATACCTATCGTAATCCTGTCGGTTCCCATCCTCAGGCTATCATTGCTGCGTCGGTCGCGGCCCTGCGAGCCAAGATCGCCGAACTTGGCGCAGATCGCATTGCGGCTTTTTACGTCGAGCCAATTCAGGGATCAGGGGGTGTCCTCGTGCCACCGCCATCTTGGTTGAAAGCCATGCACGCCGTTTGCAAGGAGAACGATATTTTGTTCGTAGTCGATGAGGTCATCACTGGCTTTGGTCGTGTCGGCCCATTTTTCGCCTGCGAAGAAGACGACGTCGTGCCGGATTTCATGACCACCGCAAAGGGTCTGACGTCGGGCTATGTGCCGATGGGAGCCGTTTTCATGTCCGACCGCGTCTACAACACGATTGCGGACGGAGCCGGCAAGACGGCCGTCGGCCACGGCTACACCTATTCCGCGCATCCCGTCAGTGCAGCGGTCGGGCTCGCGTGCCTGGATCTTTACGAAAATGGCTTGTTGGCAAACGGCCGAAAGGCGGGGCACCGCCTGATGGAAGGCCTTCGCGCGCTTGCCGATCATCCACTTGTCGGCGATGTCCGTGGTCGCGGCATGCTGGCCGCAATCGAGCTCGTCACGGACAAGGAGCGCAAGACGCCCCTGCCGGCGGAAGCTGACGCCGCGCGCCGCATATTCGACCGCGCATGGGACAACGGTCTCGTCATCCGCGCCTTTGCCCAGGGCGTGCTGGGTCTTGCGCCCCCGCTCTGCTGCACGGATGCGGACATCGACGGCATCATCGAACGAACTCGCATGACGCTCGACCAAACCCTCGAAGACAGGGACGTCCGCGCGGCGATGAAAGGATAATCACTGCGCCTGTCATTCCGAGGCCAGAAAAAGCCTGAGCCGTAGCGCCGGCCCGGCGATCTGCCCATGCTCCCCGGGGTGGAGGATTGTTCTTCAGCTATTGAATATGCTTTCGAGAGGCAGATGGGATTTCACGATCGGGGACTTCAGCACGACAAAACTGAAGTATTTGTCGATTCCGATATCCATCTCGACGAGACGTTCCATCAGCGCTTGATATTCGCTGATTCCCGCTGTGATAAACTTCACCAGGTAGTCATATCCGCCCGAAACCAGATGACATTCGACGACCGAATCTATCTTTTCGATGGTCGTGAGAAAGCGCGCGAAATCGATCTGGCGATGATTTTTGAGCGTGATCTCGGCGAACACAGTCAGAGTTTGTCCGAGCTTGGAGACGTCGATCTGGGCGGAATAGCCGGTGATGAAGCCCTCCGTCTGGAGCCTCTTGACGCGCATCAGGCACGGGCTCGGGGAAAGGTTTATCAGCTCTGCGAGCTCGACGTTGGAAGTCCGCCCGTTCTTCTGCAGTTCGCATAAAATCCTGATGTCGATCTTATCGAGCTTCATAGGCAATGCCATGAGATGGGAGCCATAGCGGCGTCAAGGCTTTGAGGCTTCAGCGTCATACGCACTGTCATAGCACCAACCAGCATCCTTTCCCACCGGGCGGAGAGATTGCTTTTCAGAACTCGGCGACCTTGCCCCAGGCACCCGTTTTCAGCCGCTCCGGCCTGTATGGACGCGGGTCGACGATCGGTGCAGTACCAGTAATGATGTCCGCCATCAGGTGCCCTGCGCCGGGACCAATCCCGAAACCGTGTCCGCTGAACCCGGCCGCAAGGATAAAGCCCGGAATCGCCCCCACCTCACCGATGGCGGGAACGCCATCCGGTGTGCTGTCAATATAGCCGGCCCAGACATTGGAGATTGCGACGCGACGGAGTTCAGGCAGCAATTCGCAAGCTCTTTTATGTGTCAGCCGAATCTGCCGCATGTCGGGACGGGGATTAAGTGTCCGGTTCAGCTCCATCGGGGTCGTCTCATCGAGCGCCCACTTCGCCAAGGATTCATGACCTTGGCGCATGCCCTCGAATGCTCCAGGGGCGAGACTGCGCCAGCGGCGAGCAAACATCGGCACGAATTCGCGGGCGAACCTGAATTGCTGCGGCGTTGGATCGACTCGCGCGCGCCCGCTTATCGCCAGCGTGTACCCGCCGCTGCTACGCCGCGTGAGCGACACGACTGCAGTGTGCAGGGCGTCGGGCAGACCCGCCGCGCCAGGAGCCACGGCGAGAATGGACTGGCGCACGGACGCCTGTGGGAAGCGAATGCCGAGCTGGTTGCAGAACGAAGAGGCCCAGGCCCCTCCTGCCATGACCACCGTGTTGGTCCGGATTGTGCCCATTTCGGTCACTACGCCGTTCACCCGGCCGGCACGGAGCTCTATGCCGCGAGCGGCGCAGTGCTGGTGCACCGTGCCGCCCGCCGTCATCATCGCACGCGCGACCACGGGCACAGCCTTCGAAGGGTCTGCCGTTCCGTCGGTTGGAGAGGAGACGCCGCCTTTCCATTTGCGGCCCGTCGCTTTGCCTCTCTCGCTAGCTTCGTTCGTGCTCAACATGTGTGTCGTAACGCCGACCGTCTTTGCAAAATCGCGCCATTTCGCCCAGCAGGTCAGCTCATTCTCGTCATTCGACAGATAGAGAAGCCCGCAGCGGCGGAAGCCCGTGTCTTCCCCGGTCTCCTGTGCTACTCTCTCCCAAAGATCGAGACTCTTGGTGGCGATCGGTAGCTCGCGTGCGTCGCGATTCTGTTGACGGCACCATCCCCAATTGCGACTGGACTGCTCGGCGGCGACACGCCCCTTCTCTAGCAAGGCGACCTTAACGCCGCGGCGGGCGAGATAGTAAGCCGTGAACACGCCCACCACGCCGCCGCCAATGACGACGACGTCAGCCTCTTGAGGCAGAGACGGGCTTGATTCAATATGGATGAGCGGCGCACTCATGAAGCGAGGACTCCCGGCGTTTGACCTATCGTAGCTGAGCATTCGCGGCAGGTGCTCTGCGGGAATTTGTGATTAGACGGAATATTCTGCGGTTTGCCGACTACTGTTCAAGCTATTATTGCGAGAACACGTTGCTCGCGCCCACCTCATTCGCCAAAGCACCAGGGCATCAGGCGTTGAGCGCGTGCAGCCGTGCCGTGCACAAGGCAGGCCGCCTGAGAGTTCTCTCGTCGCGGCGCAGACTGAAATGCCAGATGGCACTTCGTTTTCAGAACTTCCTGCTGCCCATACGGCGCGTTTCGGCGACTCTGGGGTGATTGAAGCAGTCAAACTCGCGAATGCCGGGTCAATGTCGATCAGTGGCAGAAGTTCTAAAGGGACGCTGGATGAGCCTTGTCCAGGAACAGACCTCCACAAGAGCAATCAAGCTGGATGGGACTGTTAGCTCCACGAACTTCGATTCAGTGATCGAGTTGGCCGCTCGTCCGATGTTTTGGCTTGAGCGACAGCTTTTTCCTGTCGAGCACCAAGCTTTGAATCATGTCGCACTCTCCGAACAGGGAATGGCAAAATGAGCGGCGAATTTTCGACCTGTCCGATCGTCGCGGCGGCAACAATGGCCGAAGAGCCAATCCGCAGCAGAATGACCCAACGCCGTTGAAAGGGGAGACTGTTCAAATGGCCTCTGCCTCTCAGGCTGTAGCTTCGGAAGATGTGGCACTCTCGGTGCGCGAACTGACCGTGAGCCTGCCGGCCGGGATGGAGCGGGCTCACGCCGTCGAGAACGTCTCCTTTGATCTGAAGCGGGGTCAGATACTGTGCATCATTGGAGAGTCCGGATCGGGCAAGTCGGTCACAGCCAATGCGATCATGGGGCTTCTGCCCAAGGCGATACGTGTTGCCTCGGGTTCGATCGACCTGAATGGGACCGACATCGTAGCCATCTCGCCCGATAAGCTCCGCAACCTTCGCGGCCGCGTCGTCTCGATGATCTTTCAAGATCCGCTCTCAGCGCTCAATCCGCTGATGACCGTGGGCGCGCAGATCGAGGAAGTGATGGCAGCGCACGACGTTGGGACCGCGAAATCCCGTCGCAGCCGCGCCATAGACTTGTTGGTTGAGGTCGGCCTTCCCGATCCGCAACTCATGTATCACCAGTATCCATTCCGGCTTTCGGGCGGGCAACGGCAGCGGGTGATGATCGCCATGGCTCTGGCTCTTGAGCCCGCGATCCTGATTGCGGACGAGCCGACGACCGCCCTCGACGTGACGACGCAGGCGCAGATCCTCAAACTGATCCGCGACATTCAGCGCCGCAAGGGAATGAGCGTGATGTTCATCACCCATGACTTTGGAGTCGTGGCGGAGATTGCCGATTCCGTTGTGGTGATGGAGAAGGGTCATTGCGTGGAGCAAGGCAGTGCCGAGCAGGTGCTCAAGTCGCCCAGTCACCTCTATACGCGCCGCCTGATCGCGGCCGTGCCGCACCTGACCGGCAAGGACCGCAATCCCTTGGAAGCCGCCGACAGGGCGTCAATCCTGAAGGTCGAGTGTCTGGTCAAGACCTATCGTAGCGGCAGTGCGCTTTTCCGTACGCAGCGCATCGTGCCTGCGGTCAATGGTGTCTCGTTCGATCTCACGCAGGGCCGCACGCTAGGCGTTGTCGGAGAAAGCGGTTCGGGCAAATCGTCGCTCGGGCGGCTGCTGATCAAGCTCATGGAGAGCGACGGTGGCTCGATTTTCTTCGAAGGCCGCGACGTCGCCCGGCTTACCGAGGCCGAGTTTAGGCCGCTAAGGCCAAAAATCCAGATGATCTTCCAGGATCCTTTTGCGTCGCTCAACCCGCGCTCGACGGTCGGGCAAATTCTCACAGTCGGGCCGGTCGCGCATGGCGTGCCGCACAGAGAGGCTGGTGAGCGGGCGCGGGAGCTTCTGTCCCATGTCGGCCTGGATTCAGGCGCCTTCGACCGCTATCCGCACGAATTTTCCGGCGGTCAGCGCCAGCGCGTCGGCATCGCCCGTGCGCTGATGTTCAAACCACAACTGCTGATCGCCGACGAAGCCGTCTCCGCGCTTGATGTCTCGATCCAGGCCCAAATCCTGAAGCTGCTGGATCAGATTCAGCGGGAGACCGGCGTCTCGATGATCTTCATCACGCATGATTTGCGCGTTGCCAGCCAGATTTGCGATGAGATCGCCGTCATGCATCGAGGACAGATCATCGAACGCGGACCGCCGTCGCAGATCTTCCTGGACCCGAAATCCGCCTACACGCGCGAGCTCGTCGCTGCCATCCCCGGCGAGCAGCCAAGGGGCGCTCGCGCGCTCGCGGGAGTCAATGAATACCGGCGGGACACAGCCAAGAACGAGGAGAGGTCATGACGGAAGCCTATTTTGACTCGAGCTATTCACGGCGCAATGCACTTCGATTGATGGTGGTCGGGGCTGCCGGCCTCGCTGCACCAGGCCTGTTGGGTACGCCCGCCTTCGCTCAGAAGGCCCCCGCCAAACCGAGCGGTCGCATCGTCGTCGGACTTGGACAAGAGCCGACCGTCTTCAATCCGCTGATGGCGCACATTGAAGTCGATGATGGTGTGCATTTCTCGGTTTTCGACGCGCTCTTCCGGATCGACCCAAAGGGTGAGATTGAGCCCAACCTTGCCGTCGAAGTACCGAACCAGAAGAACGGCGGCATTTCGGAGGACGGCCTCAAATGGCGCATCCGTCTGCGTGACGGTGTGCGCTGGCACGACGGCAAACCCTTCACGGCCGAGGATGTGAAATTCACCCTCGAACTGATCACCAATCCCGCCTTCCGGAGTTGGCGCACAGCTGGCCATGCCCTCGTGCGCGACATCACGGTGATCTCGCCCACGGAGATCTCGTGGCGAATGGAACAGGTTTTTGCGCCTTATCTTTCGTTCCTGACCGAAACCTTCATCGTGCCCAAGCACATCCTCGAGAAGGAGGCCAATCCAAACAACGCCGCCTTCAACCAAGCGCCGGTCGGCACCGGCGCATTCAAATGGGGTAAGCGGGTTGCAGGCGATCATCTCGAACTCGTGGCTAACCCCGAATATTTCGGAGAAGGCCCACACATCGAGAAGCTGATCTTCAAATACATTCCCGATCTCACCGTCCTCTACACTCAGTTCAAGAGCGGTGATGTGGACCTGATGGGGCAGCCGTACATCACAGCTGATCATTACGAGGAAGCCAAGGCGCTGGCGAACCGAGTGGTGACACTGGTCCCAAAGGCTTCATTCGAGTCCTTTTACCTGAATTTGGAGCGTCCACAGTTCAAGGAACTTGCAGTCCGTGAGGCGCTCTACGCAGCCATCGACAAGGAATCGATCATCCAGGGGCTCTATTACGGCGTGCCGACTCCGACGGAGACCTTCATGCCGAGGCAGTCCACCTACTATAACCCCAATCTTCCGGCACACGCATACAATCTGGACCGCGCGCGCCAGATCCTCGACCAAGCCGGCTGGGCGCCCGGGCGGGATGGCGTTCGTGCCAAAAGCGGCGTCCGTCTGTCCTTTGCCAGCTCGACCACGTCAGGCGATCCGCTTCGCGAGCAGGTGCAGCAGTTCTTGCAGCAGACATTTGCTCAGTTGGGCGTCGAGATGAAGATATCGAACTTGCCCGCCGCGGTGATGTGGGGCGAGTTCTGGCAGCAATCGCAATTCGATTCCGTGATCGTCGGCAGCACGTATCTGATCGGCGCCGACCCGGACGTGACCAATCGCTTGCACTCGCGTGCGATTGCAGCGAAGGGCGGGCGTGGTTCGAATAATGCGCAGTATTCAAATCCAGAGGTCGATGCCTTGCTCGACCAAGGCGCTCGCAGCTTCGATCCGGACGCGCGGCGCTCGATCTACCGTCGCGTACAAGAGCTCGTTCGCCGCGACCTGCCCTTCCTGCCGCTGTACCAGACCAATTCGGTCCAGGGTAACAAGAAGGGCATTTCCGGCGTCGTGCCGAACGTCAACACGCGCACCGAATCCTGGAACGCGCTGGCTTGGTCTTGGGCGAGTTGACGTATCGCCGCCCGAGGCCCGTATAGGCGCAGGGCGGCGCCTAGGCGCTGTCAAGCTAACATGGAGACTCGAATGCCCGGGTTCCTGCTTAATCGCTTTTCGCAAAGCATCGTGCTGTTGGTGATCGTCTCGATCATCGGCTTCACGGTGCTCAACTTCATGCCGGGCGGTCCTCTCGCGCAGTTCGGGCTGGATCCCGGCATGACCCAGAAGGACATTGAGCGACTGGCAGAGCAGCTCGGGCTGAACCGGCCGTTGTGGATTCAGTATTTTGATTGGGCCTGGCGGTTGGTTCAGGGCGACTGGGGTCACTCTTTCCGCGACGGAACGCCGGTGCTGGCGGTGATTGGGCGTCACCTCTTCGCTACGCTGCTGCTGATGGGGACTTCCACGGCACTGGCCATCGCCCTTGGTTCCTGGATCGGGATCCGCGGTGCCACCCACCGCTATTCCCTGTTCGATTATTGCGCGACGATTGGCGCCATGGTCGCGCTGTCGGTCCCGACCTTCTGGTTCGGCCTCGTCGGCATCTATATCTTCACGTTGAAGCTCGGTTGGGTGCCTGCAGGGAACATGTACACGATCGGCGACGGATCGGTGCTGGACTACTTGCATCACCTGATCTTGCCAAGCTTGGTGTTGTCGCTGGTCCATGTCGCGGTCTGGAGCCGCTACATGCGCACCGCGACCCTTGATGCGCTGAGCCAGGATTTCGTCAAGACGGCTCGTGCCAAGGGCCTAAGTGAGCGCCGCATCCTGCTGAAGCATGTCGTCGGCAATGCGCTGTTGCCGATGATCACCCTGGCTGGGGTGCAGTTGCCGAGCATTCTGACCGGCGCGTTGGTCACTGAGACCATCTTTACCTGGCCGGGAATGGGGCGGCTGTTTCTCGACAGCCTCGGCTACAGTGACTATCCGATGGTCATGGGGCTGTTGATATTCTCAGCCATCCTTGTCGTGCTGGGCAATCTCGTCGCAGACATCCTTGTCGCACTCGTCGATCCGCGCATTCGTCTCAGCTGAAGACGCCGGTTCGTGCCGTCAACAGGAGTCCCCCGTTATGACTGACATCTCCGCCCACCTCCCTCCAATTCGCTGGTGGCACAGCCGCGGGGTGCGCCGGTTCATGCGACACCATCTGGCGCTGCTCGGGTTCGCGATGATCGCCCTGCTCGTGTTGGCGTGCGTCGTGGGCCCCTACGCCTTGCCTTACGATTCGCTCTATATAGATCTGCGCGCCCGCTTTGCTCCTCCCTTGAGCGGTCATCATTATTTCGGCACCGACCCGTTGGGGCGAGACTTGGCCGTGCGACTCTTGATGGCCGGGCGTGTCTCGCTACTGGTGGGATTCTCCGCGATGTTGTTGTCAACGCTGATCGGAACGCTCGTCGGCGTGACCGCAGGCTATCGCGGGGGCTGGATCGGAGCCGCGCTGATGCGCACGGTGGATGGCTTTCTTTCCTTCCCCTCGATTTTCCTCGTGCTGGCGTTGGCCGCGACGCTCCGGCCCAGCCCGATGATGATCACTGTCATCATTGCTGTCACGAGCTGGATGGAGGTTGCCAGGATCGTCGAAGCCGAGGTCCGTTCGCTGCGCGAGCGCGAGTTTGTCCAGGCCGCGCGCATGGTCGGTCTGAGCGGCAGGCACATCATGCTTCGCGAAATTCTGCCCAATGCCACGGGTCCGATCATCGTGGCCGCAAGCCTCACCGTCGCCCGTGCGATTCTTCTGGAGGCCTATATCAGTTTCCTTGGTTACGGCATCCAACCACCGCTGCCCAGCTGGGGCAATCTGCTCAACGGCGCCCAGCAATATCTGGCCAGCGCTCCCTGGCTTGCCATCATTCCAGGCGCTGCGATTACGATCGCAGTGACCAGCTTCAACTTCATCGGCGACGGGCTGCGCGATGCGCTTGACGTTAGAGATGACCACATTTGACGGCTTGAGCCCAGGTGGCAGGCAGCGGACAGCGTTGAAGGCTATCCAGCAGAACCTCTTGATAGCGTAGACGTCGCAAGCATCGCGTTGGCTGATCAGAATCCGTCTTGTCAGTAATCCAAGGCCACTTTTAACACACGAGAAGTCAGCGACATGCACGAGCCCAGAGCCGCAGAGAAGGACACGCCCTATTGGTGGGAAGCCGCACCACTTAGGTCGCTGCCTCAACAGACTCTTCCCAAGAAACTTGACGTGCTGATCGTGGGCGCTGGCTATGCCTCTCTTTCGGCCGGGCTGGTGCTGGCGCGCGAGGGACGCTCGGTTGCGGCCTTTGACGCGATGAGTCCGGGCGAGGGAGCCTCGACGCGCAACGGTGGAATAACCAGCGCGAGCATACGGCCGGATTACGCCGCGATCTCCCGACGCTTCGGCGCAGACAAGGCGCTGGCAATCGAGGCGGAAGGCAAGATCGCCCGCGAGTTCCTTTACGATTTCATCAAGACCGAGGGGCTTGCCTGCGATTTCCAGCTGGTCGGGCAGTTCAAGGGCGCGTTCGGATATGAGCAGTACGACACGATGGCGCGTAGCGCGGAAGTATTAGCGAAGAGGCTGCGGATCGAGTCTCACGCCGTACCTTATGCCGAGCAGCACAGCTACATCGGCACCGATGTCTACCGGGGTGGAACAGTCCGGATGGATATCGGAGGGCTACAACCGGCGAAGTTTCACGCTGAACTGCTTCGCGTGGCGCTCGCTTCGGGCGTCGCGGTTCATGCGGATACGCCCGTCATCTCCATCGAGAGAGATGGTTCCGGATTCCGTATCGTGACCTCGGCCGGTTCGGTGCAGGCGCGTCAGGTGCTGGTTTGCACGAATGGCTATACTGATAGCGCCGTTCCCTTCCTGCGCCGCAGGCTGGTCCCGGTTCGCAGCCGGATCATTGCAACCGAGGAGCTCGCACCTGACGTCATGGCGCGGCTGATGCCCAAACGCATGATGATGACCGAGAACCGCCAGGTCGGGTTCTATTACCGCCCATCGCCCGACGGCAAACGTATCCTGTTAGGGGGGCGCGACAGCTCTCGTGTCGGTAACCCGGTGGCTCCAAAGCTCCTGCTGCGCAAGGGGTTGGTGAACCTTTTCCCCGAACTCGAGAATGTTCACCTTTCGCACAGCTGGTTCGGCAATGTGGCGATGAATCGCGACATGCTCCCGCGCATCTTCGAAGAGGACGGTGTGGTTTATGCCACTGGCTTCTGCGGTTCAGGCGTCGTCTGGGCGCCTTGGATCGGGATGCACGCGGCCCACAAGCTGATCGGAAACCACGAACGGGCGCGCACCGCCTTTGACTTCCGTCCGCCGGACTCCATCCCGCTCTATCGTGGCGATCCCTGGTTCATGCCCGCCATGATCTGGGGATATCGGATGCAGGATCGTTTTGCGCTGTGGCGCGACCGCCGCTGACGGCTGGAAACTCCATCGGGCATTCCCAAAGGTACAACTCAGGTCATGGAGCTGGCGGCACTGCCGCCTCTCGAAAGAAGAGCATCGATGCACTACGTATCCACGCGCGGACATTCAGGTCGCAGACAGTTCTGCGAAACATTGCTTGAAGGCCTCGCCGAGGATGGCGGGCTGTACGTACCTGAGACCTACCCGCGTGTGGACGCCGCTACATTGGATGCGTGGCGTGCCTTGTCCTATCCCAGCCTGGCCTTCGAGGTCCTGTCGCTCTACGTCAGCGATATTCCGCCCGCTGACCTGAAGGCAATCTGCGAAAAGACCTACACGCCCGAGATCTTTGGAACCTCGAGCATCGTTCCGCTTCGAAAGCTCGAGACGCGGCTTTACCTCCAGGAATTGTCGAACGGTCCTACGCTGGCGTTCAAGGACGTGGCCATGCAGTTGCTCGGCAATCTGCTCGAGTACGAACTGGCACGGCGGCACGACGAATTGAACATTCTTGGGGCGACCAGTGGCGACACCGGGAGCGCTGCGGAATACGCAATGCGCGGCAAGAAAGGGGTGCGGGTCTTCATGATGTCGCCCCTCGGACGGATGAGCTCCTTTCAGCAAGCTCAGATGTTCAGCCTGCAGGACGACAACATCCACAACATCGCCATAGATGGCGTGTTCGACGACTGCCAAGACATCGTCAAATGTGTGTCCAGCGATCTGGAATTCAAACGACGATATAAGATAGGTGCGGTGAATTCGATCAACTGGGCCCGACTGGTCGCGCAGGTCGTCTATTACTTCTCCGGCTATTTTCAAGTCTCCGAAGGGAGGTCAGCAGGCGTTGACTTTTCCGTGCCTTCAGGAAACTTCGGAAACATCTGCGCTGGTCATGTTGCGCGCATGATGGGACTTCCAATATCCCGTCTCGTCCTTGCGACCAACGAAAACGACGTGCTCGACGAGTTTTTCCGCAGCGGCATTTATCGCGTCAGAAGCCGAGCTGACACGCTTGAAACATCGAGTCCTTCCATGGACATCTCCAAGGCGTCAAATCTCGAGCGTTTCGTGTTCGACTTGCTCGGTCGCGACGCCCGTCGGACGAAATCGCTGTTTGAGAACCAACTTTGGGAATGCGGTTCGTTTGACCTCAGCGGTGATCCCAGCTTCGTAACGGCGGCGGCGCGTTTCGGATTCCGCAGCGGCAGGAGCACTCATGCCGATCGACTGGCGACGATCCGTGACACGTGGGAGCGCTACAACACAATGATCGATCCTCACACTGCGGATGGTGTGACGGTCGGGCGCATGCATGCGAGCCCCGAGACGCCGATGCTTGTGCTCGAAACTGCACAGCCAATCAAATTCGCTACGACGATCAAGGAAGCGTTAGGCCGGCAACCAGATCGTCCGCAACGGTTCGATGGACTAGAAGGGCTGCCGAGGCGAGTCAAAGTCCTTCCCCCGAATGCACAAGCTATAAAGAACTACATTGCGGACATCACGCAGGGTGCAACCTGTTGAAGGGTCGATTCCGGATCGAAGAGTGTTTCAGCCGTGGCTGTATTTACGGTGCTGTCACCCGACGAGGTCGCAGCGTTCGTTCAAGCGCGCTATCGGAGCGATCCGCGGTTGATGCCCGGTATCGTTCCGGGCCATCGGATGCCGGAACGGGATCGCGCTGCGGCGTGGCGAGACGCTGACAGCACATCGTCCCTTCTATCGGATCATCAATGCAATTCCCTGCCGAACTCTGCGTCAGCCTGATCGCGTAATGCTGTCGCAGCCAAGATACGCTGCAATTCGCGGGAACATCGTCAGATGGACCTCGCCGTGTCAGGCACTGACGATTAGTCCGCTAACCCAAGCATGAGACGTCGACGCATCATGGCAACCGAAGCTACCCAAGCCGGAGAACGCGAGATTGAAGACGTGGCCCTAGTCCCTTTCGCGAGAGCGCATCTGAAAGGTGCCTTGAAGCTCTCGCAGGAGATGTCTTGGCCGTATCTGCTCAAGGATTGGGAATTTGCGCTGCAGCTTGGCCGCGGTTTCGTGGTGACGAGTGCGGGTGCTGTGGTGGGGACCGCGCTGTGGTGGCCTTACGGCGACACCCATGCTTCCGCCGGAATGGTCATCGTCTCGAAAGCCGTTCAGGGACGGGGGTACGGGGCCCGGCTGATGGACGCGCTGCTCGCGGCGGCACGACCACGAATCGTCACGCTGAATTCGACCGCCGAAGGCCTTGCGCTTTACGCACGCCGCGGCTTCGCCAGCATCGGCATGCTGCACCAGCATCATGGCGTTCCTGGCCAGGGCCGCGACATGCCGCCGGTCGGAAACGTCAGAGCGATGGTTCCGTCGGACTTCGAGGCCATAGTCGGTCTCGATCACGAGGCCACCGGCTGGATGAGGCGCGAGATGCTGAACCGGCTGATCGAGGTCGGTTGCGGCTATGTCCTGCTGCGTGACGGCATACCCCGCGGCTACGCCATTTCCCGTCTCTTCGGCCGCGGGCATGTCATCGGCCCTGTGATCGCCGAAAGCCCGACCGATGCGCGCGCATTGATCGAGGCCGCGCTCGCGCCCCTCGGGAGTGTTTTCGTCCGGATCGACACCTCCGCCTCCTCGCAACTCGGTGACTGGCTTGGAAACATCGGCCTGCAGAAGGTCAGCGACGCCACCACCATGGTCTTGGGGACGCAGATGCCATGGACCGGGCCGGCGCGCACGTTCGCGGTCGCCAACCAGTCGTTCGGCTAGGAGACCTTGAGATGCAACGCCCCGATATGCGCCGGACGGATAGCCAGAACGCCGCGCCACGCGAGATAACCGCGACGGTCGGCGCACTGGCGACGCCGGCCCTCCTGCTCGACAAAGACCGGCTGGATCGCAATCTCGCCCGTCTGTCCTCTCGTATGGCCGCGGCTGGCGTCGTGCTGCGCCCCCATATGAAAACCGCGAAATCCATCGAGGTTGCCCAGCGCGCCTATCCCTCCGGGCCGGGGCCGATCACGGTCTCCACCTTGGCGGAGGCTGAGTACTTCGCGCAGTACGGTTTCCGTGACGTGACATATGCCGTCGGCGTGGCACCGCACACCGCTGAAAGGGCGATGCGTCTCCGCAAAGCCGGCGTTGACCTTAAGGTGCTGCTCGATTCGCCTGAACAGGCGGCGATGTTGGGCACGGCAGCGCGTGCCGCCGGCGTGACGCCCTCCGCCTTCATCGAGATCGACTGCGACGGCCATCGCGGCGGGCTGACCGCCACCGATCCCAAGCTCATCGCCGTCGCGGCGGCCCTGGCCGAGGCCGGCGTCACGCTCGCCGGCATTCTCACCCATGCCGGCGAATCCTACAGCCTTTGCTCGTCCGATGCCCTCGTCGCGGCCGCAGAGAACGAAAGGGCCGTGGCCGTGGCGGCCGCGGAGACATTGCGGGCGGCGGGGCATGAATGCCCGGTCGTAAGTGTCGGTTCGACGCCGACCGCCCATTTCGCCGAAGGCCTGACCGGCGTCACGGAGATGCGGGCCGGCGTCTACATGTTCTTCGATCTGGTGATGCACGGCGTCGGTGTCTGCACGACCGACGACATCGCGATCTCGGTTCTCGCCACCGTCATCGGCACGAAGCCGGAGAAGGGATGGATTTTGGTCGATGCGGGCTGGATGGCACTGTCACGTGATCGCGGCACCGCGGCGCAGCGGGTCGACCAAGGTTACGGTCTCGTCTGCGATCTGTCCGGCCAACTCTATCCGAATCTGATCGTCGCGCAGGCGAGCCAGGAGCACGGCATCCTCGCCATAAGGTCCAGATCGGCTGCAGCCCTCCCGCATATCCCGATCGGCGCGAAGGTCAGGATTCTGCCCAATCATGCCTGCGCGACGGCGTCACAGCACGAACTTTACAATGTCATCTCGGCGGGAAGTGACGCAATCGAAGCTCAGTGGCCGCGGATGCGCGGCTGGTAGATCTGAAACAGAATCGGGCGGCGATTTGCGCATGCCCAGCTTCCGCTGGTCGGCGTCTATTACCGGATCAAGGATCGCTTCCAATGACCTCGGCCGTTCGACACCTGACGGAAGCCGGCTTCCTCGGCAAATTTTACATCGACGGAGAATGGCGGAAGCCGACAGGGTTGGCGACGGCGATCGTCGTCAATCCGGCGATCGAGCAGCCGGTCGCAGAAATCGCGCTCGGCGATGACGAGGATGTAGACTGCGCGGTCGTAGCCGCGAGAAAAGCCTTTACCGGCTGGTCCCGTAAGCCGGCTGCCGAGCGGGCGGCGCTGCTCGACCGGGTTCACGGTTTGCTTCTCGATAGACTGGAGCTGTTTGCGCAGGCCATCACGTGCGAGATGGGGGCCGCCATCACTTACGCGCGCCGCGCCCAGGTGCCGCTCGCTGCCGAACATATCCGCGTCGCGCGTGACAATCTCGCGACCTATCCGTTCATCGCCACGCGCGGCAGCACCGCGATTATGCGCGAGGCAATCGGCGTCTGTGGTCTTATCACCCCCTGGAATTGGCCCCTCTACCAGATTACGGCCAAGGTCGCTCCGGCGCTGGCAGCTGGCTGCACGGTGGTGTTGAAGCCGAGCGAACTTTCGCCGCTGAGTGCCCTGTTGTTCGCCAAGGTGATGGACGATGCCGGCTGTCCGCCCGGCGTCTTCAACCTCGTCAACGGGACAGGTCCAGTCGTGGGGACCGGTCTGGCGTCGCATCCGCAAGTCGACATGATCTCGATCACCGGCTCGACGCGGGCAGGCGTTCTCGTCGCGCAAGCAGCGGCGCCCACCGTCAAGCGCGTCGCACAGGAGCTCGGCGGCAAGTCACCGAACATCATCTTGCCGGATGCGGATTTGAGCCGGGCTGTTCCGCTCGGTGTCGCCGCCGCCTTCCGCAATCTCGGCCAATCCTGCAGCGCACCGACGCGTATGCTTGTGTCCCGCTCACAGATGGCAAAGGTCGAGATCCTGGCGGCGGCGGCCGCTTCTGAATTGGTGGTCGGCGATCCGCTTGCGGAAAGCACGACCCATGGTCCGATCGCCAACCCGCCGCAGTTCGAGCGTATCCAGGCCATGATCGGCATCGGCCTGGAGGAAGGCGCCAAGCTTGTCATTGGCGGGCCGGGGCGGCCCAACGACCTTCAGGTCGGCCTCTATGCGCGGCCGACCATCTTCTCGAACGTCAATCGCGACATGAGAATTGCGCAGGAGGAGATCTTCGGCCCGGTGCTGTCGATCATTCCCTACGATAGGGTCGACGAGGCGGTCGAGATTGCCAACGATACCGTCTACGGCCTCGGCGCGCATGTGCAGGGCACGGATATTGAAACGATGCAGGCGGTCGCCGGGCAGATCCGGTCTGGTCAAGTTCATCTCAACTATCCCGACTGGGACCCGAACGCACCTTTTGGCGGATACAAGCGTTCCGGAAACGGCAGGGAATACGGCCGCGAGGGCATGGAAGAATATCTCGAGACCAAGGCCGTTCTCGGATTCTATCGATGAAATTCATCTCGGAAAGCGAATCGGCTTCCGCTGACGCGGAAGTGTTTCCGGCGGTGATCGCACACGCGTCGAATCGACGAACACCTTCTCAAGTCGGGTTCAACGCCTGATAGCGCCGAGCCCTTGAGGAGCGCGAAGTTGAATCATTAGATCAGATTGCACTGTTCCTGCAGCCATGAAGCAAGATAGTTCGCTTTCCCAGACAGTTCAGTTTCTCCCGCCCAGATGAGGCCATAGTGGCTTTCGTCCGGATCGAAACCGGCAGGTGCGATGAGCCGCCCTCTATCTACGTCGTCCGTTGCAAGGACCCGCGGGCTGAGGGCAACGCCCAATCCCGCCAATGCTGCTTCGACGATGAGGAAGTGGTGATCGTAGAAGCGTATCTCCGCGGGGCGCCGCACCGACGGGTGGGTGGAAAGCCATCGCGACCAAGCGTCCGCCCGAGTCTTCGAACCTAGGGCGATGTAGTTTCCTGAGGCAAACACCGCTGCGAGCTGAGGGCTCATGACCGGTCCTACCCTTTCAGGAAAAAGGCGCCGGACGTGCCACGCCTCTGGGAGCGCAAAGTCGAGCCGACGTATAGCCAGATCGATCCGATCGCGGCGAAACTCGACGGGGCCGCCGGCGACTGACAGATGTAGAGCGATGTCGGGATGGACGGCCTGAAAGCTTGCAAGCCGTGGAATAAGCCAGCGCATAGCGACTGAAGGCTCGCATGAGAGAACGAGGGAGTTCTGCTGTGCGTTGGCAGCACGCAAGCTCTCAACGGTTGTCGCCAGCTCGGTGAAGAAACGGCCGAGTGTGAGGTTGAGCACTTCTCCAGAGGCAGTGAGACTCAAGCCACGTCCGCTTTTTTCGAAGAGTTTGAAGCCAAGGTCTTCCGACAGTTTGGTGACACGGCGACTCACAGCCCCATGGGTCAAGGCAAGGCTGTTCGCGGCAAGCCGAACCGACCCCAGCCGCGCAGCGGTCTCGAACGCACGCAAGTCGTCCAATGAAGGTATTTCTGATCGCCTCATTGGTGATCTCATATCACCAATGTAGCGCAAAAAATATCGCTTTTTATGTTGAATTTGCTTAGCATAATTGATCCATGCGAACCAATGGCGAATACACAATCGGTATCCTAGCCGACGACCTGACCAGCGCCGCCGATGGGGCCGGTCCGTTTGTCGAGCGCGGTTTGCGAGCCGTTGTCGGCCGACGCCGGCTGCCGCACCAGGAGGCCACGATTGTCGCCGTTGATAGCGGATCTAGATCAGTGCCGGTTTCGCAAGCGGCGCGGCGGCAGTCAGAACTTGCCGAGCAGCTCGCTTCGCGGGTTGTCCTCTACAAGACCGTCGACTCGACTCTTCGCGGGCACGTGACGGCCGAGATGGAAGCGGCCTTCACCGTAAGCGGCCGCAAGATGCTGGTCTTTGCACCTGCGTTCCCTGGCGCTGGGCGTACAACCGTCGACGGCGTTCAGCTTGTGGACGGCATTCCTGTAACGGAGACCGAATACGGTCGCGACCCCGTCCATCCGGCGCGACATTCTCGGCTGGCTGAGCTCGTTCCGGCCTCCATCGGAAGCGTCGTCATCCTTGATGCTGCAACACAGGCCGATCTCGACAAACAAGTTGCGGCCCTGCCGGATCCGGAGTCGATCCTATGGGTGGGCTCTCCGGGCATGGCCCTTGCCCTGGCGAAGCGTCTTGCGCCGCTTGCGGTTGCGTCGGACGTGACCGCCGCGGTTAGTGGCGACATTCTTGTTGCGATCGGCAGCGCCAATCCGCGCAGCCATCGTCAGGCCGACTGCATCGCAATGGAGCCTGGAATCGCTCTGCTGCAGGCTCCGATCGAACGGATGAATGATCCCGGATCCGTCCTGCGCGACATTGCTCAAAATGCGGCTCGACGGCTGGCCGACGAGCGTTTCGATATGGTGATCGCCACAGGCGGGGACACCATGGAGGCGATTCTGGACGGCCTGGACATTTATGAGTTCGAGATCCTGCAAGAGCTCGAGCCAGGCTTTCCGCTTGGCCGCACGTCCCTCGGAGATGGACGAGAGCTGCTGATCGCCATGAAGGCAGGCGGCTTTGGCGACGACGATACGCTGCGTCGTGCGATCACGCGGCTCCGCCTTGGCACCTCGGTATCAGAACTGGTTGTATCATGACCCAATCCGCTCCCCTCGCCGTCACAATGGGCGATGCCTCCGGCATCGGCCCGGAGATCGTGGCGAAGACATTGGCCAAAGCCGGCGAAGGCACGGTCGTATTCGGCAGCTACGTCGTGATGGAGAATATCGTCCATCGTCTGGGTCTCGAGCTGACGGTCAGGCGTATCGCCCGACCTGAAGAGGCGCGCTCTGAGCCGCGGTCCATCGAAGTCGTCGAGGCGACGCAAATCATCGCGCCGCCTCCGCTCGGGAGCGTCAGCGCCATGTCCGGCCAAGCTTCCTTCGATGCCATCGTCGCCGCCGTCGCGGCAGCCAAGGCCGGCAAGGTCAGCGGCATCGTCACCGCACCGATCAACAAGGAAGCGATGGCAAGCGCGGGCATTCGCTATCCCGGGCACACCGAAATCCTCGCCGACTATGGTGGTGCGGAGCGCGTTGCGATGATGCTGGCCAACGATGATATCCGCACGGTTCTCGTCACCATCCACATGTCGCTGCGCAAAGCCATCGACCAAGCGGATTTCGATGCCCAGATGTCGGCGATCCGGCTCGCAAATGAGGGCGGCAAGGCCCTCGGGATCGCGGCGCCGCGCATTGCAGTGGCAGGACTCAACCCCCATGCCGGCGAAGGTGGTCTCTTCGGCGACGAAGAAATCCAGATCATCCGGCCTGCGATCGAAGCGGCCCGCGCCGAGGGCATCGACGCCAGTGGCCCCTGGCCCGGGGACACTGTCTACATGCAGGCCCGCAAGGGCCGCTTCGATGTGGTCGTGGCCCAATATCACGATCAGGGCCTAATTCCGGTGAAATATCTCGGCCTCGAAAAGGGTGTGAACATCACGCTCGGCCTGCCGTTCGTCCGTACAAGCCCTGATCACGGCACGGCATTCGACATTGCGGGTCGAGGCATCGCCGACACCGGCAGTCTCGAGACCGCGCTGGCTTACGCGCGAAGGCTCGTCGCCGCGCAAATTAAGACCAAAGAAGGGGTAGTCTAATGGGCCTTCGCTTTATCTTCATGCTCACGCGCAACGATCGCACCGTCGGGGACGCCTCTGAACAACTCAAGACCGCCCTGAGGCTTGGCGTTCGCCACATCGGTTTCAAGGACATCGGCCTGCCGATTGATCGACTCAAAGTTCTCAACCGGGTCATCAAGGCAGACGGCGCCACCTCCTATCTCGAAGTCGTCTCACTCGACCGGCAAAGTGAGATCGTTTCGGCGAAAGCGGCGGTTGAAATCGGCGTCAACGTCTTGCTCGGCGGCACACATGTTGACGACGTGTTGCCGATCCTTGCTGGCACCGGCATTCAATACTGCCCCTTCCCGGGTCGCATCACCGGTCATCCGAGCGTGCTCGAAGGGAGCATCGAGGAGATCGTTGAGAGCGCCCAGGCGCTCGCCGTGCGGGAGGGCGTGTATGGCCTCGACCTGCTCGCCTATCGCTCCAAGGAAGACGTCCCGGCCCTCATCAAGGCGGTGTGCGCGGCGGTGCCCAAGCCCGTCTATGTGGCCGGCTCGATTGATACGCCTGAGCGGATCGCCATCCTGAAGGACGCAGGAGCCGCCGGCTTCACTATCGGCACGGCCGCGTTGGACGGCAAGTATCCGGCCGACGACAAGGACGTCGCTCGCCAGCTTGGGGCCATCATCCGCGACGTGGCCGCTCTGAACCGGCATCTCTCGCCGCTCCACAAGAAGAACCTGGCCAGCTCGTTCGGGCAGCTCAAGGAGACTTGGTCTCCGAAGATCGCGGGTCAGATTAACGACATGCAGATCAAGCTCGCCAAGTTCGCGGGCGAGTTCGCCTGGCGCTTTCACAGGAGCGGTGACGAACTCTTCCTGGTGCACAAAGGCCGCCTGCTGATGAAGTTTCGTGATCGGGACGAGATCATCGAGCAAGGCGAGTTCATCGTGGTCCCGCATGGGGTAGAGCATTGCCCTGTCGCGCTGGACGACGTCTGCGAGGTCGTGCTGCTCGAACCCGGCACATCCATGGATGCCGGCACCGCTCACGACCTCGAAGGCTAGACCGTCTGCCTGCGATCGGAGCAAACGCTTGACGCCGTCGACCGGCCTTCGCCGGTCCGGCCTCGATGACCTCAGGACCTGGGAGCAGGACTCCTCCCGCGCCGACTCGGTGAAGACCGGAGTCTGGGAAGCCACGCCTGGCGAGAACCGCTCGATCAAGGGCGAGACCTTTGAGTACTGCCACATCCTTTCCGGCGTGGTGGAGCTGACCGAGGAAGGCAAGGAGCCTCGCATTTTCCGCGCCGGCGACAGCTTTGTGATGAAACCCGGCTATGTCGGCGTATGGAAGACGATCGAGACAGTGCGGAAGATGACTTCGGGCGCCGAAATGGGCTTTGCCGCCGCGCTGGTGCCTTCTCGACGCTCGTGGTTCAGGACATCACTCGTCCCGGTGTCGCCGAGCCAATCGCGACGGTCTGGGTCCATTTTTCTGGGGCATCGAAAAGCGGTCCAGTCTCCGTGGACAAGCAGGTCGCGCCGCCGTTGCGCCGAACTGGGACGATCGCGCTTGAGCAGCTCGTATCGCTCAAGCGCTCAAAAACCCGAACATCTTGCGAAGTCCTAGATGATTTCAGCACATTCTATCGGGCGCCTGATGCGATGAAGGGTTGATCGGAATTTTGCTTCCGCGTTCTTGGCAGCCGAGGTTCGTTGGAACATGTCGCCCCATGTCGAGCGCATTCACAGCGATGAGCGTCTCCCGGCCGAGGCCGATGTCGTCATAGTCGGCGGCGGTATCCTCGGCGCTACGGCCGCCTATTACCTGGCGAAGCGCGGCCTCTCTGTGGCGCTCCTCGAGAAGGGTCACGTCGCCTGTGAACAATCGAGCCGAAACTGGGGTTGGTGCCGGCAGCAGAACCGCGATCGCCGCGAACTGCCACTCTCGGTGATCTCTATGCGGCTGTGGGACGAGCTCACGCGCGATATCAATCGGGACCTCGGATTTCGGCGCTGCGGACTCGTCTATGCGACCCACGACGAGGCTGTGCTCGCCGGCTGGGAAAGGTGGCGCGAGGTCGCCAGGGAGTACGACGTCGACACCCGCGTGCTGAGCCGGGCGGAGGTGGCCGAGCGCGTCCCCGAAGCGCGCGACAAATGGGTCGGCGGGACCTATTCGGCTCGGGACGGCAAGGCCGAACCTGCGCTCGCCGCGCCGGCTATCGCCGAAGGGGCCAGAATTCTGGGCGCCACGATCCACCAGGGATGCGCCGCGCGGGCGCTCGACTTGGCCAATGGCAAGATTGCAGGCGTGCACACGGAGAAGGGCTATATCAGAACCAGCGCGGTGCTTTGCGCCGCCGGCGCCTGGTCCTCGCGCTTCCTTCGGCCGCTCGGGATCAGTTTTCCCCAAGCGAGCATCCGTCAGACCGCGCTGCGTTCCACCCCGACAATCAACATAGGCGAGGCGGTCTCCACACCCTACTGCACGATCACGCGTCGACTGGACGGCAGCTATACGCTTGCGATCAGCGGCAAGGCGAACCTCGAAATCACGCCCCAGGCTATCCGGTACAGCCGGGAATTCATGCCGCAGTTCTTGCGTCGCCTGAAGAACGTCAGGATTGGCGTCGGCCAATCGTTCGTTTCGGGGCCGGATTCAATGACGGCGCTGCTGACCAACGACGATCGGATCTTCGAACAGAATCGCGTGCTGGATCCTCCGCCCTTGAAATGGCTGGTGAGCCAAGTGGTGGCGAGTGTCCGGAAAACCTTCCCCCAACTCGGCGAAATAAAGCTCGGTAGCGCTTGGGGCGGCTTCGTCGATTGCACGCCGGATGCAGTGCCTGTCGTGTCGAAGGTGGACCGGGTGGAAGGCCTCGTCCTCGCAGCGGGCTGCTCGGGTCACGGCTTCGGTTTGGGCCCGGGCCTTGGCTATCTGGCCGCACAGCTTCTCGTCAACGACACTCCTTGCGTCGATCCCGCACCGTTCCGGCTGTCGCGTCTGACCGATGGCTCGAAGCTGGACATCTCGGCCATCTGAAGATCGAGCCGGAAGTCGGGCCTGACGCGTACCGAGCAACGCCAGGTTTGGAGTACTGCGGATGGTTGCGGACGATTTAGAACGGGCTTGAACAGCCTAGTTGGTGCCCCTGGCCGGAATCGAACCAGCACTCCTTGCGGAACTCGATTTTGAGTCGAGCGCGTCTACCAGTTCCGCCACAGGGGCCCTCGGTCGGCCCTAGGCGGGCGTCGCGAAGCCGGCGGACTATAGCCATGGACCAAGCGGGGTCAACCCGCGCCAAAGTGATCCGGGCCGTTCTCGACAGCCGCATGAGCCGGGGTTACAGCCTTGGAAAGCGACCCATCGAAAGGAGGCTGCCGTGACAACCCAGAGTGCCGCAATACCTGCGTTCAAACCGGCGGCCACGACCCCTGCGCTGGCCGCTTCGCTCGCGGTCGCGCTGACGGCAGCCGCGACCATCGCGGGCGCCTGGTTCTTCCAGCTGGTGCTCGGGATTGTGCCCTGTCCGCTCTGCCTGGAGCAGCGCTACGCCTATTACCTCGTGATCCCGCTCGGCCTGCTCATCGCACTCGCGGCGCGGGGCGGTGCGCCGAGACCGCTGCTGCTCGCGGGCCTGGCGATCCTTGCGCTCGCGAGCATCGCCAATGCCGGGCTCGGCACCTATCATTCCGGCGTCGAATGGGGCTTTTGGAAGGGACCGACCGACTGCTCCGGTCCCGTCGTCAATCTCGGCAGCGCCACCGACCTGCTGTCGCGGCTCGACACCGTGAAGGTGGTCCGCTGCGACGAGGTGCAGTGGCGCTTCCTCGGCCTCTCGCTTGCCGGCTACAACGTGCTGATCTCGCTCTTGATGGCTGCGATCGCCGCGTGGGGATTCGTTGCGACGGTGAAGCGCTGAGGCTCAATCATCCACATCGTCCTGCGTCCGGCCGAACAGGTGCACAATGCCCGGCGTCGCGATCGTCACGAAGACGAAGCGCGAGAGGTGATGTGCGCCGACGAAGATCGGATCGATGTGCAGCGTCAGGGCCAGCGCCAGCATGGCGTCCATCGCGCCCGGTGCGTAGGCGACCACGACGTCGGAGAATTTCACCTGCGTGGTGAGCGCCACGATGCCGACGAAGATCGCGGAAACGGCGATGGCGATGGCAAACGAGCCCAGTGCCGCGTTGATGTGGCCGGCGAGCGTCTTGATCCTCATCCGCGCGAAGCGGCTGCCGATCAGGGCGCCGATGCCGACCAGCGCCACGCCGCGTACCCAGTCCGGCAGGCCGCCCTCGACCCAACCGGCGCCATGCAGCACGCTTGAGCCGATCATCGCACCGAACATCCAGCTCGCCGGAAACCTGATCAGCCGCAGGAGGAGTGCCGCGGCCAGCGAGGCCGCGACCAGCTCGACGAGGTCGAGCGGCGAGGCGATCGTCGTCGTCAGCGATGGCGCGACGGAGGGCGCGACGCCGGCGAACGCCAGCACCATCGGCAGGGCCGCGGTGAGGATGATGACGCGCATGGTCTGCACCACCGCGATGCCCGGCAGGTCGGCGCCGCGCTCGACCGCCAAAATCGTGATCTGCGACAGCGCGCCGGGGCTGCCGGCGAGGAAGGCCGAGGTGCGGTCCCAGCCGTGAATGCGCTGGAGATAATAACTGGAGCCGAAGGTCGAGCAGAAGGTCGCGAGCGCGAGCAGCCCGATGGTGAGCGGATAGGCACTGACCTGTTGAAGCAGGTGGCGAGAGACGACTGATCCTAACGAAATGCCGAGCAGCACCAGCACCGTCTGGGTCAGGATCGGCGGCAGCGTCAGCTGGCGACCGGCGATCGCGGCGATCCCTACCGCGATCATGGAGCCCGAGATCAATCCCCCCGGAAGGCCCGCGAGCAGAAACACGAGGCCCCCGGCGGTGCCAATGACGAGCGTTTCCACCGTGCTCAACATCTTGGCACGGCTCGGCCATTCGAACGGCAGGGAGGCGGTGATTTGCTTCACACCACCTTATCGCAAATCAACAAGAGGCGCACAATTGCGGCCACGTCATACCGCAATGCGCGCGCCTCTCGCCGAAGCCGCGAGCAGGGGGGAAGGATTTACTTCTTCTCCGCAGCCGGCGCGGCCATGCCGGCCTTGGCGGTCTTGATGCATTCGGAGCGGAATTTCTTGCGCTCCTTGCCGTGCAGGCCCTTGGCGTCGGCCTGCTTGGAGCATTCGAGCGACTCGGCCGAGTGCTCCTTCGGTGCCTTCTTGTCCATGGGGGCGGCGGTTGTGGTTTTGGTGTCGGTCTTTGCTGCCGGCGCGGCGGTCTGCGCGAAGGCGGTGCCGGTGGCGAGCAGGGAGGCGAGAGCGACGACGGCGAGGCGAGATGTGAGGGTCATGGTGCTGCACTCTTCTTGCGGGAATTGCGAAGGGCGCGAAAGTCGGCTGGCGTTGCTGAACGCGACATGAATAATTGGAACGTGGAGGATCACTATATTTTGGCGGCAGCAGCCATCGCTTCCTTGTCGCGGGCGGGCGGCACGCTAGGATAGCAATCCTCGGTTCACTTCCCTCGGGGGAAGATCAAGGAGGAGACCAAGGATGACCATTCAATCAAAGTTGCTATGTGCAGTTGCGCTGTCGGGCTTTGCCGCGCTGGTGGCAAGTGCGCCGGCGCAGGCGCTGACCTCGCAGGAGTGCAGCGCGAAATACCAGGCCGCCAAGAAGGACGGGTCGCTCGGCACCACGAAGTGGAATGACTTCCGCAAGGCCCAGTGCGGCGCGGACGCGACGCCAGCGGCTGCGCCGACCGCGGCCGCTCCTGCTGCGCCCGCCGCTCCCGCCGAGCCGAAGCAGGCGAAGAAGGAGGCCGCCCCGGCTGCTGCCCCGACCCTGCCGGCCGGCCCCGCGATCTATCCGAACGCGGTCGATCCGAAATACGCCAAGGAGACCCCCGGCAAGGGGCGCCTGCACACCTGCGTCGACCAGTACAACGCCAACAAGGCCACCAACGGCAATGGCGGCATGAAGTGGATCGAGAAGGGCGGCGGCTATTACAGCGAATGCAACAAGAAGCTGAAGGGCGCCGCCTGACGCTTCAAGACGACGCAGAGGCCGGAGCCAAGCTCCGGCCTCTTGCTTTAATCCAGGAGCTTCTCGGCCGATTTTGCCACGAGCTGCGATCGCTTGCGCGGGCCGCGCTCGACGAACAGCAGGCTCTGGCCGAAGATGAAGCAGTAGAACAGGAAGGCCTGCGCTTCGGCTGCCTCGGTATCGAGGCCGGTCGCGCGATAGAGTTCGGCGACGTGCTTCAGCCGCGCGGCGTCCACGTTCGCCACCGCTGCCGCGGCGCCCTCGTCCGAGCGAGCCCATTGCCGGATCGCAAGCTCGATTGCCATCCCGTCCGGATTGAGCCGCTCCGAATAGAGCTGGATCACCGCCCGCAGCCGTTCACGGGGCTCTTGGCCATCGAGACTCGTTTGCTGCGCGATCGCCGTTGAGCGCCCCTCGCGCCAGCGTTCCAGCATGGCACCGAGCAGTGCGGCACGGTCGGCGAAGCGGCGGTAGAAGCCGCCCTTGGTGACGCCCAGATTCTTGGCGAGCACCTCGACCCGAACCCCCTCGACTCCCGATCGGGCGAGCTCGGTGAGCCCTGCCTCGACCCAGACATCGCCTTTGCCGTCACTCATGCAGGCAGCCTCGCCGATTCTTGATACGGTGCCGTATTGCTAACGCGGGAGGAGGTTGATACGCTACCGTATCGACAATCAAAGGCAGAAAAGGCCAGGGAGAATTGCGATGGAGCAGGAGGCGACCTATCGCGGCACGGTCTATCCATGGCAGTGCGATCACGTCGGCCATATGAACATCATGTGGTATGTCGGCAAATTCGACGAGGCCAACTGGAATCTGTTCGCTCGCCTCGGGCTGACGCCGAGCTATCTGCGCGGCTCCGGCCGCGGCATGGCCGCCGTGCAGCAGAACATCACCTATAAGCGCGAGCTGCGCGCCGGCGACATCGTCGAGATCCGCAGCCATCTGCTTGAGATCCGCGACAAATCGATCCGCTTCCGGCACGACATGACCAATGCCGAGACCGGCGAGATCGCCGCGTTCTGCGAGATCACGGGCGTGCACATGGACCGGAGCCAGCGCAAATCGGTGCCGTTCACGGATGCCATCCGCGAGGTGGCCTTGAGGCACCTCGCCGAGAAGGCGGAGGCCTGAGCCATGGCTGCATATGAGCCGAAGAACCCGGGCTATCGCGCGGCTGGCATCGCCATGTTCGACGGCCAGCCGGCGATGCACACGCTCGGTATCGTGATCGTCCGCCTTGCGCCGGGCGAGGCTGAATTAGCCATGCTGCATTCGCCGGCCCTCACACAGCAGAACGGCTTTGTCCACGCCGGCATCATTACCGCAGGCCTCGACAATGCCTGTGGTGTCGCCGCCTTCACCCTGATGCCGCGCGAGGCCGATATCCTCACCGTCGAGTTCAAGACTACGCTGCTCGCGCCGGCACGGGGCGAGCGTTTCGTCTTCAAGGCAGAGGTGGTCAAGCCCGGCCGCACGCTGACCTTTTGCGAGGCCAGGGCGTTTGCCGAGCACGAGGGCA
The DNA here is from genome assembly GCF_023101065.1 of Bradyrhizobium sp. 172. Classification (NCBI taxonomy): domain Bacteria; kingdom Pseudomonadati; phylum Pseudomonadota; class Alphaproteobacteria; order Hyphomicrobiales; family Nitrobacteraceae; genus Bradyrhizobium; species Bradyrhizobium sp. 172. The sequence continues at coordinate 831,789 of NZ_CP064701.1, forward strand.
AGGTCACGTTGATCGCCACGATGACCGGCACGCTGATGGCAATGCTGCCCCGCGTTGCCGCTTCCCAAGCGCCGGCCCCGATACCGGCATAGCGTGGCGATGACATCGGCGCCGCGACACTCTATATGACCTGTAACAATTCCCAGTCTCGGACCGTATCCACGGAAATGGGACCGAAATGGAACGAGATATGGCTGGATTCAGGAATAAGAGCCTTGTGCCGACGCGGCGCGCGGCGCTGACGCTGATTGGAGCGGGCGCCCTTGTCGCCGGTGGGATCACCGCGGCGCGGGCGGCAACCGACGAAGACGAGGTGCTGACCGAAGCCAAGGTGCTGCGCGATCCCGACGTTCCCGTGGCCGGCAATCCCGACGGGAATATCAGCATCATCGAATGGTCCGACTATAACTGCCCCTATTGCCGCAAGCTCGAGCCCGAGTTGCGTCAGGTCATCCAGGACGACGGCAAGGTCCGGCTGGTGATGAAGGACTGGCCGATTCTCGGTCCGGTTTCGGTCACGGCCGCGCGGACCGCGCTGGCGGCGAAATTCCAGGACAAATACCACCAGGCCCATGACGCCATGATGGGCGTCAGCTCGCGCCTGACGGAGCCGCGCATCAACGAACTGCTCGCGGCGGCCGGCGTCGACATGGATCGGTTGAAGCGCGATCTCGCCGATCACGCCAAGGACATCGACGCCGTGCTCAAGCGCAACAACGAGCAGGCCGAAGCCTTCGGTTTCCGCGGCACGCCGTCCTTCATCGTCGGCAAATACCGCGTGCCCGGCGTGCTCAGCATGAACGAGTTCGAGCAGGTCATCGCCGACGCCCGCAAGGCCAAGATGAACTGAGCCGAGCGATATTCACCGCGCAATACGAAGGCGCCGCCGCGGACCCGCGACGGCGCCTCATTCATGATACCACATCGTTACTTGGAGGAGATGCGGACCCAGTCCTTGTGCGCGCGATCGCGCAGCGCGTCCCAATCGGCTTTGGCGACATCCCAGTTTACGATGGTGCGATTGGTCGTCGCGACCTCGCCATGAGCAACCGACGACGTCTGCATGGAGTCATAGACATACACGCCGCAGGCAAGCAGCAGCGCGCCCAAAATCATTCCAAGAAACATCCGCATGGCGAAACCTCCGATGACGGGCGATAACGTCGGCCCGGATCGATTGTTCCGCGGCAGTAGGGCGCAGGGAAGGAGAGGTTGTTCATTCTCCATTCAGCCACTGCACCAGCTCCGCGTTGATCTCGCGAGGATAGGTGTGGCTGAGGTCGTCGATCTCGCGATAGGTGACGTCGGCGCCGGCGGCGGCGAGGGCCGCCTGCGTCTGCCGCGCGGTCTGCACCGGAAACATCCAGTCGAGCTTGCCGTGCGCGATGAAGATCGGCAGGCGCTGCAGACGCGCAGCGTCAGCCATTTCGACCCTCAGCGGATGGAAGGTCGCCGACACCGGCGCGAGATGCGTGAAGGGCGAGGCGCCGTCGAGGCCGGTGACATAGCAGAAGGTGCCGCCGTCGCTCATGCCGGTGAGCAGCATGCGCGAGGCGTCGATGGTCCAGCGGCTGCGCACGGTTTCGAGAATGCGCATGAGGTTGGGCGTGTCGGAATCGTCACCCATCAGCGCCCAGGTTGGGCCGGTCGCGGTCGGCGCCACCAGGATCGCACCAAGACTGCGGGCATCGCGCAGCCAGCTCCACAGGAAACCGCGGCCGTTGCCGCTGCCGCCGTGCAACGCCATCACCAGCGGCATGGCGCGATCGGGCGTATAATATTCGGGCACGTAGACCGAAAAGCCACCGCGGCTGCCGGGCTCGTTGTGATCGTGGATGATGCCGGTGTGCGCGTCCGCGCCGGCTTCGAGCCGCGACAACAGGTCGGCATTCTCGCGATTCGCGGCGTTGAGGAAGAAACTGCTGACCGGCGGAAACCGCACGGCCAGCGGATAGAGTGCCTCCTGCGCGCGCGGCACATGACGTAGTGCGCGGAAGACCGCGACGAGGTCGCCATTGCCACGTTCGACCTCGCGCAGGCCGGCAAAGGCGGCGAGCGTCTCGTCGCAGGCACGATCGAGCCGCTCGCGCAGTCCGGTGAACTCCTCCGGCCATTCTCGGATTGCCGCGCGCGCCGTTTGCAACGCCTCGTCGGGAGCGCCAATCGCATTCATCACGGAGCCGAAGGCCGGCGGGTGCAGGTTGCGCTGAAAAAAGGCGAGCGCCTCCAGCGCATTGAGCAGCGGCGGCAGCACGGCCACGATATCGTCAACGACGGCCTCGCTCATCGTCGCTTCCTTGCGTCAGTTCTGATCGTCAGTGCAGCTTCGGCGCCTTCAAGAGCTTGTAGCGATCGGTCGAGGTCACCGTGACGTCGAAGGTGACGCCTTCATGATGTACCGTCAGCGGCACGTCGACGCCGGCAGCGCCGAGGCCCCACAGCTTCTTGTAGAAGCCGGTTTGGCTCGTGACCTTCTCGCCGTCGACCGCGAGGATGACGTCGCCGGTCTTGAGCTCGGCACGGGCGGCGGGACCATTGGCGGAGATCCCGATCACAACCACGCGGTTGTCGATCTCGGTCGAAAACAGTCCGAGCCACGGCCGTGCCGGCTTGTTGACGCGGCCGAATTTGCGCAGATCGTCCAGGATCGGTTTCAACAGGTCGATCGGCACGATCATGTTGACGTGCTCGGCCTTGGCCTCGCGCTCGCGTTCGAGCTGCAGCGAGCCGATGCCGATCAGCTCGCCGCGCTCGTTGAGGAGCGCCGTGCCGCCCCAATTCGGGTGCGCGGGATGGGTGAAGATGGCCTCGTCCAGCAGATATTCCCAGTAGCCGGCGAATTCCTGCTTGGCCACGATCTGGCTCGCGACCGAACGCGTGCGTCCGCCGGCGCCGCCGACCACGACGCGGTCGCCGAGCCGGGTCTCGGCCGAGATCCCGAGCGGCAAGGGGGCGACATCGAGCTGGCCGAGCGCCTGCACCAGGCCAAAGCCGGTGACGGCATCGAAGCCGAGCACATGTCCCTCCACTACGCGCCCGTCTCCGACATGCAGCCACACCGACTCTGCTTCGGTGATGAGGTAGCCGATGGTGAGCACCAGCCCGTCGTCGATCACGACGCCGTTGCCGGCGCGTTCAGTCCCCAGTGTCTCGGCGCTGAAGGCGTCCGGCGGGATGATGGCATGCAGGCCGACGACGGAGGCGAGCGCGCGGTCGAGATCGAAACCGTAATCGCTCGCACGCGGCTGATTGGCCGGTGGCACTCTCCATTCGGTCAGGGCGGGCATGGAGTTCTCCTGGCTGAGAGCATCGCTCCGCCGATTAGCGGAACGACGCGCGAAGCACGGATAATTTAGGCCGGAGGAGGCCGTCTTGAAAGCCTCGTTCCCCAACTATTCCCGAGGCACCGGATGAAATCTTTGAAAGGCGCGGGAAGGCTTGATGCACGGTCGGTCGAGCGGGCCTCCGGCATTGGCCGCATGGCTGCTGTCCGGCGAGGTGCTAGGCGCGGTACAATGAAGCTGCTAACCATTGCCGCTTCGTTTGACCGAGGGATCACGGGGCCGAAGCATGGACAACCGCAGCGACATCTGGCGTGGCATCGACACGATCAAGGCACGTTTCATCGACCTCAGCGACAAGGTCTGGGGCATGCCCGAAGTCTGCTACACCGAGGCGCGATCCGCCGCCGAGCATCTCGCCGAGTTGCGTCATCAGGGTTTCCGCATCACCGAGCAGGTCGCGGGCATTCCGACCGCGGTGATGGGCGAATGGGGCGAGGGCGGACCGGTCATTGCCTTCATGGGGGAATATGACGCGCTCCCGGGCCTGAGCCAGGAGGCCGGCGTCGCGGAGCATCGTCCGGTCGAGACTGGCGGCCACGGCCATGGCTGCGGTCACAATCTGCTGGGTTCCGCAGCTCTCCTCGCCGCGACGGCGGTGAAGGACTGGCTTGCCGAGAACAAGGTGCCGGGCCGCGTGCGCTATTACGGCTGCCCCGCGGAGGAGGGCGGCGCGGCAAAAGCCTTCATGGTGCGCTCCGGTGCATTCGAAGACGCCGACATCGCCATCACCTGGCATCCGCACAGCTTCTGGGAAGTCGCGGTGACGCCGTCACTCGCCAACACCCGCGCCGATTTCATCTTCACCGGCCGTACCTCGCATGCGGCGGCCTCGCCGCATCTCGGCCGCTCCGCGCTCGACGCCGTGGAGCTGATGAATGTCGGCGTGAACTATATGCGCGAGCACATGCCGAGCGACGCGCGCGTGCACTACGCGCTGCTCGACACCGGCGGCATCGCCCCGAACGTGGTGCAGGCGCATGCGCGCGTGCGCTATTCGATCCGCGCCCGTGATCTGCCCGGCATGAACGAGCTGGTCGGACGCGTGAGCAAGATCGCGGACGGCGCGGCGCTGATGACCGAGACCAAGGTCGAGATGAAGATCATCTCCGCGGTCTCCAACATCCTGCCGAACACGCCGCTGGAGCAGGCGCTGCATCGGGTCATGGAAGAGCTCGGACCGCCGCATTTCGACGACGTAGACAAGGGCTTTGCCACGGAGATCCGCGCAACGCTGAGCGACAAGGACATCGAGTCGGTCTATTACGCGATCGGCATGGAGCCGACCGACCGGCCGCTGGCTGACTTCCTGGTGCCACTGGATGCCAAGCGCAATCCGCTGGTCGGCTCGACCGACGTCGGCGACGTGAGCTGGGTGGTGCCGACCGTGCAGGTCCACGCACCCACGGTTGCAATCGGTACGCCCTTCCACACCTGGCAGGTGGTCGCGCAGGGCAAGAGCGCGCATGCGCACAAGGCCATGGTGCAGGCCGCCAAGGCGATGGCCGGCATCGGTATCAAGGCGCTGACGGACCCGGAGCTGATCAAGGCTGCCACGGCTGACCTCCAGAAGCGGACAGCCAAGACGCCTTACGTCTGTCCGCTGCCAGACCACGTCGCGCCGCCGCTCGACATGTCCGTGGCGTAGAATTTCGCCTCGATACTTCGTCTGATGCGGCGATCAAATTTTCTGCAGTGCAGCGCGGAATTCAGCGTGTTTTGATGCTGGATTGCCGATCGGATGGGCTGCGGAATATGGTTTTGCCCAACAGACAGTCAGAAGACCGTTTGCATACACACGGTCGCAGTTGACGCGCACCCCATTCGGTGTGCCATCTACCGCCAGCCAAGCCCGGTGGTCGCCTCGCGCGACCGCCTGCATCCATACGGGAACCAGACGGGGACAACCATGCTGGATAAACAACTGCGTTCGATGATCGGTGACGTGAAGGACGGGCGGATGGATCGCCGCGGCTTCATTCAGCGTCTTGCCGCCGTGGGTCTCACCGCGCCTTTGGCCAACCAGATTCTCGCCCTTGGCGGCGTCGCCATGGCCGAGGGCGCCTCGACCTACAAGCCGACCAAGCGCGGCGGCGGTGGCGCGCTCAAGCTGCTGTGGTGGCAGGGGCCGACCCTGCTCAATCCGCATTTCGCCACCGGCACCAAGGACCAGGACGGCGCGCGTCTGTTCTACGAGCCGCTCGCCTGTTGGGATCCCGACGGCAACATGAAGCTGGTCCTGGCCGCCGAAATTCCCTCGATCCAGAACGGTGGCCTCGCCGCCGACGGCAAGTCGGTGACCTGGAAACTCAAGCCCGGCGTCAAATGGCATGACGGCACGCCGTTCACGGCCGACGACGTCGTCTTCAACTGGGAATATGCCAAGGATCCGGCGACCTCCGCACTGACCATCGCGACGCTCCGCGACATCACCGTCGAGAAGGTGGACGACCTCACGGTCCGCATCCTGTTCAACAAGCCGACGCCGTTCTGGGCCGACGCTTTTGTCGGGGCTCCCAATACCATCATCCCGAAACATCTGTTCAAGGACTATATGGGGTCCAAGTCGCGGGAGGCGCCGACCAACCTCTCGCCGGTCGGTACCGGCCCCTACAAGTTCGTCGAGTTCAAGCCGGGCGATCTTGTCCGCGGCGTGATCAATCCCGATTATCACATGGCCAACCGCCCCTATTTCGATTCGATCGAGATGAAGGGCGGCGGCGACGCCGTCTCTGCCGCGCGCGCGGTGATCCAGACTGGCGAATATGATTTCGGCTGGAACATTCAGGTCGAGGACGACGTGCTGCTGCGCCTGGAGAAGGGCGGCAAGGGAAAAACCGTCTACGCCGTCGGCGGCGACACCGAATTCATCGCGCTGAACTTCACCGATCCCAACACCGAGGTCGATGGCGAACGCTCCTCGATAAAGACCAAGCACCCGCTGTTTTCTGATCCAGCGGTGCGCAAGGCGCTCTCGCTGCTGATCGATCGCGAATCGGTCAAGAAGGCCATCTACGGCCGCGCCGGCCGCACCACCGCCAACTTCCTCAACGGGCCCGAAAAATTCGTGTCCAAGAACACCTCGTGGGAGTTCAGCGTCGAGAAGGCCTCGAAGATCCTCGACGACGCCGGCTGGAAGCCGGGCGCCGACGGCATCCGCGAGAAGGACGGCAAGAAGCTGAAGCTCCTCTACCAGACCGCGATCAACGGGCCGCGCCAGAAGACGCAGGCCATCGTCAAGCAGGCCTGCCAGAAGGCGGGTATCGACGTCGAGCTGAAATCGGTCGTCGCCTCCGTGTTCTTCTCCTCCGACGTCGGCAATCCCGACACCTATTCCAAGTTCTACGCCGACATGGAGATGTTCCAGATCCCGCTGAGCCAGCCCGATCCGTCGCAGCACATGCGTCGTTACCTTTCGAACCTCGTCGCCACCAAGGAGAACAAGTGGCAGGGCACCAACTTCCCGCGCTGGGTCAACAAGGAGTACGACGCGACCATCCTGGCCGCCGACGGCGAAATGGATCCGGTCAAGCGCGCGGCGCTCTACATCAAGGCCAATGATCTCATGTACCACGACATCGTTTTCATCCCGGTGCAGCACCGTCTGAAGGTCGAGGCGGCCGCCAACAATCTGCGCCCGGTCGTTTCCGGCTGGGCCAACGAGACCGACAATTTGTTCGACTGGTACCGCGAAGAATGATCACGCACGCCTAGAGCGGTCCTTCTTCATGAGCCAGTATGTCCTGCGTCGCCTCCTGATCGCGATTCCGAGCCTGCTCGGAATTTCGCTCGTGCTGTTCGTCGTGCTCGCACTCGCCCCGGGCGATCCCTTCTCCGAGCTAGCGACCAATCCGAACGTGCCGCCCGAAGTCGCTCTCGCGCTTCGGGCGAAGTTCGGCCTCGACGATCCGATCTACCTTCGTTACCTGCACTGGCTCAACGCCATGCTGCACGGCGACTGGGGTTTCTCCTTCGTCAGCCGGATGAACGTGGACACGCTCATTCTCCAGCGACTGCCAACGACGCTGTACGTGATCGGCTCGGCGCAGATCCTTGCGCTCCTGATCGCGATCCCGGTCGGGGTCTACGCCGCGACGAAACCTTATTCGCTGTTCGACCAGGTCGCCAACACGCTCGCCTTTGTCGGCTTCTCGCTGCCGACCTTCTTCACCGGCATCCTGTTCATCCTGATCTTCTCGGTCACGCTGGACTGGCTGCCTTTCGTCTACACGACCGACATCAAGGGCACGGGGATTCACTGGGTGCTGGAGATGATCCGTCAGGCGATCATGCCGGTGGCGGTGCTCGGCCTGTTCCAGGCTGCGTCGATGACGCGTTTCGTGCGCTCGGCGATGCTCGACGTGATCCGGCTCGACTACGTCACCACCGCGCGCGCCAAGGGCATCGGCCAGAGGCGGGTGATCATCAAGCATGTGATGCGCAACGCGATGATCCCGGTCGTCACGTTGATTGCGTTGCAAATCCCGGCGGTGTTCGGCGGCGCCATCGTCACCGAGCAGATCTTCCGCATCCCCGGCATCGGCTCGCTGCTGATCTCCTCCATCCTTTCCAACGACACGCCGGTGGTGATGGCCGTCACCTTCGTCTTTGCGTGCCTGGTCGTGCTGTTCAATCTCATCGCGGACGTTCTTTATGGCTGGCTTGACCCTCGCATCTCCCTCCGCTGAGCGGCGCGTCTACTCGCCCTGGCGCGAGACGTGGCGGCGCTATAGCCGCCACAAGCTTGCCGTGGTCAGCGCGTTCCTGCTCCTCGTTCTGATCCTGGCGGTGGTGGTCGGCCCCTTTATCTGGCGGGTCAAGATCGACGACATCGACATCGTGGCGGGCATGCAGGGGCCGTCGCTGGCCCATCCCTTTGGCACCGACGATCTCGGGCAGGATATCCTCGCCCGCATGATCTATGGCGGGCGCATCTCGCTCGCGGTCGGTCTCGCCGCGATGCTGGTCTCGGTCTTTGTCGGTGTGCTGATCGGCGCGCTCGCCGGCATGTCGCGCGGCGCGCTCGGCCATGGGCTGATGTGGCTCACCGATCTCTTTTTGTCGCTGCCGCAATTGCCCCTGCTGCTGCTGCTGATCTATCTCTTCCGCGACGGGCTGAAGGCAGCGTTCGGCCCCGAGGGCGGCATTTTCATCCTGATCGTGCTCGTGATCGGTGGCTTGCGCTGGATGCCGGTCGCCCGCCTCGTTCGCGCCCAGTTCCTGTCGATCCGCGAGAAGGAATTCGTCGAAGCCGCGCGCGCTCTCGGAGCCAGCCCGGTACGGCAGGTGGTGCGCCATATCCTGCCCAATGCGCTCGGTCCGGTGATCATCGCCGGCACCATCGACGTGGCCGCAGCCATCATCGCGGAATCGACGCTGTCCTTCCTCGGCCTCGGCTTCCCGCCGGATACGCCGACCTGGGGCCGGCTGCTTTATGACGCGAAAGACTTTCTCGACATCGGCCCGCACTGGGCGCTGTTCCCGGGCGGCGCGATCTTCATCGCAGTGGTCGCCATCAATTTTATCGGCGACGGCCTGCGTGACGCGCTCGATGCGCGGCGGGTGATCTGATGGCGCCGCTGCTCGAGATCAAGGGACTGAAAACCCACTTCTCCACCGACGACGGCATCCTCCAGGCGGTCGACGGTGTCGACATCTCCATCAACCGCGGCGAGACGCTCTGCGTCGTCGGCGAATCCGGTTGCGGCAAGACCGTCACCGCGATGTCGATCCTGAAGCTGATCGCGATGCCGCCGGGCCGCATCGCGGCAGGCGAGATCATCTTCGAGGGCCGCGATCTCGTGCCGCTGACGAGCAGTCAGCTCGACGAGATCCGCGCCAAGGAGATCGGCTTCATCTTCCAGGAGCCGATGACCTCGCTCAATCCGGTGCTGACCATCGGCGAGCAGATCGCCGAAAGCCTGCGCCGCCATGAGAATGTCACCAGGAAACAGGCGCTCGATCGCACCATCGAGATGCTCAAGCTGGTGCAGATTCCCAACGCCGAAGGCCGCGTGCACAACTATCCGCATCAGTTCTCCGGCGGCATGCGCCAGCGTGTGATGATCGCGATGGCTCTCGCCTGCAAGCCGAAACTGATCATCGCCGACGAGCCCACCACGGCCCTCGACGTCACTATTCAGGCGCAGATCCTCGACCTGCTCCAGGACATGAAGGAACGCTTCGGCATGGCGGTGATGCTGATCACCCATGCCATGGGCGTCGTCGCCGAGACCGCGCAACGCGTCGTCGTGATGTATGCCGGCAAGGTGGTGGAGGAGGCGCCCGTCGACGACCTCTTTGGCAATCCCGGCCATCCCTATACCCAGGGACTGATCCGCTCGATCCCGCGCATCGATCTCGCCAGCGAGCACAAGGTGCGGCTGGAGGCGATCGGCGGCTCGGTGCCGATCCTGATCAATCCGCCGGTCGGCTGCCGCTTCGCTCCGCGCTGCCGCCACGCCATGAGCGTCTGCACCGAGAGGGAGCCGCTGCTGCGCGAGATCGCGCCCGGCCACCGTATGGCCTGTCATCTGGGAGATACGCAGTTGGGAGGCGCAGCATGACCGAGCCCCTGCTCCGCGTCAGCGGCCTGAAGAAATATTTTCCCGTGCATGGCGGCCTGTTGTCGCGCCAGGTCGGCAGCGTTTATGCCGTCGATGGGGTCTCGTTCTCGGTCAACCGCGGCGAGACGCTCGGCCTCGTCGGCGAATCCGGCTGCGGAAAGTCGACGACGGGACGCTGCGTGCTGCGCCTGATCGAACCGACCGACGGCGAGGTCGTGTTCGACGGTCAGGATGTCCGCCAGCTCGGCGGCAACGATTTGCGCGCGATGCGGCGGAACATGCAGCTTGTGTTCCAGGACCCGTTCGCCTCCCTCAATCCGCGCATGACGGTCGGCGCCATCCTCGGCGAAGCCCTCGTCATCCATAAGCTCGGCTCATCCGCCAAGGAGCGTGAGGATCGCGTCGCGAGCCTGCTGGTGAAGGTCGGGCTCAAGGCCGAGCACATGCGCCGCTATCCGCATGAATTCTCCGGCGGTCAGCGCCAGCGCATCGTGATCGCGCGTGCGCTCGCGGTCGAGCCGAAACTGATCGTCTGCGACGAACCGGTGTCTGCGCTCGACGTCTCGATCCAGGCGCAGGTCATCAACTTGCTGGAAGATCTCCAGGCGGAGCTGAACCTCACCTATCTCTTCGTTGCGCACGATTTGTCGGTGGTCGAGCACATCTCCGACCGGGTCGCGGTGATGTATCTTGGCCGTATCGTCGAGCTCGCCAAGGCCAGCGACCTCTACCGCAATCCGCAGCATCCCTACACGAGGGCGCTGTTATCGGCGGTGCCGGTGCCCGATCCCAAGCTCAAGCGCGAGCGCATCCGCCTCAAGGGCGACGTTCCGAGCCCGATGAAGCCGCCGTCGGGCTGCCACTTCCACACCCGCTGTCCTATCGCCCAGCCGCGTTGCGCGGAAAGCGCACCGGAGCTGAAGGAGGGAGCAGGCGGGCACTTTGTGGCGTGCCATCTCGCCTGACGCCGGGAAAAGCGGATCGCGCATTCATGCGTGAAGCAGGCCGTGCTCCGACAGGGCCCGCCTGAAAGCCTCAACCGAGGTGTGGTGATGCGCGAACAGGCCCGCCTCTCGCGCACCGGCGACATTGGCCATGAGATCGTCGACGAACAGGACGTTCTCCGGTTTGACGTCGAGCTCCGACAGACAGAGGCGGAAGCAGCGCGGGTCCGGCTTCGCCGTCTTGAACCGGGCCGAGGCGTAGATTCGCGAGCCGAACAGCGGTGGCAATTCCGGCAGCAGCGCTGCGATATGGTCGGCGACCAGCGTCGTGTTGTTGGTCAGGACGGCAATGTCGACGGTTTGACGCAAGCTGCCGACAATCTCCAGCATGGCACGATCGGCCTGCATTGAACGGCGTCGCGCCTCGATCCACTCGTCCAGTGACAGCGGATAGCCGATGCGGTCGCCGAAACCCCGCAAATAGTCCGCGGCATCGAGTGTGCAGGAATCGCCGAGCAGCTCGAAGCCGCTGTCCCAGATCGCCTTGTGGACGGATTCGCTCGTGGTCCCCGCAACCTTCGCCAGCCATGCGACACGCTTTGCCGTGTCGTAGTCGCAGAGGACATTGTCCATGTCGAAGAGGACGAGTTTGATTTGACCGGTCACCGCAGCACTCTCGGATTGGCCGAACATCCGGCCGTGATCCAAGCCATACCGCGCTGGAGCGCAGGCAACAAATCGGGCCAGCGGTCGATCCGTCACGCGCTCCTGGCGGGCCAGGGAACGACCTGTCCCGACATCACCAGCCGGTCACGGCCGTTGTCCTTGGCGGCGTAGAGCGCGCGGTCGGCGGCGCCGACCAGCGTGCTGCAGTCCGCCGTGGTTTGGGACGGCAGACTCGTCGCGCCGCCAACGCTTGCGGTCACCAGGCGCGAGGGGGGACTTTGCGCATGCGGCATGGCGAGATCGTGCAGAGCCTTGCGAATCCCTTCGCCGACCTCGGCGCAGCCCTCGGGACCGGTGTTCGGCAACAGCACGGCGAATTCTTCGCCACCGTAGCGCGCCGCGACGTCGGCCTGGCGCTTGGTGTGGGTTGATAGGATCCGGCCCAGCGCGCGCAGGCATCCGTCGCCCGCCAGATGCCCGTATTGGTCGTTGAACTTCTTGAAATGATCGACATCGATCAGCAGGAGCGAGAGCTGCGTGCCATCGCGCCGGGCCCGGGCCCATTCCTCGGCGAGGCGCTCGTCGAACGCGCGCCGGTTGACGAGTCCGGTGAGGCCGTCGGTCGTTGCAAGCGAGGCGAGCTTGTCCTGAAGATCCTTCTGCTCGGTGATGTCGCGCACCACCGCGACGACGCCGTCGATCTCACCGCTGTCCGACGCCAGGGTCACGTGCAACGCCGCCTCCGCCCAAATCTCGCCCTTGTCGCGATGACGGTGGCGATAGACGAACCGCGTCTCCTCGGCCTCGCCATTCTTAAGCGCGGCGATAGCCTGCTCGACCCGCTCCATGTCGTCGGCGTGAATGCCGGCCAGGGCCGAGGTGGATAGCAGCTCGTCGGAGGACCAGCCCGTGATGCGTACGCACGAGGGGGAAACGTAGAGCAGCCGGTTGTCCAGCCCGATCCGGGTCACCATGTCGCTGGATTGCTCGGCCAACAGGCGGAAGTTTGCTTCGTTGACGACGAGGGCCTGGGCCGTGCGCTGCCGCTGTACGAGCTGACGGACCAGGTAGAAGCCGATCACCGCGATCAGCAGCACAAGGCCGAGGACGAAGGTGGTGCGCGCAGCCGCGGCTTGCCGCCACGGCGCCAGCACGTCGTCCCGCGACTTGCTCGCCAGCACCATTAGGGGATAGCGGCTGCTGCGTTGGTAATAGCTCAGCCGCTGGACGCCATCGAGCGGCGACTTGAAATAGTAGACTGCTGCGGCGGGGCGACTTTCCCATCCCTTGAACAAGGGCGCATTGGACAGGTCGCGTCCGACAAAGGCGCCACTGTCGTCGCGGCTGCGCGCCAGCATGATGCCGCTATCGTTGAGCAGCGATGCCGAGCCGTTCGTACCGATGTCGAACCGCTCGTAGAACTTGACGAAATAGCCGACGTCGATCGTGAGCAGGGCAACGCCGGCGAAGCCGCCGTCGGCATCGTTGATCCGGCGGGACGCGGTGACGACCCATTGGCCCCCGGCTCGACTCTTCACGGGCGGTCCGATCAGCGTGCCCATCTCCGGCGAGTGCCGATGACGCTGGAAATATTCGCGGTCGCTGTTGTTGAGCTTGGAGAAGTCGAGCCGCTCGGTCGTGACAAGCCACTGCCCGCTCGCGTCATAAACGAAGATGCCGCGGATCCGGTCCGATGATTTTCGTGTCGGCAGATAGGCCTGAAGCTTGGTGATCGTGTCCGGACCCGTCCCGTCGATTTCGAGCCGGTGGACCAGGCCTACGAGGATTGTATCAACGAGTTCGAAGGTGTCGTCCGCGTGCTGGATCAGCGAATGCGCCAGATTGGCGACGTCGATCTCGGCGTTCTTGAGATCGGCATTGCGTGTTTCCCATTCACGCCAGGCGCTCAAGCCGAGGATGGCGAAGCAGGTCAGGATGACGAAACCCGCTGCCCAGAGCGGAAGGCGCGTCTTTCCGAGTTCGCGGCCCGTGGTCATCAGGCTTGCTCCATTTCGGCGCAAACCTCTCACTTTGGCCTTAACGGGCTGTTGCAACTTCCGTGCGGATTGTGCGCTTCCGGTCGGAACAATCCTCGACAATTGACGGGCTATCGTCGAGCTAACCAGGCTGACCCCGCGCGCCGGGCCTTTCTGCCTCACTCATCCAGCGTGAAGCCGACCCGCAGCGTCACCTGGTAGTGGCGCACGGCACCGTTCTCGATATGGCCGCGCGTTTGCACCACCTCGAACCATTTCATCTCGCGAACGGTCTTTGCGGCCCGGCTGACCGCGTTCTTGATCGCATCCTCGATCGACGTCTCGGACGATCCGACCAGTTCCAGGATCTTGTAGACGTGATCCGTCTCGCTTGTGGCCATGACTATTCTCCCCTCGTGCTGTGGCGGGACCGGATATGTCTGTCGCGGACAACTGGCGCCCGCGCGACATCCGGCCTCGACTCTGAACGGATGCCGGCGCCCCGAGTTCCGTCCCGGCAGGAGCCTGCCGCTCGCCTTCCGAGCGCTGCCTAGGCGTCCCAATTTTTCTAAGTGCACGAAAATCTGGATCGCGTGTGCAAGCGGCGCTCCTGAATTGGCGCGCGGTCGCCGGCCCGCTCTTGCCGGTTCCGATATGAGTAAGCTAACCTTGGCCTTTCCTCTGGCGTCTTCGAAGTGCGGTGATGATCGAGCGTTGGACGAGGGGCGCTCTGGCTGCGATCGGTCTCTGCGTTGTGCCCGCGCCGGCCATCGCGCAGGACGATCTCGACGGTGCCCCGATGAGCATGTCGCTGCAGGTCACGACCGATCCCTCCACCATCGAGTGCCGTCGGCTGGAGAAGGTCAATCCGGCCTCGCTGGTCTTCTTGCCGCTACGCCGGACCTTCAACGAGGATTTTGACGAGCATCCGCTGGCAAACGGACGCTGGGTGCCGCATTACGCCGGCGGCGCGGCCTGGCCGGAGGCGCGTTACTGGGGCGGCGACGGCTCCGACTTCAAGCGCAAGACCAGCGCCAATGGCGAGCAACAGATCTATGTCGATCCGCGCTATGCGGGGCGCAACGCGGCGCCGCTCGGGCTCGATCCGTTCAAGGTCAAGGACGGCGTGCTGTCGATCGTCGCCAGCCGTACCCCGCCGGGGTTGAAGCCGGTGCTGTTCGACAACGAGTACATCTCCGGGATACTGACGACCCAGGGCACGTTCGCGCAGAAGCACGGCTATTTCGAGATCCGCGCCAAGGTGCCGGTCGGGCACGCAGTGTGGCCGGCGTTCTGGATGCTGGCGGATGACGGTGGCTGGCCGCCGGAGGTGGACGTGCTGGAAGGCCGCGGCGAAAAGCCGGGCGATCTCGTGATGACGACGCATTGGCGGATTCCCTCGACCCAGAAGATTCAGTCCTGCGGCTTCGACTTCGCGGTCGGCGACGCGTCGAGCGCATTCCACACTTACGGTGTGCTGTGGGAGGAGGATCGCCTGGTCTATTTCATCGACCGCAGACCGGTGTCCGACATCAAGGTGCCGATCGGTTTCGACGATCCCATGTACATGATCGTCAATCTCGCGATCGGATCCAAATTCTTTCTCGGCGTCGGTCCGGTCGACGCGGAGTCGCCGCCTACCGTCGCATTCGAGATCGACCGGATTTCCGTCTATCAGATCGATCTGGAGCAGGCGCGCAGATAGAAGCTCGCTGATCTCTCCCGGCGTTGGGCGGCGCGAGTCAACGATGGATTGCCGAGGGCCTGCACGCCGACGTTACGGATCCAGCTCCGTATCCCAGTAGAGATAATCCAGCCAACTGTCGTGCAGATAGTTCGGCGGGAACAGGCGGCCGTTACGGTGGAGCTGGTGCACGGTCGGCGCGAAGGCGTGCTGGCGTGGAAACATCTTGGCCTGCACCGGCGTCAGATTGCCCTTGCGCAAATTGCAGGGGGAGCACGCCGCGACCACGTTCTCCCAGGTGGTCTGGCCGCCTTTGCTGCGCGGGATGATGTGGTCGAAGGTGAGGTCTTCGGGCGAGCCGCAATATTGGCAGGCGAAACGATCGCGCAGGAAGACGTTAAATCGGGTGAAGGCAGGGTGGGTGGTCGGCTTGACGAAGGATTTGAGCGAGACGACGCTCGGCAGCTGCATTTGCAGCGTGGGGCTATGGACCGCCTGATCGTAATGCGCGACGATGTTGACGCGGTCGAGGAATACCGCCTTGATCGCGTCCTGCCACGACCACAAAGACAGTGGGTAGTAACTCAGCGGCCGGAAGTCCGCATTCAGCACCAACACCGGCCAATGGCCTTGCGAGACATGTGCGTTCAAGTAACGCTCCTGGCCTCCAATGTACGCTGCGAAGCAGCACGCAACTGACATACTACATGCAGCGTGACGGGATTGTGAAGCCCGTTGAGCGACTTATTCCGGCACAAGCAATGCGGCCGGGGGGTGGCAAAGCGCGCAAAACGCTGTGATTTCCAAGTCCGAGGCCGTTGAGGGAGCGTCATCCTGACAGCGCGACGTGGATGTGCCGAGGCAGCTACTCCCGCACGCGCTCCAGCTTCTGCAAACATCGCGTCGCGCGCACCACGGCCGGCATCTCCTCGTCCGGAAAGCTGGTCTTCCAGTCGGTGACGCCGACCTCGCCGACATAGATGTCGCCCCTGGAATCCAGTGCGATGCCGTGCGGCGCCAGGAACTTGCCGCTCGCAACGCCCGGGCCTTCCTCGCCACCGAGCCGCGCGATGCGGTTGCCCTTGGCGTCCACGATCGAGAGCCGCGGGCCGAGATTGGGCACCTTGCGGTTGACGGCCAGGCCAGGGCCGAGTTCCCCGATGACGAAGGTCGGGCTCTTAGCCCCACCGCAACAGCATAGCGCACAAGGGCGGTGCAGATTGTTCCACTGCGTCTCGTACTTGCCGTTGCCGTCGAACACCTGCACGCGGTGGTTCTCGCGGTCGGCGACATAGACAAAGCCGTCGGCGTCGGTGGCGATGTTGTGCACGATGTTGAACTGGCCGGGATCGGTGCCGGGTTCGCCCCAGCTTGTCATCAGCTTGCCGCCGGGCGTGAATTTGTGCACGCGCGCATTGCCATAGCCGTCGGAGACGTAGATTTCACCCTTCGGCGACAGCGCGGTGTGGGTGCAGCGGTGGAAGGGATCGCCGCTCATGAACGGCGACGGTTTCTCGGGGATGCCGATCGTCAGCAGCACCTTGCCGTCGGTGGTGCACTTGCGCACGGTGTGGTCGCCGTCATCGGTGCAATAGAGATTGTCGTCGGCATCGATGTGCAGGCCGTGGGCGCGCGAGAACAGGCCTTCGCCCCAACTTCGCAAGAAATTGCCCTCGCGGTCCAGCACGACCATCGGATGGGCCCCGCGGTTGAAGACGTAGACGCGGTCCTTGCTGTCGACCGCGACCGAGGCGACGTCGGTGAGCTGCCATCCGTCCGGCAGCTTTGCGAAGTTTTCAACGACGCGGTAGCGGTGCTCGCCGGTGCCGAGAATGGCTGGCATGAATTCTCCTCTTGTTCGTTATCGTGGTGCGACACTGCTTCTACGGTGTTGTTCAAGCGGTGCTCGCCGCTGCCGCTCCAGCCTGCCCCAAAATCCCTTCCTCGATCGCCTTGATCTGCAGCGCCAGATATTTCGAGTTGATCCGGCATTGCGCGAGGCTGCCGGCGATGAACCAGAGGCCGGGCTGCCTGGTGCGCGTATACATGTTACGCAGCTCGAGGCCGTCGCCAAAGCCCCAGATCGGGCCGACCCGGTCGGCGACGGCGTCGCCGAACAGTTTCTGCACCAGATATTCCTGTGTCTTGTAACCGGTCGAGAGCACGATCAGGTCGGCCGAAAGGGTTGTGCCGTCCTTCATGCGAACGCCCTCGGTGACGAAGCTCTCGATGTCGGAAAACTGCCTGAGCTTGATCGCGCCCTCGATGATGAGGTTGGAGCAGCCGACATTGAAATAATAGCCGCCGCCACGGGTGAGATATTTGAACTGCCAGCCGGTGCCGGCCTCGCCGAAATCGAGCTTGAAGCCGACGCGCCGCAACCCGTCGAGCAGTTCCTTGTCGAGCTCCTTCGACTGCTCCGTCAGCATCACATGGGTCTTTTTCGCGAGCGGTGTCGGCATCGAGGTCGCGATCAGATCGTTGTCCTCGAGCGTGCCCTCATTGTAGGTCGCATAAGCGAGTTGGGCCGACGGCTCGATATTGGTGACGAGCGTAGGTGAACGCTGCACCAGCGTCACTTCGGCACCACTGGAGTGAAGATCCTGCGCGATGTCGTGGCCGCTATTGCCGGTGCCGATGACGATGGCGCGTTTTCCTGTCCAGGTCTCGCCGTCCTCGTAGCGGCTCGAATGCAGCAGCGTGCCCTTGAAGTTATCCAGGGTCGGAATGACAGGCACATTGGCGATGCCGCTGACGCCGGTCGCCATCACCACATGGCGCGGGTGCATGATACGCTCACTGCCGTCGGTGTGCCGCAGTGTGACGGTCCAGTGGTCTTTCGCATCGTCGTAGGCGCCGCCCTCGAATTCGGTTCCGGTCCAGAAGTTCAGCTCCATCGCCTCGACGTAAGCTTCGAACCAGTTGGCGAGCTTGTCCTTGGGGATATAGGTCGGCCAGCTCGGCGGAAACGGCATGTAGGGCAAATGATTGACCTGCACCTGGTTATGCAGGGTCAGCGCGTGGTAGCGCTTGCGCCAATTGTCCCCGATCCGTGCCTCGCGATCGACGATCAGGGTGTCGATGTTCAACTGTTTCAGCCGCGCCGCGATCGCGAGCCCGGCCTGGCCGCCGCCGACCACCAGCACGGCGGGATCGCGATCGGCGTAGTCGCGCGAGCCGTTGCGCAAGTCCAGCCAGTTCGGTCCACGGAAGTCGCGCGAATAGGCCTGGCCGCGCGGCCGCGAGGTGCCGAGCTGCTCCTCGAAGCCCTTGAGCTCGTCGAGCGCGGTGAGGAGCGTCCACGCTTTCAGGCGGTCGCCGTCGGTGGCGTCGGGCACAAGCCTGACGATGCCGCTGCCGCGCCCCAGTGCGGTTTCGAAATTGAAGATCACCTCGATAGTGTTGGTCCCGGCACGCGTCACCCAGCGCGGTGGCGCTCGGTTCGGCGCAATCTTGAAGCTGCCCGGCGCAGCCTTTGCCGCGAGCGTTGTCAGCTCCCGCTTGATCGAGTCGCCGCCGCCGATCGTTTGCAGGTTCCAGCTTAGTGCCAGCACATCGCGCCAATAGCTGTCGGCGAGGAAAAGACGATCCAGCGCAGCGCTATCGGCTGCGCCCAGCGTTAGCTCGACCTCATCGAGCCAGGCTTGCGCGGATGCGACAATGTCCTTGGTCCTGTCCAGCATGCGCGACCTCGTGCCGTCTCCGCGGCGTTTCCTCTACGGTCGAAAGCTATACTGTTTCGCAGACGGCCAATAGCCGATTACCCGAGCAGTGAGAACATGTGGCCCTGCTTCAGCGGAATGCGCTCGTTGAGAGAGACCTGCGGCACCCTCGTGGTGTTCGAGGAGGGGCACGCGAAAAAGGCTCCACCTTGGTGGAGCCTCCCTCGCGCTCTTGGGATTCACTGCCGCTGGCGTGGCGGCGAGCGGAACATCCCTACCTCACCCGCGTGCCGGCGCCGTACAGCTCACGCTCACGGCCGACATCGTCGGGTGACAACGGCGGGCTTGCGGCATCGAAGCCGTTCCAGCCGGATTTTTGCCAGGCGGCGCTCCGTTCCTGCAGGTTCACGGCCTTCTCGTGCAGAAGGGCATCGAGACGTGTGCTGTCCTGGTCGGGTACCCGCGCCGATACCAGCGTTCCGCCGCGACGGACGCCCTCCGCGTAGCGCGACGCATCATCCTTGGAGACGCCGGCTTCGGTCAGCGCGCCAACGATGCCGCCCGTCGCGGCGCCGGCCGCGGCACCAACTGCGGTCGAAGCCAGCCATCCGGCGGCAACCACCGGTCCGAGTCCCGGAATGGCCAGCAGGCCGAGTCCGGCAAGCAGGCCGGCCGCGCTTCCGAGGCCTGCGCCGATGCCGGCACCCGTGCCGGCACCTTCGGCGCGATCGTCGACGCCGTCGCGATCACGGTCAACCTTGCCGGTGGAGGAGCCGTACCAGTTATCGGAATTGTTCGCGACGATGCTGATGTCGGAGTGCGGCACGCCCGCGGCCTCCAGACGCCTGACCGCACGTTCCGCATCCGAATAGGTGTCATAGAGTCGAGAAATAGTGGTCGTCATGTTTCATCCTCCTTACTTGGCGGGGTTCACGTTGCCTTGGAAATCGACGCTCACGTCCGCCTTGGTCCCGGCCTTGTCGGCCTTGCCGCGCCAGACGCCGTTGTCGTCCTTTTGCAGTCCGGAAACATTGGAATAACCCGCGCCCTCGATCTTCGACTTCGCCTGGCCCTCGGTGAAGCTGTTGCGGCCCGCGACCGGTGCGTTGGAGTTGTTGTGATCAGAGCTGTTGACGGCGTTGTTGCCCGGCCCGCTCTGCGCAGGCTGTGACTGTGCACTGACAGGCGCTGATCCGAGCAGCAGCAGAGCTGCGGCGAGCATGGTGAGACGAGACATTTTTTATTCTCCGGCTGTTGATTGTGCCGGTCGACAACAGGCGAGATTCGAATTGGTTGCTCTTCCATTTGCGACGGAAGCGCGCGTCTTCAATCTGCCGAATATTGGAGAGGCGCAGGAACGATTGCCACTCGTTCCCGTTTATGCGGTCCCGCACTCTCGGACGGCGTTGCCTGTCCTCACATCGTCCAATAGGGCTCCCGCAGCTTGCGCTTGAGAATCTTTCCCGTGGCCTCGCGCGGCAGCGCGTCACGGAATTCGACGTCCTTTGGCACCTTGAAATTGGCAAGCCGCCCGCGCAGGAACGATCGGACGGCGTCGGCCGAGAGCTCGGCATCCGATTCAGGCTCGACAAAGGCGCACAGCCGTTCGCCGAATTCCGCGTCGGGGATGCCGAACACGGCACAGTCGCGCACGCCGGGCATTCCGATCAGCACGTTCTCGATCTCGGCGGGATAGATGTTGACGCCGCCGGAGATCACCATGTCGCGCTTGCGATCGCACAGGAACAGATAGCCGTCCGCGTCGAGATAACCGACGTCGCCGACGCTGACCAGGCCGTCACGGCCGGCTTCGGCCCTTGCCTGCGACCTGCCGTGATAGTCGAAATCGGGCACTGACGTCTGGCGCATGTAGATTTCGCCGACTTCGTTTGCACCGCACGGGCTGCCGTCATCGCGGAAGATCCTGACGATGCCGCCTTCGATGGGGCGGCCGACCGTGCCAGGCTTCTTCAGTGCTTCCTCGGCCGAGTGCCACACCGGGATCCCGGTCTCGGTGGAGCCGAAATATTCGTTGATGACCGGTCCCCACCAGTCGATCATGGCGCGCTTGACGTCCGGCGGGCAGGGGGCGGCGCCGTGCACGACGAAACGCAGCGACGACAGGTCGTAGCGCTGCCTGACCGCTTCGGGCAACCGCAGCAGCCGGACGAACATGGTCGGTACCATGTGAATGTGCGTGACGCGGTGGCGCTCGATCAGCGCCAGCAGCTCCTCGGCATCGAACCGCGCCTGGAGGATGATGGTGCAAGCGCTGCGGAACGCCAGCATGCCGTAGGAATGCGGCGCCGAGTGATACATCGGGCCGTTGATCAGCACGATTTGGTCTTCCCGCGGCTTGATGCCATAGGCGATCCCGCCCACGCGTTCGGAGGCGGCCGCCTGTTCGGGCTGCATCGGCATGCGCCGCACGCCCTTCGGCATGCCCGTGGTGCCGGATGTATAAATCATCGCTGCGGCCCGCCGCGGCGGCTCCTGCGCTTGCGGATGGTCGTCGCGCCAGCGGTCCCAATCGGTCAGTCCCACCGGGATCTCGGTCAGTTCCCCAGGGATCGAAAAGGTCGCTGCGAGTTCGGGCGGCGTCGCGACGACCAGGAGAAGGACATCCGCCGGTACGCCGTCGCGGATCTGCGGCAGCAAATCCGCGTGGCAGACCAGGATCTTCGCCCCGCTGTCGGCCAGGATGTAACGGACCTCCTCGGCCTTCAAATGCCTGTTGATCGGCACCACCGGACTGCCCAGCGCGGCCGAGGCCGCAACCACCTCGAACAGAGCGAAATCGTTGCGCAGCATCATCGCGACCGGCGCGGCCTCGGCAAGCCCCAGGGCGCGGAAGCCGCTCATCGCCCGCCTGATCCGAGCCCGGATGTCGTCATAGCTGATCTGGCGTTCGCCGCTGATGATCATGGCGTCTCCTCATCCCGCTCGTCTAGCGATCATCCAGCACGTCGCCGAAGCCGACCCAGCTCTTGCCATTGAAGCGCCGGAGCTGAAGCTGCTGGAACGGCAGATAGTCGTCGGGGCCGGTCGTAACCGCCATTCCCGGCAGCAGCAGCGGCAGCTTCACATCCTTCAACGAGGCCGCCTGGCGCATGATGTTGTCGCGGCTGATATCATCCTTGCACCCCTTCAGCACCGTCATCAGCAGCGTGGCATAGTGATAGCCCGCGGCGTAGTTGGAGTTGGAGAGGTCCGCGGCCGGCATGTAGCGCTTCATGAAGGCGAAGTATTCCTTCACGCCGGGATCGTCGACCCATTGCGGGTCCATCGTGTCCTTCTGATTGCTCGACGAGATCAGGCCGACCGCGTTGTCGAGCCCTGCCGGTTCCAGGAAAGAGATCGACGACGCCGAGGTCGGCACGAAGAACAGCTCCGGCTTCCAGCCGATCTCGGCCACGCCCTTGACCATTTGCGAGGTGAACTTGCCGAGCACGACGCCGAACAGCACGTTGGCGCCCGAGGCCTTCAAGGTCGAGAGTTGCGAGCTGATCGTCGGCGCGCTGGTCTCGTAGCTCGCTTCCGCGATGATCATGCTTGCGGCCTTAGGCCCGAGCGCTCGCTTGAAGCCGGCGACATAGTCGCGGCCGAAATCGTCGTTCTGCGAGAGGATCGCGATCCTGGCGTTGGGCTTGGCCTGCAAAATGTATTTGGCATAGACCACGCCCTCGGATTCGTAGGCCGCCATGCCCGGCATGGTCCACGGGTTCTTCTGCGGATCGGCCCATTTGGTGGCGCCGGAGAGCACGAACAGCTGCGGCACTTTCTTGGCGTTGAGATAGCGCTGCACGGCGCTGTTGGTGGCGGTGCCGAGCGAGCCGAACATCATCAGCACCTCTTCTTGCTCCACCAGCTTGCGGGTCTGCTCGACGGTCTTCGGCGGCGAATAGGCGTCGTCCAGCGTGATGAACTTGACCTTGCGGCCGTTGATGCCGCCTTCGGCATTGACCTTCTCGAAGAACGCTTCCTGCGTCCGTCCGATCGCGCCGAAGCCGGAGGCCGGGCCGCTGTAGGGCAGGGTCTGCCCGATGCGGATCTCGTCGCTGCCTTCGGCATGGGCGCTGCCGCCGGCGAGCATCAGCAACGACATCCCGATCAGTGCGGCTGCCAGCTTCATGGTGTCCTCCCGTTTTATTGTCGGTCCGAGACGTCAGGCGCTGACGCGCATCAGGAAATCCTGTCGGGCCTGGTCGAATTCCCGTTTCATCCGGTCGACGAGCTCGGCGACCGGCGGCGCGTCGGCGATCTGGCCGATACCCTGGCCCGAGCCCCAGATGTCGCGCCACGCCTTGGACTTCATGTTGCCGCCGGAGCCGAAATTCATCTTCGTCTTGTCGGCCGCCGGCAGATTGTCCGGATCGAGCCCGGCCGCGGCGATCGAAGGCCCGAGATAGTTGCCGTGCACGCCGGTGAAGAGGTTGGTGTAGACGATGTCATGCGCGGTGTGCTGCGTCAGCGCCGACTTGTAGGCTTCGTCAGCGTTGGCTTCCTTCGTCGCGATGAAGCGCGTGCCCATATAGGCGAGGTCGGCGCCCAGCGTCAGCGCGGAGGCGATCGCGAAGCCGTCGCTGATTGCGCCCGACAGCAGGATCGCACCGTCGAACCATTGTTTGACCTCGCGTACCAGTGCGAAAGGCGAGAGCGTTCCTGCATGTCCTCCAGCGCCGGCGCAGACCAGGATCAGACCGTCGACGCCCTGCTCGGCGGCCTTGCGCGCGTGCTTGACGTTGATGACGTCGTGGAACACGAGGCCGCCGTACGAGTGTGCGGCCTCGACGAGCTCGGCGGGCGGTCGCAGCGAGGTGATGATGATGGGCGCCCTGTGCTTCACACAGGTCTCCATGTCCTTCATCAGCCGGTCGTTGGAGGCGTGGCAGATCTGGTTGACGGCGTAGGGTGCGACCTTCTTGCCGGGATTGCGCGACTTGTATTCGCCGAGTTCGTCCTCGATGCGGCTCAGCCATTCGTCGAGCTTTTCCACCGGACGGGCATTGAGTGCCGGAAACGAGCCGACCACGCCGGCCTTGCACTGGGCGATCACCAGCTCAGGGCCGGAGACGAGGAAGAGCGGCGAGCCGACCACGGGCAGCTCGAGCGAATCCTTCAAGAGAGCGGGCAGCGCCATGATGTCCTCCCGGAAACGCAGCCCGCCGGCAGGCGGATGACGAGGCGTTTCCTTCTTTGATTGTCGCGGGCGAGTTGCCGCCCATGTTTCATTTGACGTCATTATAGGGGTTGGAGTGGGGCCTCTTATCGTTCAATATTGAACGGACGACTTTTCAGATTTGAACAGAGGCCGCTCATGGACTGGGACCTTTGCAAGACCTTCCTCGCGGTCGCCGATACCGGCAGCTTCACCGGCGCGGCGCGCCGGCTGCACAGCAGCCATCCCACCGTCAGCCGCAAGATTGCGGCGCTGGAAGCCCAGCTCGGCACCAGGCTGGTGGCGCGTGCCGCCGACGGCCTTGCGCTGACGGCGGATGGACGGACGCTGCGCGAGCACGCCGAGGTAATGGCGGCGGCCGCGCTGCGGGCGGAGACGGCAGTCTCGGCCGGAGGGCATAAGGCGCGCGGGACCGTCAAGCTATCGATCGGCGCAACGCTGGCCTCGCATTGGCTGATGCCGCGCCTGCCTGCGTTCCTGCGCGCGCACGATCACGTCCAGCTCGAGATCATCACCCATCCGTTTCCGGCGAGCGTGCGCCGGCGCGAGGCGGACGTGGTGTTGCGGCCCTTCGACAGCGGCGAGGAAAATCTGGTCGGCCGCAAGATCGGCCGTCTCGGCACGGGATTCTACGCCTCGCGCGGCTACGCCGGCGGGCGGTCCTTGCCGGAACGGCGCGGCGAGTGGAAGGGGCACAGCGTCATCGGTTTCGCCGATCAGACCTCCAATCTCCAGCTTGCGCGCTGGAGCGACGTCGTCACGCGTCAGGCCTGGGTGGTGATGCGCTGCTCGTCCCAGGGCGACATGCTGGCGGCGGTCCGCGCCGGACTCGGAATCTCCGCCCTGTCGTGCTTTGTCGCCGAAAGCTATCCCGATCTTGTGCGTGTCGCGCCGCAGAAGCTCGCCAGCGTGGCGGACCTGTGGCTGCTCGCCCATCCCGACCTCGTCGAACTGCCGGCGGTGCGGGCCGTCATCGACTTCGTCGCCGATTGCGCCCGGACCGATCGCGTCGGGCTGCGGGGCTAGAGCGTGTTCGAGCGAAGTGGACACCGGTTCGCGTCAAGAAAACGCGTCAAAACAAAACACTAGAGCCCCGTTCCGATTCCATCGGAACGGAACTAGCTCTAGGTTGATCCCGCGATGACGCCTTCGCGTTTTTTCACCGCGCGATAATAGCTCCACCACAGATGTGCCGCCGCTCCGCGCAGGGGGCGCCAGGGTTCGGCGAGCGGCGCCATCTGCTTCTCCGTTGGCCGCGCCTGCAAGCCGAGCCCGATGCGGATGCCTTCCTGCACGGCGAGGTCGCCGGCCGGCCAGGCGTCGCCATGGCCGAGGCAGAACAGCAGATAGACGTCCGCGGTCCAGGGTCCGATGCCGGGCAGTGCGATCAACGTGTGATGCGCGGCATCAGCGTCTTCTTCCGCGAGCACGTCGAGGTTCAGCCGTTCTGCGGTGATCTCGCGCGCGAGATGTTTCAGCGTCTTGATCTTGGCGGCGGACAGGCCGAGCCGCCCCAGCCGGTCGGTGCGGGCGCGGCGGACAGCCTCGTGGTCGAACGGATCGAACGCGGCGGACAACCGTCCCCAGATCGCCGCGGCGCTCGCAGTCGAGAGCTGTTGCCCGCAGACGATGTGGGCAAGCCCCGCAAAACCCGGCTCGCGCCGCCGCAACGCCGGCATGCCGGCAGTCGCCAGCACTGGCTTCAGGCGCGGATCGCGCTTGACCAGCGCGTGGACGGCCTCTTCGAGATCGGATTGGGTTTCGAGGTGGATGGTCATGGCAATCGTCAACTCTCTCCGGCGTCATGGCCGGGCTTCCACCCGGCCATCCACGTCTTTCCAACGTGCATCATTGTTAGCACGGCTGGTGATCATCGCATTCTCGGGGACCTTGACACGATCGGTGCGCCGCTCCGAAGAACGTGGATGGCCGGGACACAGGCGAGCGGAAGCGACGCCATCCGTCTAGACGGCTATGCCCGGCCATGATGAGTTCCGAAGCATGTCGCCACCCGTTTTCCGATTTGCCCCCAGCCCGAATGGCTACCTGCATCTCGGCCACGCTTATTCCGCGCTGCTCAATTCCGACCGCGCGCGCGAGACCGGTGGGCGGCTGTTGCTGCGGATCGAGGACATCGACGCGACGCGTTGCCGGCCGGAATATGAGACAGCGATCTACGAAGACCTCGCCTGGCTCGGCATCGCCTGGGAGACGCCGGTGCGGCGGCAGTCGGAGCATCTCGATGCGTATCGGACGGCGCTGGACAGGCTCTTGGCGCTCGGCCTGGTCTATCCAGCCTTCGAAAGCCGCGCCGAGATCGCAAGGCTGGTTAAGGCGCGTGAAGCGGATGGGCCGTGGCCGCGCGATCCCGACGGCGTGCCGCTCTATCCCGGCGCCGCCAGATCGCTGTCCGCGGACGAGCGCGACCGCCTCATCGACACCGGTGCGCCTTACGCGCTTCGGCTCGACATGGCAGCCGCCTGCCGCCGCGCTGTGGGCCTGAGCTGGAACGAACTGGGCGAGGGGCCGGATGGTGAGCGTGGCGTCGTCCCGGCGCGGCCAGAAGCCTGGGGCGACGTCATTGTGGCCCGCAAGAAGACGCCGACGAGCTACCATCTGTCCGTTGTTGTCGACGATGCGCTCCAGGACATCAGCGAGATCGTGCGGGGCCAGGACCTGTTCCACGCCACTTCGGTCCACCGTCTGCTTCAGGTTCTGCTCCACCTGCCCGAACCCGTCTACCGCCACCACGGGCTACTTCGCGACGAGCGCGGCCGGAAGCTGTCGAAATCAACCAGCTCGACCGGCCTTCGTGAACTGCGCGCCGGCGGCGCCACGCCGGCCGGTATCCGCCGGTTGGTGGGATTAGGTTAAGTTTCTCTGGGGGTTAGCCAAACGGCGCCGTGACTCCGGGTGTTCCGCCGTGCCATGCTCGCCTGACAGCGCGGGGTTCGAAGGGGATACTTCGAAGGGGAGTTATGGCGGCGAAAACGCGCGCAGCGCGCACTACGGGGACGTCCAAGCGAGTGGCTCGGAAGCGCTCCGGGCCGACTGCCCGGTTGCGCAAGCGCAGCACCAAGCGGGTCGAGCTGGACGTCGTCCAAGCCGCGCTTGCCGCCTTTGCCCATGAGGTCCGCACCCCCCTGACCGGCATTCTCGCGATCAGCGACCTGCTCGCGACTTCGGATCTCGGGGAACGGGAAAGACGCTGGGCCGACACGATCAAGGCCGGGGCCGAGCATCTGGCGAACCTTGCCACCCTGTTCGTCGATGCCGCCCGAAGTGGCAAGGGGACCGGGAAGGGGGTCGGGGGTGGAAGCTCGCTGCGGCAGGATTTGTTCGACCTGCGGACGCTCGCCCGCAACGCCGGCGATTCGCTGGCCGGTCGCGCCGCGGCCAAGGGTCTCCAGGCTGAGGTCGATATCTCGGAGAAGCTGCCGGGGCTGGTGGTCGGTGATCCCGTCCGCCTGCGCGCCGCGCTCGAGAACCTGATCGACAATGCCGTGAAATTCACCGAGCACGGCGGCGTGGCGCTCACGGTCGCGCCTTGGCGTTCCGTCAAGAGCAAGGACAAGACCAAGAGCAAAGGCAAAGCAAAGGGCAAAGGCAGCGTCGGTGTCGCCTTCGCGGTGTCCGACAGCGGCATCGGCCTCACCATGGCCGAGATCAAACGGCTGTTCCGGCCGTTTACCCAAGCCAATGTCACCATTGCCTCGCGCTTCGGCGGCGCCGGACTGGGCCTGTCGTCGGTGAAGCAACTGGCGCGCGCGATGGGCGGCGACATCACGGTCGCGCCTCGGCCCGGCGGTGGCGCCACCTTCACATTGACGGTGTCGGTGTGTGCCACGGGATCGGGCAAGTCCCGCAAGTCGAAGGGCGAAGCCGAGATGGATGCGGTTCCGGCGCTGCGCTTGCTCAGCGTCGAGGACAATCCGTTCGGCCGCGTTGTGCTCAACACCATCCTGACCGAACTCGGTCATCATGCCGAGTTCATCGGGCGCGGCGAGGACGCGGTGAACCGGCTCGCGCAGGGCGCCTTCGACGCGGTGCTGATGGATATGGTGCTGCCGGGCATCAATGGCGTCGAGGCGATCAGGCGGATCCGCACCATGGCGACGCCGCTGGCTCAGATCCCCATCATCGGGGTGTCAGGTCGGGGCGAAGATGAAGTCGCCTCACGCGAGGCCGGCGCCGACGCCTTTCTGGTCAAGCCTGTGTCTCCGCGGGCGCTAGCGACTGCGCTGCTTGCAGCGACACGCCGTGAGGAAGCCGCGACTTGATGATCGCGGCGTTGAGCTCGCCGCCGTAAACGAAGATCGCGGCGATGAAATACAGGAACACCAGCGCGATGATCACCGAGGCGAGCCCCGCATACATCGTCACGTAATTATTGGCGAAGCGCGCCAGATATTGCCCGAACACGATGCCCGAGATCAGCGACGCCACGATGGTGAAGACGATGCCGGGCAGGATCTGGAGGAACCGGCGCCGTCCCGCCGGCAGCCAGGTATGCAGGATCATCAGCGCCACCACCAACGCGCCAACGGTGATGCCGTAGCGCAGCCAGGTGAGGATCCTCTCGTTGGATTCAACGAACAGCGGGATGTGCGCACGCGCGGCCTCGATGAGCAGCGGCCCGAGCACGATCAGGAATGCCATGGCGAGCGCGGTGAAGGCCGCAATCAGCGTGTAGGCGATCGATTCCAGCCGTAGCCAGTACCAGGGCCGCATCTCCACGACCGCATAGGCGCGGTTCAGTGCGACCCGCAGCGCCTCGACGCCGTTGGAGGCGAAGTAGACCGACAGCACCGCGCCGATGGTGAATAGGCCGGTGCGGGTCGTGGTCAGCACGTCGTGGACTTCCCCCGAGATCGAATCCGCGACCTGCTTGGGCCAGACCTGGAGCATGAGGCTCGCAGCCTGATCGGCGAGTTCCTTGGAGCCGAAGAAGCCGGCGAGCGATGTCAGGACGATCAGGAACGGGAATAGCGCCATCAGCGTCGACAGCGCGATGTGGCTCGCGATCGCCCAGCCGTCATCGGCGAGGAACGTGTAGAACGCGTCCATTACGACAAGGTAGATGGTGCGGATTGCCTTCACGCACCACCTGCACTGCTGTTGCTGCTTCCGCTTCCCGCGCGCGGGAAACGCATTCCGACCTCTCCCCGCAGGCGGGGATAGGTCAAGAGGATAGGCAATTGGCGCAAATCCAGATTCATCCAGCTAGCTTCTGATATTATTGGCTTAAAAGCCAGATCGGGAACGCCATGGCGGACCGGCGCGGAGGGTGTTATTTACCCTCGAATGGCATCTCTCCTGAGTACTTTCATCCTGCCGATTGCGGTCGGCGCCGTGGCGTTGGTGCTGCTGCTCGGTCTCATCAACATGATGCGCGGCGGCTCGCCCAACACCTCGCAGAAGCTGATGCGCTGGCGCGTGCTGCTTCAGTTCGTGGCGATCGTCATCGCGATGGCCGCCGTGTGGGCGATGGGGCGTTAACATGGTCGTGCTCAACCGCATCTATACGAAAACCGGTGACGACGGCACGACAGCGCTCGGCTCGGGCGAGCGCCGGCCGAAATACGATCTGCGCATCGAGGCCTATGGGACTGTCGACGAGACCAATGCTGCGATCGGCGTGGTCCGGCTTCACACCGGGGATGCGCCCGAGCTCGACGCGATGCTTGGCCGCATCCAGAACGATCTGTTCGACCTCGGCGCGGACCTCGCGGTGCCCGAACGTGAGGGCAAGGCGGAGCGGCTGCGGGTGGTGGCAAGCCAGGTCGAGCGGCTCGAGCGCGACATCGACGCGCTCAACGACAAGCTGGCACCTCTGACCTCCTTCGTGCTGCCGGGCGGCACGCCAGCCGCCGCCTACCTCCATGTCGCCCGTACGATTTGCCGCAGGGCGGAACGCGTGATGGTGGAACTGGCGGCCCGGCCGGAAGAACCTGTTGGTGCCGCTGGCATCCAGTATATGAACCGCCTGTCGGACTTCCTGTTCGTGGCCAGCCGCGCGGTCAACGAAGACGGCGCCGGCGACGTGCTCTGGGTTCCGGGCCAGAATCGCTGACCCATTGGGCCGCGCATTTCTGGGCGCCAAAATTAGACCCCTTCGCGCGTTGACCGGGCCGGATCAGGCCTTTAGGTTCCGCGCCAGTTGATAACCCCCTCCCAGATTGAGTGAAAGAGGATCGATGAAGGTCTTGGTGCCGGTAAAGCGGGTGGTCGATTACAACGTCAAGGTCCGCGTCAAGAGCGATGGATCGGGTGTTGAACTCGCCAACGTCAAAATGTCGATGAACCCGTTCGACGAAATTGCGGTCGAAGAAGCGCTGCGCCTGAAGGAAGCCGGCAAGGCGACCGAAGTCGTGGTGGTCTCGATCGGACCGGCGCAGGCGTCGGAAACGATCCGCACCGGTCTCGCCATGGGCGCCGATCGCGGCATCCTGGTGAAGGCCGAGGGTGCGGTCGAGCCGCTCGCGGTCGCCAAGATCCTGAAGAAGATTGCGGACGAAGAGCAGCCGGGCCTCATCATTCTCGGCAAGCAGGCGATCGACGACGACAGCAATCAGACCGGCCAGATGCTGGCCGCGCTGCTCGGCTGGTCGCAGGCGACCTTCGCCTCGAAGCTCGAGGTCGAAGGCAGCGACTTCAAGGTCACCCGCGAAGTCGACGGCGGCTTGCAGACCGTGAAGCTGAAGGGACCGGCGATCGTCACCACCGATCTCCGTCTCAACGAGCCGCGCTACGCCTCGCTGCCGAACATCATGAAGGCCAAAAAGAAGCCGATTGCGGACAAGACTGCCGCCGATTATGGCGTCGATCTCACCGCGCGCCTCGAGGTTCTCAAGACGACCGAGCCGGCGGGCCGCAAGGCGGGCGTCAAGGTCAAGGACGTCGCCGAGCTGGTGTCGAAACTCAAGAACGAAGCCGGGGTGCTCTGATGACGACGCTTCTGATTGCCGAACACGACAATGCGTCGCTCAAGGATGCGACCAACAAGGCCCTGACCGCGGCGGCCGCGCTCGGCGCGGACGTCGAGGTTCTGGTGGCCGGCGAGAACGCCAAGGCCGCGGCGGACGCCGCCGCAAAGCTCGCCGGTGTGAAGAAGGTGCTGCTCGCCGACGGCGCGCTTTACGCGCACGATCTGGCCGAGCCACTGGCCGCGCTGATCGTCTCGCTGGCGCCGTCCTATGACGCCATCGTCGCGCCCGCGACCTCGCGCTTCAAGAACGTGATGCCGCGCGTCGCGGCCCTGCTCGACGTCATGCAGGTCTCGGAGATCACCAAGGTGATCGCCCCCGACACCTATGAGCGCCCGATCTACGCCGGCAACGCCGTCCAGACGGTGAAGTCGAAGGACGCCAAGAAGGTCATCACGGTGCGCACCTCCACCTTCGCCGCAGCGGGTGAAGGCGGCAGCGCGTCGGTCGAGAGCGTCGCGGCGGCGGCCGATCCGGGCCTGTCGTCCTTTGTCGGCGAGGAGGTCGCGAAGAGTGACCGTCCCGAGCTGACCTCGGCCAAGATCATCGTCTCCGGTGGCCGCGCCATGCAGAGCCGCGAGAACTTCGCAAAGTACATCGAGCCGCTCGCCGATAAACTTGGCGCCGGTGTCGGCGCTTCGCGTGCGGCGGTGGATGCGGGCTATGCGCCGAACGACTGGCAGGTCGGCCAGACCGGCAAGGTCGTGGCCCCCGAGCTCTATGTCGCGGTCGGCATTTCCGGCGCGATCCAGCATCTGGCCGGCATGAAGGACTCCAAAGTGATCGTCGCGATCAACAAGGACGAGGACGCGCCGATCTTCCAGGTCGCTGATTACGGCCTGGTCGCCGACCTCTACCAAGCGGTTCCGGAGCTGACGGCCGAACTCGGCAAGCTCGGCAAGTAAAACGCGCTAAACACCGGCCGGAGCTATAAACTCCGGCCGGTGTTGCTTTTTGAGGCGTTTTCTTTGGCGCGGGACACGCCTTCGAAGCGATCCAATCTAGGTTTCGAGGCCGGGTTCTGATTAAATCAGACCTCCCGGCTCAGGGGGATAGGCAGGCGCGGTTGATAGCGCGCCGTTCCGGTGGATGACATTATGGCGGCAGTAATCAAGAAGGTCGGCGTGATCGGCGCGGGGCAGATGGGCAATGGCATCGCGCATGTCGCTGCGTTGGCCGGCTTCGACGTGGTGCTCAACGATATTTCGACCGACCGCCTCAAGTCAGGCATGGCCACGATCAACGGCAATTTGACGCGCCAGGTCTCCAAGAAGGCCGTCAGCGAGGACGACAAAGCCAAGGCGATGGCGCGTATCGTAGCCGGCGAGAAGCTGGACGATCTCGCGGACTGCGATCTCGTGATCGAGACCGCCGTCGAGAAGGAAGAGGTCAAGCGCAAGATTTTTCACGATCTCTGCGCTGTGTTGAAGCCCGAGGCGATCGTCGCTTCCGATACTTCCTCGATCTCGATCACGCGGCTGGCCGCCGCCACTGACCGGCCCGAACGCTTCATCGGCATTCACTTTATGAATCCGGTGCCGTTGATGGAACTGGTGGAGTTGATCCGCGGCATCGCCACCGACGACCAGACCTTCGAGGCGTCAAAGGAATTCGTAGGCAAGCTCGGCAAACAGGTCGCGGTCTCCGAGGATTTCCCGGCCTTCATCGTCAACCGCATCCTGCTGCCGATGATCAACGAGGCGATTTACACGCTGTACGAAGGCGTGGGCAACGTCGAGGCGATCGACGCGGCGATGAAGCTCGGCGCGCACCATCCGATGGGCCCGCTGGAGCTCGCTGATTTCATCGGCCTCGATACCTGCCTGTCGATCATGCAGGTGCTGCATGAGGGCCTCGCCGACTCCAAGTACCGCCCGTGCCCGCTGCTGGTGAAATACGTCGAGGCGGGCTGGCTCGGTCGCAAGACCCAGCGCGGTTTTTACGACTACCGCGGCGCCAAGCCGATTCCGACGAGATAAGGGGTTTCGTGCCGGGACATTGCGCAGCGCGTTAGCGATACGCAGCAGAGCCGGGAGACGGAGAAAGCCTACCTTACGGCGACTCGCGACAATTCATGTCCCGTTAACCGCCCGCCTCTAGGTTACCGCCGGTACGAGGGTTTGCGTAATGGACATGATGGCGATGGTCAGCAGCATGCTGGCCTCTCAGCAAGGCGCGCTGCAGTCGAATATCTCGGCGACGCTGATGAAGCAGAACGCGGATGCGGAGAAATCCACCGTCCTGACGCTGCTCGGCGCCGGACAGCCCTCGCTTGCCAATGTCGGCGCTGGCGTCGGCAGCAACCTCAACGTCACCGCCTAAAACATCATCGCTTAGAACGACGCTGCGGCTTTGCCCGTCGCAGCCCGGATCAGCTTGAGCGCATCCTCGCTCGCCCATTCCGCCGGCCCCGCGATCGTCGCGATCTCGCAGCCTTGAGGATCGACCAGCACCGAGGTGGGCATGCCCAAGGCCCGGCCTATCGCCTTAAGATCCTGAAAAACCTTGGCTTTCTGATCGCTGAAATAGCCGAGCCTGATGAGATTGGCCTCTTTCAGAAACGTCTTGGGCTTCTCGGGGTCGCGGGTGTCGATATTGATCGCCACCACCTCGAAATTCGGGCCCGAAAGTTTGCCCTGGAGCTCGTCCAACGCCGGCATTTCCTTGCGGCAGGGCACGCACCAGGTGGCCCAGAGGTTCACCAGCAGCGTCTTGCCGCGGAAATCCGACAGCTTCTTCGGCCTGCCGTCGGCGTCCTCGAAGGCCAGGTCCGGCAGCTTTAGCGGTGCGGTCGCCATGGTCAGCGCCGCCACCTCGCCATGGGCAAGCGGCGCGATCTTCTGTGCGGTGTTCACCGCGGCCCGGCAGGCGGGATCGCCGGAGGGGGCCCGGCCCAGGCCCAGCCCGTACAGCGCGGCAAAGCCAGCCAGGCCCCCGACCACCACGGTGGCGATGACCACGGGGATACGGCGCGTGGCCGACCGTGCTGTCCTTTGGTCGAGCCTGTCGTTGGGGTCGAGCATATCGTTTGTCATCCGGTCGCAGATATGGCTATCAGAGGCCTCTTAATACGGCTGGCAGCCGTCAGCAAACGTGCGGCGGCCACAGGCAAGGCGTGAGCAGGGGATCATGAGCAACAAGATGTGGGGCGGCCGGTTCTCGGAACGTCCCGACGAGATCATGGAAGAGATCAACGTCTCCATCGACGTCGATCGTCACCTCTTTGCCCAGGACATTGCCGCGTCCAAGGCCCACGCCGCGATGCTGGCCGCGCAGGGCATCATCACGGACTCTGATGCGAAAAATATCGGCAAGGGTCTAGACACGATTTTGTCAGAGATCGGCAAGGGCGCCTTCGAATTCAAGCGCGCGCTCGAGGACATTCACATGAATGTCGAGAGCCGCCTGTCCGAGCTGATCGGCCCTGCCGCCGGCCGCTTGCACACCGCGCGCTCGCGTAACGACCAGGTCGCGACCGATTTCCGTCTCTATGTCCGCGATGTCCTCGATGAGACCGACGCCTCGCTCGCCGCGTTCCAGCAGGCGCTGGTCGAGCGCGCGCTGGAGCACGCCGGAACGGTCATGCCGGGCTTCACGCATCTGCAGACCGCGCAGCCGGTGACCTTCGGCCACCATCTGCTCGCCTATGTCGAGATGGCCGCGCGCGATCGCGGCCGTTTCCAGGACGCGCGCAAGCGGCTGAATGAGTCCCCGCTCGGAGCTGCAGCGCTCGCCGGTACCTCGTTCCCGATCGACCGTCACGCCACGGCGAAGGCGCTCGGTTTTGACCGTCCGATGGCGAACTCGCTCGATGCGGTCTCCGATCGCGACTTCGTGCTGGAGACGCTGTCGGCGGCCTCGATCTGCGCCGTGCACATGTCGCGCTTTGCCGAGGAGATCGTGATCTGGACCTCGCCGCTGGTCGGCATGATCCGCCTCAGCGACAAGTTCACCACGGGATCCTCGATCATGCCGCAGAAGCGCAATCCTGACGCCGCCGAGCTGGTGCGCGCCAAGACCGGCCGCGTCATCGGCGCGCTCAATGGGCTGCTGATCGTCATGAAGGGCCTGCCGCTCGCCTATCAAAAGGACATGCAAGAGGACAAGCAGGGCGCCATGGAAGGCTTCGCCGCGCTGTCGCTCGCGATCCGCGCCATGACCGGCATGGTCCGAGATCTCGTGCCTGATGAAGCGAAGATGAAGCTTGCTGCAGGCGAGGGCTACGCCACCGCGACCGATCTTGCCGACTGGCTGGTGCGGACGCTGAAGATGCCGTTCCGCGAGGCCCATCACGTCACCGGCCGCATCGTCGCGAAAGCCGCCGAGGGCGGCGTGGCGCTGCACGAGCTGCCGCTGAGGGAGATGCAGGCAATCGAAGCGAAGATCACGAAAGACGTGCTTGGCGTGCTCTCGGTCGAATCGTCGGTGAAGAGCCGGACCAGTTTCGGCGGTACCGCGCCGAAGAACGTGGCATCGCAGGCCAAGGCCTGGCTGAAGCGGCTGGAAAAAGAGCGAAAATTGGGCTGAGGAGCAAAATTTCGCTTATGTTTCATGGTCATCCGGGTCTCGCCAGAGCGCGCCAATCTCTGTATGGTGCGCCGCGCGTAGTGGGGATTTCGTCGTGACGTCAAAGTTTCGCCCGGCCGGCTCGGGGTGGGCCATCATTGTCTTGAGCCTGACGGCGCTCGCGCTTGCCGGCTGTGGCCGCAAGGGCCCGCTGGATCTGCCGCCGACCGCCTCCAGCGCGTCAACGGCCAACGTCGCGCCGCCGACCGATACCGAGACCGAAGCCCAGAAGACGCCGAGCGTGTTCAACCCCACCTATGGCGCGGACGCCGCACCGGCGGCGACCAAGGGCAGGAAGAAACCGTTTATCCTCGACCCGCTCCTGGACGAAAGACCCAGCCGATAGGCTGGGGCAACTGAGCCAACGCCATGAATCATTTTGACTATCGCAACGGCGTGCTGCACGCCGAGGCGGTGAACCTGTCCGAGCTGGCTGCAACCGTCGGCACGCCGTTCTATTGCTATTCGACCGCGACGCTCGAGCGGCACTATCGCGTTTTCACCGACGCCTTCGCGGGCGAGAAGGTGCTGGTCTGCTACGCCATGAAGGCAAATTCCAACCAGTCGGTGCTGCGCACGCTGGCCAGGCTCGGCGCCGGCGCGGACGTGGTGTCCGGCGGCGAATTGAAGCGCGCGCTGGCCGCCGGCATTCCAGCAAGCAAGATCCTGTTCTCCGGCGTCGGCAAGACGGAAGCCGAGCTGCGCGCTGCGCTGGCGGCCGACATCCTCTGCCTCAATGTCGAATCCGAGCCCGAGCTCGAGCTGCTGTCGCGCCTTGCGACCGAGACCGGGAAGACCGCGCGGATCTCGATCCGTGTCAATCCTGACGTCGATGCCGGCACGCATGCGAAGATTTCGACCGGCAAGTCCGAGAACAAGTTCGGCATCCCGATCGCGCATGCCCGCGAGGTCTATGCCCGCGCCGCGAAGCTGCCGGGCATCGAGGTCACAGGCACCGACGTGCATATCGGCAGCCAGATCACCGACCTCTCCAAGATGGAGATCGCGTTCCGCATCCTCTCCGAATTCGTGCAGACGCTGCGTGCCGACGGCCACAACATCTCGCATGTCGATTTCGGCGGCGGTCTCGGCATTCCCTATTACATGGACCGCGAGGCGCCGCCGGCGCCCGACGCCTATGCCGCGATGGTCAAGCGCGTCAGCCACAATCTCGGCTGCACGCTGATGTTCGAACCGGGCCGCATGATCGTCGGCAATGCCGGCATCCTGGTCGCCAAGGTGATCTATGTGAAGCACGGTGACGGCAAGAATTTCGTCATCATCGACGCCGCCATGAACGATCTGATCCGCCCGACGCTGTACGAGGCCCATCACGACATTCTGCCGGTGACGCAGCCTGCGACGGGGGCCGCGACCATCATGGCCGACGTCGTCGGCCCGGTCTGCGAGACCGGCGACTATCTCGCACTCGATCGCACGCTACCGACGCCAAAGCCCGGCGACCTCATCGCCATCATGACCGCCGGCGCCTACGGCGCAGTGCAGGCCGGCACCTACAATACGCGGCCGCTGGTGCCCGAAGTGCTGGTGAAGGGCGACCAGTACGCGGTCGTGCGTCCGCGCATCGAGGTCGAGCAATTGATCGCGATGGATACGCCGGCGCCGTGGCTATGAGGCTGTGATTGTCCACGATGAGCGCAGCTAGCGCTGCGCCCATCGCTGCATTGACCCTACTTCTTGAACCGGTCCCTGATTGCGGCGAGGCCGGAATCATAGACGCCGCCGAGGGCATCGACCGCTTCCTTCTCCCGCCCCGGGTCGGGCGTGTAGATGCCGGTCCATGTCACCACCGATGCGCCTTCACCCTTTGCCGTGACCTTGATGGTCGACTTGTACTGGCTCACCGGCAGTGGGCTCGACAGGAACGCGTAGGAATAGCTGTAGTCTTTGTCGTTCCGCGCAGTCTGCGTCTCCACGAACGAGGCCTTGCCGTCCCTGGTGACGAGCGTCCGGGTTGGCGGCGACTTGCCGTCCGCAATGCACTGCCCCACCGGCGGCAGCCAATCCTTGATCGCGCAGAACGGCCCGATGACGGACCACACCTCGGCCGCAGCACTGCTGACCTCGATGCTCCTCGTCAGATTGGCTGCGGACGCCGGCATGACGCCGACGCCCAGGCCGAGGGTGCAAATCGCGGCGCTGCGAACCGAAACGAGCAATCTGGAAGCCGTTGAATCGTATTTCTTCATGGTAATCTCCTGTGTCCGGCGGGCCGCGATTGCGGCGGCCGGCTTGCCAATGCCGGTCGAATAGACGCTCACCACGGTCCGCGGCCAGTTCAGAGAATGAATCGCTGCTGATACAGAAACTGAACTAGGAAGCCGCGCGCCGCGGCCCTAAGGTTGCGCCTTCGCTTGTCACGGAGGCCCGCATGACCATCGGCAGCTACAGGCAGTTCTGTCCGGTCGCGATGGCGGCCGAGATATTGTGCACGCGCTGGACCGTCGTGCTGCTACGTGAACTCGTCGCCGGCTCGACCCGGTTCAACGAGTTGCGCCGCGGCGTTCCCCGCATGTCGCCTGCGCTGCTTTCCCAGCGCCTCAAGGAACTCGAAGCTGCAGGCATCATCATCCGCCAGCCGTCGGCTTCCGAGCGCGGCGTGATCGAGTATCAGCTGACCGCTTCCGGACGCGAACTCGGCCCCATCGTCGAGGCGTTCGGCATCTGGGGCCAGCGCCGCATCGAGTCGGATCTGTCGCTTCAGCATCTCGATGTCCAGC
Organism: Bradyrhizobium sp. 172; assembly: GCF_023101065.1. Lineage (NCBI taxonomy): Bacteria > Pseudomonadati > Pseudomonadota > Alphaproteobacteria > Hyphomicrobiales > Nitrobacteraceae > Bradyrhizobium > Bradyrhizobium sp. 172. The sequence goes on from NZ_CP064701.1 coordinate 870,100, forward strand.
TGTTGATGTGGGACATGCGGCGGAATTTGAACACGACGCCGATGCCGACCCGCCGCAGCGTGCTGCAGTTCGCGTATCCGGAATTACCTTCGACGCAGCGATTGTGGTGGCTGATCGTCGATCCCGACGACAGTGTCGACCTCTGCTCGATTGATCCCGGTTTCGACGTTGACCTTTACGTGTCGGTTGATCTGCGCACCATGACGGCGATCTGGATGGGACTCGATTCCGTGCGGGCGGCCGCCGCAAGCCGGCGGATGCTGCTCACCGGCGATCGGCAGCTTGCCGCGGCCATGCAAAGTTGGCTCGGCCTTAGCCCGTTCGCCAAGGAACGCAAGCTGGCGAGCTGATCCAGGGCGGCGCAATTCAGTATTTGTATCGCCCCGCTACAGTTCCCGTACTGGCAAGTCCGCGCCGTGTTCTGGCACCAAGTGATGCCCGCCCTTCAACGCGGAGCTGAACTCGAGCCAGGAGACACGACATGACAGCGTATCTGATCGCGGACATCAAAGTGACTGACGGAAAGTGGGTGCCGGACTACGCCGCGTCCGTCCACGAGCTGGTGCACAAGCATGGCGGCAAGTATCTTTCCCGCAGCGGCAATGTGAAAACTCTTGAAGGTGCCCCTCTCGACACATCGCTGATCGCGATCATGTCTTTTCCCACGGCGAAAGCGGCGGAGTCCTTCGTTACTGATCCCGCCTACGGCCGATTCGCGGCAGCGCGCAGGGGCGGCAGCGAGAGCCGCTTCCAGTTGATCGACGATACGGACTTGGCCGGCACGATCCCCTATCTCGCCAAGGCTTGAACTGCGTCTTCGTCAAAAACCCGGCCGCAGGCGCAGACGTGCCCGGCCAACACAGGAGATCGAATGAACGATTCACTCGCCGGCGCCGGCCTGCTTCGCATGCTTTTCGTAGCTTGCAGCGTGGCCTTCGTGCTCGGACTCTCCGGCGTCGCGTCGGCCCGGGTCACACGGTGCGACATTACGTGGGTCAGCTGCAACAATACCTCTGCGAAATGCTCGAGCGAGAGACGGTGCATGCGCAGGTGCGACGAGAAGTATATCAAATGCAGCGGGGGCTCGGCCTCCCTGCAACTGGAGCAGCCGATCGACCTTCCGGAACTTGGCAGACGCCGCTCGTAGCAGATCGATCCAAGGAGGACAGCGCAGCGCCGGTCGTCGGCGCTGCGCTGTCGTGTTGGCGCTAGCCGGGTGGCCTGCCGCCCACCACAACGCCCGCCCTCTTCTCGATCGGCTTGATCGCCGCGGTGAAATCGGACTCGGCGCCTTCCGTGCTGATGACCGTCTCCCACAACCGGCAGACCGCCTCCGCGACCTCCATCGACAGGCCGAGCTGCTTCATCTCCTCCAGCGCCAGCCGCACGTCCTTCACCATCAATCCCGTGGCGAAGCCGAAGTCGAAGCTGCGCGGCAGCACCGAGCGCGGAAACTTGTCGCGGCTCGCGGTGTTCATGCCGGAGCCGGCATTGATGACGTCGATCATCACGGCGGGATCGAGCCCCGCCTTGACGCCCATCACCACCGCTTCCGAGGTCGCCACGATCGCGGTGGCCGACAAGAAGTTGTTGGCGAGCTTCATGGTCTGCGCCGCGCCGGGCTTCTCGCCAATGAAGAACACTTTCCCGATGACGTCGAGCGCGGGCTTGAGCAGCTCGAACTCGGTCTTCGGCCCCGAGACCATTACCGCGAGAGTGCCTTTCTCGGCGCCGCCGACGCCGCCGGAAACTGGGCAATCGATCTGCACGATGTCATGCTTGGCGAGCAGGCCGTGAATCTTCACCGCCATCGCTGAGCCGACGGTGGAGAGATCGACGAAGCGTTTGACGCGGCTTCCCTCGATCACGCCGTTCGGCCCCGTCGCAACCGCGAGCGAAGCCTGCAGCGAAGGCAGGCTCGCCATGACGGTCTCGACCTGGTCGGCGACGTCCTTCGGCGACGTCGCCGCAGTGGCGCCGCGCGCCACCAGCTTGTCGACGACCTCCTGGCGCGTGTCGAATACGACGAGCCGGTGGCCGGCCTCGATCAGCCGCCGTGCCATCGGGAAACCCATATTTCCGAGGCCGATGAATCCGATGTCCATGGTGTTTCCTTGTGGTGATTATTCGTTGTTGTTGATCGGCCCGTATCCATCCTCGGTGTCTTCCTGGCGAAAGCCAGGACCCATTACCCCAGGGAGACGTTTTGGCGCGAAGTGGCAACTCCGAGTGCCCGTAACCACACCTGCCAGTGGCTATGGGTCCGGCTTTCGCCAGGACGACATGGGGACGTCGCGTCCCCGTCCTTCACGCCGGCACCCCTCACGCCTTGCCGTCGATCTCCGCGAACACCTCGCGCGCAATTCGAAAACTGTCAACCGCGGCCGGCATGCCGCCATAGATTGCGACCTGCATCAGGATCTCGCGGATCTCGTCGCGGCTGACGCCGTTGGTGAGTGCACCCTTCAGATGCGCGCGGAATTCGTGCTGACGATTGAGGATCGCGATCATCGCGATGTTGAGCATGCTGCGGGTCTTGCGCGGCAGCTCCTCGCGGCCCCACACCGTGCCCCAGCAATATTCGTTGAGCATCTCCTGGAACGGACGGTTGAAGTCGTCGACGGTCTTCAGGGCGTTGTTGACATAGGCCTCGCCCAACACTGCTTTGCGGACTTCCAGGCCCTTGTCGTGCATCTTCTTGTCCATGGTGTTTCCTTTGTTTTCCTTGGCTGTCGGCGCGGAAATTACGGGGTTGCGGCGGGCCAGTCACGTCCTCGTGTTATGCGGGAAAAGGGGTGTCTCCCGTACAGGAACGGATGCCTCAGTGCTGCCGTTGTGGTACGCTTCTCTACCGGGCAACCTGGAGAGTTGATTGAACGGCGTCACCCCCGACCCGTCAGACCCGATCCGCGATGGCGACGCTCTGTCGCGGCTGAAGCTGGCGCAAGCCCTGCAGCGGGCCACTTATGCCATCGCGTGGGAGCGTGCCTGGCCAAATTTGGCGCGGCTTCTCACCGTCGTCGGTCTGTTCCTGGTGGTGTCCTGGGCCGGCCTCTGGCTGGCGCTGCCGTCCATTGCCCGCGCCATCGGTCTCGTCGTTTTCGCCGGCGTCGCGATTGTCACCCTGTTCCCGTTGAGTCGCTTCCGCTGGCCGAGCCGCGAGGAGGCGCTGGCCCGACTCGACCGCGGCTCCGGCATCCGTCACCGGCCGGCCACCACGCTGACGGACACGCTGAGCTCGCAGGACCCGGTTGCGCAGGCCTTGTGGCGGGCGCAGCGTGAGCGCACGCTGGCTTCGATCAAGCGCATCCGCGCCGGTCTGCCGAAGCCCCGGCTCGCTCTGCATGATCCCTGGGCGCTGCGCGCGCTGGTCATGGTGATGCTGGTTGCGACCTTCTTCGCTGCCGGCGACGAGCGTGCGATGCGGCTCGGGGCCGCCTTCCACTGGAACGGCGTGCTGGCCCCGACGAATGTTCGCGTCGATGCCTGGGTCACGCCGCCGCTCTACACCGGCAAGCCGCCGGTCATTCTGTCGGCCGCGAACAAGGAGGCCGCCGCGCTGCCGGCCAGCGGTCCGCTTGCCGTTCCCGCCGGCTCGACCCTGATCGTTCGCTCCTCCGGCGGCAGCCTTGATGTTGTCGTCTCCGGCGGCCTCAAGGAAGTAGCGCCCACCGAAGCCGCGCCCAAGGGCACCAACGAGAAGCATTTTGCCATCAGCGGCGACGGCACCGCGCATGTCCGCGCGCCCTCCGGCCAGCCGCAATGGGCGTTTGCGGCAACGCCGGACCGCGCGCCGACGATCGCGCTGGCCAAGGATCCCGAGCGCCAGGCCCGTGGCGGACTCCAGCTCACCTACAAGATCGAGGACGATTACGGCGTCACCGGCGCCGATGCGCAAATCGGCCTGCGTGCCGCCGATACCAAAGATGGTGTCAAGGATGGCAGCAAGGAGGCCGACACCAAGGCCGCCGCGCGGCCGCTATTCCAGCCGCCGCAATTCCCGCTCGTGCTGCCGAATGCGCGCACCCGCAACGGCGTCGGTCAGACGGTGAAGGACCTCAGCGAGGATCCCTATGCCGGTGCCGATGTCACGCTGACCCTCACCGCCAAGGACGAGGCCGGCAACGAGGCCAAGAGCGAGCCCTTCAACATGCGCCTGCCCGAGCGGCTGTTCACCAACTTGCTCGCGCGCGCGCTGGTCGAGCAGCGCCGCATCCTGGCGCTCGACGCCAACAAGAATTCGGATGTCTACGCCGCCCTCGACGCGCTGATGATCGCACCCGAATTGTTCACGCCGGATGCGGGCTGCTATCTCGGCCTGCGCAGTCTGGCGCTGCAGCTGGAAGCCGCCCGCACCGACGACGCGCTGCGCGATGTAGTGGGAAGCATGTGGGCGTTCGCGGTCACCATCGAGGACGACGGTGTCGCCGGCAGCGTCAACGCCGCGCTGCGCTCGGCTCAGGACGCGCTCAAGCGGGCGCTGGAACGCGGCGCCAGCGAGGACGAGATCAAAGCGCTGACGCAAAAGCTTCGCGAGGCGATGGCCGGCAAGGTGCGCGATCTCGCCCGGCGCGCCGAGCAGAATCCGCTTGGACCCCGGCAGCCTTTCCCGGCAGAGGTTCAGCTCATCCTCGACAAGGCGGTCGAGCTGCGACAGAAGACCCAGCATGCCAAGCCCGAGCAGCTCGAAGAGCTGGCGCAGCAGCAGGACGTCTTGCGCCAGCAGCTGCAGGCCTATCGGAAGTCGGCGAACAGCCGGGCGAAGGGGGGCGAGGACGGCGCCAATCAGTTTACGCGGGACCGGAAATGCGGAAGCTAGCGCGCGTGCCAGTCGTGAAGGCGATCTCGATCGCCTGTCTTGCCCTCCTCCTGGGAGGCTTCCCCGCTGCCGTCTCGGCCCAGCAGGACCAGGATCCCGATGCGCTGCTCGATAGCGCGGAAAAGGCGATGCAGGAGTCCGGCGACAGCCTCAGGCAAAAGGAGTCCGGACGGAGCCTGAACAATCAATCCGATGCGATTCAGAAGCTCGAGGACTACAAGCGCGCGACGGAAAAGAGCCAATCCTCCAATCGCGATCGTTCCGTCATCACGCAGCGCGATCTCGACGAGCTGTTGAAGCAGATCGAGAAGGCCGCGAAGGAAGGCAATCGCGAGGCGGCCCAGCGCCTGCTCGAGCAGCTCGCGCAGATCATGGAAAACCTCCAGATGGCGCAGCCCGGGCAATCCGGCGACAGCGACATGGAGCAGGCGCTCAACGAGCTCAGCGACATGATCCGCAAGCAGCAGCAATTGCGCGACAAGACTTTCAAGCAGGGGCAGGATTCCCGGCGTGAGCGCTCGCGCGGCAAGCAGCAGGGCGACCAGTCGATGTCGGATCTCCAGCAGGATCAGCAGTCGCTGCGCGACCGCCTGAAGAAGCTGCAGGACGAGCTCGCCAAGCGCGGCCTCACGCAGAAGGGGCAAAAGGGCCAGAAGAGCCAGGGCCAGAAGGGGCAAAAGGGTCAGCAGGGCGAGCAGGGACAGCCGGGCCAGGATGGCGATCAGGACGGTGACCAGGGCGATGACGACGGCAGTCTGGACGCCGCCGACGGGGCCATGGGCGATGCCGGCTCGCAGCTCGGCGAAGGCAATTCGGATGGTGCCGTGGACTCGCAGGGGAAAGCTCTCGAGGCCTTGCGCAAGGGCGCGCAGAAGATGGCCGAGGCGATGCAGCAGGGCGATGGCGACGGGCAGGGCGATGGCCCCGGCAACCGGCCCGGTCGTCAGCAGAGCGGCGGCAATCAGACCGATCCGCTCGGTCGCCCACTTCACGGCCGCGATCTGAGCGACGACTACACGGTCAAGATCCCCGGCGAGATCGACGCCCAGCGCGTCCGCCGCATCCTCGAGGAGCTCCGCCGCCGCTTGGGGGACAGCTCGCGCCCGCAGATCGAGCTCGATTACATCGAGCGGCTGCTGAAGGATTTTTGAGTTCTCTGTCATTGCCCGGCTTGACCGGGCGATCCAGTACTCCGACACGGTTGTGATTCAATCGAGAGGCTGCGGCTACTGGATGCCCCGGTCAAGCCGGGGCATGACAGCGGAATACGTGGCGCCCCGACGCCGCTACCCCTTCTTCGCCGCCAGCGCGTCCGCCACCGCCGTGCGGATGTCGGCGACCGAGAACGGCTTGGTCACGACGTCATGCACCAGCGCATTGAGGTTCGAGGCGCGCTCGCGCTGGTCGGCAAAGCCGGTCATCAGCAGAATGGTCAAATCGGGGAAATCGCGTGCGACGGAAAGCGCCAGCGCGATGCCGTCCATCACCGGCATCTGGATGTCGGTGAGCAGCAGGTCGAACCTGCCGTCCGCGCGCGTGAGGATCTCCAGCGCCTCGGCGCCGTCTTGCGCGGTGACGATCTCGTGGCCGTCCATGGCGATGGCGCGCGCCACCAGCTGGCGCATCGAATCCTCGTCGTCGGCGATCAGGATCTTGGACATGAGACCAACCTTGGGATCAATCTCGCCACCAACTTTGCCTGCGAGACCTGCGAAATCGATTATACGCTGCCGCCGGCGATGTCGCGTCGGTTGAAGAAGCGAACGTCGATATTGCGGCCCTCCGGCGGCGGCGAGGCCAGGCGCGAGCGGAAGAAGGCGCGCTCGCCGGGCTGTAATACGGTCTGTTCCAGAACGGCGTTCCAGGCGTAGATTTCCGCGCCTTGCGCGTCGCGCACTGCGAAGCGCAAGCGGGGAATGTCGAGCGGCTTCTTGCCCTGTCCCACGATCACGCCCTCGATCACCAGCACCTGCTTACCGTCTACTGTCTCGCTGGAGAGCTTGACGTCCTTGAAGGCGAGTGCGCGCAGGTTAACTTCGAGGCCGACCATCCTGTAGAAGGCTGCCGTCTGCGGCAGCAGCCGCACCATGTCTCCGCGCCAGATCACCAGCGCCAGGACCAGCGCGCCCATGGCGGCGCAGGCGGTCGGCAGGCCGAAATGGGATTTTCGCGGGGCCGCCGGACGGCGCACTCGCGCGCCGCGGCGACGGCCGAACAGGCCACGGAACCAGGACTGGTGCTGTTCGCCGCCGACTTCCTCCTCAACGGATCGGGCGGCCGCGGACCATTCGTCCTCGGTGTCGGCGGCTTCCTGGTCCGGCCAGTCGCTGGCGATCGAGGGGCTGTCAACGACAGGCGCGTCAGCGGCTCCGTCGTCCTGGGCATAGGAGTTCCATTGCTCGGCGAGATCGGCCTGGTCGTCGGCCCGGCTGGCCGCGGCCATGGCCGGCACAGATGCCTCCTCGATGGCATCCTCGGCATGGGCGACCCACGTTTCCTTGCAACGGGAACAGCGCACGGTCCGGCCGTTCGCCCCAAGGCTCGCGGGCTTGATGGCGTAGGATGTCGTACAATGAGGGCAGACGATATGCATGGACGAGCCTTGATGCATGGACAAGTCTTGATCGTGACACGGTCGTGGAGAACCGAGACGGAAAGATGCTACCAATTATGCTACAGGACGACCGTTAACGAACCGGAAACCATAACGGCCGCAAAACCCGCGGATCGCGTGTGGCGGAGCACAGCCGTGCGGCCCGCGGCCTCTCTCGAACGGAGCTGAGCTTGGTTCGGTTCGAAAATGTCGGATTGCGTTACGGCCTGGGGCCCGAGGTCCTGCGCGACCTCAACTTCCAGATCCCGGCGCATTCCTTCCAGTTCCTCACCGGCCCGTCCGGCGCCGGCAAGACCTCGTTGCTGCGCCTGTTGTTCCTCTCGCATCGCCCGACGCGGGGGCTCGTCAACTTGTTCGGTCACGACATCTCGCAGCTCGGCAAGGACGAGATCGCAGACTTGCGCAAGCGCATCGGCATCGTGCTCCAGGATTTCCGCCTGCTCGATCACATGACGACCTATGAAAACGTGGCGCTGCCGTTCCGCGTGATGGGCCGCAGCGAATCGAGCTACCGCAAGGAGGTCATCGATCTCCTGAAATGGGTTGGGCTCGGCGAGCGCATGGACGCGCTGCCGCCGATCCTGTCCGGCGGCGAAAAGCAGCGCGCGGCAATCGCGCGCGCCGTGATCTCGCGGCCGCAGCTGCTGCTGGCCGACGAGCCAACCGGCAGCGTCGATCCGACGCTCGGCCGCCGCCTGCTGCGGCTGTTCATCGAGCTCAACAAGTCAGGCACCGCCGTCATCATCGCCACCCACGATATCGCCCTGATGGACCAGTACGAGGCGCGACGCTTCGTGCTGCACCAGGGACGGCTGCACGTCTATGAATAGGCCCGACGAGCGCGGCGTGCTGGTCGATCTCGGGCAGGAGGGGCCGCCGCTTCCGGCCCGGGCGCGCAATATGTCGCCGATCGTGCCGCGCGCCTCGATCCACGGCCGCGCGCTGGTCGCCGTTGTCGCCATCATGACCTTCCTGGCCTCGATGACGACCGGCACGGTGCTGCTGGTGAGCGCCTCCGCCGCCGAATGGCAGTCGGATGTCGCGAGCGAGATCACCATTCAGGTCCGGCCGCAGACGGGCCGCGATCTCGAACGCGACACCGCGGCGGTGACCGAGGCCATGCGCGCGCAAGCCGGCATCGTCGAGGTCAAGCCGTTCACGAAGGACGAGAGCGGCAAGCTACTCGAGCCCTGGCTCGGCACCGGGCTGTCGATGGACGATCTGCCGGTCCCGCGCATGATCATCGCGCGCGTGCAGCCCGGCACGGCGCTCGATCTCGGCGCCTTGCGCGCCCGCGTGACCCAGGTGGCGCCAAGCGCCAGCGTCGACGATCACCGCGCCTGGATCGAGCGCATGCGCTCGATGACCAACGCCACCGTGCTCGCCGGTCTCGGCATCCTCGCGCTCGTCATCGTCGCCACCATCATCTCGGTGTCGTTCGCAACCCGCGGCGCCATGGCGGCGAACCGTCCGATCGTCGAGGTGCTGCATTTCGTCGGCGCCGGCGACCGCTACATCGCCAACCGCTTCCTGCGTCATTTCCTCAGGCTGGGGCTGGAGGGCGGCGTGATCGGCGGCGGCGCCGCCATGCTGGTGTTCGGCTTCTCCGAGTCGATTGCAGGCTGGTTTTCGGGCACTCCCGTCGGCGACCAGTTCGCCGCGCTGCTCGGCACCTTCTCGCTGCGGCCATCCGGCTACATCGTGCTCGCGGTGCAGGCCGTGCTGATCGGCGCCATCACCGCGGTCGCCTCGCGCCAGACGCTGTTCGCGACGCTGAATGATGTCGATTGAGATGGTTTTCTTCCTTCTCCCCTTGTGGGAGAAGGTGGCGCGAAGCGCCGGATGAGGGGTTCTATCCACGTGCACGAACGTCGAGGCGAGTTCGCGGAGACATACCCCTCACCCGTCTCGCCGCTATCGCGGCGAGCCACTCTCTCCCACAAGGGGAGAGGGGAAAGCTGGTTCGCGGCCCCAGCGCTTCGCCACATAGTTTGAGGCCGACAAACCGGACTCCACTTCGCCTCAAAACGTCCTAAAATCACCTCTGGGAAGGGATCACCGACATCGCATGAGCGCGCCGACCGCCGATCGATCGCCGAAACTGCCGCGCGGGTGGCTGCGCGCGGCCGTGATGTCGACGATTGCGCTCGCCTTCGTCGGCGCGGCGGCGGGCTTTATTGCGTTTCTGTCGCAATTGCGCGGCGCCGAGATCGCGCCGGACCGCAAGGCGGACGGCATCGTGGTGCTCACCGGCGGCTCCTCGCGGGTGTCGGATGCGATGGAGCTGCTCGCTGCCGGCTACGGCAGGAGGCTCCTGATCTCCGGCGTACACCCGACCTCGACGGCGAGCGACATCTCCCGGACGCTGCCGGAGAACCAGTCTTTCATGCGTTGCTGCGTCGATCTCGACCGCACCGCGGTCTCGACCCGCGGCAATGCCGCGGAAGCGCGGCGCTGGGCCGCGGGACGCGGCTTCAAATCGCTGATCGTGGTCACCTCGAACTATCATATGCCGCGCGCGCTGGTGGAATTCTCGCATGCGATGCCGGAGGCGACACTGATCCCGTTCGTGGTGGTCGGCGACAAATGGCGCGACGAGCCGTGGTGGACCTCGGCGTCCACTTTGCGGCTGCTGCTGTCGGAATATGTCAAGTATATCGCGGCGGAGGTCAGGGTGCGGCTGGAGGATTTCGGGATTGACCTTTCGCCCGAGATGTCGGAGCAGCCTTCCGGGCTGCAGGCGAAGCGGCCCGCCACCGCACAGGCCAATTGATCGGCAACTGATCGGCAATTGATCGGATCCTCGATGTTCTTGATTTTCCTGCGATCGCTCGTGTTCAACGTGCTGTTCTACACCGTGCTGGTGTGCCTCGCGATCGTGGCGCTGCCGACCTTCGCATTGCCGCCGCGCGCCATGCTCACGGTCGCGCAATGGTGGGCAAAGGCGACGCTGTTTCTGATGCGGGCTGTCTGCAACATCAAGGTGGAATTCCGCGGCCTCGAAAAGATCCCGAGGGGACCATTGGTCGTTGTGGCGAAGCACCAGTCGTTCTGGGAGACGTTCGTCTTGCCGGGCTTCTTCGACCGTCCGATTTTCATCCTCAAGCGTCAGCTCATGCAGATCCCGGTGTTCGGCCAGTTCCTGGTCAAGACCGGGATGATCGCGATCGACCGCAATGCCGGCGTCAAGGCGCTGCTGGACATGACGCGGCGGGCGCGGGAGGCGGTGCGCAGCGGCGGGCAGCTCGTGATCTTTCCCGAAGGCACGCGCCGCGCCCCGGGCGCGCCACCGGACTACAAGAGCGGCTTCGCGCAGATCTATTCGTCCTGCGGCGCGCCGTGCCTGCCGATCGCGCTCAATTCCGGCCTGTTCTGGCCGCGCCGCACCTTCATGCGCTATCCCGGCACGCTGGTGGTGGAATTCCTCGATCCGCTGCCGCCGGGCTTGCCCAAGGACGAGTATCTCTCCCGTGTGCAAACGGTGATCGAAGACGCGACCGGTCGCCTCGTCGAAGCGGGCCGCAAGGAGCAGGAGCAGCTGATCGGCTCGGCGCCGAGCTATGCGCCGTTGGAGAGCTAGCGGTTTTCCCGATCGTCCGCCGGAGCCGGCGCGTGCGGAGAATGCGCATCACCATGCAGCATCATGGCAAGCTGATGCAGCTGCGCATCGCGAAAGCCTTCGGCCTCGATCGCCTTCACCGTCGCAGTCACGTAGTCGCGGTTGGCGCCGGACTGGCCGTGGCCCTGGAGCACGTGGCGATGCTGGTCGGTGAGCGACAGCCGACCGGCATATTGCACATGGCCCCGGTCGACGACATAGGCGAGCGCGGAGACGCGCTGCCGCGCATCGTTCTCCAGCCACACCGAGCGCATGACTTCGCGATAGACCGACGTCACCTGCTCGCGCGCGCGCAGATAGGCGACGACGTCGGCGCGGTTCTTTTCGGCGACGCGGAAGGCGATGCCGCGGCAGGCGCCGCCGCGGTCGAGGCCGAGCACCAGACCCGGCTTCTCCGGCGTGCCACGGTGGACGAAGGAATAGACACAGAGCGCGCGGTGCTCGCCGACCAGCCGCGCGGGGACGCGCTCCTCGAATTCGAAACCCGGCCGCCACATCAGCGAGCCGTAGCCGAACACCCAGAGGTCGCCTTTGGCTGTGGTGACGGAGGGGAGGGTGATTTCCGACATTTCGGGCACGGCTACCAGAACCGCGCTCCCAAGCGAAGCGAATTCTCCGCCTTTCGGAGCACGCCAACCTCGCTTACATTTGACAAAATCAGGGGTCAAAGGGTCGCCGCATGTCCGATATGACCGTTGCCGCACGCCGGCGCTCCCGCTGGGGCCTTTTCATCGCCCCTGTCATCCTCCTGATCCTCGCGGTGGCGTGGAGCTGCTTCTGGTTCTATGCGGCGTCGCAGGCCGAAATCGCCGCCGATGCCTGGCGCGCGCAGGAGGCCAAATCCGGCCGCGTCTATGATTGCGCCAAGCGCTCGATCGCGGGCTTCCCCTTCCGCTTCGAGGTCCGGTGTTCGGGCGCCAGCGTCGCCCTGGTGTCGCAGAACGCCAGCAAGACGCCGTTCACGGCGAAGCTCGACAACATCCTGGTCGTCGCCCAAGTCTACGATCCCAAGCGCGTCATCGCCGAATTTACCGCACCCGCGACGCTCACTGACGGCGTCACGCAGAGCACCTTCGTGGTGAACTGGAGCAAGGGTCGCAGCAGTGTGGTCGGCCTGCCCGCCGTGCCGGAGCGCGCTTCCATCGTGTTCGAGGAGCCGACCGTCAATCGTGTCGACGGCAGCATGCAGGTGCCGCTCGCGCGCGCAAAACAGGTCGAGCTGCATGGACGCCTTGCGGATGGATCTCCGTCCGATCATCCCGTGATCGAGACCGTGCTCCAGATCGCGCAGGGCAGCGTCCAGGGCGTTCATCCGCTGCTCGCCGAGCCGTTCGAGGCCGACACGCGGGCGAAGATCACCGGACTGTCCGATCTCACGCCAAAGCCGTGGCCGCAGCGCTTCCGCGAGATCCAGGCCGCCGGCGGCCATATCGAGATCGTGCAGTCCCGCATCCAGCAGGGCGAGATGATCGCGGTTGCGGCCGGCACGCTCGGGCTCTCGGCAAACGGCCGCCTCGATGGCGAATTGCAGATGACCGTGACGGGCCTGGAGCGCGTGATCCCCGCGCTCGGCATCGAGAAGATGCTGCAGGAGGGGGTGCCGCAGGCGACCCTCGATCGCGTCGCGCCCGGCGTGAAGTCGCAGGACCTCAACAATCTGTTCGGTGCGCTCGACCGTGCCGTTCCCGGCCTCGGCAAGGTCATCAAGCAGAACGCCAATGCAGGCGTTGCCGCCGGCATCAATTCGATCGGCACCGAGAGCACGCTGGAAGGCAAGAAGGCTCGCAGCTTCCCGCTGAAGTTCGTCGACGGCGCCGTGCTGCTCGGCCCGGTCAAGGTCGGCCAGATCCCGCCGCTGTATTAGGTCGTGAATTCATAAACCTGCCGGGCGGACAGCTCGGTCCGTCTGATGCGTTCGAAACTGTGAACAGATCGTTTCTGCGAAGAGCTTCTTGTCGGCGCCGGTGACGCAACCTGCGAGGTCCTCTCCTGCGTCGGGCGAGGAGTGCGACAGTGCGTCTGGACAGGTAGCGTTCTGCCGCCCTATTGAAGACCAACTGACGGCTCTAAGGCCGCGCCCAAATTATCTGGGGTTCGGGGGAAACAATGCGCGCGTTGAATTGTCTCGTGGCAGCATCGCTGCTCGTTGCCTCGCTTCAGACCGCAACCGCAAAGGATAGCGAACATTGGGTGGTGTCCTGGACGGGCGCGGTTCAGGGCCCATACCCCGTCGGCAATCCGTCAGCCCAGCCCGAACAGAAATTCGCGTTTCCCGAGCCTGCGGCCGGTGCGCGGGACCAGACCTTTCGCCTGATCGTGCGGCCGGATATCTGGGGCCGTCAGGCCCGCATCCGGCTCAGCAACGCCTTCGGCACCAAACCCGTCACGTTTGACGGCGTTTACGTCGGCCTGCAGTCGGGCAGTGCCGCGTTGATCCGCGGCTCCAACATTCCGGTTACGTTCGCCGGCACGGCTTCCGTTACGGTGTCGCCGGGGAATTCGGTCTGGAGCGATGCGATCGCGCTGCCGTTTGCAAAGCGGCCCGATGACCTCGCCGGCCGCCGGCTTGCGGTCAGTTTTCATGTCGCCGGCCAGAGCGGCCCGATGACCTGGCACGCCAAAGCGCTGACCACCTCCTATGTCAGTGCGCCCGGCGCCGGCGCGAAGGGCGCCCTGGAAGACGAGGCTTCCTTCCCCTATGCGACTGCGTCATGGTTCTTCCTCGATGCGATCGAGATGACTGCGCCTGCCGATGCCTTCGCCATCATGGCGTTTGGGGATTCGATTACCGACGGGACCGCCTCAACCATGAATGGCGACGATCGCTGGCCCAACGTGCTGTCGCGTCGCCTGAAGGCAGTCTACGGCAACAAGGTTGCCGTAGTGAATGGCGGCATCGGTGGCAACCAAATCGCAGGCCCGGCCGAATATGGTCCCGACAAACCGTACGCGGGCGGCCCCGCTTCGGGCCAGCGGCTCGAGCGTGACGTGCTGTCGCTGTCCGGCATATCGAGCCTGATCTGGCTGGAAGGTATCAACGATTTCAGCAAGAACGGCAATTTTACCGCCGACCAAGTCATCGCCGCGATGAAGGATCGTGTCGCGAGGCTACGTGCGAAATGGCCGCAAGCCCGGATCATCGGCGCCACCGTCGTTTCGGCATTGGGTAGCACCAGCGCGGCACATGGTTTTCCCGAGCAGGATGACAAGCGCAAGGCGCTCAACGCATTCATCCGTAGCTCGGGGACATTCGACGGTGTAATCGATTTTGATCGGGCGACGCTCGATCCGGCCTCGGGTGGCCTCAAGCCGGAGTTCGTTCCCGAAAGCACGACTGGTGGCGCCGGCGACAAGCTTCATCCCAACCGCACCGGATATCTGGCGATGGGACAGGCCATCGACCTCGAGCTGTTCAAGCCGGGAAAGATTAGCCGTAGCGCGAAGCAGTAGGATGGATTCAGAGTCTCCTCTCTCCATTCATCGCCCTCAGCTGTCGTAACTCCCTCCATGCGGGTTACGAGCTGAACTCACGGCCGCTTCGCCGGATCGTGATGACCGGCCGGGAATGCCGAGCCGCAAACTCCGCTCTCTCTCCATGTCGGCCGCACGATGATGCGGTCGCCCAGGCAGGAGAGATATCATGACCAAGTCCAGGCTGTTCATTGCCGGTATCGCCATCTCGACCACGCTCGCGACGCCCGCGTTTGCGCAGTGGCAATGGCAGTTGCAGGAGCCGGCAGCATACGCCTCGATGTATCCGAACGGTGATCGCAACGTCTCGAATCCGACGACGCGGGAGACGATGGCCTTCGTCCCCTCGCCGAAATCACCGCGCCCAATGGTGATGCGCGCGACCAAGGGCAAATAGCCGCCATCCACCACTTGCCCGTCGCGAACTGGGCCCGGTCATGTCCCGGCCGGGCCCAATGCGCGTTGCCTTGAACGAGGCCTCGAAAAGTTGCCTTGGACAATCGCGACAGTCGCGCGTGCGGATCGACAGCCAACGAAAATATTCCGAACAGGATCGTCAGGAAAACGTGATGCACAAGATGCACGGCGCCGCGAATAACCGCAGCCGCATTCAAATCACTCCACACCAGGGAAGCATGCATGCGCCGGAGATGGCGCGCGGAATCCAATCCGCTTCCCAAATGGAGGAAGCTTCAAATGCGGATCATCAATTGCGGACTGATGCTGGGTATTCTCGCTGCCTGTTCAGGGCAGGCGCATGCCGACGACAATGTCACAACCGAAATCCACTCGCTGAAGGCGAAGCTGAAGGAGCTCCAGCAGCGCGTGGACTCCGAGGCGCGCAAGACGCGACAGGGTGAAGCGCAGGCGAAGGCCGTTCAGTTACCAGCAAGTTACAAGGCGCTCGCCGCCGATCCATGTGCGGCCGGCAAGGTCTGCTACAAGGGCGTGACGTTGACCTTCGGTGGCTGGGTCGATCTCACCGGCGTCTACCGCTCGCGGAATCTCGCTTCCGATACCGGCTCGGTCTACAACTTCATCCCCTATCAGCAGAGCCGCAACTTCAACATCCCGGAAACGCGCTTCTCGGCACGCCAGAGCAGGTTCTCGGTGCTGGCCGAGGGCAATGCCGATGCCGACACGCACCTCGCGGGTTATGGCGAGATCGATTTCGAAGGTGCGGCTCAGACGGCGAGCTCGGTTGCGACCAACTCGTTCAATCCGCGCATGCGGCAGCTCAGCCTGGAACTGGACCGCAGCGATCTCGGTCTTCACTTCCTCGCCGGGCAATCCTGGTCGCTGAACGCGCCGACCAAGTCCGGCATCGATCCTCGTGGCGTCGATGCGCCCGGCGTGATCGACTTCGAATCCGTTCCGGGATTTCTTGCCTGAATCAGGTGCCCGACGTCACGGTCAAGGCCGCCTGGGACCCAAGGCTCGGGCCCTATAAGTTGCATGTCGAGGGGTGGGCGCTCTACCGCCAGCTGTTCGACCGTTTCAACAACGCCAACCACCCCTACGACACCGGAAGCTTCGGCGGACACATCTTCGTCGAGCTGATTCCGAAAACCCTCGATCTTCAGCTCTATGGCTCGCACGGCGTGCTGGGCCGCTTCACGGCAACACCGTTCGCCGACGCGGCGGTGGCGCAGGACGGCACCCTCCTCCCGCTGACGATCACGGCGGCCGCCGTCGGCCTGATCTGGCACGCGACGCCCAGCCTCGATGTCTACTCCTATGCAGGCCTCGAAAAGGCCAAGGCGAATTTCGCCAATGTTGGAACGGTGCCGTTCGGCTACGGCAATCCGCTCTACAACAACACCGGCTGCTTCACCGAAAACTCGGCGGGCGCGACCTGCAACGGCAACACCAGGGAGGTTCGGCAGATCACGGCCGGGATCTACGACACCATCTACCAAGGCAATTTCGGCACGCTCAAAGCCGGCCTGCAATATTCCTACACGCAACGGTTCGCGTTCGCCGGCGTCGGCGGCGCGCCGAAGACCGACGACAACGTCGTCATGACGCAGATCCGGTACTACCCATTCTAGTCACGGAGCCACGCAGGCTCGTAGCCCGGATGGAGAGAAGCGCGATCCGGGAATCCTGCCTCAAGCGACGGAAGTCCCGGATTACGCCTGCGCTCCATCCGGGCCACTTCGGTGCTACGGCTTGTTGCCGAGCTGCGCATGCGGCCGGCCGAAATCGGGCGCGGCCGAATCCTGGCCGATTTCGACAATGCCGCGGCGGATGGCGCGGGTGCGGGTGAAGTGGTCGAACAGCGCCTCGCCATCGCCGCGGCGGATTGCGCGGGTGAGCTTTGCCAGATCCTCAGTGAAGGTGCCGAGCATCTCCAGCACGGCTTCCTTGTTGGCGAGGAAGACGTCGCGCCACATCGTCGGATCGGAGGCGGCGATGCGCGTGAAGTCGCGAAAGCCGCCGGCGGAGAACTTGATGACCTCTGACTCCGTCACCTGCGCCAGCTCGTCGGCGGTGCCGACGATGGTGTAGGCGATCAGATGCGGCAGATGGCTGGTGATCGCGAGCACGAGATCATGATGATCCGGCGTCATGATCTCGACCTTGGCACCCATCGCCGCCCAGAACGCGCGCAGGCGATCGGTGGCAGCCGCATCAACGCCCTCCGGCGGGGTGAGGATGCACCAGCGGTTGATGAAGAGCTCGGCGAAGCCGGAATCGGGACCCGAATGCTCGGTGCCTGCGACGGGATGCGCCGGCACGAAATGGACGCCTTCCGGCAGGTGCGGCGCCATATCCCTGACGATGGCGCCCTTGACCGAGCCGACGTCGGAGATGATCGCGCCGGGTTTGAGATGCGCGGAGATCTCCTGCGCCACCGGGCCGCAGGCGCCGACGGGAATGCAGAGGATGACGAGATCGGCGTCCTTCACGGCTTCCGCATTGGTCGCGACGACCTGATCGACGATGCCGAGCTCCATCACGCGTGCGCGCGTCTTCTCCGAGCGCGCGGTGGTGACGATCTCGGAAGCCAGACCCTGGAGCTTCGCGGCGCGTGCGATCGAGCCCCCGATCAGGCCGAAGCCGATCAGCGCGACGCGCTGGAAGTGCGGGGTCGCGCTCATCGTCCGGCCATGAAGTCGCGCAGGCCCTCGACGACGAGGCGGTTGGCCTCCTCGGTGCCGATGGTCATGCGCAGCGAATGCGGCAGGCCGTAGTTCTTCAAGCCGCGCAGCACCAGCCCGCGCTTGGTGAGGAAGGCGTCGGCTGCGTCCGAGGTCTTGCCCTCGGTCGGGAAGTGGATCAGCACGAAATTGGCGACGCTCGGCGTCACCTTCAGCCCGAGCTTGCCGATCTCCTCGGCGAGCCAGTTGCGCCAGGTCTCGGTGAAATGCTTCGACATGGCCTGGTGCGCTGTGTCCTCGATCGCGGCAACGGCGGCGTACATGGCCGGCGTCGACACGTTGAAGGGACCCCGGATGCGGTTGACCGCGTCGATGATGTGCTCGGGGCCGAACATCCAGCCGATGCGCAGCGCCGCAAGACCATGGATCTTGGAGAAGGTGTGGGTCACCACCGTGTTTTCGGTGGTCGCGACCAGCTCGATCCCCATCTCGTAATCGTTGCGCGAGACGTAGTCGCAATAGGCTGCGTCCAGCACCAGCAGCACGTGCGAGGGCAGGCCGGCGCGCAGGCGCTTGACCTCGTCGAACGGCACATAGGTGCCGGTCGGATTGTTGGGGTTGGCGAGCCAGACCAGCTTTGTCTTCGGCGTCACCGCCTTGAGGATGGCGTCGACATCGCAGGTGAGGTTCTTCTCGGCCGCGATGACATTCTTCGCGCCGACCGCCATGGTCGCGATCGGATAGACCAGAAAGCCGTGCGTGGTCGAGATCGCCTCGTCACCGTGGCTGAGATAGGTGTGGGCGAGCAGGTTGAGGATCTCGTCCGAGCCGGCGCCGCAGATGACGCGGTTGGGATCGAGCCCGAAGGTGCGCCCGATTGCTTCGCGCAGCACGCGCGAGGTTCCTTCCGGATAGTCTTCCAGATGATCCGCCACCTGCTTGAACGCCTCGATCGCCTTCGGCGAGGGCCCGAACGGCGTCTCGTTGGCCGAGAGCTTGAACACCTTGCGGCCAGGCTCTGCCACCGGGGTCTTGCCGGGCGTGTAGGGCGCAATATCGAGAATGCCGGGATTCGGCACGGGGCGGGACATCTTCAACTCCGGAGTGGGCTTAAGCGGTTCGCGACTTACGATTTCGACCCGGTCGGGGGCACCGTATAGCGCGTTGCGTGGCTGCCGACGAGGGCCGTGGAGCGCACCGAGGCCCCCGCTTCGATCAGGGCAGCCTTGATCTTGTCGATGCTGCTTGTCGCGGTGACCGAGACCAGCAGCGCGGCGCCGTCGAAGGCGGTGTCGGGCACCGCCACGATCTCGGCGAGCGGCGACAGGGCGCGCGCGACCTCCGCATTCCACCCAGAGACGCGTACGCTGAAGGTCTCGACCTCCGTCACCAGCGCGCTGTCGGCGACGCGCGAGACCGCGAACACGGGCAACGCCGCCGGATGGTCGGCGCGCTCGACGAAGGGCAGCCGCGCGATGATCTTTGGCGCGCCAGCTTCTTCCAGCGACAGCCACCACGGCGTGCGGCTCGAGGTCGCCGAGACCAGCGCCAGATCGCCCTTGGACTTCGCGACGGCCTCGACCGCCGCCTGCGCGCTGAAATGCGCGACGTAAGGCACGGTGAAGCCGAAATGGAATCGCGCGGAATCGCGCATGGCCGGCTCGCTCGCCGAGATGTCGGCGTGGACCGAGAACGGGGCCTGGACATAGGTGAAGGTCGCGATGATGACGCGCCAGATGCTCTCGACCGTGTCGAGCGGCAGGATGCCGCGATGACGCTGCACGAGGTCGCGCATCATGGAGGCCTCGCGTGCCGGGCGGAACGCCGAGCCGACCTCCTGGGTCTGCTTCACCTGGATCAGGCGGTCGATGATGTCGCCGCGTTGCATCAGCAGGCGATGCATGCCTTCGTCGATCGCGTCGATCTCCTTACGCAATTCCTGGAGTGATGGTGGCGCGGGCGGACGTTGGGACATGTCTGACAGGTGCTGCTGAGAGGCTTTCCAATGCGGATCAGTCGAGCCGTCACCGCTGTGATGGATATCCTGATTAGGCAGTCGGGGCTGCGAAAGCAAAGAGAAATGCAAAGAGAAATCGGGCCCTTTCCGCCCGTGGCGCGACAGGCGAATTTGGCTGATCCGGGCCGTGACTTGACGAAAACCGTCCAAGACGGTAGTTTTTACCCGTTCCGTGGTCATTTGAGCCGGCCGGCTTGCAGCCACGTTAAAAAACTCGCTAAACAGGCCGGGGACGCTTTCGATCCCGGCCGAACCTATCGTTCAGGCCGGGTTTTTCATGGCCTGATGTCAATGCGGTCACTTCTACGATCGCAAACGAGGTCGATGGTCAGATGGTTGGCGTCCAGTCCATTCCGAGTCCCGCGATCACCGCCGACGAGCGGTCGCACGAGGTGGATCATCCGAGTTCGCACGTCGCGCAGTTCGGCTCGGAGCAGCCGCTGCGGCTCGACTGCGGGGTCGATCTCAGCCCGTTCCAGATCGCCTACCAGACCTACGGCGAGCTGAATGCCGATCGCTCCAACGCGATCCTGATCTGCCATGCGCTGACCGGCGACCAGCACGTCGCCAACGTGCACCCTGTCACCGGCAAGCCCGGCTGGTGGGAGACCTTGGTCGGCCCCGGCCGGCCGCTCGATCCCAACGAATATTTTATCATCTGCTCCAACGTGATCGGCGGCTGCATGGGCTCGACCGGCCCGGCCTCGATCAATCCCGCGACCGGCAAGGTTTGGGGGCTCGATTTCCCCGTCATCACCATCCCCGACATGGTGCGCGCGCAGGCGATGCTGATCGACCGGCTCGGCATCGACACGCTGTTCGCGGTCGTCGGCGGCTCGATGGGCGGCATGCAAGTGCTACAATGGACTGCGGCGTATCCGAGTCGCGTGTTCTCCGCGCTGGCGATTGCCTGCTCGACACGACACTCGGCGCAGAACATCGCGTTCCACGAGCTTGGCCGTCAGGCGGTGATGGCCGACCCCGACTGGCACCATGGCGGCTATGCCGATCGAGGTATCCATCCGCATCGTGGCCTCGCTGTCGCCCGGATGGCGGCGCACATCACCTATCTCTCCGACGCCGCGCTGCATCGAAAATTCGGGCGGCGCATGCAGGACCGCGAGCTGCCGACTTTCTCTTTCGACGCCGACTTCCAGGTTGAGTCCTATCTGCGCTACCAGGGCTCGTCCTTCGTCGAGCGCTTCGACGCCAACTCCTATCTCTATCTGACCCGCGCGATGGACTATTTCGACATCGCCGCCGACCACGGCGGTGTGCTGGCGAAGGCGTTCGCGGGAATCCAGACCCGCTTCTGCGTGGTCTCCTTCACCAGCGACTGGCTGTTCCCGACCTCGGAATCGCGCGCGCTGGTGCACGCGCTGAATGCGTCGAGCGCGCGGGTGTCGTTCGCCGAAATCGAGACCGATCGCGGTCACGACGCCTTCCTGCTCGACGTGCCCGAATTCCTTGATATCTCCCGCGCCTTCCTGCAATCGGCAGGCAAGGCGCGCGGGCTCACCGCCAATAATGCTTAAGGACGGCTAGTCATGTCTGTACAGGAAGCGTTGCCGCTGGGCGGCCTTGCGACCGGGCAGCCCGGTGATTTTCGCGCGGACCATGTGCTGGTGGCCAACATGGTCAAGCCGGGCTCGAAGGTGCTCGACGTCGGCTGCGGCGAGGGCGACCTGCTCCAACTGCTGGAAACCCGCGGCGTCGACGGCCGCGGCATCGAGCTGTCGCGCGAGGGCGTCAACCGCTGCGTCGCCAAGGGTCTTGCGGTGGTGCAGGGCGATGCCGACACCGACCTCGTGAATTATCCGGATGACGCCTTCGACTACGTGATCCTGTCGCAGACGTTGCAGGCGACGCGGCAGCCGAAAGTGGTGCTGGAGAATTTGCTGCGCATCGGCCGCCGCGCCATCGTGTCGTTCCCGAATTTCGGCTTCTGGAAGATGCGGCTCCAGCTCCTGATCGGCGGCCACATGCCGCGCACGGAGAACCTGCCGGCAAGCTGGTATGACACCGCCAACATCCATTTCTGCACCATCAAGGATTTCGTCGAGCTCTGCGACGCGATCGACGTCAAGATGGAACGTGCCGAGGCGCTCGACCTCTACGGCCGTCCGCTGCGGCTGCGGATGCCTTGGTGGGTGTGGAATCTGTTCGGCGAGCAGGGCGTGTTTCTGCTGACGCGGGGCGGCAGGAAGTAGGCCGGCCCGTTACCCCATCTACGCGACCCAGTACCTGGTGACGCCTTCGCGCTAATGCGCCGCCAGTGACCTCGGGTCGCGCACCGGCCATCTTCCCGCTTCCACCAGCGTGACGAACCGTTCCACCGTTTCGTTGAACAGCGCTGGCTCTTCGAGATTGAGGACGTGGCCGGACTTTGGAAACATGGCGAGCCCTGCCGCCGGCAGATGCTTCTTCAGAAACAGGCTTGCGCCCACGCACGGATCGTCCTCGTCGCCGCAGATGATGAGTGCCGGCGTCGTGGCCGCTCTGATCGCGTCCGTCATCGTAAAGATCGAGGGACGGCCGGCCTGGAAGCCGCGCATCGTCCGCGCTGATCCCTTGGCGTCGTGCCGCGCCAGGGCGGCATAGAAATCGGCGTGACCGCGCGGGTCCTTCACCAGGAAGGGAATCCGGCTCGGCGCCTCGCGCGTGACTTTTGCGACTTCGGCTGAGCCGAGCATCTCGAATTGCTCCGCGTTGGCGCGGCACTGCTGGCGCCAAGCGTCGAGGTTCTCGATCTCCGAGCCCGAGCCGACGCCGGCGAGCGTCATCGACAGCGCACGTTGGGGCGCGTTGAGCCCGATCTGGAGCGACGAATAGGCGCCCATCGAGAGGCCGACGAAGTGCGCGCGATCGATCTTCAGATGATCGAGCACCGCGAGCGCATCGGTGTAGAAATGCGTGTAGCGGTAGACCTCGCCATCAGGCACGTCCGATGGCGTGTAGCCGCGTGCGGAATAGGTGATGCAGCGATGGCCGCGCGAGAAGTAGCGCATCTGCGGCTCCCAATTGGTGTAGTCGGCCGCGAATTCGTGCAGAAAAATAATCGGCGTGCCCGTGCCCGCTTCTTCGAAATAGAGTCGACAATTGTCCTTCGTGAGGGCGTGAGGCATCCGGTTTTCTCCCTGAGGTGGCTGCGGCTTTGGAATGCCGTCCTGCGGTCAGCGCATACGATGGTAGCACTTATTAATCATCGTCCAAATTCTTAGGGGCCGCGTCTTGTTCTCGCCACATCAGGATACTGATACAGCCCGCGGATGTCGGCCACCGCACGGGCCGACGGGGAAGTGGGGTGTCAACGAAGGATGAAGAATGTTCGAGTTGTTTGCGTCTCGCCTGTCGCGCTGTGTCGTTGCGCTGGCTGTTTTCTTCGCGGCGTTCGCCGCCTTCACTTCTCCGGCGTCAGCACGACCTCATCGTCATAGCGCAGAGCGGCACGCTTACGCGCATCACGCCAGCAGACATCATCATTACCGGCATGCACGCGGCTCGCGCTTCGAGCGCGGCGCGGCGCAATTGCAGGCGAACGGCTTCGGCAACACCTTCGCCAGCTATGATCCGAACGCCAATAGCGGCGGCATCGCCATAAGCGGCAGCGCTGGAACGGCTATGAGCGGCAGTGGTGGAATGGCCATGAGCGGCAGCCGTGGAATGGCCATGAGCGGCAACGCTGGAATGGTTACCAGCGGTGAGATGACCACGCGCGCCAGCCGTCGAATTATGAGGCGTGGAGGTGGGATAGCCACTAACGCGAATGACGGCGGCATGGCCAATAGCGCGACGAGCGGCGGCGGCTTCGGCGGTGGGTCGGGCCTCGTGTCCGAGGCACGCCGCTATGTCGGCGGCAATCCGACCGGTCGCGGTAGCCTGTGGTGCGCGCGCTTCATGAACATGGTGCTCGAAAAGACCGGTCATCGTGGCACCGGCTCCGACATGGCGAATTCGTTCGCGCATTACGGCACGCGCGTGTCCGGTCCGCAGGTCGGCGCCATCGCAGTGATGTCGCGTGGTGGCCGGGGCGGTCATGTCGGCATCATCACCGGTGTCGACGCGCAGGGCAATCCGATCATGATCTCCGGCAACAACGGCAACCGCGTTCGCGAAGCACCGGTCTCGCGCGGCCGGATCTATGCGTATGTGATGCCGAACTGACGGCCGTCATTGCGAGGAGCGAAGCGACGAAGCAATCCAGACTGTCTCCGCGGGCGCATTCCTGGATTGCTTCGCTTCGCTCGCAATGGCGGAGCGGGGCCAGCGCGCAGCGTCACACCAGCTTCGGCTGTTCCAATGCAACCGCGTCGCCCACGCCGATGTCGCCTTCAGCGATCACCTCGGCATAGATGCCGCAGTCCATGTGGCCGAGATTGCTCGAGAGCGTGGCGGGGATTTCGAGATCGCGCTTGGCGGTATCAGGGTCGACATTGGTGGCCGGGCAGCGCTTGATGCGCTTGACCACTTGCAGCCGGGCCTGTCCGATCGCGAGCGTCTGGCCGACGAGGTCGAGCTCGGACCAGGCCGGCCAGCCCTTCACGTAGAGATTGGCGCGGAAGCGTAGCGGGTGGACGGCGGCGCCGCCGAGCATGGTCTCGAGCGCGCGGACGCTGTCGAGATTGATGATGGACACGACCTTGCGGGCGACGTCTGAAAAGCTGTGGTCGCGGCCGGACAGGATCTTGGGCGGGCCCTTCAGCTCCGGCTGAAAATTTTCCCTGAAATAGTCCTCGATGGCGGCGCGCCCGGCGGCGGTCTCGAGATCGCCGCTGGCGACGATCTGGCCGTCCTTGCGGATGGTCAGGCAATTGGTCGCGTCCTCGAACCGGCTGTCGAGCGAAGCTAGCCGCTCATTCCGCGCCAGCATCAGGAACTGGATCTTCGGCTTCCACTGCGGTGCTTCCGGATCGAAGCCGCTCGGGCCGTTCTCGATGGCGTAGCGGCGGTCGGCGGGCAGGGTCTGGCCGGCTCGCAGGGAGACGCGGGGCAGGGCCTCCGGCGTCAGGCCCTTGATCGGGTAGCGGTAGAGCCCGGTGATCTCGGCGGTCTGGCTGATTGTCATTGCGCTGGGTGTCATGCCGCTACTTAGGGGATTCGGCCCACCGGCGCCAAGCGGGCGGATCCGCGCACGAAATTGTGAACTCGCCTCTTCCGGTCCGAGGCCTCGCTTCCCACATCTGGGTCAGGCCGGCGCCAGCGCCGGCTGATAACGACCGTTGCCGGTTGAGAAACGTCAATGCGGTAATCGGAAACCCAATGAAGATGCCGTTTGGAGTGCCTTTGAGGGCTCCAGGGGCAGGCCGAGGGAAAGACCACGAAATGAACATCGAAAAATATACCGAACGCTCCAGAGGCTTCGTCCAGTCCGCGCAGTCGCTTGCGGTGCGCGAAGGGCACCAGCAGTTTTCGACCCTGCACGTCCTGAAGGTGCTGCTGGACGACAATGAAGGCCTCGCTGCCGGCCTGATCGACCGCGCCGGCGGCAATTCCCGCGCAATCCTGAAGGCGACCGAGGACGCCCTGAACAAGGTGCCGAAGGTCTCTGGCGGCGGAGCCGGCCAGATCTATCTGGCGCCCGAACTCGCGCGCACCTTCGACGCCGCCGAAAAGGCTGGCGAGAAGGCCGGCGACAGCTTTGTCACCGTCGAGCGGCTGCTGCTCGGCCTGGCGCTGGAGAAGACCAGCGAGGCGGGCGCGATCCTGGCCAAGGGCGGCGTCACCCCGCAAAACCTCAACGCGGCGATCGAAGCGCTGCGCAAGGGCCGAACGGCGGACTCCGCCACGGCCGAGAACGCGTATGACGCGCTGAAGAAATATGCCCGCGACCTCACTCAGGCGGCGCGCGACGGCAAGCTCGACCCGGTCATCGGCCGCGACGAGGAGATCCGCCGCACGATCCAGGTGCTGTCGCGCCGGACCAAGAACAATCCCGTCCTGATCGGCGAACCCGGCGTCGGCAAGACCGCCATCGCCGAGGGCTTGGCGCTGCGCATCGTCAACGGTGACGTGCCGGAGAGCCTGAAGGACAAGAAGCTGCTGTCGCTCGACCTCGGCTCGCTGATTGCAGGTGCAAAATATCGCGGCGAGTTTGAGGAGCGGCTGAAGGCCGTGCTGCAGGAGGTGACCGGGAGCGATGGTAATTTCGTCCTGTTCATCGACGAGATGCACACGCTGATCGGCGCTGGTAAGGGCGATGGCGCGATGGACGCGTCCAATTTGCTCAAGCCTGCGCTCGCCCGCGGCGAGCTGCACTGCATCGGCGCCACCACGCTCGACGAGTACCAGAAGCACGTCGAAAAGGACGCGGCGCTGGCGCGGCGATTCCAGCCGATCTTCGTCAGCGAGCCCTCGGTCGAGGATACGATCTCCATTCTGCGCGGGCTGAAGGACAAATACGAGCAGCACCACGGCGTGCGGATCACCGATTCCGCGCTGGTCGCCGCCACGACCCTGTCCAACCGCTACATCACCGACCGCTTCCTGCCGGACAAGGCCATCGACCTCATGGACGAGGCGGCCGCGCGGCTCAAGATGCAGGTCGATTCCAAGCCGGAAGAGCTGGATTCGATGGATCGGGAAATCATCCGGCTGAAGATCGAACAGGAAGCGTTGAAGAAAGAAAGCGATGCCGGGTCGAAGAGCCGCCTGCAGACGCTGGAGAAGGAGCTGGCCGATCTCGAGGAGAAGTCCGCGGCGCTCACCGCACGCTGGAGCGCGGAGAAGAACAAGCTCTCCGACGCTCAGAAACTGAAGGCCGAGCTCGACGGCTTGCGGGTTGAACTTGCCAACGCACAACGGCGCGGTGAATTCCAGAAGGCCGGCGAGCTGGCCTATGGCCGGATCCCCGAATTGGAAAAGCAGCTTGCGGAGATCGAGGCCAAGGAGAACTCCGGCGAGATGATGGAGGAGGCGGTCACCGCCAACCACATCGCGCAGGTGGTCTCGCGCTGGACCGGCGTGCCCGTCGACAAGATGCTCGAAGGCGAGAAAGACAAGCTCCTGCGGATGGAGGACTCGCTCGGCAAGCGCGTCGTCGGCCAGGCCGAGGCCGTGCGTGCGGTCGCGACCGCCGTTCGCCGTTCGCGCGCGGGGCTGCAGGACCCGAACCGGCCGACCGGCTCGTTCATGTTCCTCGGGCCCACCGGCGTCGGCAAGACCGAGCTGACGAAAGCGCTCGCCGAGTATCTGTTCAACGACGAGACCGCGATGGTCCGCCTCGACATGTCCGAGTACATGGAGAAGCACTCGGTCTCGCGGCTGATCGGCGCGCCTCCGGGCTATGTCGGTTATGACGAGGGCGGTGCGCTCACCGAAGCGGTGCGGCGCCGGCCCTACCAGGTCGTGCTGTTCGACGAGATCGAGAAGGCGCATCCCGACGTGTTCAACGTGCTGTTGCAGGTGCTCGACGACGGCCGCCTCACCGACGGCCAGGGCCGCACCGTCGACTTCCGCAACACGCTGATCATCATGACCTCGAACCTCGGTTCGGAGTTTCTGGTGAACCAGCCGGAGGGCGAGGATACCTCGGCCGTGCGCGAGCAGGTGATGGGCATGGTGCGGGCGCACTTCAGGCCAGAGTTCTTGAACCGCGTCGATGAGATCATCCTGTTCCATCGCTTGCAGAGGAGCGAGATGGGCCGGATCGTCGAGATCCAGTTCGCACGGCTGCAAAAGCTTTTGATCGATCGCAAGATCGTGCTGACGCTCGACGCTGCGGGCCGCGACTGGCTCGCCGCCAAGGGCTGGGATCCCGCCTACGGCGCACGGCCGCTGAAGCGCGTGATCCAGCGTCACGTCCAGGATCCGCTCGCCGAGATGATCCTGGCCGGCGACGTCAAGGACGGCGACAACGTTGCGATCTCCTCCGAAGGCAACGTGCTGACCTTCAACGGCAAGGCGCCGCAGACCGCGGAGATCGCCCAGTTCGAGGCGCCGGTGTCGAAGCGGAAGCTGAACTGATCGTCGGCATTCGAAGCCTGAAGCAACAAGCCGCCCCGGAGATGTCAACCTCTCCGGGGCGGTTTGTTTTGCGGGTTGTTGGCGAACTTACTGCGGCGACCTATTTCTTCGTGAGCTTGTAGATCGCGTTCTCGATGTCAGAAGAGAAATAGATCGTGCCGGATTCCCCGATGCCGACGCCTGTCGGAATGTGCGTCGGCAGTCCTCCGGGTGCACCCACGAGGCCGATTGGAAGATTGGCCGCGATCTCGGTAACCGTGCCGGTCTCCGGCACGATTTCGATCAACCGTTTGGCGCCGACCTCCGCTACGATCAGCTTGCCGTCTCTGGCGCGGGCGATGCCTTCGGGCATTTTCAGGTCCTTGGCGACGACTGTCTTTTCGCCGTTGCTCTCGATCATCGAGATCACGCCGGAAAAGGCTTCGGTGAGATAGACCTCGCCACGCGATCCAGCGACGAGCCCGACCGGGCCCTCGAGGCCGCCGATCAGTGTGGTGCGATCCTTGCCGTGCTCGCCGCTGACGCGGACCAGCGATTTGGTGCCGAACTCGGCCACCAGGATGCTGCCGTCCGCGAGCACGAGCGCGTCGTGCGGCGCCTTGAAGCCGTGCAGCATGTCGCGGGTGGCCCCGGTCTTGCCGTCGATCACCTGCACCGTGCCGGTGAACCAGCTCGATAGGACCACATCGTTGCCCTTCGCCGTTGCGCTCATCGGATATTCGAGCGTGACGCCGGCGGCGTGCATGCGCGCCTTCTCGGTGACCTCGCCGGTCGCGCCGTCCACCGTGCGATAGGCGAACACGTCGGCGACGTGGATCGTATCCTTGCCGTTCTCTGACGTGACGCCGATGCCGCCGGGCAAGGCGAGCTTGCCGATGATCACCTGCCGCGCCTGGCCGGTCGCCGGATCGACCTCCTGGATGCCGTTATCGGCCATGTTGGAGACGTAGATTCGGTCCTTGTCGTCGATCGCGAGATTGTCCAGCGACGGCTTCAATTGTGCGACCATGGTCTTGGCGCCCGACTTGGGATCGACCCGAACGAGCTGGCCGAGCGCGGTGTCGACTACCCAGAGATCGCCCTTGGAATCGAAGTTCACCGCGGCCGGGACCTTGAAGCCGTCCGCGACGACGGTCAGCTCGGCCTTGTCGACGTCGACCTTTGCGACCTGTCCCTTGAACCAGAGCGGACCGTAGAGCTTGTCGTCGGGACCGAACTCGAAGCCGTTGAGGCCGCCCATCTTCTCCATGATCTGGCGCGGCGGTTTGACGCCCTCGACGTCGATCTCATAGAGCGTGTCGCCGAGGAAGACGGTGGTGGCGTACAGCCTGCCGTCCTTGCGGAAGGCGAGCGAGTTGATGCCGGGAAGGCCTGAAGCGAGTTTCTTGATCGGGCCGTCGCCCTTGCGCGAATAAAGATCGCCGGCCAGGAATCCGGTCCAGGCCATGGTGCCGTCGGGGGCGAATGCGATGTCGTCGGCCATTCCGATCGGGGCGGGGATTGCAACCTTCGCGCTACCGCCGGGGATGTCGACCTCGTAGAGCGCCGCGCCCGCGACGCTGCCGGCAAACAGATGGCCGGCCTTGTCGATCGCAAGCCCGTGCACGCCGTGGAACGCCGAGCCCGGAACGAGCTTGGTGACCTCCCAGTTTTCGGCCGAAACACTGGTAGCGGAGACGACCGCAGCGACGAAGGCTGCGCAGGCGAGCCTGTTCTTCATGGCGAGACCTCCCGTTTTTTGGAAAGTATTCGCTCCTCATGCCGCTTTGGCAAACGAAACTTGACGTTGTGATGCGGCCAAGCCGGGCCCCGCGCGACGTCGTCAAATCCGGCTCGTGCTTGAATATGTCCGGCCGATCTCGGCCCGGTTCGCCGGCTTTACCTGTTGGTGACCTGCAACGGACCGCCGGTGGCGTCCGACATCCGGGCGATGGCACCGGCGCGGCCGCTCATCATGCCGTCGAGCCGGTCGCGCTCCTTCTCGAAGCCGGCCAGCATCGGGCCTTCCAACGAGCGGCCGCGCGGCAGTTTCACACGCAGCGGATCGACGAAGCGGCCGTTGACCAGGATTTCGTAGTGGACGTGCGGGCCGGTCGACGCGCCGGTCGAACCGACGAAGCCGATCACCTGGCCCTGCCGCACCTTCTTGCCGGGCTCCATGCCCTTGGCGAAGGCCGACATATGGCCATAAGCGGTCTCGTAGCCGTTGTTGTGCTTGATGCGGATGTATTTGCCGTAGCCGCCCTCGGGGCCGGCCTTCTCGATCACGCCATTGCCGGAGGCGAAGATCGGCGTGCCGTAGGAGGTGGCCCAGTCGACGCCGGTATGCATCTTCACATAGCCGAGGATGGGGTGACGGCGGCCGCCGAAGCCGGAGCGCATGATGGCGTTGTTGACGGGCTTGCGCACCAGGAACTTCTTCGCGCTCTTGCCGGTCTCGTCATAGTAATCGACGACGCCGTCATCGGGGCTCTGGTAGCGGTAGTATTTCTTGGTCTCGCCGCCGAGCGTCAGCGAAGCGAACAGCACGTCGTTCTTTTCGCTCGCGGTCACGCCTTCGTCTTCGCCGGCGTAGAACACGTCGAATGAATCGCCCGGCGCCACCTTGCGCTGGAAATCGACGTCGTAGGAATAGATCTTGATCATGTCGTCGATGACGGGCATCGGCACTTTGTTGCGCATCGCGGTCTCGTAGATGCTCTGGTAGAGCCGCACGCCCGTGCCGTCATCCTCGTCATCGTCGTCGCTGTTGGCGTTCGCCGCCGCGTCGGCGACGGTGTTCATGCTGGAGACGTCGACCGCGACGTATTTGCCGAGATCGGACAGCGCCGCGATCGCCTCGACCATGGTCTCGTTGGCGATGACGACGCGGTAGGGCTGCAGGCGGGCGCCGGGGCTTGCGGGCGCCATCAGGATCCGCAGCTTCTCGCCTTCCTTCAGGCCGCCGTCGCGGCCGCGCGGCCCAAGCGTCGCGGTGATCGCCTTGATCTCCTCGGCCGTGGCGCCGAGATCGCGCAGCACGCCGGCGACGCTGTCGCCCTTCTTGACCACGTGGACGCGTTCGCCGTTGGGATTGCCGCCGGTGATCTGCTCTTTGGTCTTCGGCAGCAGCGTGACGTTTTCCGGCACCACGCGCGTCTCGAAGCCGGCATAGGGATCGGACGGCGACACTTCGGTGGCGTAGGCGCTTCTGATATCGGACGGGCCGGTCGCGCCGGAGACGTCGGCCGCAGCATTGGAGAGCGCGGCGTAGCGCACCCCGCCATTGCCGCGCCAGTTGGCGGCATCGCGGACCCGCATCAGGATGTCGTCGAGCGCCACCACTGCGGAAATCTTGGCTTTCGGCAGCACCTGGGAGAGGTCCTTGGTGACGAACGAGACCTCGGCGTCGGGTTCGACGGCTTCCGGATTGTTGGGATCCTCGGATGCCGCCTTCGGATCGGATCCGACATCGGTGAGAAGGCGCTGGGCGTTGAATGGCGGGATCTTCGCCGACAGATCGCTCGTCGTCATCGACAGATTGCCGGCAATCCGGATGAAGGGACGCACCCGCATCACGTCGCGGTTGCCGACGCGGGCGACGGTCGAGACGCGCACGATGTTGCGCGAGGCCGTGGATTCGCTCGGCGGCGGCAGGCGGTCGCTCTTGTGCAGCGTGGCGGTGCGGTCGGCTGCGCCGAATGCGCCGCGCAGCGCGCCTTCGACGCGCTCCGGCACCTTGGCGAAGGTCATCTCGCCGTCGAGCGAAGCGAAAACGGCGCCGCCGATCAGGGCTGCGCCGCAAAGTCCGGTTAGAATCGTCCCGCTGAACCATTGCACCGAGACGCGGCGGCGATCGATGACGGCGGCTTCCGAACCATCGACGGACAGCGGCGGCTCGTGGCCGAGATCGATGATCCCGGTCTCACGCCCGTAAGCGCCGCGTGACGTCCTATGGTTCAACCCAAGTCCCCCAATCAACGATCCGAGAGCCCGATTTCGAGCAGCCCCGTTTCGAGCAACCCTGTTTCGAGCCCCTCCTTGAGCCGCCCTCTTCGGGGCGTCTCTGGAAAAGGCAAGCCGCATAGGCGTCCGCGGTCAGAAGGCCCAGATGTCGGACCGGCCGAATTTACGAACAGCTAAGCGGAAAAAGATCTCTCGATGTGTCTCGAATGTCTGAAGAAGGCCGCTTCATCGTATGATCGCCTTCCTCTGACCCCACACAAACCGCCGGCAGCCCCCACTGGCATCCCTGCGATTCAAGCTTTGTCTGTACCAGAACGCCGGGGGATTGTGGCTCAAGTACGGCGCCTAATATGGAAAAGTTTCCCGAACGGCCGGGCGTCAGGGGCCTTCCAGGGACGAGCGATCCAAGTCGCGTCCAAGTCGCCTCATGCCGCCTCCGGAGCCCTCTCGAGCCCAAACTTTTTTTGAGTTTTTTCTCCGCGCCGGCGCGATCCAGCCGCTCAGCGACTTTCTAACCTGCTGTAATCGCGTGGATTTTTCGAACAATCCACCGTGCGACGATTTTCTGACAATGGTCGTTGACAACCCCGATGGGCGGGGCCTATAACCCGACCACTGAGCGCGGCGCCGCCGGGTCACTGACCAAGGCGAGCGAACGCGCCACTGATGCTCCTCACCTTGTTGAGTGACACAACAGTCGACGTAAGTCGATTGGAGTTCATCCATCGTCGGTAAGGGTGTCGGAACCCTTCCTCTCTGGAAGGTTGGGACCTCCTGGTCCCGGGCTGTTTGACAAGTGAAGATGAAGAAAGAGAAACGTGGACGGCGGAGTCCTTGCGCCTCTCGGATACTGAAGAGCTTCGGCTTTTGAGTTCTGAGAGGGGACGAAAGACTTCGGCGGTACACGTTTTAAGGTTACACCATCGTTGCCAGCGATGTGAATCGCGGGCAGCTCATCGACTTCGGTCGATGAAAAATGGTGGGACCTCGTCAAAACGTTGTGATCAGCCGGTTCAAAGTTCAAGTCCAACTTGAGAGTTTGATCCTGGCTCAGAGCGAACGCTGGCGGCAGGCTTAACACATGCAAGTCGAGCGGGCGTAGCAATACGTCAGCGGCAGACGGGTGAGTAACGCGTGGGAACATACCTTTTGGTTCGGAACAACACAGGGAAACTTGTGCTAATACCGGATAAGCCCTTACGGGGAAAGATTTATCGCCGAAAGATTGGCCCGCGTCTGATTAGCTAGTTGGTGAGGTAATGGCTCACCAAGGCGACGATCAGTAGCTGGTCTGAGAGGATGATCAGCCACATTGGGACTGAGACACGGCCCAAACTCCTACGGGAGGCAGCAGTGGGGAATATTGGACAATGGGCGCAAGCCTGATCCAGCCATGCCGCGTGAGTGATGAAGGCCCTAGGGTTGTAAAGCTCTTTTGTGCGGGAAGATAATGACGGTACCGCAAGAATAAGCCCCGGCTAACTTCGTGCCAGCAGCCGCGGTAATACGAAGGGGGCTAGCGTTGCTCGGAATCACTGGGCGTAAAGGGTGCGTAGGCGGGTCTTTAAGTCAGGGGTGAAATCCTGGAGCTCAACTCCAGAACTGCCTTTGATACTGAGGATCTTGAGTTCGGGAGAGGTGAGTGGAACTGCGAGTGTAGAGGTGAAATTCGTAGATATTCGCAAGAACACCAGTGGCGAAGGCGGCTCACTGGCCCGATACTGACGCTGAGGCACGAAAGCGTGGGGAGCAAACAGGATTAGATACCCTGGTAGTCCACGCCGTAAACGATGAATGCCAGCCGTTAGTGGGTTTACTCACTAGTGGCGCAGCTAACGCTTTAAGCATTCCGCCTGGGGAGTACGGTCGCAAGATTAAAACTCAAAGGAATTGACGGGGGCCCGCACAAGCGGTGGAGCATGTGGTTTAATTCGACGCAACGCGCAGAACCTTACCAGCCCTTGACATGTCCAGGACCGGTCGCAGAGATGTGACCTTCTCTTCGGAGCCTGGAACACAGGTGCTGCATGGCTGTCGTCAGCTCGTGTCGTGAGATGTTGGGTTAAGTCCCGCAACGAGCGCAACCCCCGTCCTTAGTTGCTACCATTTAGTTGAGCACTCTAAGGAGACTGCCGGTGATAAGCCGCGAGGAAGGTGGGGATGACGTCAAGTCCTCATGGCCCTTACGGGCTGGGCTACACACGTGCTACAATGGCGGTGACAATGGGACGCTAAGGGGCAACCCTTCGCAAATCTCAAAAAGCCGTCTCAGTTCGGATTGGGCTCTGCAACTCGAGCCCATGAAGTTGGAATCGCTAGTAATCGTGGATCAGCACGCCACGGTGAATACGTTCCCGGGCCTTGTACACACCGCCCGTCACACCATGGGAGTTGGTTTTACCTGAAGACGGTGCGCTAACCCGCAAGGGAGGCAGCCGGCCACGGTAGGGTCAGCGACTGGGGTGAAGTCGTAACAAGGTAGCCGTAGGGGAACCTGCGGCTGGATCACCTCCTTTCTAAGGATGGTTCTTCAGAAGCTTGCTTCTATCGAACCGTTTTAGAAACATCAGTGGCCAACGGTCGTCAGGATCGTTGAGCTGCATTGGCGGGATTTCGCCGTCTTCGTTTCTCTTTCTTCGCGGACGAACACGCGCTGGGGCTGCAACCTTGCAGAATCCCTGGTCCTTGACTGGATATGCGTTAGGGGCTTGTAGCTCAGTTGGTTAGAGCGCGCGCTTGATAAGCGTGAGGTCGGAAGTTCAAGTCTTCCCAGGCCCACCACACTCATCGAGTGAGCATTCGTCTTCTGGTTACGGGGCCATAGCTCAGCTGGGAGAGCGCGTGCTTTGCAAGCATGAGGTCGTCGGTTCGATCCCGTCTGGCTCCACCAGATGGTTTGATCACCGGCTGCTCATACCGTCGTCCGCGAAACATCACTTCGCACTTACTAGTCCGGATGGACAGTAAGCTGCGTGATTTCTGACATCGTAAAGAGGAGATCGATCCGAGTTGGATCGGGCAACAAGTAATTGTTGCGCGATACTTCATTATCTCCGGATCATTTCGGCGCTCATGCGTCTTCCATTGTAGCTCACAAGGCTGCTTTGAAAGACAAGCGAGTTGTAAATGATCCTTTTAGCGAAGCTTGACCGCCTCGCTATCGGAACGATCTTACGAAGCAAGCTGGTCTTTCTAATCATTGTCCGGCTGCAGATAGCGTTCATCGAGGGCGCGTGCCGCAAGGTAGTTCTGCAGACAACATTCTGCCGAGTGTGTGGACATTGATAATGAGAGCAATCAAGTGCCTTAAGGGTGTTCGGTGGATGCCTTGGCGCTGAGAGGCGATGAAG